>JBGPFE010000034.1:0-41432 GCA_041483135.1 Gammaproteobacteria bacterium | reverse complement strand
CGTGCTCAAGTACGATCCCGAGCGCGGCCGCGTGTCGCTCGGGATGAAGCAGATTATGCCGGATCCGTGGTCGAGTGTGGCGGAACGCTATCCGGTCGGCGCTCGTCTGCACGGCAAGGTCGTGAGCCTGGCCGACTACGGCGCGTTCGTCGACCTGGGTGGAATCGACGGCCTGCTGCACATCACCGATCTGGCCTGGCGCCGCGTCAAGCATCCGTCGGAAGTGCTGGCGGTCGGCGATGAAGTCGAAGCCAAAGTGCTCAAGTTCGACCAGGAGAAAAACCGCGTTTCGCTTGGTCTCAAGCAACTTGGCGAGGACCCGTGGGTTGGCCTGTCGCGTCGTTATCCGCAGGGCACGCGGCTCTTCGGCAAGGTCAGCAATCTCACCGATTACGGCGCGTTCGTCGAAATCGAACAGGGCATCGAAGGACTGGTGCACGTGTCCGAAATGGATTGGACCAACAAGAACGTGCACCCGTCGCGCGTAGTACAGCTCGGCGACGAAGTCGAAGTCATGGTGCTCGAGATCGACGAGGACCGGCGCCGCATTTCCCTCGGCATGAAGCAGTGCAAGCCGAATCCGTGGGAAGAGTTCTCGATGAACCACAAGAAGGGCGACAAGGTGAAGGGCCAAATCAAGTCGATCACCGACTTCGGCGTATTCATCGGCCTGCCCGGCAATATCGACGGCCTGGTGCACTTGTCGGACCTGTCATGGAGCACGCCCGGCGAAGAGGCGGTGCGCAAATACAAGAAGAGCGATGAGACCGAAGCGGTGGTGTTGTCAATCGATGTCGAGCGCGAGCGCATTTCGCTCGGCATCAAACAGCTCGACGGCGATCCATTCACCGGCTATATCTCGGCGCACGACAAGAACAGCATCGTCAAGGGTACGGTCAAGTCGATCGACGCCAAGGGTGCGGTGATAGCGCTCGACGGCGACGTCGAAGGCTATCTGCGCGCGTCCGAAGTGGCGCGCGACCGTGTTGAAGATATCCGCACGCATCTGAAGGAAGGCGATGCGGTGACCGCCATGATCATCAACATTGACCGCAAGAACCGCACCATAAATCTTTCGATCAAGGCCAGGGATCTCGCGGATGAGTCGGCGGCGATGCAGAAGATGGCAGCGGAGAAACCGGTCAATGCCGGCACCACCAGTCTCGGCGCGTTGCTCAAGGCCAAGCTGGATACTGCCAACACTGACCAATAAAGGACGATCATGACGAAGTCCGAGCTGATCGCGAAGCTGGCGGCGCGCTATCCCCAGCTGGTGGCGAAAGACGCAGAACTCGCGGTTAAGATGATACTCGACGCCATGGCGAAGAGCCTGGCGCAGGGACAGCGCATCGAGATTCGTGGCTTCGGCAGCTTCGGCCTGAATTACCGTCCGCCGCGCACCGGGCGCAATCCGAAATCCGGCGAGAAAGTGCAGGTGCCGGCGAAATACGTGCCTCATTTCAAGGCCGGGAAGGAACTGCGCGAACGCGTCGATCTGAAGAAGTAATCCCGGCGGAATCATTGATGGCGCGGCATCGTCGAAAGATCATGCCGCTTTTTGTTGCCCGAGCGCCGCGCGGATTGATAATCCCTGGTTGAAAGGATGTAGTGATATGCGCATCTTCTTTCTGCTGCTCAAGGTCGCGGTATTTTTGCTGCTGCTCGGTTTTGCCGTCAAGAACACGGATACTGTCGCCGTGCGTTATTTCCTCGGGCTCGAGTGGCAGGCGCCGCTGGTGTTTGTGTTGCTGGTGTTTTTCGTCATCGGCATGGTGATCGGCGTGCTGGCGAGCGTCGCTGTCATCGTCAGGCAACGGCGCGAGATTCTGGGTCTCAAGCGCGACCTGCGGGGTCGCGCCCGCCCGGTGGCGGCACCGGCGACCGCGGAATCGGTATAGCGGCGGGTTTACGAAACGGCGCGACACGGCATGGAAATAGAATACTGGTGGCTGCTCGCGTTACCGTTGTTCTTTGCACTCGGCTGGCTCGCCGCGCGCATCGACATCAAACATCTGCTGACTGAATCGCGCGCGCTGCCGACATCCTATTTCAAAGGCCTTAACTTCCTGCTCAATGAGCAGCCCGACAAGGCGATCGAGGCGTTCATCGAGGTGGTCAAGGTCGAGCCGCAGACGATCGAACTGCATTTCGCGCTCGGCTCGCTGTTCCGCCGGCGCGGCGAAGTTGAGCGCGCAATCCGCATGCACCAGAACCTGGTCGAGCGCGCCGATCTGCCGCAGCAGCAGAAGCTCGATGCGTTGTTCGAACTCGCCCAGGACTACCTTAAAGCCGGCCTGCTCGATCGCGCCGAGGAGTTGTTCGCCAAGCTGAAAGGCACCTCGCACGCAGAGGCTGCGCTCAAGTATCTGCTCGAAATTTACGAGCAGGAGAAGGACTGGCTGAAGGCGATTGACACCGCGCAGCAACTCGAGGTGGTGACCGGGCAATCGCACCAGAAGGAGATCGCCAACTTCTTTTGCGAAATGGCGAGCAAGGAAATCATGGATTCGCGGCCTGAGGCGGCGCGTCCGCATCTCGCGCAGGCGCTCGCTCACCACCGGTTATGCGTGCGCGCCAACATGTTGCTCGGCGACCTCGAACTGGCGCTCAAGCACTTCGAGGCGTCGATCGACGCCTGGAAGCGCATCGAAACGCAGAACCCGGAGTATCTCGCGCTGGTTGCCGACAGGTTGTTCGCGGCCTACAAACAGCTCGACAAGACCAGCGAGGGACTCAATCTGCTGCGCGGTCTCCTCGGCAAGTATCCGTCGCTCGATATTCTGAACGTGGTATTTACTTGCCTGCTCGAGCAGCAGGGTCCGGAGCCCGCGTATCAGCTGGTGCGCGACGAAATGCGGCGCAGCCCGACGCTGCTCGGACTCGACAAGCTGCTGGAGGCGCAATTGCTCGATGCACCGGTGCAGCGCCGCCATGACCTCGAACTGGTGAGAAACCTGGTGCACCAGCACACGCGCAGCCTGGCCATGTACAAATGCGACAACTGCGGTTTCCGCGCGCGCCAGTACTACTGGCACTGCCCGGCGTGCGGCGAATGGGAGACCTATTCGCCGCGCCGCACCGAGGAAAAGGAGTCGCCCTCGTGAGCGATCCGAGATTGATTGTCGCGCTTGATTTTGACTCTGCCGAGGCGGCGCTGGGATTCGCCGGCCGTTTGCACCCGCAGTCATGCCGGCTCAAGGTCGGCAAGGAACTGTTTACCGCGGCAGGTCCGGCGTTGATTGAAAAATTGATGCAGCGCGGCTTCGACATCTTTCTCGATCTGAAATTTCACGATATCCCGAACACGGTCGCCGGCGCCTGCAAGGCGGCGGCGCGGCTTGGAGTGTGGATGCTCAACGTGCATGCGCTCGGCGGCCGCGCGATGCTGGAAGCGGCGCGCGATGCCGTCGCCATCAGCGATCGGCGGCCGGCAGTGATCGCCGTCACGCTGCTGACCAGCATGGCGCCGCGCGACATGAGCGATGTCGGCATCGCCGGTGATCCAACGACTGCCGCGCTCAAGCTGGCGAAGCTCGCGCAGGCGAGCGGGCTCGACGGCGTGGTGTGCTCGGCGCGGGAGGCAGCGTCGCTAAGGCGCGAGTGCGGCGGCGGCTTCTGCCTCGTGACGCCTGGCATCAGGCCGGCGCACATGGCCAATGACGATCAGCAGCGCGTGATGACGCCGGCTGCTGCGATCGCCGCCGGCGCCGACTATCTGGTGATCGGTCGGCCGGTGACGCAGGCACCCGATCCGGTCGCAGCGCTCGCTGCGATCAACCGCGAAATTGCAGGCAAGATCAACGCATGAAAATAACCATTATAGGCACCGGCTATGTCGGTCTGGTTTCGGGGACGTGTCTGGCCGAACTCGGCAACGACGTGATGTGCCTCGACGTCGATGCCGGAAAAGTGGCGCTGCTCAAACGCGGCCACGTCCCGATTTACGAGCCGGGGATCGAGCAGATGGTCGCGCGTAACGCCGCGGCCGGCCGGCTCCATTTCACAACTGATGTTGCCGAGAGCGTCGCGCATGGACAAGTACAGTTCATCGCGGTCGGCACGCCTCCCGACGAGGACGGCTCGGCAGATCTGCAGTACGTGCTCGCCGCTGCACGCAATATCGGGCGTTATATGGACGGCTACCGGCTGGTGGTCGACAAGTCGACGGTGCCGGTCGGGACCGCCGAACAGGTGCGGGCGGCCATTGCGGAAGAACTTGCGCGGCGCGGCAAGAAAATCGATTTCAGCATGGTGTCGAACCCGGAGTTTCTGAAGGAGGGCGCGGCAGTCGAGGATTTCATGCGCCCAGACCGCATCGTGATCGGCGTCGACAATGAGCGCGCGACGCAGATCATGCGCGCGATCTATGCGCCGATCCAGCGCAACCACGAACGCATGATCGTGATGGACATCCCGTCGGCCGAGCTCACCAAATATGCGGCCAATGCCATGCTCGCAACGCGCATTTCGTTCATGAACGAGCTCGCCAACCTCGCCGAAAAGCTCGGCGCCGACATCGAGCACGTGCGGCAGGGCATCGGCTCGGATGTGCGCATCGGGTACCATTTTCTCTACGCCGGCTGCGGCTATGGCGGCGCGTGTTTTCCCAAGGACGTGAGCGCGCTTCAGCAGACTGCGCACGCTGCCGGGTTGGAACTCAAGATCATGGATGCGGTAGACCGCGTCAACCGGGGACAGAAATCACGCCTGCTCGAAAAAATCACGCAGCGTTTCGGCGACAATCTCGCCGGCAAGCTTTTCGCGGTGTGGGGCCTGGCGTTCAAGCCCAATACCGACGATATGCGCGAGGCCCCGAGCCTGGTCATCGTGCCGGGTTTGGTCAAGCGCGGTGCCACTGTCGTCGTTTATGATCCGGTGGCGATGGGGCAGGCGAAGCAAGCGTTCGCGGGGCTGGCCGGCGTTAGCTACGCGGACTCGCCGCAAGCGGCGCTCGACGGCGCCGATTGCCTGGTGATCATCACCGAATGGAAGGAATTCCGGAGTCCGGATTTTGACGACATCAAACGCCGTTTGAGGACGCCGGTGATCGTCGACGGCCGCAATCTTTACGAGCCGGCCATGGTGCGTAGTTTCGGCCTCGAGTATTCTGGTATCGGCCGGACGTTAAAGCATGATTGAGGATCGGGGATTGAGGATCGAGAATATAAAGAAGGCGCGGGTGCTGGTGGTCGGCGACGTGATGCTCGACCGCTACTGGTTCGGCGACGTCAGCCGCATTTCTCCCGAAGCGCCGGTGCCGGTGGTGAAATTCAGCCGCAGCGAGGAGCGGCCGGGCGGCGCCGCCAATGTTGCGCGCAACGCCGCTGCGCTCGGCGCGCGCGTGACGCTACTGTCCGTGGTCGGCCGCGACGAGCCGGGACGCAGGCTCGCAGCGCTGCTGCGCAAGAACAAGATTACTGCACGCCTGCACCATGACCGCACCATAGACACCACGGTCAAGCTGCGCGTGATCGGGCCGCGGCAGCACCAGCTGCTGAGAGTCGATTTCGAAACCGAGCCGAGCCACGAGACCCTGCGCTCCAAGCTCGCTGATTACGCGAAACTCGTCGCCGGCTGCGATGCAGTGGTCTTGTCCGATTATGGCAAGGGCGGGCTTGCCCATATCGCGCGCATGATCGGCCTCGCGCGCCGGCATCGCAAGCCGGTGCTGATCGATCCCAAAGGCGATGATTTTTCGCGCTATCAGGGCGCGACCTTGATCACTCCGAACCTTGCCGAGTTCCGCGGCGTGGCGGGGGACTGGAAAAACGAGCGCGAATTGACCGAGCGCGCGCGGCGTCTGCGGCGTAAGCTCAAGGTCGATTCGCTGCTGGTGACGCGCGGCGGAGACGGCATGACGCTGTACGAGCGCGGCGGGCGGCTGCACGTGCCGGCGCTGGCGCGCGAAGTGTCTGACGTAAGCGGTGCCGGCGATACGGTGATTGCAACGCTAGCGGTAATGCTGGCAGCGGGCAGCGATCTGCCTGACGCGGTGCGCACTGCCAACCGCGCCGCCGGCATCAAGGTAGGGAAATTCGGTACTGCGGTGGTGCATCCGCACGAGCTGTTTGGTACGCAAGGCTGAAGACGCATGTATATCGTGGTCACCGGCGCCGCCGGGTTCATCGGATCGAACATCGTCAAGGCGCTCGGCGAGCGCGGCGAACACGAGGTGCTCGCGGTCGACGATCTTGAGCAGGGCGGCAAGTTCGTCAATCTTGCCGATTGCGATATCGCCGATTACGTCGACAAGGATGATTTCCTGCGCGAGCTCAACAATGGCGCGTTCGACGGCTCGATTGCCGCCATTTCACACCAGGGCGCGTGTTCGGACACCACCGTAACCGACGGCCGCTACATGATGCGTAACAATTACCGTTATTCGCGCGAACTGCTCGAGTACTGCATCGACGAGGAGATTCCGTATATCTATGCGTCGTCGGCGGCGGTCTACGGCGCCGGCCCCGAATTCCGCGAAGGCCGCGCGTGCGAGGCACCGCTCAACGTCTACGGGTATTCCAAGTTTTTGTTCGATCAGTACGTGCGCCGCAACTGGGCCGAGCGCACCGCGCAGGTGGTCGGGTTGCGTTATTTCAACGTCTACGGCGAGCGCGAGCAGCACAAGGGGCGCATGGCGTCAGTCGCATTTCATTTCTTCAATGAGTATCGTGCGAGCGGCACTGTCAAGCTGTTCGAAGGCAGCGGCGGTTACGGCAACGGCGAGCAGCGGCGCGATTTCATCTCGGTCGAGGACGCGGTTAACGTCAACCTGTTCTTTCTCGATCATCCCGGACAATCCGGCATATTCAACGTCGGCACCGGCGCCGCGCAGAGCTTCAACGAGGTTGCGGTGGCGACCGTCAATGCCTGCCGCGAGCAGGCCGGTCAAAAGGCGTTGAGCCTTGCCGAAATGCAGCGGCAAGGTGTCATCGAATACATCCCGTTCCCGCCCGAGCTCAAGGGCAAGTATCAGAGCTACACCCAGGCCGACATCAACGCGTTGCGAGGCGCCGGCTACAGCGCGCCGTTCCTGACGGTCGAGCAGGGTGTGGCGCGTTATATCGGAAAACTGATCGAGCGCGCCCCGGTCTAACCGGCATGCACAAAACGCTCGAAGATTTCGTCGGCAACACGCCGCTCATCAGGCTCAAACGCCTGCCGGGCGCTGGCAATGAACAAAACGGCAATGTGTTGCTCGCCAAGCTCGAAGGCAACAACCCGGCGGGGTCGGTCAAAGACCGGCCGGCGCTGTCGATGATCAAGCGCGCGCAGCAGCGCGGGGACATCCAGCCCGGCGCTACGCTGATCGAACCGACGAGCGGCAATACCGGCATCGCGCTCGCCATGGCGGCGGCCATGATGGGCTATCGAATGGTGCTGGTGATGCCCGAGCACCTGTCGGTCGAGCGCAGGCAGTCGATGGCCGCCTTCGGCGCGCAGATCGTGCTGACGCCGCAAAGCGGCGGCATGGAAATGGCGCGCGACGTGGCCGGGAAAATGCGCGACGAAGGCAAAGGGGTGATCCTCGACCAGTTCGCCAACCCCGACAATCCGCTCGCGCATTACGAAGGCACCGGTCCCGAAATCTGGCGCGACACCGGCGGCAAGGTCACGCATTTCGTCTCCAGCATGGGCACCACCGGCACCATCATGGGGGTGTCGCGCTTTCTCAAGGAAAAGGCTCCGGCGGTCCAGATCGTCGGCTGCCAGCCGACCGAGGGTTCGCAGATTCCGGGCATCCGCAAGTGGCCGCCGGCTTACCTGCCGAAGATCTGCGACTGGAGCCGGGTCGACCGCGTGATCGAGGTGTCGCAGGCCGATGCCGAGGATATGACGCGGCGGCTCGCACGCGAGGAGGGCATTTTTGCGGGGGTGTCTTCCGGTGGCGCGATATGGGCCGCGCTGCAGGTCGCGTCCGCAGCCAGGAACGCGGTCATTGTTACCATCATCTGCGATCGCGGTGACCGTTACCTTTCCACCGGGATTTTCCCTGCCTGAGTTTGCCGGTGCCGTGTTGGTGAAACGGTACTGGTGCCTCGTCATCGGCCTGTTATTCGGCGCGTCCGCCGCGGCCCAGCAGATAGCGCTCACGATAGACCGCATCGACGGGCCGCTGCTGTCGGCGAACAAGATCTCCGGCGTGCTGCGCGCCGCGGACGTAACGACGCTTGATCTGCAAATTTCCGAAGTCAATATCGCCGGCAACAGCTGGCGTAACGTGCGTATCCGCTGTCCGGAGCTCAAACAGGAGCGTGATCAACTGGTCTGCGCCCAGGGCTTGCTCGAGACCCCGGTCAAAATCCCGCTCGTTTTCCGTTACTCTACGCTGACCAAAAACCTCGATCTCACGCTCAAACCGGCGGCGGGCGAGGAGTGGCGGTTGACACTGGAATCACGCGCGGCTGCGCGCACCGTCACGCTCGCGGTCAGCAACGGGCTGCTGACGCGGTTTAATTCCTGGTGGCCGGCCGCCTGGCCTAAACCGAATGCAGGCAGCGTCAGCGGCAAGCTGGTATTTGCCGACGTAAGCAACGCACAGGCCAGCGCCGAGATTGCGCTCACCGGCTTCGGATTCAGCGACGGCGGCGGGCTGCATGCCGGCGAAAAGATTGCCGCTACACTGTCGCTGCAGGCACAACAGCGCGGTGGACAATGGCAGTGGCAGAGCAGGCTCGATTGGAAGAGAGGCGATGTATTCTGGCAGCCGTTGTTTGCGAGCGGCGTCGGCCACGTGTTGAGCGCTGCCGGTGTGCTGGATACCAGGCGCATCATGGTCGAGCGTGGTCAGCTGGCGCTCGCGGAGATTGGTGATTTCGATTTCAATGCAGCGTTCGATCGCGCGGCCGGACAGATCTCGGCGGCAAGTTTCAAAACCGTGAACGTCGATGTTGCGGCGTTATATGAAAAACTGCTGAAACCTATGCTGCAGGCTAGTACGCTCGGCAACCTGCGCAGCGAAGGTCGTGCCGATGCCGCCGTCGAGCTTCGCGATGGCAAAATCACGGCGATAGACCTGGTGCTGAAACGTGTGTCGCTCGAGGATAAGGAGGGCCGTTTCGGCGTGTTTGGCGTAGACGGCAAATTGCCGTGGTCCGGCGAGCAGCCGACTTCCGCGCAATTGCACGTCAACGGAGGTGAAGTGCTGCGAGTGCCATTCGGCGCGTTCGAGCTTCCGCTCGACATGCGCGGCATGCGAGTGCGCATGCGCAAGATCCAGATCCCGGTACTCGACGGCAGGCTGACGGTGGACGATTTCGCCGCCAACGGCGAAAAAGACGGCTGGCGCTGGAGGTTCAGTGGCGGTATCGCGCCGATATCCATGCAGCAGTTTACGACCGCGCTCGGCCTGCCGGTCATGCACGGCACGCTCTCGGCGGTGATTCCGAACGTGAGTTACCTGCAGTCAACGCTGAAGGTCGATGGCGCGTTGTTATTCAATGTATTCGACGGTACCATCGTAGCGCAGAATCTGGTGCTGGAAAGCCCGTTGGGGAATGTGCCGCGGCTCACGGCGGACGTGGACATGCGCAATCTCGACCTTGATTTGCTGACGCGCACGTTTTCGTTCGGCAACATCACCGGTCGCGTCGACGCCCAGGTAAAAGCTCTCGAGCTCGTTAATTGGGAACCGGTGCATTTTGACGCGCGCGTCGGGAGCAGCGCGGGCGAATACCCTCGACGCATCAGTCAGGCTGCCGTGCAGAATATCTCCGCTTTGGGCGGGGCAGGCGCGGCAGCCGCGATTCAGCGCAGTTTCCTGCGTTTTTTCGAGACGTTTGGCTATTCCGCGCTGGGGCTGAGCTGCAAGCTTGAAGCGGGCGTATGCCGGATGGGCGGCATCGAGAATTTGCCGCGGGGATATGTAATCGTAAAGGGCGGCGGCATACCGGCGATCAACGTGTTGGGCTACAATCGCAGCGTAGGCTGGCGCGAGTTGCTCGAACGCCTGAAGCGCGTGACCGAGGGTAACGTAATCGTGAAATAGACAAGGAATCGATATGCGAAGTCTGACCGTGTCTGCTGGACTGGCCTCCGCGCTCGTATTGCAAGGATGCGTGACTATCAACATCTATTTTCCCGCTGCGGCAGCGGAGAAGGCGGCCGACAAGATCATCGATGAGGTATGGCAGCTCAAGAAACCCGAGCAGCCGGCCTCACCCTCATCCAATACGCCGCAGTCCAAATAAGGAGCGCCACATGCGGATCATGAATATTGCGCGTTGCGGCTGGTTGCCGGCGCTGCTGTTGCTGCTTGCCTCCGGTGCGTGGGCGCAGGCCAATCTCGAGGTCAATACGCCGGCGATCTCTGCGTTGCAGGCGAGCATGCAAAAGCGCCATACCGAGCTGGCGTCATTCTTTGGCAGCGGAGCGGTGGGACTGACGCGCGACGGGTTTGTCGCGTTGCGCGACGCTAACGCGGTGGCGCTCGCGCAGCGCCAGCAGGTCAATGGACTGGTCGCAGCCGAGAATCAGGATCGCAGTGCGTTATATCGCGAAATCGCGCGCGCCAACGGCAAGCCGGAGTGGGAGAACGATATCCGCACGACATTTGCCCAGCGCTGGATCGATAAGGCGCAAGGCGGCTGGTACTATCAGAATAATGCCGGAGCGTGGACGCGCAAGTAAACCGGCGCAGTACGGCGCCCTGCATGCCGTTACGGTAAGTTCTTGAGTCCAGTACTCGTTTTCGACATTGAGACGGTCCCCGATATCGCGGGACTGCGCAGGATTCACGGCATCGATGCCGGTATCAGCGACGGCCAGGTCGCCGAAATGGCATTCCAGCGCCGCCGCCAGGCGAGCGGCAGCGATTTCCTGCAGCTCCATTTACACCGCGTCATTGCCATCTCATGTGCGTTGCGCGACCGCGACAGCTTCCGCGTCTGGTCGCTCGGCGAACCGGAGGACGGCGAGGGCGAGCTGATCCAGCGCTTTTTCGACGGCATCGAGAAATACACGCCGCAAATCGTGTCGTGGAACGGCGGCGGCTTCGACCTGCCGGTCATGCATTACCGCGGCATGCTGCACGGCGTACGCGCGGCGCGCTACTGGGACCAGGGCGAAGACGACCGCGATTTCAAATGGAACAATTACATCAGCCGCTACCACGCGCGGCACCTCGACCTGATGGATCTGCTTGCGATGTATCAGCCGCGCGGCGGTGTGCCGCTCAACGAGATCGCGCAACTGCTGGGTTTTCCCGGCAAGCTCGGGCTCGAGGGCTCACAGGTGTGGCAGACCTGGCAGGACGGCAAGCTCGCGCGCATCCGCAGCTACTGCGAAACCGACGTCGCCAATACCTATCTCGTTTATCTGCGCTTCCAGCTGATGCGCGGCGCGCTGCTGCCGGACAAGTACAAGCAGGAGATCAACCTGGCGCGCGCAACGCTCGAGAAGTCGCCAGACCCGCACTGGCGCGAGTTCCTGCAGCTCTGGCCGAAGTAGCGTCGAATCGGTTCGCTCCGCTTTGAATATGATCCGGGTTGAGTCGCTTGACCAGGAAGGCCGCGGCGTCGCGCACGCCGATGGTAAAGCGATTTTCATCAATGGCGCGCTGCCGGGCGAAATCGTCACCTACTCGCCTTATCTGAAGAAACCCAAATACGAGCTGGCGCAGGTGCTCGAAGTGATCAAGCCCGCGGCGACGCGCACCACGCCGGGTTGCCGGCATTTCGGCGTGTGCGGCGGCTGCAGCATTCAGCACCTCGACGCGCGCGCGCAGGTCGCGGCCAAGCAGCGCGTGCTGGAGGACACCCTGTGGCATATCGGCGAGATACGTCCCGACAGCATGCTGCCGGCGATATACGGCGAACCGTGGGGTTACCGCCACCGGGCGCGGTTCTCGGCGCGCTACGTGCCGAAGAAGGGCGGGGCCCTGATCGGATTTCGCGAAAAACGCAGCAGCCATGTCGCCAACATGACGGCTTGCGAAGTGGTGCCGCCGCGTATCTCGGCATTGTTGCTGCCGCTGCGCGAACTGATCAATTCGTTGTCGATCCCCGACCGTGTGCCGCAGCTCGAGCTTGCGATCGGTGACGGCGTCGACGCACTGGTGCTGCGCATCCTGCAGCCGCTCCGCGGCAATGATGAGGATTTGATCAGGCAATTCGCCGACCACCATCGCGTGTTTTTTTTCGTGCAGCCACGAGGTCCAGAGTCGGCGATCCCGTTGTATCCGGCGCACGACGGCGTGTTGCACTACGCGTTACCAGAATTTGCGCTCACCATCGGTTTCTCTCCGACCGAATTCACCCAGGTCAATCCTGCGGTTAACGCTGTCCTGGTGCGGCGCGCGCTGGCTCAGCTTGGCCCGCAACCCGGTGAACGCATCGCCGACATGTTTTGCGGACTCGGCAATTTTTCGCTCGCGATTGCACGCAGCGGCGCAACGGTGGTCGGTTTCGAAGGCAGCCGCAGCCTGGTCATGCGCGCGCAGTTGAACGCCGAGCGCAACAGCCTGAGCGCGTCAGCCGGGTTCGTGCAGGCTGATTTATTCAAGATCGATAACGACAGCCTGACACGGCTCGGCCGCTTTGACCGCATGTTGATCGACCCACCGCGCGACGGCGCGGTGGAGTTGATCAAGGCGTTGGCCGCTGATGCACCGCGGCGCATCGTCTACGTGTCGTGCAACCCGGCGACGCTCGCGCGCGACGCCGGTGTGCTGGTCCATACCAAAGGATATGCGCTGTCGGCCGCGTGCGTTGTCAATATGTTTCCCCATACCTCGCACATCGAGTCGATTGCGGTCTTCGACAAATCCGGTTAACGGCCACTACGCCGTAATCCCCAAAACAATCGGGATCGATCTGGATGGGTACAAAAAAACGGGGTGACCATGGTCACCCCGTTGATATTTCGAGATCTGCTATGGTCAGTCGCGATTGCCGGTGACAGCCATCAAAATCTGCAGCAGGCTGGTGAACAGGTTGTATATGCTGACGTAGAGCGTCAGGGTCGCTGAAACGTAATTAGTCTCTCCGCCATGCACGATCTGACTGACCTGCCACAGGATCATGGCCGAGCTGAACAGCACGAATACCGCGCAGATCGTCAGATACAGCACCGGGCTTGCGATAAAGATGTTGGCAAGCACTGCGAGCATCACCACGATAGCGCCGACCGCCAGGAAGTTGCCCATGAAGCCGAAATCCCGGCGCGTGACGGTGGCAATGCCGGCCATCGCGAAGAACACTGTCGCGGTGCCGCCGGCCGCGAGCGCGATCAACTGGCCGCCGTTGCGCAGGCCGATTGCGACCTGGAGCAGCGGCCCCAGGATGACGCCCATGAAGAACGTGAGGCCGAGCAACAACACTACGCCGAGTCCGCTGTCGCGGTTCTTCTCGATTGCGAAAAACATGCCATAAATGATTGCGAGCAGCGCGAGCGACGAAACGATCGGGCTCGCGCGCATGAAGCCGAAGTTGAGGTTGATGCCGACCAGCGCGCCGATTCCCGTCGGAATCAGCGACATCGCGAGCAGCAGGTAAGTATTGCGCAGCACCCGCTGCTGTTGCAGCGCGACCTGGTCGACAGCAACCGGCGTCTGGTAAGAATTCTGGCTGGACTGCAGTTCGGGTTGCATTGCTTTCCTCTCCTCATAGTGCCGGTCTTCCGGCTCGTTGGTAAGACTACCTAAAGCAGCACAAAGTTTCAATGACAAGGATGTTGCATCATTCTGCGAAGCCGTTTCGCAAGCAGTTGATAACGCATGGTATTATGAATGGCAATCACAAACGTGCCGCGTCCGGAAGGTTGGCAGAGCGGTTGAATGCACCGGTCTTGAAAACCGGCAGGGCCGCAAGGCCCTCGTGAGTTCGAATCTCACACCTTCCGCCACACCCCCATCAACCCCTAAATCTCTCCGCTTACCGCGTCCGCCCAGCAATTGGGCGTTTCGAAAATCCTGACCTGCTCTATGCGTACGCGTTTGCCGTACGCGCTGGCGAACGCTTGCTCGAGTTTCCGCAAAGCTATTAACGACAGATGTTCGGCGGTCGGCGGCGCATCGAACAGAACGGTGCGGTGGCCGGGTATCGAGTTCAGGAAATCGACGACCACCTTATCTTTGGCATAAGCCAGAAACGCGTGGTCCCATTGCTCGACGATGTGCTGCTGCACCAATGTTTTGACCCCGGCGAAATCGATGACCATGCCCTGTTCGGCATTGCCTTCGGTGGCGACGATGTCACCGCTGACCGTCACTTCAATCGCGTAGCGGTGTCCATGCAGATGCCGGCACCGGCTGTCGTGGTTGGGAATGCGATGACCGGCGTCGAATTCGAGCCTGCGGGTAATGCGCATCGATAGGTGGAGACGAACGCGGAAAAGCGCGGATTATAGCACCGCGCTTCGCGGTATCGCCTCGCGGGCAGCGGGTTCAGCGTGCCTTGCGGCCGTTCCTGGAGCGGATTTCGTGCTTGATACGTTGATAGAGCACGGGGTTGGTGCTGCGCAGATGGTCGGCGATCACGAAATGCTCGCCGCGCGCACGCGCGAGATCGATGCCTTCTATATGCACCAGACGCACCAGTTCGCGCACCGGTTTCGGCATGTTGCGGCCGGTTTCGTAACGCGAACCGCCGCTTTGCGTGACACCGACAGCTGACCAGAACTCCTGCTGGTTGAGTCCCAGGCGCTGGCGCAGGTGGCGGGGCTTGAAGGTTTTTCCGGCTGATCTCATCGCAAGGTCCTTGGTGAAAATCGAATATTCAATTGACATAAAAAATTCAATAAGGTTTCCGTGCGGACAGCAAAATATCAATCAGCCACAGTGCGCGCCGAACCTCGTTTTTTCATCGGAAATGCGATAAAATTCAAAGCTTTTGAGTTATCAGACGCTGTGACATGGCTTTAATCGTCCAAAAATACGGCGGCACCTCGGTCGGCAGCACGGAGCGCATCAAGAATGTCGCGCGGCGGGTTGCGAGCTGGAAGCGTGCGGGCCATCAACTGGTGGTGGTGGTATCCGCGATGAGCGGGGAGACCAACCGCCTGATCGCGCTCGCCAAGGAAATCCAGGCGCATCCCGATCCGCGCGAGCATGATGTCGTGGTCGCGACCGGCGAGCAGGTCACTATCGCGCTCCTGTCGATGGCGCTGATCGATCTGGGTCTCAAGGCGCGCAGCTATACCGGCGCCCAGGTCAGAATCCTGACCGACGCAGCGTACACCAAGGCGCGTATCGTCAGCATCGACGAGGAAAAATTACGGCGCGATTTGAGCGAGGGCTATGTCGTTGTCGTCGCCGGGTTTCAGGGCGTCGACGAGGCCGGCAACATCACCACGCTCGGCCGCGGCGGCTCGGATACCACCGGTGTCGCGCTTGCAGCAGCGCTGAAAGCGGACGAGTGCCAGATCTATACCGACGTCGACGGTGTCTACACCACCGACCCCCGCATCGTGCCCGAGGCGCGGCGGCTCAACACCATCACGTTCGAGGAAATGCTCGAGATGGCGAGCCTGGGCTCCAAGGTGCTGCAGATCCGTTCGGTCGAGTTCGCGGGCAAATACCGGGTGAAGCTGCGCGTGCTGTCGAGCTTCGAGGAAGAGGGCGAAGGCACGCTGATCACATATGAGGAAGACGAAAAAATGGAACAGGCGACTATTTCAGGCATCGCGTTCAATCGCGACGAAGCCAAAATCACGATACTCGGCGTGCCCGACCGTCCCGGCATCGCTTACCAGATCCTCGGCCCGATCGGTGACGCCAACATCGACGTCGACATGATCGTGCAGAACGTCGGCCACGACGGGCTCACCGATTTGTCTTTCACCGTGCACCGCAACGATTACCACAAGGCGCTCGAGATCCTGCAGCCGGTAGCCAGGCACATCAAGGCGCGCGAAGTGCAGGGCGGCGACAAGATCGCCAAGGTGTCGGTGGTCGGCGTCGGCATGCGTTCGCACGCCGGCATCGCGAGCGCCGCATTCCGCACGCTCGCGGAAGAGGGCATCAACATCCAGATGATCTCGACGTCCGAGATCAAGGTCTCGGTCGTGATCGACGAAAAGTACATGGAGCTGGCGGTGCGGGTGCTGCACAAGGCATTTGGCCTTGAGCAAGCAACTTGATGAAGACACGGCCTGTGTTATTCTAGTGCCGTTCCAACATGTTTCTCCCAACGCAGGAGCGGCGCTTGCCGGCGGTGATCCGGCCGCCGGGGACAGTCAGATTTGCCGCAAATAGTTGGAACGGCGCTAGCCACCGAAATCTAATCGGAGAGATGGCGGGGCGGTCACGGCGCAGCCGTCGTAAATTCATGCGCAAGGCGCCTGCGACCGCGCGGTGACAACGGATGATGAACTTGCTGCAGTAATATTGGCAATACGGGTAACGGAGAGATGGCCGGGCGGTCACGGCGCAGCCGTCGTAAATTCATGCGCAAGGCGCCTGCGACCGCGCGATGACAACGGATGATGAACTTGCTGCAGTAATATTGGCAGTACGGGTAACGGAGAGATGGCCGAGCGGTCGAAGGCGCGCCCCTGCTAAGGGCGTATAGGGCAAAACTCTATCGAGGGTTCGAATCCCTCTCTCTCCGCCAGATAATCAAACGGCCCCCTCGCGGGGCCTTTTGAATCGCATGCGCACCGAGCTGATTTCCATTTCCACCGACACAACGCCGCTCGACGGCGCGTTCCACGAGCCTGACGGCGGAGCGGCCGCGGGCGCCGTGCTGCTGTTCCATGGCAATACGATGAATTTCTATGTCGGAGCGTTGCGCTTTCTGCCGCCGGTTTTGACGCGCCTTGGTTTCGCCTGCCTCGCTTTCAACCGCCGCGGACACGATATCCTCAGCACCCGCAACAGCCGGGCCGCGGAAGGAGCTGCTTTCCAGCTCACGCGCGATGCGATCTCCGACAATCGCAGTGCGGCCGCGTGGCTGGCGGCGCGCGGATTTCCGCACCCGGTCGTAATCGGACACAGCAACGGCGGCATGCTCGGCGTGCGCCACGTGGTCGATCATCCGCAGACGCCCGCGCTGGTGCTGCTGTCGGCCGGCCGCGGCGGCGCGACCTCGGTAAAAGACGGCGCCAGGGACGGCCTGCTTGCCGGCGATCGTTTCGAAGAAATTTCCGCCCAGGCCCGCGCGCTGGTGAAGGCCGGGCGCCCCCGCGAACTCATGTTCATGCCCGGTTGGTGGTACGTGATCAGCGCCGAGAGTTTTCTCGACCGGCTCGCCGAAGTTCCTGACACGATTGCACTGGCGCCCCGGATCAAGTGCCCGGTCCTGTGTATTCGCGGCGACGGCGAATCCCGCGACCGCTATCCCGCCGAAGAATTCCAAAGCCGCGCCGGCGGTCCGTGCAAGGTCGAGATCGTGTCCAATTGCGATCACTTCTATAACGGCTGCGAAGATAGGGTCGCAAACCTGGTGTCGTCATGGCTCGCGCAAACGCTGCGACTTCCCGGCACAGTACAAGACTGATGCATGACTGTAAGTTGTGCTCTGGATTTACCAATAACAAGCCGGCCGCGCACGGGACCAGCTCCGCCGGCATGACGGGTCAGTTATGGCTCTGATATAATTCGCGTCCCTCGGCGCCCGTAGCTCATCTGGATAGAGTACTTGGCTACGAACCAAGGGGTAGGGGGTTCGAATCCCTCCGGGCGCGCCACAATATTCAAGGGCTTGCAGTCATGCAGGCCTTTATCGTTTTTGGTGCTGCGGGCAAAACATGCCCTCGGCGGTATTTTCCACCACCCGCAATGCCTTGCGACGGGCAGAGCAGCGGGGGGGTGCCGTGCGCGTTCCAGACCGTGATAGACTCCCCGCCCATGGAAAAACTGCTGGATGTGCGAGAACTGTGCACTGAATTCGCCACTTCGGCGGGAATCGTGCGCGCCGTGAGCGGCGTTTCCTGGGACGTGCTAGCAGGCGAGACGGTTGCCTTGGTGGGCGAGTCGGGTTGCGGCAAATCGGTGAGCGCGCTCTCCATCATGGGCCTCGTGTCCGCCCCGGCCGGCCGGATCGTGGGAGGCCAGATCATCTTCAAGGGCCGCGACCTGCTCACGTTGCCGGAAAATGAAATGCGCCAGCTCAGGGGCATGGAGATCGCCATGGTGTTTCAGGAGCCCATGACCTCCCTGAATCCGGTGCTCACCGTGGGTCGCCAGCTCACGGAGCCGTGCGAAATCCACCTCGGGATGACGCCCGCCCAGTCCCGTGCCCGTGCCATCGAGCTCCTCGGGCTGGTGGGAATCTCGGATGCCGAGCGGCAGCTCCGCCAATACCCGCACCAGTTCAGCGGCGGCATGCGGCAGCGGCTGATGATCGCCATGGCGCTGTCGTGTAACCCCGCCCTGATCCTCGCCGATGAACCGACCACGGCGCTCGATGTCACCATCCAGGCGCAGATCCTCGAACTCATGAAGGGCCTCTCGCGGCGGCTCGGCGTCGCGATGGTGTTGATCACGCACAACCTGGGTATTGTCGCCCGCTACGCCGACCGGGTGAACGTGATGTACGCCGGCAAGATCATCGAGCGCGGGACGGCCCGGGAAATCTACTCCAACGCGCGTCACCCGTACACGCTGGGTCTGCTGCGCTCCGTACCGCGGCTCGACGAGCCCAAGCGCATGAAACTCGCCCCCATCCAGGGTCAGCCTCCCGACCTCATGCAGCTCCCGCAGGGATGCGCCTTCGCGCCGCGCTGTGCTTACTGCGTGGAGCGTTGCGCCGTCGACGTCCCGCCGCTCGAAGTCGTCGACGGGGCTCACCTGTCGGCTTGCTGGGTGGCCCGCGATCTCAGGGAGCGCGTGGCCGCATCCTCGCCGGTGACAGCGTGACCGCAGCTATTTCCCGCGCGGGCACGGTACCCTCTCAGCCGGGTGAGGTAATCCTCGAGGTCCGGGATCTCGTGAAACACTTCGAGGTGAGCGGCGGACTCGTAGGCATCCACTCTGGAGTGGTCAAGGCGGTCGACGGTGTCTCCTTCTCCATTCGGCGTGGCGAGACAATGGGCCTGGTCGGCGAATCGGGTTGCGGCAAGACCACCACAGGCCGCTGTATCCTTCTCCTCGAGCGCCCGACCAGCGGTCAGGTGATTTTCGAAGGCCGGGACTTGACCAAGCTTGCTCCCGCCGAACTGCGGGCGGTGCGGCGCAAAATCCAGGTGATTTTCCAGGATCCCTACAGCTCGCTCAATCCCCGCATGACGGTCGGACAGATCATCGCCGAGCCGCTCGCGGTCCACGGCATCGTGCGGGAGCGGCAAGCGCGGAACGATCGCGTCCGGGATCTCCTGTCAGTGGCCGGTCTCCTCCAGTCGATGGCCGACCGCTACCCCCACGAACTCTCGGGCGGCCAGCGACAGCGGGTCGGCATCGCCCGGGCCTTGGCGATGGAGCCGTCCCTGATCGTCTGCGACGAGCCTGTCTCGGCCCTGGACGTGTCCATCCAGGCGCAGATCATCAATCTCCTGGAGGATCTCCAGGAGCGCTTCAACTTGACGTACCTGTTCGTAGCCCACGATCTCTCCGTCGTGCGCCACATCTCGGATCGCGTGGCTGTGATGTACCTGGGCAAAATAGCGGAGATCACCGACCGGGCGTCACTCTATGCCGAGCCGCTGCACCCCTACACGAAGGCTCTCCTGTCGGCGGTCCCCATCCCGGATCCTGTCGCGGAGGCGTCCCGGGAGCGAACTGTGCTCGGCGGCGAGGTGCCGAGCCCGCTGAACCCGCCGTCCGGGTGTGTATTCCACCCCCGTTGCCCGATCGCCATCGAGCAATGCAAGGGCGTGATTCCCGAGCTTCGGGAGGTGCGGCCCGCCCACCGGGTCGCCTGTATCCGCGTATAGCGGCTGGCGTTCCGCATCAAGTGCTGAGCGTCGTTGACTACGGCAGCAGTAGCCTTTATCGTATGTCGAGGTGGCCGTTAGAGTCGCCGCTCAATCGCCAAATTCATTTAATAAAATGCCGGCAGGGAGCCGATTCAACAAACGAGGAGGAGACGCATGAGCAATCTATTCGCAAGGTGCAATGTAGGCATTTTCGCCCTGGCGCTGTCCGCGCTCGGTGCCATGACGGGAAGTTCGTTGGCACAGGCGCAGCAGCCCCGCTACGGAGGAGAGCTGGTTTTCCCGGTTCCATCCGAGCCCCCGTCCTACGACGGTCACAAGGAAGAGACCTTCGGTCTCATCCATCCGGTTGCCCCGCACTACAACGGCCTGATGCGCGTGGATCCCACCGATCCGAGCGGGACCAAGCCAGTGGGCGACCTGGCCGAAAGCTGGACCATCTCGAAGGACGGCCTCATCTACACGTTCAAACTCCACAAGGGCGTCAAGTTCCACGATGGCAGCGAAATGACGTCGAAGGATATCAAGGCATCCTACGACAAGATCATATTCCCGCCGCCTGGCGTGGTGAGCGACCGCAAAGGCCAGTACGAGGTCGTGGAGTCAATCGAGGCCGTCGACCCCTACACGGTCCGCTTCAAGCTCAAATGGCCGACGGTATCGTTCCTCGCGTCGCTCGCATCGCCGTGGAATTTCATCTACAAAGCCGACATCCTGGCCAAGGACCCGCACTGGTACGAGACGCACATCATGGGCACGGGCCCGTTCATCTTCGTCGAGCACGTGAAGGGCTCGCACTGGGTGGGCAAGAAAAACCCGAACTACTGGGACAAGGGCAAGCCCTATCTCGACGGCTACCGTGCATTGTTCATTTCGTCTTCTTCGGCCCAGGTCGCCGCGGTTCGCGGCGAGCGCGCGCACATCCAGTTCCGCGGCTTTACTCCGGCCGATCGCGATGCCCTCAAGACCGCTCTCGGCGACAAGATCACGGTGCAGGAGAGCCCGTGGGATTGCGTCCTTTTGGTGGCGATCAACCACAAGAAGAAGCCGTTCGACGACAAACGCGTGCGCCGCGCACTGACGCTTGCACTTGACCGTTACGAGGGATCCAAGGCGTTACAGAGGATCGCCATTGTCAAGGAAGTGGCTGGCGTCCAGGTGCCCGGCACGCCGTATGCGACCCCGCCCGACGAGCTCGCGAAACTCGCGGGCTACTGGAAGGACATCAACGCGTCGCGCGCCGAGGCCCGCAAGCTGCTCAAAGAGGCCGGCGTCGAGGGCATGTCATTCACGTTCACCAACCGCGGCATCCCGATGCCCTACGAGCCGCTCGCCGTGTGGCTGATCGACCAGTGGCGGCAGATCGGACTCGATGTCAAGCAGCAGGTCATCGAGGCGGCAGCCTACTACGCGACGCTCCGCAAAGGCGAGTTCGACGTCGCCATGGACTTTCAATGCGGCTACATCGTGGAGCCGGATCTGGATCTCTACAAGTTCACTTCGCGCGAAAGGAACCCGGCCAACTACGGCTTCTACGACGACAAGGTGCTGGACGACCTCTACCAGAAGCAAAGCCGCGCGCCGAACGTCGAGGAGCGCAAGAAGTTCGTGCGCCTGTTCGAGAAGCGGCTGCTGGACGAGGAGGCGCATTACCTGATGACGCTGCAATGGCACCGCATCATCCCGCACTCGAGCAAGGTCCACGGCTGGCAGATCACGCCCAGCCATTACCTGAACAACGAGCTCGACACAGTGTGGCTTTCGCAGTAGTGCCCGATCCGCGCTAGGCGCCTGACGCCGCCCCGGCCTTACCGGGGCGGCGCACTGGCCCGTCAACCGCGACGCGTACCATCATGTGGCAATTCATCCTCAAGCGTTTTCTTCTGATGATCCCGACGCTGCTCGGCGTCGCGGCCATCATCTTCCTGCTGCTGCGCGTGATCCCCGGTGACGTGGTGGAGGCCAAGTACATGTCTGGCGAAGGCCAGGGCATGTCGAATCAGGTGATGGCGGAGGAGCGCGCCAAGCTTGGCCTCGACAAGCCCGTGTGGCAGCAGTTCGGATTATGGGTTTGGCGACTGCTCCACCTCGACCTCGGCGTCTCGATGTGGACCGGTTCACCGATCACCGAGGAGATCAAGCTGCGCTTTGCGTTGTCGCTGCAAGTGGCGTTGATGGCAACGGTGATCGCCACGGTGCTGGCGATTCCGCTGGGGATCATCGCGGCGCTCAAGCAGGACACCTGGGTGGACTATGCCGTGAGGATCTTCTCGATCGCCGGACTGGCGATGCCCTCGTTCTGGCTGGGCATCCTGATGATCCTGGGTTTCCTGATCATCTTCAAGTGGGTCCCGCCCATGGTCTACACGCCCTTCTGGGTGGATCCGTGGCAGAACATGGTGCAACTCATCTGGCCCGCTCTGGCAGTCGGCTACCGCTACTCGGCGGTGGCAACTCGCATGACGCGGTCGTCGATGCTCGAAGTCCTGCGCGAGGACTACATCCGCACCGCGCGGGCCAAGGGGCTCTGGCTGAAGCTGATCCTGGTCCGTCACGCGCTCAAGAACGCGATGCTGCCGGTGGTCACGGTCATCGGCCTCGAGTTCGCGTTTCTTCTCGGCGGTCTCGTCGTGACTGAGCAGGTGTTCAACCTCAATGGTCTTGGGTTGCTCTTCGTCCAGGCGATCGCCCGGCGCGACTATACGCTGACCCAGGCCCTCGTGCTGCTCGTCGCGTCCGTGTTCATCTTCGTGAATTTCGTCATGGACATCATGTACGCCTGGCTTGACCCTCGAATCCGCCACGGTTAGGGACTCAGCCCATGTCGATTTCTGCTCCATTTGATGCGATCGAAGTACTCGACGCGGCACCCCGCGCCCGCTGGCTCGCCGTCATCGTCGACTTTTCGCGGCGCCGGCCGCTCGGCGCCATCGGCGCTGTCGTCGTCGTGCTGATGTTACTGGTCGCGGTGTCCGCGACCGTAATCTCGCCTTACGATCCGCTGACCGTCGACTTTGCCGCCATGCTGGCGCCACCGAACGCGGCCCACTGGCTCGGTACCGATGCCTACGGGCGCGACGTGCTATCGCGCATCATCTACGGCTCGCGCACCGCGCTCATCGTCGGTTTCGGAGCGGCGCTGTTTGGCGCTTCCGCGGGCGCCGTGCTCGGGGTCGGCAGCGCGTACTTCGGCGGGCGGATCGACCTGGTCCTGCAGCGATTCATGGATATCTTCATCTCGTTTCCGCTGATCATCCTTGCGCTTGCCATGGTCGCGATCCTCGGCAACACCCTGCCGAACCTGATCACGGCCATCACCATCCCGATGATCCCGCGCTGCGCGCTGGTGATCCGGTCGAGCGCGCTCAGCGTTCGCGAGATGCCCTACGTGGACGCCGCGCGGGCCGCGGGCTTCAGCCACGCCCGGATCATCCTCCGCCACATGCTTCCCAACGTCATGGCGCCGTACCTCATCATGCTGACTGCATTCCTCGGCCAGGCGATCCTGCTGGAGGCTTCGCTCTCCTTTCTGGGCCTGGGTGTACAGGAGCCCACGGCGGCGTGGGGCCTCATGCTGAGCGGAGCGGCGGTGGAGTTCGCCGAGACGGCGCCCTGGATGGGGCTCTTCCCCGGGCTCGCGATCAGCCTGGCCGTGTTTGCCTTCAACCTCTTCGGCGACTCGCTGCGGGACGCCCTCGATCCCAAGCTCCGGACGCTCTAGCGCGGTGAAATAAACCTCGCGAAGTGTCGCACGGCAACTCCATGCATGACGAATCGCCAAATCGGGAATTCGCCATGGCCATCAGCTTGCATCAATGCAGGTCTTGTTCAGTTTTGCTGACAGATAGCTGGCCAGCGATGATTCACCAATCGGGCGCAATCCCTTAAACTGTCTCGATTGGCCGGACTGATAGCCGCCGGCCGCACAGCTGGACCGAGGGGGATCCCATGAGCAAGACGCTGCTGCAGACGACGATTGCCGGTAGCCTGCCCAAGCCCGCATGGCTCGCGCAGCCGAACCAGTTGTGGGCGCCGTGGCTGCTCGAAGGCGCGAGTCTCGCCGAAGCCAAACGCGATGCGACTCGGCTGGCGATCCTCGATCAGGAGCACGCGGGCATCGACATCATCACCGACGGCGAGCAATCGCGGCGCCATTTCGTGACCGGTTATCTCGAGCACCTGAAGGGCATCGATTTCGAGCACCTGGTCAACATGCGCATCCGCCAGCGCTACGATGCCAGCGTGCCGCAGGTCACGGGCCCGGTCACGCGGCCGCACCCGGTGCATACCGAGGATGTGCGGCTGCTGCGCGCCGAGACCAACCATCCGATCAAGTACACGCTGCCGGGACCTATGACCATCATCGACACTCTGCAGGACGCCTACTACAAGGATCGTGCGCGGCTGGCAATGGCGTTTGCCAGGATCCTGAACCAGGAAGCGCGCGAGCTCGCCGCGCTCGGCGCCGACGTCGTCCAGTTCGACGAGCCGGCCTTCAACGTAGATGCCTACGTGGACGACGTCAGGAGCTGGGGCGTCGAAGCGCTCGAGCGCGCGGTGGACGGGCTCAAGTGCAAGACCGCGGTGCACATCTGTTACGGCTACGGCATCAAGGCCAACATCGACTGGAAGAAAACGCTGGGTTCGCAGTGGCGCCAGTACGAGCAGACTTTCCCGGTGCTCGCACGCTCCAGGATCGACCAGGTGTCGCTCGAATGCCATAACTCGAAAGTGCCGCTCGAGCTGATCGGCCTGCTCAAGGGCAAGGACGTGATGGTTGGCGCGATCGACGTCGCAACCGAGCGGGTCGAGACGCCGGAAGAAGTCGCGCGGACGATCCGCGCCGCGATGAAGTTCGTCGTGCCGGACAAACTTTACCCGTGCACCAACTGCGGCATGGTGCCGCTGCCGCGCGCGGTGGCGGTCGGCAAGCTGCATGCGCTGGCCGCTGGCGCGAAGATCGTGCGTGCGGAGCTGGCAAAGACGGCGGCAAAGCGCAAGTCCAGGCGCTGAGGTATTCGGCAGCCCGGTTGTATGTTGAAGATTGCGAATTAATCGGGAGCGAGCCATGCGCACCATTTCAAAGCTGATTCTGATCCTTGCCGCTTGCACGATGTGCACCACGCCGGCGGCCGCGCAGGACAGCGGCACTCTCAAGAAAATCAAGGACAGCGGCGCACTTACGCTCGGAGTACGCGAGGCGTCGAGCCCGTTCTCTTTTCGCGATGACAAGCAGCAATACGTCGGCTATTCGATCGACCTGTGCATGAAAATCGTCGACGCGGTGAAAACCCATCTCAAGATGCCGAACCTGAAGGTCAATATGGCGGTGGTCACATCGGAAACGCGCATCCCGATGATAATGAAGGGCGCCATCGATATCGAGTGCGGCTCGACCACCAACAGCCTGGAGCGTCAGAAACAGGTTTCATTCGTGGTCACCACTTTTTTCACCGGCACCAAGCTGCTGGTGAAGACGTCCTCCAACATCAAGAGTTACAAGGACCTCAAGGGCAAAAGCGTGATCGTCACCCCCGGCACCACCAACGAGAACGCTATCAAGGAAATAAACGCCCAGGACAGGCTCGGCATGAGCTTCATCCAGGCCAAAGACCACAACGATGCGTTCTCGGCGGTCGAAACCGGCCGCGCCGCGGCGTTTCCGATGGACGACGTGCTGCTTTACAGCATGCGCGCCAACGCGAAAAATCCCGCCGACTTTGCGGTAGTCGGGGAATTTCTGACCGATGACCCGTACGCGATCATGCTGCGCAAGAACGATCCGGTACTCAAGAAACTGGCGGACGGCGCGATGATCGCCTTGTTCAAGAGCGGGGAGATCAACAAGATCTACGCCCGCTGGTTCCAGTCGCCGGTCCCGCCCAGGAATGTGAATCTGAACATGCCGATGAGCGACAAGCTCAAGGATTACATCCGCAATCCGAACGACAATGGCGTCGACAGGTGCGGCCGGATGAAGTGCATGATGTGGCTGCCCCAGGGCGTATGAAGCGCTGAGCTGCCTGCGATGTTCCGGGCATGAAACGGGGGAGACGCATGCAATGAGCGCGGCCGCCTTCCTGCCGAAAGTCAACGCGCCGGTGCTGGGCTCTATCCGACCGCGGGACCGGTCACCGACCGGGAGCAGGAGCGCATGCTGGTGGCGAGCCTGCCGCAGATCAGGATGATCCATCTGCCGACGCGCTACCACATGGCGCACCTGATCGTGCCGGCGACGTGCGCGGCGCACCTGCTGCATTTCCTCGCCGAGCATGACGGCTTCCCGGTTCGGGAAGCGTGAGCTGGCCGGCGGGTGTGAAGATCGACCGGATAACCGCCGAGGCAAGCCGATGTAACGGGTAATGAGTGATGGGTTATGAGTAATGCGCGATGAGTAATGAGGCTCCCATTTCCCATCTCCGTTCCTGATTTCCCATCATTTGATCGGCAGAAAAACCGCCGTGGCGAGGCTTTGGATCACTTTCACGACCGTGCGGTTGGTTTTGTCGGCGATGATCTTCGACAGCACGTCGAGGCTGGCGATGACTTTGCCGAACTCGCGTTCGAAGCTCAGGTTCTGAATCGGCCCGGCGCCCTCGTTGGATAGGAGAAACAGTTCCCTTTGAGAGGTGCGGCCGTTGGAGAGCTTCCACACCGCGATCTCCACGTTGCGCGCGGCGTTGTAGAGGCTCTGCGGGTCGAGGTCGTCCAGCACGAAGAACTCGGTCTTGTTCTGGAACGCGGTCTGGATCATGCCCCCGAGCCCGGCGCTGAACGCCAGCACGCGGTCGCCGCTATAGTCCTCCTGGAAGGCGAGATGGATCGCCTGCGCGCCGCGCTTGCCCTGCAGCTCGGTGAAGTTCCATTCGTGCCGCCCCTCGAAGATCCGCGCCACGCCAGCCGCGACGCCCGGCTGGCCGCTTTTTTTCAACTCGCGCGGATTGCGCCGGTAGAGTTTTTCCGTGAGGAGCCTGAGGTTCAAGAAAATTTCCTGCTGATGCGCTTCCGCGACCCGGTCGATGTCAGTCTTCGCGAGTTGAGAGGCGGAGAAACCGCCTGCCGGTTTCTGGGGCACCGTTCCGTAGTTAGCGCACGCGGCCAGCACCGGCAGGCAAACTAAATGAATGAGCCACTTGAGCATGGCCAATGATAGCGCGAAAGCGGCATCGATCCTTGGTCCTGGCCGGGGTGATTGTATAATTGAGTCACCCGGTCACCGAATCACTCGCTCCATCCCTGCATCCTTGACTTGCCCGCGGGCGTGGCGGAAGCTTTCGCGTAAACTGACTCGCACCCCATTTAATCAGCCTCGTGTGAAAAGATGACGCTGCCGACTTATGACGTGTTTGCAATCAAATACGCAATGCGCGACGCAAGGCGCAGCGACCATTTCGTCGGCGGCGACCCGCACGACGCGCCGATGCCGATGGATTATTTCGTGTGGCTGGTGCGCAACGCGGAGCGCACCGTCGTCGTCGACACCGGTTTTACCGCCGAGACGGCGGCGGCGCGCAAGCGCACCTTTCTGCGCTCGCCGCGAGATGGCCTCGCGCTGCTCGGAGTCAAGGCCGACCAGGTCAAGGACGTGATCATCACGCACCTGCATTACGACCACGTCGGCACCTTCCATGACTTTCCGAACGCGCAGTTTCACCTGCAGGACGACGAAATGAGCTACGCGACCGGGCGCTATATGCAGGTGCCGAAGTTCGGCCACTCATTCGACGTCGAGAACGTCGTCGGCATGGTGCGGCTGGTATTCAAAAACCGCGTGACCTTCCATCGCGGCGACGCGGAACTCGCGCCGGGCTTGAGCGTGCACCACATCGGCG
The DNA here is from genome assembly GCA_041483135.1 of Gammaproteobacteria bacterium. Lineage (GTDB taxonomy): Bacteria > Pseudomonadota > Gammaproteobacteria > Burkholderiales > SG8-41 > PALSA-1004. Next base: position 13,794 of record JBGPFE010000034.1, on the reverse strand, counting down.
GGCACACGCTGGGGCTGCAGAGCGTGCGCGTGATGACCAAACGCGGCTGGCTGGTACTCGCATCGGACGCGAGCCACTACTACGAGCACATGGAACAGAACCGGTTTTTCACCAGCACTTTTCACCTTGGCGATGTGGTCGACGGCTACGCGACGTTGTATCGGCTCGCGGCATCGCCGCGCCACGTGATCCCGGGCCACGATCCGTTGGTGATGCAGCGTTATCCCGCGGTGTCGAAGGAACTCGCAGGGATCGCGGTCCGGCTCGACGTCGATCCGCAACAATGACCGGAAAGAAAAAGGATCAGCAATGAGACATAAATTTGCTTGCGCCGCTGTCGGCGCCATGCTTGCATTGCAGGGATACGCGGCGACGGCCGCGGAAGTGCAGGAATTGAAAATACCGAAGGGCGCCGGCGGCATCGGCTTTCTGCCGCTGCTGGTGATGGAGCAGCAGAAAAGCATCGAGAAGCACGCCGCCGCGCTGGGTCACAAAGGGCTGAAGGTGACCTATGCGAATCTCGGCGGGCCCGCGGTCGTCAATGATGCCCTGCTGTCCGGCGCGGCGCACATGGTGCCGGCCGGGCCGCCGGCTTTTCTGTTCTTGTGGGACCGCACGCGCGATAACGCCCAGGTAACCGGCATCGCGGCGATGACCTCGCTGCCCATGTATCTCAACACGCGCAATCCCGGCATCAAATCGCTGCGCGACATTACGGAGAAGGACAGGATTGCGGTAACCGCGGTCAAGGTGTCGATCCCCGCCATCATCATGCAGATGGCGGCGCGCAAGGAATACGGCGAGAAGGAAACCTTCCGGTTCGACCGCTTCACCGTGGGCCTGCCGCACCCCGACGGCGTCGTTGCATTGCTGTCGGGCCTCAGCGAGATCGATTTGCACTTCACGTCGCCGCCGTTTTTTGCGCGGGAGCTCAAGGACCCGCGCGTGCGCACGATACTGAACTCGGACGACGTGATGGGCGGCTCGACCACCTTCACGATGCTGTATACCACCCGCAAGTTCCGCGACGAAAACCCGCTCACTTACAAGGCCATCGTGCGCAGCCTCAAGGACGCGATCGATTACATCAACAACGACCGCAAAGGCGCGGCCCAGGTCTATTTCGATTCCATCGGCGGCAAGGGTGAAACCATCGAAGAGATCATGGCGACGCTCAACGACCCGAAGAATGTATTTACGATGGTACCGCAGAATACGCTCAAGTACGCGCAGTTCATGCATGAGATCGGCTCGCTCAGGACCCGCGCGAATTCATGGAAGGACCTGTTTTTTCCGGAGATCCATGATTTGCCCGGCAACTGAGCTCCGCAGTCGCCGGGCTGGAACCGGCGTTTGGCCGTGCTAAACAGTTACGCGCAACTTTCGAATCTTGTCTTCGTCCAGAGTAACGCCAAGACCCGGAGTGTCGGGCACTCGAACCTGATTTCCCTCCAGCCGGACCGGCTCGGTGACGATATCCTCGCTCAGCGCGCCGATGCCGACCGTAAAAGGCCCGTCGCGCAACGCGCCCGGCCACGCCGCGGCCAGATGGACGACGGAGAGCGTGGCAATGCTGGTGCCCGGATGGTTCCCCGGATAGATTTGCATGCCTGCGGCGTCGGCGATGTGCCATAGCTTGCGCGAGTACCAGATGCCGCCGTTCTTGGCGGTCTTGGTCTGAATTCCGGTTGCCGCGCGCCTGCGTATGACCTCGATCAGATCGTGATCGGTGGCCACGCATTCGTCCGTGATGAGCGGAGTGTTGAAGCGCCGCGCAAGTTCCGCCATGCCATCGAGGTCCCAGATCGGCAGCAATTGTTCGGCGGCATCGATGCCGTAGGGTTCGAGTTGCTTGAGCAAAACGAGAGCATCATCGAAGCTCATCCCCGCATTGGCGTCGATGCGCAGGGCCGCCTCGTCGCCAAATCGCTCGCGCAGTGCCCGCACGTTCCGCACGTCGGCCTTCAGATCCACGCCGACCTTGACCGCGAAACTGCGAAAGCCGCGTTCGAAGAACCGCTCCGCGCCCGCCAGCGTTGCTTCGAGAGTGGGCTGCATGAACAAGACGGCGCAGGAGGGGACTGTTTCCCGGCATTTGCCGCCGAGCAGCGCGTGCACCGGCACCCCGAGCAGCTTTCCCTGCAGATCATAGAGCGCATCGGAGATGGGGGCCTGCGCGTACTGGCTGTGATAGATGGCCGCATCGAGTTTGCGCATGATCGAGGCGATGGCAAACGGTGATTGTCCTGTGATCAGAGGGGAAAAATGATCTTCGATGACCGCTGTCAGGCTCGCCAGCGTTTCGGCACTGCCCTGGCGGCGCCAGGCCTGGGTTTCGCCGATCCCGACGACGCCCGCATCGGTATGCAGGCGCACCAGCATCACTTCCACCGCGGGACGCGCGGCGCCGCTCGCGATCTTGAACGGCACCTTGAGCGGAACGCGCAGGGGGATCGTCTCGACCCTGGTGATTTTGACGTCGAGATCGGATCGCGCTGCCGGACTTTTTGCGGGATTGTTCATGTCCATGCCGGTTCCTCCCGGAATCCGCGCTGCACGCGGCTTGCGGATATGCGATTCGGTAGTGTAACGTAATCGCCGCTATCTAATTCCATGCCATCCAGAAAATCACCTCCGGATCCGTCGAAGCTGGACCGGGTGCTGGCCGAAGCCCGGCGCCATCAAAAAGAGCGGGAGACGACTTACCGCGAGCAGGCGCTCAAGCTCTATCCGTGGGTCTGCACCCGCTGCGGGCGGGAGTTCAGCGGCGCGCGGCTGCGGGAGCTGACGGTCCACCACAAGGATCACAACCACGACAACAACCCGCCCGATGGCAGCAACTGGGAATTGCTGTGCGTTTACTGCCACGACAACGAGCACCAGCGCCAACTCGAGGCGGACGCGAACCGGGGAGCAGGGGGAGGCAGCGATTTACCTTCGGCGACCCATAACCCGTTCGCCGGGCTGAAGGACTTGCTGAAGCAGAAGAAGTAGAGCGGTAATGAGTGATGAGTGATGAGGTCTCCCATTGCCTGTAGAAGCCGGGACTTGCTCTGGCAGACAATGTCCGCTACCGGCGAAAAATGGACAGTCGCGTAATGGTATGTTTGTTAATAGCATAGCGGTGCTAAAATCATTTTCAGAATCCCGGTATGGCCGTCGCACTGTCGGCCTTTCCGTAAAAGGTCTTTGGATGCCAGGGCGAGCTCTATGGGACGTGACTACAATCCAGCAGACATACTGATTTATAACAATCCATCGGAAATGATCAAAGCTTTTCCGGAACCCCTCGTTCACTACGAGAACGATGGCGTGATACTCCTGAATGACTGCGGCTTCGACTTTGACGAATCGTATATAGCAACCATTACTTTTCCTCCAGAATGGAGAAAGATTGGAACGGTCGACCAAATAACAGCCACGCCTATTATTTTTAGAGATCGTGCGTTTCTTAGAACGCATAATCCCCTTTGCCAGGCCATAGATGACGATCGTTTACTCCTGAAACTATACTCGGAATTTCTACGAATTGAGTTAAGTTTCAAATTGCTGATTTCAGAAGTATTGCCGGCCTACAGAAATATCCAATGGAAAAATTGCACATTCAGGTTTGTCAAAACACCTGAGGAAGATGTTCACCTTGACGTTTTTAATAATGGCAAACCATTTCCAGCGGAAAGCAAATTACCACGTCTTAAATTATTCCTCAATGTCGACTCCGAAGCCAGGATCTGGAACATCGGGCCTAAATTGAGAGACGTTATAAGGTTTTCTAAAGATTTTCTCGGGTCTACGCTTCCGTCTGACTTGAACGTTCTTTGTGCTCTGATTAATAAGTCCGGAGCTATGGACGTTTGCCCTAAAGTAAAACTTGAAATTCCTCCCCGTGGTATTGTTTTCGCAAACGGGAGCACCGTCGTGCATCAAGTGGTATATGGCAATAGAGTGATAGGTCTTGAGGGGCTTATGCCTAGCGCATCACTATATTCGTCAGCTGGTTCCGAGTGGGACAAGCTAAGACACTGGATAAGAGAGGCGGGATATTCTTCTATTGATGATGATCAACGAGTTTGTGGTTGACCTCTTCGGGGCGCGTCTTTAGCAAGCTATGGGCCCTCGAGGTGCTCACTCATCAAGCTGCGGCTTCTACCCATTCCCCATCACCCATTACCGCTACACCGTTCCATGTCAGGTTTTTTCCGACAGCCATTTCCCGTTACTTGTCGTGGAGTTTGACAGCGCCATAACGCCGCTTGGCTCTGGCGCCTCTGGTATCGTTTCCGTTGTGCGGTTAAGGACATAGCCCGTGTTTCCCCGCTACCGCTTGACTCCGCCGCTCCACGATAAACCAGGGCTCCATCCTCGTTTTCCACGCGATGTTCCCAATCTGAACATAGAGAAAACCGTTTGGTAACAGCGCACGCAGGGGGAGCTACGTGCGCTGTGGCCGGTGCTACCGTTGGCTGTCGATATAGCCGCCGATCGCGGCGCCGATCATGGCACCGAGACCGAGATTCGCCATCGGCGCGGGGTCGCTGTAGTACACCGGCCGCTCGACGACATAGGATCGCTCGACGACATAGGGCCGCTCCACCATCACGACGCTATGGCGTTCATAGTCGCGGTATATACGGCGGTCATGGTCGCGATAGCCGTGACGGTCATAGTCGCGGAAGTGATCGCTGTGGCGATCGCGGTCATAGCCGCGGCCGTGGAACGAGTCGGCGAGGACGGGCGCCGCCGCGCCGAGCGTCGCGCCGGCGATCAGGATGCAGATCAGTTTCTTCGTGGTGTTCATGGTTTTCTCCTGGTGAGATACCTGCTGGATAGACATCCACACGCAAGCCATTGTTGAGCGTGGCGAGGTTTCAGTGTGAAAGCAATTGTTACGAGATATGTCCGGGATAACGGCGTTGCTGCAGTTAGTGGTCAACCGCAAGCAGAATCCTGCCGATGTGCGTGCTCTGAATAAACAGGGCGCAGTAACCTTGCCGGCCCGCGCCTGATTCCCGCAAAGAATAACTGGTGCCGGAGAACTTTATTTCTTTTTAGCCATGTGTGAGGTATTTGGCAGTCTCTGCCGGCCGTTCGGCGTTAGTATTTGTCAGTGGCACTGCGCCACAATCGTGACGAAGGCCATATGGCAGCGTACAAACCGATACTGCTGGTTGAAGACAACCGCGAAGACGAACGCATGACGCTGTTCGCGCTCAAGCGATATAACGTAATGAACGAAATTGTCGTGGCGCGCGATGGAGCGGAGGCGCTTGAATATTTGTTCGCCAAAGGCCGTTATTCGAACCGTGATCCGAAAGTGACTCCGCAACTGGTTTTGCTTGATTTGAGGCTGCCCAAGCTCGATGGGCTGCAGGTGTTGCAAGCCTTGCGGGCCGATCCGCTTACCAGGCTGACGCCGGTGGTGGTTTTTACTTCCTCCGACGAAGAAACGGACAAGCTCAAAAGCTATAATCTCGGCACCAACGGATACGTTCGCAAAACCCTGGAACTCGGCGACTTTCTGGGAGCGGTGCGGCAGATCGGGCTTTTCTGGCTAGAGTTGAACGTAACTCCCGGCGAGGAGATTACCGAATCAAAACCGGAATTCGTGCGGCCGATGCGGGTGCTGGTCGACACACTCGTCACCAGTTGAAATCAATCGCCGGCGCGGTGCTCGCCATTAATACACGGGGGTCGGGGCACGCCGGCTCGTGTTTAAGCCACTAGCTCTTTTCCATGTTGCTGCCCGCTGGGCAGTCACGGTTAAATAAGTCTGGTCGGTGTAATCTTCCCGGCCCGCACTTCTTTCCCGCATAATTGCCGCATGTTTGATTCGTCCGCCGGTTTCCCGCGCGTTGCTGCGACCCTTTGCGTCGCAGCGGCCGCGTTGGCCCCGGAGGTTTTGGCGCAAACCTACCCTGCGAAGCCCATTCGCATCGTCATCAGCTTAGGTCCCGGCGGCGGCGTCGATACCATCTCGCGCATCGTCGGGCAGAAGCTCGCCGAGCGCTGGGGCCAGCAGGTCGTGATGGAGAACCGCCCAGGCGCGGGAGGCGCGGTCGGCAGCGAGCTGGTCGCGAAAGCCCCACCGGACGGCTACACGCTGCTCACCGCGAGCATCTCGTACGCGGTGATCCCGGCCTCGCACAAAAACCTTCCGTACGACCCGGTCCGCGATCTCACGCCGGTCGCGGTGCTGGTCAACTCTTCGAACATTCTCGCCGTGCACCCATCGCTGCCGGTGAAATCGGTCAGGGAGCTGATCGCGCTCGCAAGAGCGCACCCGGGCGAACTCACGTACGCGTCATCCGGCAGCGGCGGCGCGGCGAACCTTGCGCTCGAAATGTTCAAGCTCGCGACCGGCACCAATATCGTCCACGTGCCTTACAAGGGCACCGCGCCCGGCGTCATCGATCTCATCGCGGGCCGGATCTCGATGACCGCCTCCGCCGTCGTCTCGACGATGCCGTATGCGAGGCAGGGTAAGCTGCGCGCGCTGGCGACAGTCGGCGCGAAGCGCACGAGCGCGGCGCCGGAGCTGCCGACGGTCGCCGAAGCGGGCGTACCCGGCTACGCGGTGGACGTGTGGTTCGCGATGTTTGCGCCGGCGGCCGTGCCGAAGGAAGTGCTCGCGCAGTTAAACGGCGAGCTCATCAAAATCCTCTACGCGGCTGAAATGAAGGAGCGCCTCGCTCCCCTGGGACTCGAGCCCGCGGCCGAACCGCTCGACAAGACCAACGCCTACATGAAGTCGGAGATCGCCAAATGGGCGCAGGTTGTCAAGGCGGCAAATATCACGGCGGAGTGATGAAAGATGGGTAATGAGTGATGAGTTATAAGTGATGAGGTCTCCCATTACCTGTAGTAGTTCTGAACTGACAGACATTGTCCGATAACGGCCTGCAGCGGCCACTGGCGAGAGGTCATTTCATGCGGATAGCCCGAGGGGTCGGGCCCCGCCCGGCTCCGCGAATCGGGCAAAATCCGGGCACCGGGTGATAACAGCGGAGTTCCATCGGGCCTGTCGAGCGACTTTACCGCTTCCGCGTTCCTCGGCGGGAGCATAATCGTGCGTATCGAGGCAGATCATACGGCATCGTGTTACGCTGCACGACTCATGGCCGGGGGGATCAACGAGCCAAATGAAGGCCGAGCAGCTGTCACCGTCGTGGATATTTTTCGCTGTCCTCGCGCTGATTTTTTGCGCGGAGGAAGCCTTGACGTATGCGCTCGACCACTTCCTCCCGCAAGCCATTTCCCAGGATGCAAGGGCGATCATAGACGCGGGAGCCCTGACACTCATCATGTCGCTGTTTATCTGGTGGCTGGTCATGCGGCCTCTCAGGCAGGCCCTGATGAGCGAGGCGGCCATGGCGAAGGCGGTTGCCGACGCGGCAGTGGACGCCATCGTTACAACGGACGAGCGTGGCTCGATCGAGTCGTTCAATCCTGCAGCGGTCATGATGTTCGGCTACGCAGCGAACGAGGTGATCGGAAAAGACGTGGCGATGCTGATGAACGAGTCGCGAGCAAGCGAATATCTTCGCTACATTGCGGATCACGTGCGCAGGGGCGGCACCCGCACGACCGGACTGTCCCGAGAGTTCCTGGCGCAGCGCAAAGACCGCAGCGAGTTTCCCGTCGAACTTACCATGGCCGTGACTACGCTTGGGGGCGCCCGCCGATTCACCAGCATAATCCGCGACATCTCCGAGCGAAAGCGCATGGAACAGGCGCTGCGCGCCAGCGCGTCCGAATTGCGCCTCATCATCGACACTGTGCCCGCAATGATCGTGTATTACGATGCCAGCCTGCGCTGCCGGTTCGCCAATAAACGCTACGCGGATTTCTTTGGCTTCGATGCAACGGACATCGCCGGCAGGCACCTGCGGGAAATTGTCGGCGATGCCGCCTACGATGTTGCCGAAGACGAATTTCGCAAAGCGTTAACGGGACAACCGCTCACCTATGAAAGGATGCAGGTGCTCAGGAATGGGGAGTCCGTGCCGCTCGAGATCAAGCTTGTCCCGCATGCCGGGGAGACTGGAAAACTGCTTGGGTCCTACGGCTTATTGGTGGACATTACCCAGCGCAAGGTGGCCGAGGAGCGCATCAGGCGGCTGACCAATTACGACAGCCTCACGGGCCTTGCTGACCGGACGCTTTTCTATCATCGCCTCGGTCAGGATATTACTGCCGCCCGACGCGACCACAAGGAACTGGCCTTGATCTACCTCAGCCTCGACAAGTTCAAGTATGTAAACGATACGCTGGGACACCATGCGGGCGACCAGGTACTGGCGCTGGTGGGTGAAAGAATCCGGTATCAGGCGCACAAATCTGACACGGTTGCCCGCATGGGGGGCGACGAATTTGCCGTGATCATGTCCGATGGCGTAAACCGGCGGGACGCTGCGGAAGTCAGCGAAAAGATTATCGGCGCTCTCTCAAAGCGTTTTTATCTGGACGGCCAGAAGCATGCCGTTCAAATTGGGGCCAGCGTCGGTATCGCTATTTTTCCTGCTAACGCTCAGGATGCCGACAACCTCGTCGAGACAGCGTACGCCGCCATGGAAAAGGGCAAAGCAGGTAAGGGAAAGCCTGCGGTTTTCAAGGATCTGGGTCAAAGGTGAGTTGAGGTATCGTGCACCCCAGAACGTGAAGCCTGGGCGCAACGGAATTGCACCGGAGCGGCCAGAGTGCCAGAACGTATTCGCATCGAACCGAAAAAAGAATCGACAGGCCAGAGTCCTCATCGAGCACTCACAGGCTTTCTCTGCTCGACGGGATGATGCACCAGGAATCAGTTGATTTGGATCCCGGCGTCCCGAATCACCTTGTCAAACTTCAAGGTGTCGGCTTTGACCAGCGCATCAAACTCCTGTGCGCTTCCGCCGATCACATCGAAGCCTTGCTCCAACAGTCTTTGGCGCGTGCCTACGTCGGCGAGCACTGTGTTCACATCCGCGTTAATCCTGCGCACGAGATCCGTTGCAATCGCCCCCGGAGCGACCAGGCCAAACCAGTTCCTGAACTCGTAGCGGGGGACAGTTTCGGCGATCGTCGGAATTTCGGGGGCGACGGTCGCGCGCTTCGTGTCGGTGATCCCGAGTATCCTTATTTTGCCCGCCCGTTGTAATGGCAGAAGATTCGGCAGACCGGTCATTACCAGCGGAATTTGATTCGCAATCACGTCAAGCATTGCGAGATTTCCGCCTTTGTAGCTCACGTGTGTAACGTCAATGCCGGCCATGGACTTGAAGATTTCCCCGGCAAGATGTCCGCCGCTGCCGATTCCAGCCGTGCCGTATGCGAGCAGACCGGGTTCGGCTTTGGCGAGGGCGATTAAATCCCTGATCGAGTTTGCCTTGAAGGAAAGGTTTGTCCCCAATGCCATCGACTGTGTCGCAATCAGGACTAAAGGCCGGAAATCGCGCTGCGTGTCGTACGGGAGCTTCTTATGTAACGCCGGGTTCGCGGCGAGGGAGTTCGGCGAAAGAAGCATGGTGTAGCCGTCCGGCGTCGCATTGGCGGTTAACTCCGCAGCGATGATCGTTGCTCCTCCCGGGCGGTTTTCCACGATCACCTGTTGACGCCACAGATCTGTGAGCTGTTGGGCAACGACGCGTGCGACGAGATCGAACGTTCCGCCGGCTGCGAACGGCACGATGACACGTACTGGCCGAACCGGATATCGATCGGCGCTGTCAGCGGTACTCGAGGCCAGGAGCGCACCGGCAAATGCGATAGCGAGCAGAGGCCTGTTCGTCATTGACTTCCCCCTGGTTGTGCGAGCCCACAGGACTCGTGTAATCTTCTTGCAGTGCAATTCATGCGTATGATACGCATGTAATGTCGAAATGGGAGTGGCGATGCAAAGCGCACAACCGATACGATCGTCCGTCACGCCGGCAGGGCTGGATGCCGGGGTGATCGCGTCCGGCCAGGGCTGCGGTGCCGAAGTCAGGGGCATCGATCTCAACAACCTGGGCAGCGGCGCATTTGCAATGCTGCGCCAGGCATTGCTCGACCATCTTGTCGTAGTGGTACGCGGCCAGCCCCTGACGGACCCCCAGTTGATCGCCCTGGGCAAGCGCCTGGGGGAATTGGAGCCCCCGGGGATGAGCATTATCGGCAAGCCTTATATCGACGAGTATCCAGACATCCTCGTCATCTCAAACATCGTGGAGAGCGGACAGCCGCAGGGAAATCTCGGCGCCGGCGAGGCGCTCTGGCACACGGATATGTCATATCGTCCGCAACCCGTTTCTTATGCGATTCTGCACGCGCTGGAAATTCCACCGGCCGGGGGCAACACTTATTTCGCCAATCAATATCTGGCCTATGAGACCCTTCCTGAGGAGTTGAAGCGGAAGCTTGAGGGAAGGTCGATCATTCACGACGAGACCTACAACAGTGCGGGACAGCTCAGGAAAGGGTTCAAAGAAGTGACGGATCCGCGCCAGGCGCCGGGCGCTCAGCATCCGGTCTTAAGGACCCATCCACTGACCGGAAGAAAAGCCTTATATCTCGGTCGCCGCAAGAACGCCTATATCATCGGGTTGGAGCCCGGGGAAAGCGAACGATTGCTGGATGAACTGTGGCGGCATGCCGCGCAGCCGCAATTCGTCTGGGGTCAGGAATGGCGCGTCGGAGATACCCTCATCTGGGACAATCGCTGCCTGATTCATCGGCGAGATCCCTTTGATCCGAACGCCCGGCGGATGATGCATCGGGTTCAAATCAGGGGCGAGCGCCCCCTTTGAGGAGGCGCGCGTGCCGGCAGTCATGTTTTGGGCGAGCCGATTGACTCATTATTGAATCGCGTCTTGAAGAAGACAAAGGGACGCAGCCCGCTTTTTCCCCGCTGCCGCTTGACCCCGGCGCGACGCGGTTCGAATTTACCGTGAACTATCGTTTCACCAGCGTGCTGCCGTAAAGGCCGGTTGGCTTGATCAGCAGAATCAACAGCATTATGGCAAATGGCGCCATCTGCGCCAGGGGCGCATAGATGAGCGACCCCAGCGAGACGACCTGCCCGACGATAAACGCGGACACCAGCGTTCCCTTGATGCTGCCCAGGCCGCCGATGATGACGACCATGAAAACGAATGCGAGCACCTCGAGCCCCATCGAGGGCTCCACCATGATCAGCGGTGCATGCAGGCCCCCGGCCAGCCCGGACAACGCCCCGGCGATGATGAAAGTGATGGTGAAAAGCCGCGACACATTGATGCCCAGGCCTTCCACGTGCTCCACGTTCTCGATGCCGGCGCGGATCGCCTTGCCGATGATGGTGCGGTTCAGGAAGAGCCAGATGCCGGCATAAACGAGAACGGCGATGCCGACGACGATCAGGCGGTAGACCGGGACTTCCGTGCCGACGATGTCGATCTGAACCATCATCGGCACGGGGACCGGACGGGGAACGACCCCCCAGAAGAATTTGATGACGCCGATGCCGCCGATCAGGATCCCGAACGACGTGATCATGCTGAAAGTCAGTTCCCGTTCGTAGATGCGCCGGAAAACCAGCCGTTCCACGGCGAAGGCGGCGATGCCCGCAACCACCAATCCCCCCAGCACGCCGAGCCACACGCTGCCGGTCGCAAGGCTGAGGGTATAGGTGATGTACGCACCGATCGAGTAATAGAGCAGCTGGTCGAGGCTGATGATGCGCATCAGGCCGAAGCACAGCGACAGGCCGATCGCCATCAGGAAAAAAATGCTCCCGATGCTCAGCCCGAAGATGACGCCGGAAATCAGCAGTTGTGAGCTCATCAGCGGCGCGCCTCTGCGCTGTCAGCCGTTTCCGGCGCGGACCTCTTCCGGAAGAGCAGCTTATCCAGCAGGGGCTGCAGCGAGCCCCAGATGCCCTTTTCCCCGGCGAGCATGATGAATACCAGGAGAAAACCGATGAAAAGCTCCCAGTTGCCGATCAACTTGCTGATCACGTCTTTCATGCCGGTGTAAGCGAACGCGCCGACGATGGGCCCGTAGAGCGTGCCGACCCCGCCGAGTATCGTGACTACCACCGGATCGGCGGCACGCGACGGGCTGCTTATTTCCGGGCTCACAAAACCAAGGTAGACCGCATACATCGCGCCGGCCAGAGCGGTCGTCGTATTGGCGATGACAAAAGCGAGCAGCCGCACGCTGTAATTGCTGTAGCCGAGAAATCTGAGCTTGTCTTCGTTGATCTTGGTGGCGAGGCAGCAGGCGCCGTAGATCGAGTCGTCGAGATACTTGTAGAACGCCCACACGGCCAGCGCGACCAGAAAAGCGAAGATGAAGAAGTGCGCCGGCTTGCCCAGGTCGAGCACGGGAGTAGAGGATATGCGGGTCAAAAACCACAGCCCGTTGTCGCCGTAGGTGATGCCCGCCAGAACCTTCTGCATGAGATAGTAGATGATGACCGCCAGCGCCAGATTCACCAGCGCGAAATAGTCGCTGCGCAATCGAACGAAAAGAGGGCCGACGATGAAGGACACGACGAGCCCCGACAGCACGCCCAGCAGGATGCCGATATAAGGATTGGTGCCGAAGTAGAACATGTAAAACGCGGTGCCATAAGCGCCGACCGCCAGGTACGCCGGCTGCCCGAACGATATGAACCCGACGCGGCCGAGCAGGAAGCTGCAACCCATGGTGTAGATCGAGAATATGACGACCTCGTTGACGAAGGGCAGGGGCAGAAATACCCTCGACACCGCCAGCAGCGCAAACGCGAGCAGCAGGCCCCACCACCAGCGGAATGCTTTCATCATGGCCTGAAACCCCTAGAGGTAGCGTTCACAAACATCCGCCTTGATCGATTCCCGGTCTGCGAGCTCGGCCACGATGCGCCCTTCTTTTATGGCGTAGACCTTGCTCGATATCGCGCACACCAGAGGCAGGTTCTGCTCCACGAGCACCAGCGCCGTGTGCTTGCTCAATTCCGCAAAAACGCTGCGCAGGTGCGCAACGATGCTGGGAGCCAGTCCCTCCGTGGGCTCGTCGATCAGCAGCACCTGCGGGCTGCCCAGCAGGGACCTGGCGATCATGAGCATCTGGCGTTCGCCGCCGCTCAGATAGCCGCCCTTGCGGTCCATGAGCTCTTTCAGTTTCGGAAAATAGTCGGTGACCCGGTCCCAGTTGTAATCCCCGGTGGCGTAGCTGCCGAGCTCGAGGTTTTCTCTGACCGTCAGATCGGAAAACACTTTCTTGTCCTGCGGCACGTACTTGATCCCCATCTTCGCGATAGCGTAGGATTTCCGGCCGACGAGACTGGTGTGGCCGGAAGTGATGGACCCGGCGAGCGGTTTCAGAAATCCGGCGATACTCTTGAGGAGCGTCGTCTTGCCGGCGCCGTTGCGGCCCACGCAGGCCACGATCTGCCTCGCTCGTACGCTCAAATTGATATCAAACAGGACCTTCGACTCGCCGTACGCGACGCTCAGGCCCCTGACGGCCAGTATTTCGTCGCTTTGCACCGTGACGCCGCTGTCAGGAGGCATGCTCGCCCCCGTCCGCGGCGACGTCGATCTGCCAATAGCTTCTGCGCACCTCGGGATTGCGCAGACATTCCTCGTATCCGCCATCCGCGATGATCCTGCCCTCGTGCATGACGGTGAGCCGCTGCAGGAAGTGCTGCACGTGGGAAATCTTGTGCTCCACGATTAGGATCGTCTGCTGGCCGACGCGCTGGCGAAGAACATTCAGCACGCTCTGGATCTCGGACTCGGCGAGCCCCGCGAGCGGCTCGTCGAGCAGCAGCACCTTGGGCTCGGCCAGGATCGCCATGGCGATCTCCAGGCG
>JBGPFE010000033.1:0-43010 GCA_041483135.1 Gammaproteobacteria bacterium | reverse complement strand
GTAGAACATGCCGACGCCTTTCTTCCTGGCGAGCTCCCCGCCGAAAGCACGGATCGCCTCGATCATGTCGTTCCTGCCCGCGTCGAGCTTGAGGCTGACCTGGAAGCCGAGTTTCTGCAGCTCCCCCGCGATGCCTTTCGCATCGTTGCCCGGATTTTTCAGCGGGGCCTCCGCGTACTTGGCGTTGCCGATTACCAGCGCCAGACGCGGCAGCGCATTCAGCGTTGACGGTGATTGCGCGGCTGCGCCGGGCACCCACAACGGAAATGAGGCCGACGACGCCAGCGCGCCCGCCTGCAGCAGCCACCGGCGGCGTGGCGCCCGAAATGCCGACCCGCCGGAACCCGCGCCGCTTCCCGACTTTGCACGCATAGAGATCCTCCCTCTGTCCCGGAGCCCGCGCCGCCGTGATTCCGGCGGCCGCGCCCGTCAATGACGCACGGGGTTATTATAGGACACGGCGCCGAACGGTACTTCGCCGCCCGCTGTCAAATTTCAATATGCGGCTGCCCGGTAATCCTGCACTTGGTCTTGCGCTGCTCGGCGCGGCGCTCGCCGGCTGCGCGTCGGTCGCAACCCAGGTCACGCTGCTCGACCCGGCGCGACATTACGAGCCGACGCAGAACGTTGCGATCCTGCTCGATTTCCCGCCGCAGCCGCACGTCAAGATCGCGTTGATCGAAGCGCAGGGCACGGTTGGCGGCAGCGAAGCCGAACTGCTCGAGGACGCTCGCAAAAAAGCACAGGCGCTCGGCGCCGATGCGGTGGTCAGGCTGGAAGTGATTTCGGTTTACCAGCCGCCGGCGCGCGCGTATGACCCGTGGTATGGCAATCCGTTTTATTCGCGCTATCGCTATCCCTATGCCTACCGGTCGCTGTACATGAATCCGTATGCCTTTGGCCCGTATCCCTACAACGACTATCGCTGGGTTGGCGGCGGCAACGTGCAGACGCTGAAAGCGGTTGCGATCAAATACGCGGCGACTGACGACGGCGCAGGCAAAGCGATGCAATGAAGGAAAGTTGGCGCGCCCGGCCCGATTCGAACGGGCGACCTTCGGCTTCGGAGACCGACACTCTATCCAGCTGAGCTACGGGCGCTGTGTAAGCACAGCACGATGACTAGCATAGCCGTTTTCCGCTGGAGCGTCCAATGGGGACAGTGCCTTGGCCGTTATACTGCGCGCGATGATTGCCGTTATAATGTGCGCCTTTCCGACGCCCCACCGCGGGAATTGTCATGAGCGAAGTCCACGTCGAAGAACGCTCCTCGCCGATCAAGACGCCGAAGCAGTTGATCATCGTCGTGCTGCTCGCGTTTCTGGTGACGATCACGCTCATCGTCATGCTGTCGCAACTGGTGACGACCGGGATCGACACGAGTAAAAACAATCCCGCGCTGTCCGACGAGGCGGTTGCGCAGCGCCTGAAGCCGGTCGGCCAGGTCGAAGTCATCGACTCGAGCGCGCCGAGAGTTGAAAAAACCGGCAAGGAAGTGGTTGATGCGGCGTGCGGTGCATGCCATGGATCGGGCGCGCTCGGCGCGCCGAAAATCGGCGACAAGGCGGCGTGGGCACCGCGTCTCGGCGTGGGCCCCGAGCACCTCGCCCAAAATGCCATCAAGGGCATACGGCAGATGCCGCCGCGTGGCGGCAGTCCGGATTTGAGCGACCTCGAAGTCGCGCGCGCCGTCGTCTACATGGCCAATCAGTCCGGCGCCAGCTTCAAAGAGCCCGCGGCAAAACCTGCCGCGGCTCCCGCCAAAAAGAAATAGCCCATAGCCTGATTGCGGAAAAGGCGCAGCATGCTCTGCGTCTATATTTCTTTCTGATTCATGCTTGGATCCTGCATCATGACTCCTGACTCCCGGTTCCTGCTTGCATGGCCACTTACGCGATAGGCGACATCCAGGGCTGCTACTCCGCGTTCAGGCGGCTGCTCGACAAGTGCCGCTTCGATCCGGCGCGCGACCGCCTGTGGCTGGTGGGCGATCTCGTCAACCGCGGCCCGCAATCGCTCGCGGTGCTGCGCTTCGTGAAAAGTTTCGGCGCGCGCGCGGTCACGGTGCTCGGCAATCACGATCTGCATCTGTTGATGGTTGCCGCGGGCCATGTCAAGCCGCATCGCGGGGACACGCTCGATGCGATCCTGCGCGCGCCCGACCGCGACGAGCTGCTCGACTGGCTGCGCCGCCGGCCGATGATGCACGCCGCTGCCGGCTATGCGATGGTGCACGCCGGCCTCTTGCCGCAGTGGTCGATCGCGCAAGCGCTCAAGCTCGCGCGCGAGGTCGAAACCGCGCTGCAAAGCGACGGCCACGACGCATTTCTGCGCAATATGTACGGCAACCAGCCCGACCGCTGGCGCGATGACCTGACCGGCATCGAGCGGCTGCGCGTGATCACCAACGTGATGACGCGCCTGCGCGTCTGCACCGTCGACGGCAAAATGGAATTCGCACACAAGGGCAAGCCGGTCAACCTGCCCAGGGGTTACCTGCCGTGGTTCCGCGTGCCGCGCCGGCGCAGCCGCGGCACTCCCGTCATCTTCGGCCACTGGGCCGCGCTGGGTCTCTACACCGAATCCAACGTGATCGGGCTTGATACCGGCTGCGTGTGGGGCCGCGAATTGAGCGCGCTCAGGCTTTCCGACCGGCAATTGATTCAGACCGCCTACGCGGCGCGGGCACGTCCAGCGCACGGGCAATGAGTCGCGCGGCCTCGTGCGCGAGCTCGCGCCGGTGCATGCCGGCGGAGGCGATCGGCGGCAGGAATTGCAGCCGCGCGTAAATCACCGGCTGAGTCAACATCAGCAACAACGATCCGAGCATCGACTTGTCGCCCTCGTAATCCGCTTCGCTGCACAAACTGCCGTCAGCGCGCGTGTAGCGGATCGCAACCGGGGACAACATCGCGTCGCACGCGAGCGCCGGCTGCAACAGCGAGGCATGGAATGGCAGTACCACGTCGCCGGCGCTGGTGTAGCCTTCCGGAAACACCACCAACGTATCGCCCTGCCTCAACGCTGCCACCACCTGCTCGTTGATGTGCGCCGTGTGATGACGGCTTGCGCGCTCGATGAACAACGCGCTGCCCTGCGCGCACAGCCAGCCGAACACCGGCCAGCGCCGGATTTCCGATTTGGCGACGAAGCGCACCTTGTGCACCGCATTGATCGCGAAAATGTCGAGCCACGACACGTGGTTGGCGACGATCAAGGCGCGTACGGCGCCCGCCGCGGGCGGCGCGCCGCCGAGCTCGATGCGCACCGCGAGAATTGCGAGCAAACGCAATGACCAGCGCTGAACCCAGGCCATGCGCCGTGCGCCGTCATAAAACGGGAAGAACAGGGCCATGGTCACGACAGCGCGCATGACGTGCAGCGCTAGCCGGGCAAGGCGCAGCGCGCGCGTGATGAAATGGGTAGGTTTGAGGTTCAGGCGCGGGTTGAAGCTGGCATTAATTCTCGGTGCGCGCTGCGGCGCGCATATTCAATGGGTCACTCGCGAGCCCTTGACGCCCGACAGCACGCGCACGCGTTCTCCAGGCTTGAACGCTTCGCCGTCGGGCTGCACGATGGCGATCAACCGGCCGCTATCGAGCCGGACCGAAATTTCGAGACCCTCTTTGGCGCTCGCAGCGCCTTCGAGCGCGTAGCCCGCGACGCTGCCGGCAACTGCGCCGACGGTCGATGCCGCCTGACCGCCCCTGCCGCCGCCGACCCTGCCGCCGGCGATGCCGCCGGCCACTCCACCGCCGATCGCGCCAACCATGCCGCCCGAGCCCGGCAGCGGCACTTGGCGCACGCTTTCGACCACTCCCATGCGCACTTCCTGCTCTTCGCCCGGTTGCTTATTGCTGGGCGGATTCGACGCGCAGCCCGCAAGCAGCACGCTCAGCAGCGTTGCCGCAACCACTATCAGCGTCCTTACCATAACGTGATGCCGAAATTCTGCTTGAAGCGGGCCGCGATTTCGTCGCGCGTGAAATGATGGTTCTGCCCGCCGCGGTGCGCGATTTTCAGCGCGCCGAGCAGCGATGCCAGCCGCCCGGTCAGATCCCAGTCCATGCCCTGCGCAAGCCCATAGAGCAGGCCGGCGCGGTAGGCGTCGCCGCAACCCGTGGGGTCGATGATGCTGTCCGCCTTGGCACACGGGATTTCGATTTGCCGGCCGCCGCTGTAAATCAACGACCCCCTGGCGCCGAGCGTGACCACCAATCCTTTCACCCGCTTCGCGAGCGCAGCCAGCGACTGGCCGGTTTTTTCCTGCAGCATTTGCGCTTCGTAATCATTGGCCGTCAGATAATCCGCCATGCGCACGAACTCGAGCAGCTCATCGCCATCGAACATCGGCAGCCCCTGACCGGGATCGAAGATGAACGGGATGCCGGCGGCGTGGAATTCGCGCGCGTGTTGCAGCATGCCGTCGCGGCCGTCGGGCGCGACGATGCCGAGCGACACGTCCCTGGCGTCGCCGACGTGATTCTGGTGCGAGTGGTTCATCGCGCCCGGATGGAACGCGGTGATCTGGTTGTCGTCGAGATCGGTGGTGATGAACGCCTGCGCGGTGAATGTCCCGGCCACCTGCCGCACGTGGCGCTGCGACAATTGCAGCTTGTCGAGCCGGTACGAGTATGGCTGGGAATCGTCGCCGACGGTAGCCATGATCTGCGGCTTGCCGCCGAGCAGTTTGAGGCTATAGGCGATATTGCACGCGCAGCCGCCGAACTCGCGGCGCATATCGGGCACCAGGAATGCGACGTTGAGAATGTGCAGTTTGTCGGGAAGGATGTGCTCGTTGAAGCGCCCCGGGAACACCATGATGGTGTCGTAGGCGATCGAGCCGCAGATCAGCGTGTGCATGCGCGAGGCTCCCGGGAAAGGCGCGAATTATATCATTCGAAGCTTACCCCGCACGGCCGTGGATGCTGTGCCGTGTTCAACCTAGCAGGACGAGCAGCCAAACCACGGGAACGCCGAGCAGCGACAGCATCACCGCCGCGCTGCCCATGTCCTTGGCGCGCTTGGCGAGCACGTGGTCTTCGAGCGAGATGCGGTCGGTGGCCGCCTCGATCGCGGAATTCAGCAGCTCGACGATCGGCACCAGCAGCACACTGCCCACCATCAACGCCTTGCCGACGCCGCTCACATGCATCGAAAATGCAAGCGGGATCAGAATCAGCGCGAGCAGCACTTCGAGACGGAAGGCGTCCTCGTGCCTGAACGCGGCGGCGAAGCCGTCGAGCGAATAAAAAAGCGCATTCCAGATGCGCCTCAAGCCGGTTTTCCCCTTGTACGGGCTCTTCATCCGCCGACTGCGTGATCTGTGCCGCGCCAGGCGAGATCGAGCTCGCGCGCGGCCCTGACTTCGTCGAGCCGGCGCACCGGCGTCGTATGCGGCGCAGTCTTGACGAGTTCGGGCTGGCTGCGCGCCTCTTCGAGTATCTCCTTCATCGCCCGCACGAACGCATCGAGCGTCTGTTTCGATTCGGTCTCGGTCGGCTCGATCAGCAGGCACTCCGGCACCAGCTGCGGGAAGTACGTGGTCGGCGCATGAAAACCCTTGTCGAGCAGCCGCTTGGCGACGTCCATCGCGGTGATGCCGGTTTTATCCTTGAGGTCCTTCAGCGTGACGATGAACTCGTGGCTCGCGCGGCGCGCAGGAAACGCGACCTCGAAGCCGGCTTTCCGCAGCTCGGTCATCAAGTAATTGGCATTAAGCGTCGCGTACTCGGCAACGCGCTGCATGCCTTCGCGGCCGAGCAGCCGTGCGTAAATATACGCGCGCAACAGCACGCCGGCATTGCCGAGGTGCGCCGACAGGCGGCCGATCGACTGCGGCAGGTCCGTCTCGTCCTGCAAACGGTAGTTGTCGCCATCCATCGCAACCACCGGCAGCGGCATATACCGCAGCAACTTGGTCGCCGCACCGAGCGGGCCGGCGCCCGGTCCGCCGCCGCCGTGCGGGGTCGAAAACGTCTTGTGCAGATTGAGGTGGATCACGTCGAAACCCATATCGCCTGGCTTGACCCGGCCCAGGATCGCGTTCAAGTTGGCGCCGTCGTAGTAGAGCAACCCGCCCGCGTCATGCACGATCTGCTGTATTTCGAGGATCGTGCGTTCGAACACGCCGAGCGTCGACGGATTGGTCAGCATCAGTCCCGCGGTGCGCGGCCCGACCGCGGCCTTGAGTGCGGCCAGGTCGACGCTGCCCTCGCGGTCGGTCGGAATTTCCCTGGCCGTGTAGCCGCACATCACCGCCGATGCCGGGTTGGTGCCGTGCGCCGCGTTCGGCACCAGCATCTCGGTGCGCGCGCTGTCGCCGCGCGCCGTGTGATAAGCGCGGATCATCGCGACGCCGGCGAATTCGCCCTGCGCGCCTGCCATCGGCGCGAGGCTCACGCCCGCCATGCCGGTCACGTTTTTGAGCATTTCCTGCAACTCGAACAGGCAGGCGAGGAAACCCTGGCCGGTATCGGCCGGCGCGTCGGGATGGCGCGCAAGGAACTGCGGCAGCATCGCGAGATGATTGCACGCGCGCGGATTGTATTTCATGGTGCACGAGCCGAGCGGATAGAACTGCGTATCGATCGAAAAATTCTGGCGCGACAGGTTGGTGTAATGACGCACCGCATCCAGCTCGGACACTTCCGGCAGCAGCGGCCGCGATGTGCGGCGACAGTCCTCGGGGATCGCGCTCAACCCCGGCACGGCGAGCGGCGCCTGGGATGCGTTGCGCCGGCCGGGGCGTGACAGTTCAAAGATCAGCATGCCGTCTCTGGATTATCCGTGGTGGCGTCAGGTTGCAGGTTTCAACGCGCATGGCGCGGGGCGGAAGCGGCTGCCGAGGATGCGCTTCATGTTGTCGGCGTAGCGCTTGAGGTCGTCGTCGCGCTTGGTTTCGGTCGCGCACACCAGCAGCGCGTCGCCGAGTTCCGGATAGTCCCGCGTCAGCGCGAGGCCGCCCAGTATGCCCTGCGCCTTGAGCGCCTGCAACACGTCGGCAACCGGTGCGTTGAGGCACAGCACGAACTCGTGGAACACCGGCCCGCTGAACGCGCGCTTGATGCCGGGCAGCGCGATGAGCTGCTGCGCGAGCTTGAGCGCATTCGAGTGGCACGCCTGCGCGACGCGCGCGAGACCGTCGGGACCGAGCAGCGCCATGTAGATCGTCGCCGCGGTCACCATGAGCCCTTGATTGGTGCAGATGTTGGATGTCGCTTTCGAGCGGCGAATGTGCTGCTCGCGCGCCTGCAATGTGAGCGTGTAGCCGGGCTTGCCGTCGACGTCGACGGTGCGCCCGACGATGCGTCCCGGCATCTGCCGCACATGCTGCTCGCGGCACGCCATGAAACCGAAATACGGTCCGCCGCTTGCGAGAGGCACGCCGAGCGGCTGACCCTCGCCGACCACGATGTCGGCGCCGCCCTCGCCCCACTCGCCGGGCGGTTTGAGCAGCGCGAGCGAAATCGGGTTGACGACGGCTATCGTCAGCATGCGATTCTGTTTCGCCCGCGCCGTCAATTCGTCCACCGGCTCGAGCACGCCGAAGAAATTCGGTTGCGGCACCACCAGCGCCGCGAAGTCCTGCCCGGTAAATTTTTGCAGCGCAGCGGGAATCACGTGGCCGCACTCGGTACAATAAGGAGCCTCGATGATCTCGATGTGCTGATCCTTGAC
Organism: Gammaproteobacteria bacterium; assembly: GCA_041483135.1. Taxonomy (GTDB): domain Bacteria; phylum Pseudomonadota; class Gammaproteobacteria; order Burkholderiales; family SG8-41; genus PALSA-1004. Next base: position 35,330 of record JBGPFE010000033.1, on the reverse strand, counting down.
GATGGTGTGCACGACCTTGCGATACACCGGATTGACCGTTGCCGGCATCAGCACGCGTTTCGACGATTTGTGCACGCGCACCGCCATCAGCACTGCTTCGGCGAGCGCCGAAGCGCCGTCGTAGAGACTGGCATTGGTGACGTCCATTGCGGTGAGCGACGTCATCATCGACTGGTATTCATAGAGCAGCTGCAACGTGCCCTGGCTTGCCTCTGCCTGATACGGTGTGTACGCGGAATAATACTCACCGCGCGTGGCGATCTGCCACACTGCCGCGGGAATGTGATGCTCGTAGGCGCCGGCGCCGATGAAATTGAGCCAGCGGCCGTCACGCTCGGCGCGCTCGTGCATCAGCCGCGTGATTTCCATTTCGCTCACTCCGGCCGGAACCATGGCCAGCGCGCCGCCGCGCAACGATGCCGGGATCTCGTCGAACAAATCGTCGATCGACTTGACGCCGATCGCGGCGAGCATCGCGCGGACATCGTCTTCGGTATGAGGAATAAACGGCATGGGCTTAGTGAAACGTGAGAAGTGAAAAGTGAAATGTAGAAGCGATCGCCGATATTACCGCGAGATTTGGCGTTTCACGTTTCACCTTTCACGCAGTTAATGCTTTTCCGCATCTGCGATAGCTTGGTACGCGGCGGCGTCGAGGAGTCCGCCCAGTTCCGCCGGATTGTCGGGCTTCAGCTTGAACATCCACGCCGCGTAGGCGTCGGCGTTGATCTTCTCCGGCGCGTCGGCAAGCTCCGCATTCGCCGCCACGACTTCGCCCGACAGCGGCGCATAAACATCGGCGGCGGCCTTCACCGACTCAACCACTGCGCATTCCTTGCCCTGTTTGAGCTTGCACCCGACCGCGGGAGTTTCGACGAACACCAGGTCGCCGAGCATTTCCTGCGCATGATGAGTGATGCCGATGGTCACCGTGCCGTCGGCTTCCAGTTTTACCCATTCGTGTGTTTTGGTGTATTTGAGATTCGCTGGTGTCGTCATTTAAGAACTCCTGAAAAGCCTTGCCACAAAGGACGCCAGGGACGCAAAGGAGAAACAGAAATATACCGCTGCAATATTAACAAAGCCTTGTGCCTGGTTTTCGAATTTCACCTTGGCGTCCTTGGCGGCTAAGCTGTTACCAGAACCCTGCCGTGGCGCACGAACGGCGGCTTGACGCTGCGCGCATGCAGGCCCTTGCCGCGAACTTCGACCCCGACTTCGTCGCCGGGTTTGACCGCCACGGGCACGCGCGCGAGCGCGATCGAGCGCTTCAGCGTCGGCCCGAAGCCGCCGCTCGTAATTTCACCATCACCATGCGCAGTCATCACTTTCTGGTGACCGCGCATCACGCCTTTGTCGATCAACACCAGGCCAAGCGCGTGACGCGCCGGCCGCGCGCCCAGTAACGCGCTTTTGCCGATGAAATCGCGCGGCGCCTCCAGGTCCACCGTCCATGCGAGGCCGGTTTCGAGCGGCGTGGTCGTCTCGTCCATGTCCTGGCCGTAAAGGTTCATGCCGGCTTCGAGCCGCAACGTGTCGCGCGCGCCGAGCCCTGCTGCCGCGACGCCGAGCTCGCGCAGCTCCTGCCACACCGCAACCGCTTGTACGGCGGGCAACACGATTTCGAAGCCGTCTTCGCCTGTGTAGCCGGTGCGCGCAAGCATTATCTCGCCAATACGAGCTGCGCTGAAATAAACCAGGCTGGCGCCGGCCGCCTGCGATCCCGGCAGCGCCTGATAAACCCTGGCGCGCGCATGCGGTCCCTGCACCGCGACAATCGCGAGATCGCAGCGCGCGGTGATGTTGACTTTTTGCGCACGCTTATCGCGTTGCGCAACGAGCCACGCGTAATCCTTGTCGGCAGTACCGGAATTGACGACGAGCCGGAACCAGTCGTCGGCGAAAAAATAAACGATCAGATCGTCGACCACGCCGCCCGCGTCGTTAAGCAGGCATGAATAGAGCGCCTTGCCCGGCTGTTTGAGGCGGTCGACGTTGTTGGCGAGCACATAAGAAAGAAAATCGCGGCTGCCGGCGCCGCGCATGTCGATTGCCAGCATGTGCGACACGTCGAACATTCCGCAATCGCGCCGCACGCGAGCGTGCTCCTCGATCTGCGAACCGTAGTGCAGCGGCATATCCCAGCCGCCGAAATCGACCATGCGTGCGCCCATCTCGCGATGGACGGCATGGAGCGGCGTGGTTTTGAGCACTATTATCGTCCCGTACTGCGGCCGCGCGCTGCCGCGCAAGTCACTGCGACGGCGCGTCGAGCAGACTGAGACGGAAACCCGCCGCGCCGAGATCGCCGGTATCGAGATTGAGCCTGACGGTGACTTCGGCGTTGGGCGCAATGCCGGCGCGGGCATTCTTGCCGGCATCGAGATACTCGGCAGGGAAGAAGATACGGCGCGCGACGTAGTGTTCCTTGATGTTGGTCAGCACCACGTCGAGCGCGGGATAGCCAAGTTCGACCTTCGCGTTGCTGCGCAAGGTGGCAGTCAGAACGATCAGGCCGGGGTTGCCGGGATCGGTCGCCTGCATGTCGGAAGCCTCGATGCTGATCTGCTGCCACCGCTGCGGCAGCGGCACCGTGCAGCGCAGCAGTTCGCACAGCTTGTTGAGGTGCGGCCTTGCCTCAGGCACTCTGGCCGCGATTTCGCTGCGATTGATATACGCGCCTTGCACAGCAAGCGTGATTAATAACACCAATATGCCGAACGCCCAGCCGCCGCTGCGCCGTTGCGGCAAGGGCTCCTCGCTGAACGTCTGCGCGGCCGGCTTCGGTCGCGGTGCGGGCGCTGCGATTTCCCTGGGCTGCGATGGCGCCGCGGGTTCGGGTGGCGCTGCCGGGAGCGGCGTTTCGAACGTAAGTAACGATATGGCTTCGTCCGGCGGCGGTGACGCGACTTCTTCGGCGCGCACTTCATCGCCCGGCGCCGGCTGCGGCACGGCTTCGAACGGCGCGTCAGCGCGTAACGTCGCCAGTGTCTTGAAAGCGTCGAACACGTTCGCGCAGCGTCCGCAGCGTACCATGCCGTGCTGCGCCTGCAATTGCTGCGGCGTAACGCGGTAGGTGGTCCCGCAAGCGGGACATTTGGTGATCATGCTCATGCCTGCATCTCGCGCGTTATCTAGCGTCTAACGCCGCTTAACAGCACCCAGCCTTCATCATGCTGCGTCGTGTTCATGTCAAACCACTCTTGATACGCGTCCCGCGTATCGTCGGCCTGGTGATCAAGTATGCCAGACAATACGACTCGTCCGCCGCGGCGCGTCACATGGGCGAGCAATGGTGCGAGCAGCTTCAGCGGGTTGGCAAGTATATTGGCGAGCACGATATCGGCAGCCTGCGGTGCCGCACGGTCGGCGGCTTCAAATTCCACCAGCACGTGATTTTGCATCGCATTATGGCGTGCCGCAAGCAGCGCTGCCGCATCGATGTCAACGCCTGTCGCGCATGCAGCACCGAGCTTCATCGCCGCGATCGCGAGTATGCCCGAGCCGCACCCGTAATCGAGCACGCTCTCGCTGCTGCGCAGATTGGCATCGAGCCAGTTGAGGCACAGCCGTGTGGTCGGATGCGTGCCGGTGCCGAACGCGAGCCCCGGATCGATGATCAGATTTACCGCGTCCGGATCGGGCAACTTGTGCCAGGTCGGCACCACCCACATGCGTGGCGACACGCGTACCGGTTGAAACTGGCTGCGCGTTGATCGCACCCAGTCACGATCGGCGACACGCTCGACGTCGAAGCTGCGCGCCGGATCGAGGCCGGCGGCATGCAACGCAACCGCGACGCTCGCCGCCACATTTTCGCGCTCGTCAAACAGCCCGCTGACATCAGACCGCTCCCACGCCGATGCGGCGGGCTCGCCCGGCTCTGCGAACACCGCGTGCTCTAGTGGCGTTCCGGCGTGGGCGTCGGCCACATCGATCGACACCGCGCCGGCATCGAGCAGCGCATCGGACAGCGCCTCAACGCTGCCTGCATCCACCGTCAGCGTCACCGAAAGCCAGGACATTCCAGGATTGAGGATTGAGGAAAACTCGTTTGCGCTTCGATGCGGCCTGTCTTTCCGGTCTCATTCCCCGATCCTGCTTCTCAATCGGCTTTCGTCGACTTGGCGAGCTTCTGTTCGAGGTAATGAATGCTGGTGCCGCCGCGCAAAAAAGCCGCATCCTGCATCAGTTCGATGTGCAGAGGCAGGTTCGTCTGGATGCCTTCGACAGCCGCTTCGGACAGGGCGATGCTCATGCGCGCGATCGCCTGCTCGCGAGTGTCGCCGTAAGCGATCAATTTACCGATCAGCGAATCGTAGTTGGGCGGCACGAAATAGTTGTTGTAGACGTGCGAGTCGACACGGATGCCGGGCCCGCCCGGCATGTGCCACGACGTGATGCGTCCTGGCGACGGCGTGAAGGTGTACGGGTCTTCGGCGTTGATGCGACATTCGATCGAGTGGCCCTTGAACACGATGTCGCGCTGCTTGATCGGCATGCGCTCGCCGGCGGCTATGCGGATTTGCGCCTGCACGATGTCGATGCCGGTGATCATTTCGGTCACCGGATGCTCGACCTGCAGCCGCGTGTTCATCTCGATGAAATAAAATTCGTCTTCGTCGTAGAGAAACTCGAATGTGCCGGCGCCCTCGTAACCGATCTTGCGGCATGCTTCGGTGCAGCGTTCGCCGACGCGGATGCGACCGCGCATCGGCAGGTGCGGCGCCGGCGCCTCCTCGATGATCTTCTGGTGACGGCGCTGCATCGAGCAGTCGCGATCGCCGAGGTAGATTGCGTTGCGAAATTTGTCGGCCAGCACCTGGATCTCGATGTGGCGCGGGTTCTCGAGAAATTTCTCCATGTAGACCATCGGATTGCCGAATGCCGCCTGCGCTTCGGCGCGCGTCATCGACGCGGCGTTGAGCAGCGCAGCCTCGGTATGCACTATGCGCATCCCGCGCCCGCCGCCGCCGCCCGCGGCTTTGATGATCACGGGGTAGCCGGTTGCGCGCGCAGCCTTGATGATCTCCTCCGGCGTATCGGGCAGCGCGCCGTCGCTGCCAGCCACGCACGGGATACCCGCCTTTTTCATGGCCGCCTTGGCGCTCACCTTGTCGCCCATCAGACGGATGGTTTCCGCTTTGGGCCCGATGAATACGAAGCCGCTTTTTTCGACGCGCTCGGCAAAATCGGCGTTTTCGGCGAGGAACCCATAGCCGGGGTGTATTGCCTCGGCGTCGGTGACTTCGGCGGCACTGATGATGGCGGGAATATTGAGATAGCTCTGCGCCGAGGGCGGCGGGCCGATGCAGACCGATTCGTCGGCCAGCTTCACGTATTTCGCCTCGGCATCAGCTTCCGAGTGCACGGCGACGGTCTTGATGCCGAGTTCACGGCACGCGCGCTGGATGCGCAGCGCAATCTCGCCGCGATTGGCGATCAGGATTTTTTCAAACATTGTTGATTCGTGAGCGGTAAGAAGTGAGGCGGGAGAATCCAGGGCGCAGCGCTTGACCGGTTGGCGATGTTTTACACCGCACGCCTGCCGCTGCTCGCCACCCCGGCTTCAGCCGATCACCATCAGCGCGTGGCCATACTCGACCGGCTGGCCGTTCTCGACCAGGATCGCCTTGATGACGCCCGAGCGGTCGGCTTCGATTTCGTTCAACAGCTTCATCGCCTCGATGATGCACACCGTGTCACCCTCGTTAACCGTCTGTCCGACCTCGACGAACGCTTTGGCGCCGGGCGATGGCGCACGGTAAAAGGTGCCGACCATCGGCGATTTCAGCACATGGCCTTCGGACTGCACCGCTGCCGGTTCGATGTTCGCGGGCGTCGCCGCGGCCGCCACTGCAACGGGGGGGGCCGCTACCACCGGCGACACGATTGCATTGACCGGCGCATTCGCAGAACCGGTGCGGCTGATGCGGACCCTCTCCTCGCCTTCGGTGATTTCGAGCTCGGCGATGCCCGATGCCTCGACCAGATCGATCAGCTTTTTCAGTTTTCGCAGGTCCACTGTCAATCTCCCGGCGCGTGTTGCAGCGCATACTCGAGCGCAAGCTCATAACCCTTGCTGCCCAGACCGCTGATGATGCCCACCGCGAGGTCGGTGAAATACGAGCGGTGGCGGAATTCTTCGCGCGCGAAAACGTTCGATAAATGCACTTCAATAAACGGGATCTTGACCGCCGCCAGAGCGTCGCGCATGGCGATGCTGGTATGCGTGAACGCAGCCGGGTTGATGATGATGAAATCGACGCCTTCGCGTTGCGCCTGCTGGATGCGGTTGACGAGCTCGCCTTCGACGTTGCTCTGATAGCTCGCGAACTTGACCCCGGCCTGCCGGGCCTGGCCGGCGAGCCGCTGATTGATCGCTTCCAGGGTCACTGCGCCGTAATGCTCGGGCTCGCGCGTGCCGAGTAAGTTGAGGTTAGGTCCATGCAGGACCAGGATATTTTTGGGTGCGGGCATAAATGTGAAATCCGTCACGCTGTTGCAGACGGGCTTTGTGCGCCGAAATTGACCGGACATCTCCCCTTGCTCGCCGTCAATTCAGGTCCCGATTGGATATTTATGGTAATTTTCCCGCAGATCGACGCATTTTGTCCACTTTTGACGATTTTATTAGGCATTTCGGAGGAAGAATCTGCCGGTTCCAAGCCAATGCGAGGGCCGAAGGTGCGCGGGCTGTACACCCCTAGTTTAGGGTGCGCTAGGAGACCATCAAACGGGGGAGTATGTCAAGCTGACGCAATCGGTAATAATGTCAATTTTTAGGATTTAGGAGCATTTTCGGCGAAGTTAAGAGAAAATAGCCACAGGATTCAAACAGACTTTGCAGCTTAAAGCAGCGGTTTGAGCAGGGTTTCGAGCTTGTCGGGACGCAGAATCCCGATTTCCGTAGTGGCGACCTTGCCTGCACGGTCGAGCACCAAGGTGAACGGCAGCACACCGCGCCGGTTGCCGACCTGGCGCGCGAACTCCATGGTCTCGAGCCCGCCCACCAGCACCGGGTAGTTGATGCCGATGTCCCTGGCATAAGGGCCGACCCGTTCTTTCTGGTCGATCGCGATGCCGACGAACTGCACCCCGCGCGCCCGGTAACGGTCCTGAAACCTGATGAAACCGGGAATTTCCTCGCGGCACGGCGCGCACCAGGTCGCCCAGAAATTGACCACCAGCACCTTGCCGCGCCACTGCTCGAGCGCTTGCGGCTTGTCGTCCAACCCCATCAACTTCACTGCCAGCACCGTTTGACCCGTGACCACGGGATCGGGCAAACGGTCATTGCCGGCCCGCCACTGATAGTACAGGAAGCCTGCGCCGCCAAATAATACCGCGAGCACGCCGACCAGCAACGCCCGCAGCGGCCGGCTCATTGCAATATCTGATCGAGCAAGGCGGCGAATTTGTCGGCAGGCTGGAAGCCGATCACACGCAGGCCCTTGATCTCGTTGCCCTGGCGGTCGAAGAATACTATGCCGGGCGGACCGAACAGCCCGAAGCGCTTGAGCAGCGCCTTGTGATCGTCGAGGTTCGCGGTGACGTCAGCCTGCAGCGTGAGCATGCCGTCAAGCCGCGTCCGCACCGCGTCGTTGCTGAAGGTATAGCGCTCCATCTCCTTGCACGTCACGCACCAGTCGGCATAAAAGTCGAGCAGCACCGGCTTGCCGGCAGAGGCGGCGATTGCGTCCTCGAGTTGCGTCAGATTGTCGACACGCTGGAATAGCGGCGGCTGATATGCCGGCGCCGCCTCGCTGCGCAGGCCGGAGAGCGGCTGCAGCACATCACGTCCGCCCGACAGAGCGCCGACGATATAGGCGATCCCGGCGAGTAATGCGATTACACCGACACCCTTGAACAACTTGCGATAAGCGGGTGCGCCGAGCGGCAGCGGATCGATCGCCTGCAGGAAGATCGCGCATACGATCAGCAGCGCCGCCCATAGCAGCATTTGCACCACCGCCGGCAGCAGGGAGGACACCAGATAAATCGCGACGGCGAGCAAGACCACGCCGAAAAAGCGCTTGACTGTTTCCATCCACGGCCCGGCTTTTGGCAGCAGCGTGCCGGCCGAAGCGCCGACCACCAGCAGCGGCACGCCCATGCCGAGCGCCATGGTGAACAACGCCGAGCCGCCGAGCACCACGTCGCCCGATTGGCTGATGTACAGCAGCGCCCCGGCGAGCGGTGCCGCTACACAGGGCCCGACGATCAGCGCCGACAGCACGCCCATCGCAAACACGCTCGCGAAATGCCCGCCGTGCAGCTTGTTGGTCGTCACCGCAAGCCGGCTTTGCAACGCGCTCGGCAATTGCAGCTCATAGAAACCGAACATCGACAACGCGAGCAGCACGAACACCAGCGCGAAACCCGACAGCACCCATGGATTCTGCAGCGCGGAGGACAGCATGGTGCCGAGCAATCCGGCGGCAACGCCGGCGAGCGCATAGGTAATCGCCATGCCGAGCACATAGGCCAGCGACAACGCGAAGCCGCGCGCGTGCGTCAAATGCTCGCCATGCGGCACCAGGATGCCCGACAGAATCGGAATCATCGGAAACACGCATGGTGTCAGCGCCAGCAGCAGGCCAAAACCGAAGAAGCTTGCCACCAGCACCCAGAATCCGCCCTTGAACAACTCGGCGATCAGCGCATCCTCCGACTGCGGCTGACCGCGCGGCGCCAAAGCTGGCGCCGTCGCGTCGGGGGCGGGCTGCAGAAACGGTGACGCGCCGGTACTGGGTGCTGCCGACGAAAACGCTGCGAACCCGATTCCGGCGGTCTGCTCCTGCGGCGGGTAACACACGCCGATATCGGCGCAGCCCTGCGAAACCGCTTTAAACGTGAAGTGCGGTACCGGCGCGCCTGCGAACTTGAGCGGCAGCACAAAGCGTACATCACCACGATAGGTCTGCACCTCGCCGAAAAACTCGTCCTTCTTGATTTTTCCGGGCGGCAGCCGCGACGCGTCGAATGAAATATAGGCGGGTTCGGCGCCGAATTTGAATTTATCGCGGTACAGATAGTAGCCGGGGGCGATCTCGTAGCGTACTTCGATCTGGTTGGCGTCGAGCAGGCGCGCCGAAAAGCGGAACGCCTTCTCGGGTTCGAGCAGGTCCTCGTCGGCGCGCGCGGCGCACGAGAGCAACAGCAGCAAGGCGAATATAAAGCGCATCAACATCGGGGCTTGTTCAACCGATCTCGGTGACGGTTTCGGCGTTTATCCATTCCAGGTAGTCGGGCAATCCGCGCTCAATAGGGACAGCGACGATTTCCGGAAGTTCGTAAGGATGCAGGCGTTTGATCGCGGCCTCGACGTCGTCATAAATCGCGGCGCGGGTCTTGATCAGCAGCGGCACCTCGGCGGCGGTCTCGAGCTGCCCTTTCCAGCGGTACACCGAAGTGCCTTCGGCGAGGATATTGACGCACGCCGCGAGCTTGCTCTCGATCAGCGTACGGGCGATTTTCAGCGCAATATCGCGGTTGGGTGCATTGGTGAAGACAATCAAAGCGCTCATCGGCTTGCTCCTATGCCCGGCTGCGGCCCAGCCGCAGCGATGCCGTCGCGCACCGTCGGGTAGCGCAGCCTGAACCGCAATTCCTGCTTGATGCGGCGGTTCGACAGCCGCCGCGATTCGCTCATGAACGACAGCAGGTTGGGCGGGATGCGCCGGCTCGCTTCGACGCGCGATACACGCTGCGGGCGGGGCAATCCGAAGCGGTCGGCGATCAGATCGAAATAATCGCCCATTTTGAGCAGGCTGTCGTCGCTCGCGTTGTACATGCGCCCCGGATGGCCGAAGCGCAGCGCGGCGACCGCGATGCGCGCGAGATCGTCGGCGTGCACATGATTGGTGTAGGCATCCTCTTCGGGCTTGAGTGCCGGCGTGCCGGCCTGCAGCCGCTCGAGCGGCAGCCGCTCACCCGAATAAATTCCCGGTGCGCGCAATATGGATACTCGCACACGGCTGCGTATTCCCCATTCACGCAGCTGGCGTTCGGCATCGACGCGGCGTTGCGCGCGTGCGGTCTGCGGCTTGAGCGGACGCGTTTCGCTGACAAGCTCGCCTTCGCAGTCGCCGTAGACGCCGCTGGTGCTGATGTAGACCAGCTGCTGTGGTAGACTTTTGCCCTTTGCCAGCGCCGCGATCAGGTGTGCAGTACGGGTGTCGCGCGTGCCGCGGTCCGGTGGCGGCGCGCAATGCAGAACGTCGTGCGCGATGCCGGCTAGGCTTTCGAGGCTCGCGGCATCATCGAGGTCTCCCGCAATCGGCACCATGCCATGCGCGCGCAACGACGCCACCCGCTCGCGGCTGTGCGTCAAAGCATAAATGCGGTAGCGGTAGCGCAACTGCGGTACTGCGCGCAGCGCCACATCGCCGCAGCCGATGATCAGTAAACGTCGCATAAGCGTAAATTTTAACCGAAAAGCCCGCGATCCCGCCCGCATCTGAATTCCCGGCTGTTGGCCATGCCCTATCAAGTCACGATCAAACCCAGCAATCACGTTTTCGCGCTGCAGGACGACGAGACGATACTCGACGCCGCGCTGCGCGAGGGCTTCGTGATTGCGTACGGCTGCCGCAACGGCGCGTGCGGCACGTGCAAAGGCAAGGTGCTCGAAGGCGAAGTCGATTATGGCGTTTACCAGGAGACCGCGTTGTCGGAGGCCGAAAAGCGGCTCGGCATGGCGCTCTTCTGCCAGGCGCGGCCGCGCGGCGATGTCGTGATCGAGTGCCGCGAGATCGGCGCCGCGAAAGACATCCGGATCAGGAAACTGCCATGCCGCGTGCAGAAAATGCAGCGCGTCGCGGCCGATATCATGGTGCTGCACTTGAAGCTGCCGGCGTCCGAGCGGCTGCAGTTTCTCGCCGGGCAATATATCGACATTCTCCTCAAGGACGGCAAGCACCGCAGCTTCTCGATGGCGAACGCACCGCACGCTGACGAATACCTGCAGCTGCACCTGCGCAACTATGGCGGGCCGTTTTCCGAGCACGTGTTCAACAAGATGAAAGAACGCGACATCCTGCGCTTCGAGGGCCCGCTCGGCACTTTTTTCATGCGCGAGGACAGCGACAAGCCGATCGTCCTGCTCGCGAGCGGCACCGGTTTTGCGCCGATCAAGGCGATCATCGAGCACGCATTCCACACGCGCGATCCGCGCTCGCTGGTGCTTTACTGGGGAGCGCGCGTGCGCGCCGATCTTTACATGCACGAGCTGCCCGAGCGCTGGGCGCACGAGCACAACAACTTCCAGTACGTGCCGGTGCTGTCCGAGCCGCTCGCCAGCGATCGCTGGAGCGGCCGCACGGGATTCGTGCACGAGGCGGCGATGCAGGATATCGCCGATATGAGCGGCTGCCAGGTTTACGCGTGCGGCACGCCGGTTATGGTCGAAGCCGCGCACCGCGATTTCACCTCGCAATGCGGGTTGCCCGAGGAAGAATTTTTTTCCGATGCGTTCACGCCGTCGGCGCCCGCTTCAAGCTAAAGCTCCGCCGCCAGGGACGCGAAGGACGCCGGGGAAAAGCCGGTCTAGGCATAATCTCTGAACAAGCGTTATCTTCCGTCCGCGTTCAACCCACCTGCCTATGCGCATCACCACGCTTTTCATTGCACTGACACTGAACGCCTGCGTCACCATCAACGTCGAGCGCCGTTCCGACATGCCGATCGCCGCTGTGCGCGTTCAATCGATCGGAACACAAGTCAGGGTCGAGGGCATAGTTACTGTCGCCTCCGGCGCTTTCGACGACGGCTTCGCGCTGCAGGATGCGAGCGGCGGAATTTACGTCACGCGTACCGTCGGCGATGCCATGAAACCGGGGAGCCGGGTGCGCGTCAGCGGCAAGACCGCTGCCCCGAACAACCGGATCGCGATTGAGCCTGCGACGATCGAACTGCTGGGAACCGGCAGCGTGCCCACGCCGATCGAGATTCGAACCGGCGCGGTGAGCCCTTCGACCGAAGGCCGGCTGCTCGCGGTGCTCGGCACAGTCACCGGCGGCGTGATCGACGACCAGCCGTGGGGCTGGAAGATTTATGTCAACGACGGCTCGGGCCCGTTGCTGGTTTTCATCGCCACGGCAACGAAAATCGACGTCACAGGTTTTCGCGCCGGACAATCGCTGCGCGTAGTCGGCTTCAGCGGCCGCTTCGAAACGCACACCGAGCTGCTGCCGCGCCAGCAGGCTGATCTCGAAATCATTTCGAACTAACCAGAAATCTTGAACCGCGAAGGACGCGAAGGACGCGAAGGAAGAGCGTACAGTAACAGCGAGATGAGACTCAAACTACGGTTTTATTGCGTCCATTGGCAGTTGCCGTGAGTTTTTCCCGGCATTTCGTATTTTTCCATTTATTCTGTTTTTCCTTTGCGTCCTTCGCGTCCTTGGCGGCAAAGCTTTTTACAATGGTGTTCGCCGGCGGCCGCCGGTCATTTGTTTCAACTGGGCGACGGCCAGTTCCAGGCTTTCGCGATAATGCCGGCGCGCGGCGTCGGCGTTGCCGAGCCGGTCGTTCAGCTGCGCCAGCGCGAGATGCGCCGAGTAGGTCGGCTCGACCGAGATACTCGCCTCGAGATAGCTCTGCGCCTTGCCCCACAATTCCTGCTGCGCGCACAACTTGCCGAGCGTGAGCAGCAGCACCGCGTCGCGCGGGTTGGTCTTGAGCCACTTTTCCGCGCGCTCGATCTGGCGGATCGCCTCGGCGCCGACGCACTCGGCATACAGCCCGACCAGCTCCGAATCCCACTCCGCCTCCAGCGCCTGCTCGATGATCTGGTTGGCCTGCGCGCAGCCGCCGAGCGCCATGAAGCACTGCGCCGCCGCCGCCGCAACCTTGAAATCGCGCTTCTGGTCGGCCGGGATTTTCTGCCAGCATTCCTCGAGCGCCCGCTTGTCGAGCGCTTTGCGCTTCAGGTTCTCGGCGTACGCGTAGCGCCTCAACTGGCCCGCCTGCGTCGCGTCGAACACGCCGCGCCGTTCGAGCTGATCGATCAGCGGCAGCGTTTGCTCCCAGTTTTTCGCCTGCTGTTGCGCTTTCAATTCCAGCCGCAGCGCCGCGGTATGCTTTTCGGGCAGCGCTTTCAACGCGAGCAGCGCGTCCTGGAAGCGGCGCTGATCGAGCAGCATGTCGGCCTCGGCGATGATGCGCATCGCGGCATCGTCGGGCGCGAGCTTTTCCGCGCGCGCGAGGTAGCCGTCGCGCTGCTCGTAATGGCGCAACTCGTGCGCGGCGCGCGCGGCGAGCACGGCGCCGAGCGCCGGCGATTCGCCGGACTCCATCGCGCTTGCCGCGGCTTTCTCGGCCCGCCCGTAACGCGCCTCGAAAAATGCGCGCAGCGCTTCGAGCATCGTGGTGCGCGCGTTTTCGCGGCGACGGCGCGCGCGGAATTCGCGCACTTTCGCCGGCAACTCGATCGCGCCCAGGATGAAGCGCAGCAGCAGGTAGCCGGCCGCGAATCCCGCGACCAGCAGCAGTAGCAGCAGGTTGAGCGACATCTCGACGCGATACGGCGGCCATACCAGCAGCGCATAGCCGGAGTTGTAGCGCAACGCCAGCGCCAGCGCGACCGCCAGCGCGAACAATCCGAGGATCCAGAACACCCAGCGCATGTGCAGCCCTGCTACCGGCGCTCGCGCGTCAGCCGATAATTGCGCACTGCCTCGAGGCTGGCCGCGACGTCGGGCAGCTCGATGCCGATCTGGCTGTCGTGCAACTGGCGCACCGCGGCGACCGCATTGGCGACCGCTTTGTCGCGCATGTCGTAGTAGCGCGCGAGCCAGTCGCGCGCCGCCCTGAGGTCGGTCCTGAAGCTTTTCTCGTCATGCGCGAGAAGTGCCAGCCGCGCGCCGAGCAGGCGCAGCTTGAGATTCTCACGCAGAAAATAAGCTTGCGTCGGCGCCAGCAACGGCAGGTCCGGGCGGTCCATGTTCTGGATGCGCACGAGCTCGCGCAAATCGCGCCACAGCTCGCGCGTGAAGCGCGCCCACGCATTGCCGTTGGCGCCGGCCGCATCCTTCTTCGCAGGTGCCGTTTCGGGCGGGCGTACTTCCATTACCAACGGCAAACTGTCGATGATGCCGATCAGATTGTCGATGCGCGCGCTGATGCCGATCACGTCCACGTACGGCGCCAGCTTGAGCCGCTCGATGTCGCGCGCGATGACCTTGCGCAGCCCGACGAGCTGCGGCCGATCGAGACGCGCGAGCCGCGCATCGGCGGCCTGCAGCGCGATCAATGCCGATTTGACGTTGCCTGCGATCTGCAGTTGCTGGTTGGCGACCAGCAGCGTCTGCTCGACGTCGGCGAGCAGCGATTCATCGCGGCTGCGCGACAATTCCTGATACAGCGCCTCGAGCGCAATCTGCTGGTTCTGCGATTCCTGCAGCTTCGCTTCGAGCACGCCGAGCTTGACCTGCGCTTCGCGCGTCGCTTCGCGCACCTGCTCGGCGACGCTGCGGCTCTCCCTGTTCTCGACATCGGCCGCAGCGAGCCGCTGCGCGAGTTCATGCTGCAGCGCGTTGATCTGCTGGTGGCTGTCGTACCACTGCCACGCCAGCAACACCGTCGCGATCACGGCAACTATTGCCACCGGCTGCCGGTACAACGGCCGCCGCGCCGGGTCCGGCGCGGCGGCCGCCGCCGGTTTTGCATCAGATTCGCGGATTTCGGGCTGGAGGGGCGTTGCCATGAGCCAAACTCTAATCAGTGGCCGTTACGCTGTAAACAGGCGCGCACTTCAGTTCCCGCCGGCAAACCATTGCGTCAGTCCCCGTACCAGACCCTCATCGCCCTGGGCGGTCAGCACCACGCTGGCGAGACCGAGCTCGCGCGCGGCCTGCTCGATGCGCTGATGCGGCACGAACAGCGGGGTCTTCCTGAGCCACGACTGCCCGAGCTTGCCGACCAGATCGAACAGATTGTGCAGGCCTTCGCTGCTGGTGATGATGATCGCGTGCAGTTCATTCCGTGCCCACGCCTTCAGCAGAGGCGCCGCATCGATCTGCGGCCGGCCGCGGCGATAGCATTCGGCATACTCGATCGCGGCGCCACGCGCAGTCAAGGTGTCGCCGAGCAGCTCGCGCCCGCCGTCGCCGCGAAAGATAACGATGCGCTTGCCGGCGACGTCTTTCATCCCGGGCAGGTCGAGCAGCGCTTCGCTGTCGAAGCGCGCCGGCGCGATCACGTCGGTCAAACCGAAATGCTTGAGCTCGCGCACGCTGCCGCGCCCGATCGCCGCGAACTTCAACCGCGGCGGCAGCGCGCGCCGCGCCTTGATCAGGTTCATGGCCTTGTTGACCGCATTGGGGCTGATGAAGATCGCGAGATCGAATTCGTCGAGCCGTTCGATCAATCCGATCAGCGGTTGCAGATCGTCGACCTCGACGATCTCGATCACCGGAAACAGGATGGGTTTGCCGCCCGCAGCCGCGATCAGCTCGGCGAGATGGGCCGCCTGGTGCGCCGGGCGCGTGACGACAATCCCGCGTCCGGCGAGAGGTTTGTCCTGCGCTTCGCTCATCCCCAGGCCCAAAGCGAAGAAACCGCAGATAAACGCCGATGAACGCAGACGAAAAGACAATTCCAAAAAACAGGACGCAGGCAAACCCGGAAAATAAAAACGAACTTTTCTTTGTGCCCGCTGTGTTCTCTGTGGCCGAAGATTTTCGCTTTTAATCCGCGTTTATCGGCGTTCATCGGCGGTTTCATCAACGTTCCAGCGCGGCGAGTATCTCCGCCGCGCCCTGCGCTTTGAGGCGGGAGGCCAACTCGGTGCCGAGCGCTTCGGGGTCGCGCGCATCGCCCGTCAGCTCGGCGCGTACCAGCTGTTTGCCGTCCTGGCTCGCGACAAAACCGCGCAGCCGCAGTTGACTGCCTTCGGTTTGCGCGAATGCGCCGAGTGGAAGCTGGCAGCTGCCCGACAGCGCACGGGAGAGCGCGCGTTCGGCGCGCACGCATGCCGCGGTCGGGTCGTGATTGAGCGCGCGCATCATCGCGATCACGTCGGCGCGCCCGGCACGGCACTCGATGCCGAGCGCGCCCTGCCCCGGCGCCGGCAGGCTTTCGTCCGGCGTGAGTATCGCGGTGATGCGGTCGGCAAGCCCGAGCCGCTTGAGGCCGGCGGCGGCCAGAATGACCGCCGCATACTTGCCGTCGTCGAGCTTGGTGAGGCGCGTCTGCACGTTGCCGCGCAACGGCTCGACCGTCAGTTGCGGGAAACGCGCGCGGAGCTGGCTTTCGCGGCGCAGGCTCGAAGTGCCGATGCGGCTGCCGGCGGGCAGCGCGCCGGGGCTTGCGTAATGATTCGACACGAAAGCATCGCGCGGGTCCTCGCGCTCGGCGATCGCGGCGATCGCGAAGCCGGGCGGCAACACCATCGGCACGTCCTTCATCGAATGCACCGCAATGTCGGCGCTGCCCGCGGCGAGCGCCTCTTCGAGCTCTTTGACGAACAGGCCCTTGCCGCCGATTTTGTCGAGCGCGCGGTCGAGAATGCGGTCGCCCTGCGTCGTCATGCCGCGTATCGTCACCCGGGTTTGCGGATACAAGGCCGCGAGGCGCTGCCGAATATTGCGCGCCTGCCACATCGCCAGCGCGCTTTCGCGCGATGCGATGACTATTCCCGCAAGCGGTTTGATCGCGGCAGCGCCCGTCACGCTCAACCGCACTGGACGCTCGTGCCGTCGCGCTTGCGCTTCACCGCGCCGGGATAGGCCGCGAGCTCGAAGTTGACGAACACCAGGTCCTTGCCGCGATAAGCCACAATCTGCGCCGCCCCATCCTGCCACTTGAGGCTGGGCTCGTCTCCCGCGCTCGACGGGGCGATGACTTGCGGCTCGCCGTAGCGCGAGCGCAGGTAGCCGATCACCGCATCGTAATGCTGCCGCTCCGCCGTCAATGAAAATTGCTGCAGGCGGCCTTCCAGGAAATTCAACCGGATTTCGCGGGTCTCGACGCCGTCGAGCTTCTCCACATGCGAAACGCAGCCGACGTCGGCAAGCGGATCTTCGCGATTCATGCACCCATAACCGCGCTTGCCAAGATCGAGCTTGCCTTCCTTGCGCGCGGCGAGCGCCGCATTGAGGTTGCGAAAATCAAGATCGCGCTCGAGCCGCGCATAGCTCGCGCCCAGCGCGATGTCGAGCACGCCGAACGGCTGGTCCGCTGCCAGCGCGGTTGCCGCTGATGCCAGAACCCAAACCACGATGAGACGCGCGCTCATAGTGCCCTCCCGAATTCGCGTACGATGTGCTGCTGGCGCCGGCTGACGGCGAGCTTCTCGGCGACGTTTTTCAACACCACCACCCAATGCCATTCGCCGTCGGCGTCCGTGGCGCGCTCGAAACCGCGGATCGCCTCCTTCGCGATCAGGCAGTTGCGATGGATGCGCACGACGCGCCCGAGAAACTCCTGCTCGAGCTTCGCCAGCGACTCTTCGAGCAGAAACTCGCGCTCGGCGGTGCGCACCGTCACGTATTTTAGCTCGGCCTTGAGAAACACGATGTCGCCGACCGGTATCAGGTGGATGCGCCCGCGCTCGTTGACCGACAGGTGGGTGCGCGCCTCGGGCTTGAGTTCCCGCAGCACGTCGAGCCTGAGCGGCGCGAGGGTCCGCACGCGCGACAGCGCATCGAACAGCCGGCCAAAGCGGATCGGCTTGAGCAGATAGTCGACCGCGTGCACTTCGAACGCCTTCAGCGCGTAAGCATCGTAGGCGGTGGTGAATATCACCGCCGGCGGCTCGTCGAGTTTCTGGATGTGCTGCGCGACTTCGAGCCCGTCCATATCCGGCATGCGGATATCGAGCAGCACGACATCGGCCTCGCACGCCGGCAGCATCTCGAGCGCCTGCCTGCCGGTCGCGGCTTCGCCGGCGATTTCGATCGGCAGCTTGAGCGCGCAGTCGCCGATCAGGTCGCGCACGCGGTTGCGCGCCGGCGTTTCGTCGTCGACGATAAGCACGCGCAGCGCCTGGTCGCCCGCCATCAGGCGCCGCCTTTCAGATACGGGATCACGATGTGCACCTCGTAGGAGTCGTCGGCCGCGGTGGTCTTGATACTCGCTTCGGCGTCGAAGTGCAACGCCAGCCGCTCGCGGATGTTGCCGAGCGCCATGCGATTGCCCGCGTGGTGATCGCTCTGCTCGCGGTACGGATTGCGCAACACAAGATGGACCCGGGCGCCGTCGCGGCGGATCCGGATGGTGATGACGCCGGGCTCGCTGCGCGGCTCGATGCCGTGATACACGGCGTTTTCGAGCAGCGGCTGCAGCACAAGCGGCGGGATCAGCGCATCGGCCGGCATATCGGCGGTGTCCCATTCGACCTGCAGCCGCTCGCCCAGACGCAGCTGCTCGATGCCCAGGTATTGCCGCGCGAGATCGATTTCGCGTGTGATCTGCACCAGTTGCCGGTTATCGGCCATCAACACGCGGAACAAGTCGGAGAGATCCTCCAGCACATGCTCGGCGCGCCGCGGATCCTGGCGGATCAGGCTCAGCACGGCGTTGATGCTGTTGAACAGAAAATGCGGCCGGATGCGCGCCTGCAGCGCCTGCAGCCGGGCTTCGGTCAGCGCCGGCGACAGCGCGCGGCCGCGCAGATCGAAGTAGCCGATCAGGATGCCGGTCATGAGCAGCGTGATCACCCAGTAGCGCTCGAGCGCGCCCATGCCCTTGAACACGTTGTGCCCGAGATAATAAACGGCGGTGGTGACCGCGAGCTCGATTGCGACCAGCGCCGCGATCGCATACGGATAACGCAGCCGGTGCAGCCAGTCATTGGTGGCCGCGAGCGTGAGCAGGCTCAGGATGAGTACCGGCTGCACCAGCGCCGACAGATCGATCAGCTCCTCCATCAGCGCCAGCGGCTCGCTGGTCTTCAGCAGCGCCGCGGCAAGGCACGCGCCGTCGACGATCACCAGAATGCGCAGCAAAATCCCGAGGTTGCGGAAGTTCGGCAGAGCGCTGGCGTTGGCGTTTTGATTTATACTCACCGTTCTGATTATGTGAGAGCGCAACACGTGACGCAAGAGAAACCGCCGGACGCCGCTGCGCCGTGGTCGGGACGGTTCAACGAGCCGGTGTCCGGGCTCGTCAAACGCTACACCGCGTCGATCGACTTCGACCGGCGGCTCGCCGAGTTCGATATCGATGGCTCGGTTGCGCACGCGCGCATGCTGCGCGCGGTCGAGATTCTCAACGCCGAGGAACTCGCCGCGATCGAGCAGGGCCTGGCGCAAATCCGCGACGAAATCCGCGCCGGCAAGTTCGAGTGGTCGCTCGATCTCGAGGACGTGCATACCAACATCGACAAGCGGCTCACCGCATTGATCGGCGACGCCGGCAAGCGGCTGCACACCGCGCGCTCGCGCAACGACCAGGTCGCAACCGACGTGCGGCTGTACCTGCGCGCCGCGATCGACGAGATCGCGGACCTGATCAAGGCGGCGCAGCGCGCGCTGCTCGATCTCGCCGAGCAGCATACCGATACCATCATGCCCGGCTTCACGCACCTGCAGGTCGCGCAGCCGGTGTCGTACGCGCACCACCTGATGGCGTATTTCGAAATGCTCAACCGCGACGTGCAGCGGCTCGCCGATTGCCGCAAGCGGGTCAACCGGCTGCCGCTCGGAGCCGCGGCGCTCGCCGGCACCACGTTTCCGATCGACCGCATGATGGTCGCCAAGGAGCTCGGCTTCGAGGGCTTGTGCGAGAACTCGCTCGACGCGGTGTCCGATCGCGATTTTGCGATCGAGTTCTGCGCCGCCGCCGCGCTCGCGATGATGCACCTGTCGCGCTTCTGCGAGGAAGTCATCATCTGGCTGAACCCGCGCTTCGGGTTCATCGACCTCGCCGACCGCTTCTGCACCGGCTCGTCGATCATGCCGCAAAAGAAAAATCCCGACGTGCCGGAGCTGATCCGCGGCAAGACCGGCCGCGTCACCGGCAGCCTGGTCGCGCTGCTGACTTTGATGAAAGCGCAGCCGCTCGCCTACAACAAGGACAACCAGGAAGACAAGGAGCCGCTGTTCGACACCGCCGACACGCTGACCGCGAGCCTGCGCGTGTTCACCGAAATGCTCGGCGGCATCAAGGTCAACGCCGACGCGATGCGCAAGGCCGCGCTCGAAGGTCACGCGACCGCGACCGATCTGGCCGATTATCTCGTGAAGAAAGGCCTGCCGTTCCGCGAAGCGCACGAAGCGGTCGCGCAGGCGGTGCGTTTCGCCGAGGGGCGCGGCTGCGGCCTCGCCGACCTGAAACTGCCCGACCTGCAGCAGTTCTCGCCGCTGATCGGTGAGGACGTATTCGCAGCGCTGACGCTGGAAGGCGCGCTCAAGGCCCGCAGCCATATCGGCGGCACGGCGCCTGCCCGCGTCAAAGCCGCGATCGCCAAGGCCCGCAAGACCCTCGCTTGAATCCCGCGGCGTGGCCGGACGTCTGCGCCGGCATCTCTGGCGCAACCGGCGTACCGTTCCAGATCGAATCGCGTTTTTCCGTCGGCGGCGGCTGCATCAACGAGTGTTACCGCATTGCCGGACGCGGGCGCGCATTTTTCGTCAAAGCCAATGTGCCGCAGCGGCGGACGATGTTCGAGGCCGAAGCAACCGCGCTCGCCGAGATCGCCGCCACCGGCGCCATCCGCGTGCCGGCGCCGGTATGCTGGGGGGCGGATCGCGACGCGTCCTGGCTCGTGCTCGAGCATATCGAGTTCGGCAACGCCGCGGCGGACGGCATGGCGCGGCTGGGCAAGCAGCTCGCCGCATTGCATCGCGTGACGTGCGCCCGCTACGGCTGGGTCGCCGACAATACCATCGGCGCTACGCCGCAAATCAATACGCAATGCCGCGACTGGATCGAGTTCTGGCGCGAGCGCCGGCTCCGCTTTCAGCTCGCGCTCGCGGCGAAGAACAACGCGCCGAAGTCGCTGCTGCAAAAAGGCGAGAGGCTGGCGGGCGGCTTCGCCGTGCTGCTGAAGGATTGCGCCATCAAACCCGCCTTGCTTCACGGCGATCTGTGGGGCGGCAACGCCGGTTTCGATGAGGCCGGGGCGCCGGTGATTTTCGATCCGGCGGTCTACTACGGCCACCGTGAGGCCGACCTGGCGATGACCGAGTTGTTCGGCGGGTTCAGCGCAGACTTTTACGCCGCCTATCGCGCGGCGCTGCCGCTCGACGCCGGTTACGACGTGCGCAAGCAACTCTACAACCTGTACCACGTGCTCAATCACTACAACCTGTTCGGCGGTGGCTACGCGCGCCAGGCCGAAACCATGCTCGACCGGCTGCTCGCTGAAATTTGAGCGCAACATCCGGATAGATTGCACCGCGCACCCCGATTACTATGCGAGCCATGAATTCCGCCGCCGAACAAATCCGGAAGTGGCGCAGCGTGCTCGAACGCGACGCGCGCGCGGATGGCGCATTCGTCTATGCCGTGCGCACCACCGGCGTTTACTGCCGGCCATCGTGCCCGAGCCGGCGCCCGAAACCGGAATCCGTCGAATTCTTCGCCGCGCCCGCCGCCGCCGAGCGCGCCGGCTACCGGGCGTGCAAGCGCTGCGAACCGCACCGGCTCGACCGGCAGCGCGCCGCGGCACTCGCGGCGTGCCGCTATATCGATGCACATGGTGATGAGCGCCTGACGCTGAAAACGCTGAGTGGCCGCGTCGGCTTGAGCCCGTTTCATCTGCAGCGCCTGTTCAAAAAAATCGTCGGCGTGTCGCCGCGCGAATACCAGGAAACGCGGCGCATCGCGCGTTTCAAGTCCGGGGTGAGCAACGGCAGCAATGTCACCGCCGCGACTTTCGACGCCGGCTTCGGCTCGAGCAGCCGGCTCTACGAAAAATCGGCGCGGCATCTCGGCATGACGCCGGCGCGCTACCGCAGCAAAGGCGCCGGTCTGGATATCGCATTTACGACTTTCCGCTCGCCGCTCGGCGCGGTGCTGCTCGCCGCGACCGCGCGCGGCGTTTGCAGCGTGAGCCTCGGTGCGAGCGCCACGCAGCTTGAAGGCGCGCTGCGCGTTGAGTTCAGCGCCGCCGCCGTCCGGCGCGACGATGACGGCTTGCGCGGCTACACGAGGCGCATCGCGCGCTATCTGGCCGGCGGCAAATCCGATTTCGACCTGCCGCTCGACATCCGCGCCACTGCGTTCCAGCGCCGGGTATGGAAAATCCTGCAATCGATCCCTTACGGCACGACGCGCTCTTACAGCGAGATCGCGCGGCGCTCCGGCAAGCCGAGCGCGGTGCGCGCCGTCGCGCGCGCGATTGCCACCAATCCGGTTGCATTGTTGATACCGTGCCATCGCGCGATCCGCAAAAACGGCGATCTCGCCGGTTACCGCTGGGGCGTCGAACGCAAAGCGGCGTTGTTGGCGCAGGAAAAAAGAAAAACCGGTGATGAGTGATGAGTCATGGGTGATGGGAACACGCGCCTTACCCATTGCCCTGACTCCCGTATCCCCTTCCCCCGAAGCGGGGGAAGGTAGGATGGGGGCAGCGAATACTACATTTTCCCCCTGACGATCTCGCGCCCTCACGGCCTTCTTCGCACTCCCCGTTTCATACGTTCTTAATCTCAATTTTTCCCGGGGGTAGCCCGGGAGCTGGTCACCTTCGTTTGCGCGGCCAAAAGAAGGTAGCCGCTTGAAATATAGCGCGCGGTGTCTGGTCTTGAAATATCAGTTCTTCTGAAGCGCAAATCGCCCGCGAATGAATATAAACCAGAGATGTAGCCCGGTTTCTTTTCATTAAAACCCGTCGTAAAATCATCGGAGCGCAGCATGAGCATGGGGTTGCCGGGCAAAGTTGACGAAATTATCAATGCAATGAGGGATTTTCCCGGGCCGTATCTGTGCGTAACCCGGTTCAAGCAACTCGCGTATTATTGACGGAACACGAATTTGCCTATTACCGAAGAATCTTATCTGCTAGATTGCTGGGAACGCGGAATCTGCCCTTACTGCAAGAAGGCATTTCCTGCGACTCAGCGCGTTGGATCGGGCGACAAGAAAAAAGGCGGGTTTTGCAGCCTAGGGTGCTATGGCGATTACTACAAACTTGAAATTCGGGAACGCCACAGACGAATCAGTGGAGAAGGCAACGTTGAAAAATAACGGGCTGCCGCGGCAGGAACTTCAACGCCTGGTTCGGGTGATCAAGGAAATTTCCGATGAATGACGTGATGGCGAAAATCAGTTCGCCGGCCATTTCTCCCTCACCCGCCACGAACCGCACCCCAGACTACACAGGAATACTGCCGAGTCAGAAGATTAGGGAGATGCTGAAAGGCGGCGAGATCACATCGCTGATGAGACTGATAGATGACGATCAGATTCAACCCGCCAGCATAGACCTGCGACTTGGCGATTATGCTTACCCAGTCGGCACGAGTTTTCTTCCCGGTGACGGAATGAAAGTGCTCGACAAAATGAAGCAGCTTGACGAGCGGTTTGACGATTTCAAGATTGATCTCCGCAAAGGCGCTGTTCTGGAAAAGGGGCGGATATATGTTATTCCGCTCTTGGAATCCATCCATTTAAGAAGTGAAGTAGCCGCCTTTGCCAACCCCAAGAGTTCAACGGGGCGGCTGGATATTTTGACTCGCTTGATCGCAGATGAATCTGCTATTTTTGACCAGGTGAGCGAAGGTTATAAGGGCGATCTCTATATAGAAGTGGCGCCGCGAAGTTTCAGCGTGGTCGTAAAAACCGGAACGCGCCTGAACCAACTGCGTTTCCGCCGCACCCGGGGCGAAGCACCGAACCCCATCACGTCCGCAGAATGGCAAAGACTTCTGGACGGGGGCCAGGTCGTGGAACTTAACGATCCCGAGAAAAAAGCTAGATCAAGCACACGAGGCGTATTGCCATTCACAGTGGATTTGGAAGGTTCCGGCGAAGAAGGTGCCCTGATCGGATACCGCGCAAAGAAGCATACCAAGCGAATTGATCTGGAGAATCGGGATTATGACCCGCTCGATTTTTGGGAAGAAATTCGCTTCCACAAAACTTCTCCGCTGATATTGGACCCTGATGAGTTCTATATTCTCATGACGAAGGAAGCGATCGCGGTGCCTCCGGAATATGCGGCGGAGATGTTGCCTTACGATACCCGCGCCGGTGAATTCCGCGTTCACTACGCGGGCTTTTTCGATCCTGGGTTCGGTTGGAATACGAAGACGAATAAAGCAGGAAGCAGTAGAGGGGTTCTGGAAGTGCGCTCGCACGAGGTCCCTTTTCTGCTTGAACATAGGCAGACTGTCGGCTGGCTGCGCTATGAGCGCATGGCCGCCCCGCCCGAACTGCTATACGGTCAAGACGGCAACTCGAACTATCAGGGGCAGGGTCTTAAATTGGCTAAACAGTTCTCGGCAATTGCAAATCAAAAGCAGCCAAGCTCGAACAAAAACTGAACCGCTTCGCCCTTCACGCCGAAAGCCGGCGCTGCTCTACCCCGCCTTCTTTTTCACGTCGCCGGATTTCACTGTGAATATAGGACGCGGGGTCTAGTCTTGAAATATCAGTTTTTCCAAAGCGGAAGTCGCCCGCAAACCCGAATCCAGAATCCTCGCTCCTCAATCTTCAATCCTGATCTTCTTTACCATCGAGCGCAACGCGCGCGCGGCTTTTTCCGACACGCCGCCGCCGTGCTGCAGGAAATTATCGACCGCGCGCTCGACCGGGTATTCGATGCGCTCGAACTGGCGCACGCTGAAGAACTTGATGTCCGGCAACGACCGCGTGACGAGCCTGCCCTTCTTCATCTCGACGAACGAGATTCTGGTTTTCCCGATCTTGTATACGATCGCGTGGTGCGCGTTCCGGTCGCGATAGACGCCGCGCACCTTCTTGTTGTGCCTGATATCCTCGTCTTCGAGCGGCAGTTGCAGCTGCTCCAGGGGCTTGCGGGAGCGGCGTGGGGAACGGGAGCTCATATCGGCGTGGACAAATTCTACACGCCGCGCCGGCGCCGCGTGCGGTGCAGTTTATACTGATGCGGATTGAAATGATTAAATCCCGGCAACCGGTAACAATGCGTCGCGCGCTCGTCATCGGCGGCTCGCTCGGCGGGTTGTTCGCCGCCAATCTGCTGCGCGCGATCGGTTGGAAAGTCGATGTGTTCGAGCGGGTCGACGACGATCTCGCGAGCCGCGGCGCCGGCATCGGCACTCACGACGAGCTCTTCACCGTGATGCGCCGCGCCGGCATCGCGATCGACGATACCGTCGGCGTCGTCGTGCGCAGCCGGATTTGCCTCGACCGCGCCGGCGCTCTGGTGCACGAAGTTGCGCTAACGCAGGTGATGAGCACGTGGGCGCGCATCTACCGGCCGCTCAAAGACCTCTTTCCCGCGGCCGCTTATCACTTCGGCATGACGCTCGAGCGCATCGAGCAGGACGCCGGCGGCGTCACGGCGTTCTTCACCGACGGTTCAGCGGCGCGCGGTGACCTGCTCATCGCCGCCGACGGCATCCGCTCCGCGGTTCGCGCGCAAGTCCTGCCCGCAGCCGAGCCGAAATACGCGGGCTACGTCGCATGGCGCGGCGTGGTCGATGAATCCGCGGTACCGCCGTCAACGCACGCGGCGATATCCGATCGCTACGTGTTCGGCCTGCCGGTCGGCGAAATGATGCTCACTTATCTGGTGCCGGGACGCGACAACGACGTGCGCCCCGGCCATCGCAGTTACAACTTCGTGTGGTATCGGCCGGTTGATTACAAGGCCAAGCTGCCGCGGCTCGCCACCGACGCGGGCGGCCACTGCCATGGCGTCGCGATCCCCCCGCCGCTGATCCGGCCCGACGTGCTCGCTGAAATGCGCGCGGAAGCGCGCGCGCTGCTCGCGCCGCCGATTTGCGAAATCGTCGACCGCGCGCCGCAGCCTTTTTTTCAGGCGATCTTCGATCTCGAATCGCCGCGCATGGTGATCGGGAGAGTCGCACTGCTCGGGGACGCGGCCTTCGTCGCCCGCCCGCACGTCGGCATGGGCGTCACCAAAGCCGCCCTGGATGCGCAATGCCTCGCGGACGCGATCGCCGGCGCAAACGGCGATCTCACCGCCGCGCTCACCCGCTACGACCGCGAGCGGCGAGCTTTCGGTACTGGCGTCGTCGCGCGCTCACGCCGCCTCGGCGCTTATATCGAAGCACAGCTCAAGCCACCCGCCGAACGCACCGCGGCCGAAACCGATCAGCGGCCCGAAATCGTCATGCGGGAAATTGGCGCGCGGCTTGCCGATATCCGCGAGCTCGCGCAGACGGCGGTTTAACTTTGCCAGTAATCAGCACCGAGTAAGCGGCACGCCGTTTGCACGGTGTCCGCGTTGACTAGGCGGTTAGCTGACATTCTTATTCCGTATGGTGGCCTTCATATGCTCTCCGTGCTGGTCATGCAGATTCGAAAGCGTAGGGCTTATTGCTTTCATCATGCCTATAGCAATGGTGCAGGTTGGAAAGCCGACTGCCGGGAAGAAGAGCTTTGCTTTCGAGGTGGCGCATTCCCTGTGCGGCGCAAGCCGGTACTTCGAAAGCACCGATGGAATCTCGTCGTCGAACAGACTCAGTGATACCAAGAGTGCTACGCGAGAAAAGACGCCAGACACGAATACGGCGTTGTGGACATTGAAGGAATCGATGCCCATTGCGCCTTCCTCGAAATCGGAATCCCGCTGCTCTGCGAGGCCAATTGCAAGGGTTATATTGCCCCTAATGTCGTCGATGGGTCGGAGTACACGGTCTCGAAGCGTATATCGCTGTGTGTAGACTGCACGAGGATGATGGAACACCCATGCGAGACCTTCGAATTTCCACATCCAGCGGACAACGAGTTCAGCCTCTTCATCTGACAGAACGCGCCCATTCTCCATATCATCAAAAACGCGCGCCATTGGGTTTTCGAGTTCCCGCCCAAAATCCGAGTTGCAACGTACGCAGAGAGGCAGTGTGGCACTTAGTGCGGATACGTTCTTTTGTGCGGCCCACTCGATCCCTTCGCGGACGGTACCGGTCCGCTCAATTAGCCAAACCGGGAAGTAGTGCTCCTTATTCATCTCCCGGTTGCTTTCACCGCAGGCCGCGCAAGTGCGCCTGAACTTTCTGGCGCTATACGTCGGGAGAAGCATGTGAGCTAACGCCGCCGCTGAGCTGCGGCGGCTTTCAAGATTCTGACGAGGGGTGCGATCAAAGCATTCCTCAAGGCCGCCGCCAGCTCAAGCGGTTAGTTAGAGTGCGTCGATGAACGCTGCGACCTATTTCGCTAGATCGTTGAGCTGACACGAGGTTTTCCATTCTAGAGGGCCGTCAGGTTTTGGAATTGGAAGCGTGCTCTCGACTACGAGCTCCTTGACGACAGTTGCAGGCCGCATGGGCTGAAGCACTGCAAATTGAAAGGTCCATCGATACACCCCTTCCACCGGGGGTGTGCCTTCGGATTTCTTGCATTGAACTCCAACGATGGAAAGACCGTGTTCTGAAATGAGACCGCTGACAATATCCAGATCGTGCTTCGGACACGACAGCAGCCGATTAAGCATCGCCGTTGTTCCTGCGAATCGGGCCCCGCAGTTATCGGCACCCGAGCTTTTCAGGTTCGGCTCGGCAACGGCAGTGGACGCAACCGTCAGAACACACGCGGTGAGCAAGCTTAGAAAGCGCGCTACGCGATTCGGCACGAATTGTTGGTCGACCCAGTTCATCCCCGCCTCCCATCCTTCCGCGCTTCTGCGCCGAAAACTTTCCCAAGTCACTCTAACTACAATTAGTTGACAGAAATTAGTTGCCAAAAATTATGCGCCAGATATTAGTCGACACAAGGTCTATTAACACCGGCTATTACTTCAGTCATAACCCGTTATCCTCTCGCGGTTTAAAACGGGTGACGAGGGCCGGGTCTTGAAATACCGGTTTTCCCATTCGCATTTCTCTGTGTTCTCTGTGCCTTCTGTGGCGTGAACTTAAGGATGAAGGATGAAGAAAATCCTTATCGGCGTTCATGCCGTTACAACCATCACAAGGCCACCACCGCGCAATTTGATTCTCCGCACCTGACATATCGAGAGACTCCGGGAAGCACAGGTTGTAACGGCATTCATCTGCGTTTCCTGAATCGAGTTCAGGACAGGCGGGGCGGTTGCTTAGCTCTTGCCTCAGCGCTGCGCGCGCCGCAGTTGAGCGCGCGCCGGCGGCGCGGTGGTGCCGCGCACCTTGAGCTCGACCGGCAGCTCGTGCTGCCACGCGACTTTCCTGCCCGCCAGCCGCGACAGCAAATTCGCCGCCGCGAGCTGGCCGAGCTCGGTGGTCGGAAAGTGCACCGTCGTGAGACCGGGCGACAAGAGTGAAGCGATTTCCATGTCGTCGAAACCGGTGATCGAAACCTGCTGCGGCACGTTGATGCCGAGCGTGTTGCATTCGGCGATCGCGCCGATCGCGAGCACGTCGTTGCCGCACATCACGGCAGTGGGCGGGTTCGCGCTCGCCATCAGCGCGCGCAGGCCTTCGCGGCCGCTCGCCAGCGAATACGGCTTTTCGATCACGCGCTCGGGCGCGAGCTTGATGCCGCGCGCGGCGAGCGCGTCGCGCATGCCGCGCAGCCGGTCGCGCGCGCGCTCGTTGTTGGCGGTGATGCCGGAAATCATCGCAAACTCGCGATGGCCGAGGTCGAGCAGGTGATTGGCGAGCTGCAGCGCCGCGGCGCGGTTGTTGAAGCCGACGCACGGGTGCTTGCCCGATTCGTCGAGCGCCCACGTCAGCACGTACGGGATCTGCCGCCCGCTCATCATCGCATAGAGCTGCGGATCGTGCGAAGTGCCGAGCAGCACGAGGCCATCGACGCCGCGCTCGATCAGCGCGCGCGTGACGCGCACTTCGACTTCGGCATCGAACTCGTGGCACGCGAGCAGCAGCGTGTAGCCGGCCTCGTCGAGCGTCTTCTGCAGCGCGTGCGTGGTGTTCGCGAAAATCGCGTTGTCCAGCGTCGGTATCACCGCGCCGATGGTGTGCGTACGGCGCGAGGCGAGAGCGCGCGCTGCGCCGTGCGCGACGTAACCGAGGCTCTTCACCGCCGCCTGCACGCGTTCGAGCGTGTGCGGCTTGACCTTGTGTGGCAGCGTCAGCGCGCGCGACACCGTCGCGGTCGACACCTTTGCGAGGCGCGCGACGTCGCTTAGCTTGGCGGTTTTTCTGGGGATTTTCACCGGGGCCGGTGCGGCGGAATCTTGTCGCTTTGAGCGTAGCAACTCTCCACCGCCGCTGCAAGCGCTCTCATTTGCGGGCCGCGGGCGGCGGCGCCGTCGTGCCGCGCACGATCAGGTCGACCGCGAGCTCGGTCACCGGCGCGCCGGCTTCACCGTCGAGCCGCGCCAGGATCTGTTGCGCCGCGGCGTGACCGAGCTCGTGCATCGGCACCCGCACGGTCGTCAGCGCCGGCACCAGTATCGACGCGGCTTCCATGTCGTCGAATCCCGTAATCGACACCGCCGCCGGGACCGCGACGCCGCGCGCGTGGCATTCGATCACCGCGCCCATCGCGAGCACGTCGTTGCCGCAGATCACCGCCGTCGGCCGCGGCGCAAGCGCAAGCATATGCTGCATGGCCTCGCGCCCCGCCGCTATCGAGTAAGGCGCTTCGATCACGCGTTGTGGCGGCAGCTCGATGTCGTGCGCGGCGAGCGTATCGCGCACGCCGGCGAGGCGCGCGCGCGAGCGGTCATTGCCGGCGGTGACGCCGGTAATCATCGCAATCTCGCGGTGCCCGATGTCGATGAGATAGTTCGCGACGCGCATGGCCGCGACGCGGTTGTCGAAGCCGACGCACGGGTGGCGGCCCGAGTGATCGAGCGCCCAGGTCAGCACGTAAGGGATGCCGCAATCGGCAAGCAGCGCGAAGAGCGCCGCGTCGTGCTCGGTGCCGACCAGCACCAGGCCGTCGATGCCGCGCGCGATCAGCGAGCGCGTGATAGCGAGCTCGGCGTCGAGGTCGAATTCATGGCACGCGAGGAGCAGCGTGTAGCCGCTTGCCTCGAGCGTTCTCTGCAGCGCTTGCGTGACCCTGGCGTAAATCGCGTTGTCGAGCGTGGGAATCAACGCGCCGACCGTATGGGTGCTGCGCGAACGCAACGCCCGCGCGGCGCCGTCGGGCACATAGCGAAGCTGCTGCACGGCGGCATCGACGCGCTTCAGCATCGCTGCGCTTACTAGTTGCGGTTGCGACAACGCGCGCGACACGGTCGCCGCGCACACTCCGGCCAGACGCGCGACGTCGGCGAGCTTGACGGTGGGTTTGGTCAATCTACTTGCGTGGCGCTACGCGCCCCTGGCGCTGTACTTCCGGTATTTCGGCAGCAGGCGCTTCGGCTGCCTGAACGCATCGCGGCGGAATGGGTCGCCGAGCTCGCGCGTGAGCATCAGGTTGATCACTGTCGGCTTGTTCGATCTCACCGCGCTCTTCAGCGCGTCGCCTATGTCGTCGACGCGATCGACGGTGATGCCCCTGGCGCCCATCGCCTTCGCAACCTCGGCGAAATTCGGGTTCGCGAGGTTGGTGCCGAGGAAGCGGTTGTTGAAGTAATCGACCTGGTTTTTCTTCTCCGCGCCCCACTGGCCATTGTTGAACACCACCGCGACCACCGGGATGTTTTCGCGCACGCAAGTCATCACTTCCGCGAGGCTCATGCCCCACGCGCCGTCGCCGACGTAGGCAATCGCCGGCCGGTCGGGACGGCCGACCTTGGCGCCGATCGCAGCCGGATACGAGTAGCCGCAGTTGCCGAAGCTCATCGCAGCGAGAAAGCTCGGCGCCATGTCGAAATGCAGGTAGCTGTTCGCGACCGAGCACACGTTGCCGATGTCGGTCGACACCATCGCGTTTTTCGGCATCGCTTTGGCGAGCGCGGCGAGCGCCTGGCGCGGGCCGATGCGGCCCTTTTCGTTCGGCGACGGCCATTTCGCGAGCTCCTGCGCCCACGCTTCTTTTTCCTTGCGCACTTCGGCGAGCCGCGCTTTGTTCGGCGCCATCTTGCCGAGCGCTTTCAGGCGCTGCAGCAGCTCGCGCGCAGCGAGTTTGGCGTCGCCGCAGATGCCGAGCGTGACTTTCTTGACCAGGCCGAGCATGCGCGGGTCGGCGTCGATCTGGATGATCTTGGCCTGCTTCGGCCAGTAATCGAGGCCGTGCTGCGGCAGCGTGCCGAAAGGACCGAGGCGTGAACCGAGCGCGAGCACGACGTCGGCGCGAGAGATGATTTTCATCGCCGCTTTCGAGCCCTGGTAGCCGAGCGGGCCGCACGAGAGCTCGTGGCTCGCCGGGAACGAATCGTTGTGGAGATAGGAGTTCACGACGGGCGCGGTCAGGTACTCGGCGAGCGCGGCGCAGTCCTTGATGCCGTTCGCCATGATCACGCCGCCGCCGGAAAGAACCACCGGGAATTTCGCTTTGGCGAGCAGCCGCGCCGCAGCGTCGAGCGAGTCGGGACCGCCGGCCGAGCGCTCGATTTTCTGCGGCGCCAGAATGTCGTAATCACCTTCGCCGTAGTAATAGTCGCGCGGGATATTGACCTGCACCGGGCCGCGGTCGTGCATCGCGATCGTGAACGCGCGGTGCATGAGCTCCGCCATGCGCAGCGGCGAATTGATGTGCACCTGCCACTTGGTGATCTTGGAGAAAATCGGCATCTGCTCGGTTTCCTGGAATCCGCCGAGTCCCGTCGTCAGGCTGCCGGATTCGGGCGTGATGCAGATGACCGGCGAATGCGCCCAGTAGGCGGCGGCGATCCCGGTCACGAAATTGGTGATGCCGGGGCCGTTCTGCGCGATGCACACGCCGTGCTTGCCGGTCACGCGCGAGTAGCCGTCGGCCATGTGCGCGGCGTTCTGCTCGTGCGCGACCGAAATGAAGCGGATGCCGGCGGCGGGAAAGAGATCGTGCGCGTCCATGTAGGCCGAGCCGACGATGCCGAACGTGTCTTTGACGCCCTGCGCGACCAGCGTTTCGACGAACGCCTCGGACGGCGTCATGCGCACCTTGCTCGAGAGCGCGAGGCTCTTGAGCTCTGTCATCGTGTTCATGGTTTTCCCCTCTGCGATGGAATCGAAATTTCAGATTTTCTGGAACCAGTTTAACGCGCGCAAAATCATTTTGCAAGCGCTTACATTCCGGCTGGGCGACAGCGTGTAACGCCATTGGAAGATGGGCTTATGCCGTGACATGGCGTCGTCCTCAGCCGCGCTGGACAACGCCGCGATCGATCACGAACACGTCGTCGAGCAACTCGCGCACGTGGCCCAGGCTCGACTCCGCCAGCACCACCGTCAGCCCGGCGCGCTTGAGCCCCGCGATCACATCGGCGAGCCGGCGCGCGAGCACCGGCGCGACGCCTTCGAACGGCTCGTCGAGCAGCAGCAGCTTGTCGCCGCACATCAGCGCGCGCGCGAGCGCCACCAGCTTCTGCTGCCCGCCCGACAACTGCAACGCCTTGCGCTGCGCGAAATTGCCGACTTCGGGAATCATGGCATAGACGCGTTGCAAGCGCGCGCCGGCATCCGGCGCACGCGTCGACCATGCCGGCAGCAGTACGTTTTCCTCGACGGTCAGCTCCGGGATCAGGCGCCGGTCTTCCGGCATGTAGCCGATACCGAGTTGCGCGCGCGCGTAGGCCGGCACGCCGGCAAGCGGCCGGTCATCGAATTCGATGCCGCCCGCGCGCCACGGCAGAATGCCCATGATGCTGCGCATCAGCGTAGTCTTGCCGGCGCCGTTTCTGCCGATGAGACCGGCGAACCGGCCGGTGCCGACGGCAAGGTTCACGCCGCGCAATATGCCTACCGACTCGATCGAGACGTCGAGGCCGTCAACGCGCAACATGAAGCTGTTCTCCAATGACATACTTGCGCACCTCGTCATCCTTGAGCACGGTCGCCGGCGCGCCGTCGGCGATGATGCGCCCGTCGTAAAACGCGAGCACGCGCTGCGCGTAGCGGTTGACGATGTCCATATCGTGCTCGACGAACATTACCGTCACGCGGTCGGATTTCACCGCGCTCATCACGACGTCCATGATGCCGAATTTCTCGTCGGCGGACACGCCGCTCGTCGGCTCGTCGAGCAGCAGGATCCGCGGCTTGACCACCAGCGCCATCGCGATGTCGAGCAGTTTGCGCACGCCTTCGGGCAGTACGCCGGCAGGCTTGTCGCGATACGCGTCAAGGCCGAAGCGTCCGAGCATTTCATCGGTGACGGCGCCGGCGCGTTCGCGCGTGATCGCGCCGTGCGCCCAGCGGGTCGCGGCGGCGGCGACGATGCCGACCGCCGCCAGCAGGTTGTCGCGAACCGCCAGCGAATTGAAGAGCTGTGGAACCTGAAACGAGCGCGCGATGCCGAGCTGCGTGATACGGCGCGGCGTGAACGGCGTGATGTCGTGGCCGTCGAAACGTATCGTGCCCGCGCCGGGCTTCATATATCCGGTGACCATGTTGATGAAAGTGGTCTTGCCGGCGCCATTGCTGCCGATGAGCCCGGTCACGCTGTCGCGCGCCACGCTGACATTGATGTCCGCCGCGGCAATCACCGCGCCGAAGCTTTTGCTCAAACCCTGCGCTTCGAGGATCGCGCTCATGCCGCCCGCGTCTTGCGTCTGAATAACGCCCACAGCCCGGCCGGCAGAAACATGATGATCGCGAGCATCGCGATGCCTAGCGTCATCTGCCAGACGTTGGGCGCGTACTGATTGGCGAGCGTGCGGATCGCTTCGAAAATCACCGAGCCGAAGAACGGCGCCAGCACGTTGCCGGTGCCGGACAGCACCGCGACGAACACGAATTCGCCGGAGGTCGTCCAGTACGCCATGTCGGGATCGATATGCCCGACCGCGAGCGCGGTGAGCCCGCCGCCGATGCCGCCGAGCGCGGCGGCAATCACGTAGTTCAGATGCACGACGTTGCGCACCGAGGCGCCGAGATACTCGACGCGAAGCTCGTTGTCGCGAATGGCCGCCGACAGCCGGCCGAGATGTGAATTCAAATAATGATGCAGCGCGCCGGCGGCGATGCCGGACAGAATCACCGTCGCCGCCATGAACACGCGGCCGTTGTAACCGTCCGCGATCGCGATCCCGAAAATCGACCGGGTCGCCACGTTGAAACCGTCGCTCGAGCCCAGGGCCGAAGTCTTGATCAGCAGGCCGAAGACGATCATCGAGAACGCGAGACTCAACATGGCGAAGAATATGCCGCGGTAACTCGCGAGCAGCAGGCCGAGCACCAGCGCGACGACGACGGGGACCAGCAGCGCAGCGAGCAGCATCAGCGCGGCGTCGTGGATGCCCGCCGCATGATCGAGCAGCGCGGCCGCATAGGCGCCGAGACAGTAGTAGAGCCCCTGGCCGAACGACACCAGGCCGGTGCGCATCAACAGCACCAGCCCCAGCACCACCAGGCCCCTGGCCAGCGCAAGCGTGATCAGAAACGCGAGCCACTGCGGCATGAACGGCAGCCCGGCCAGCAGCAGCGCGGCGACTCCCAGCAGCACGCGCAAGGTGTGGTCCATCATATCCTGCGCGCCTCGGCAGTCGAGAAAAGCCCTTTCGGCCGCGCGATCAGTACCATCGCCATCACCGAGTAAACGCTGAACAGCTCGACCGCAGGCCAGTAATGCACCGCGGCCGAGCGCACCAACCCGACGATCAGCGCGCCCAGCGCGGCGCCGCCCAGGCTGCCGAGACCGCCGATCACCACCACCGCGAACGAGAGCACGATCACTTCGACGCCCATGCCGGCCGACACCGCGAGCGTCGGTGCCGTCACTGCGCCGCCGATCGCGGCGAGCATGGTGCCGACCGTGAACGTGACCAGATAAACGCGGTCGACGTTGACGCCCATCGCGCCGCTCACTTCACGGTCGTGGATGACCGCCAGCAGCATCTTGCCGTGGCGCGTGCTGTGGAGCGCCCATGCGATCGCAGCGCCGGTCACCACCGCGGATCCGACAAGGACCACGTTGTAGACCGGATAGCTCAGCTCGCCGATGTCGAAATTGCCGAGCAGATCGTACGGCTGCGAAACGTAGAGCGAATCGACTCCCCACACGAGCTTGATCACGTCTTCGAGTATCAGGAACACCGCATAAGTGATGAGCAGCAGCACGACCTCGTCGCGGCCATACATCAGGCGCAGCAATCCGCGCTCGAGCAGCGGCCCCATCACGAGGCCGACCAGCAACGCGGCTGCCGCGAGCATGGCGTAACTTCCGTACGGATCATGTCCGCCGGCCAGCCACCAGCCGACGAGCGAGGCCGACAGGTACGCGCCGAGCGCGTAGAG
>JBGPFE010000032.1:0-43232 GCA_041483135.1 Gammaproteobacteria bacterium | reverse complement strand
GTGCGACACGCGCATCGGGCGTATCGGCATGCTGATCTGCGGCGAGAACACCAATCCGCTCGCGCGCTACACGCTGATGGCGCAGGGCGAGCAGGTCCACATCTCGACTTATCCGCCGGTGTGGCCGACGCGCGAGCCGAAAGCGGGCGGCAACTACGATCTCGCCTCGGCCATCCGCATCCGCGCCGGCGCGCATTCGTTCGAAGCCAAGGCGTTCAACATCGTGTCCTCCGGCTTCATGGACAGGAAAATGCGCGACGCGCTGGTCAAGGTCGATCCCACGGTGGCCGCGGTGCTCGACAACACACCGCGCAGCGTCTCGATGGTGACCGGTCCCTCGGGCGAGCCCGTGAGCGACGTGCTGCGCGACGAGGAAGGCATCCTGTATCACGAGATCGACGTCAACCTGTGCGTCGAGCCCAAGCAGTTTCACGACGTCGTCGGCGCCTACAACCGGTTCGACATTTTCGACCTGCGGGTGAATCGCACGCGGCTCAAGCCGATCGCGTTCCAGGCGCAGGAATCCGGCGCCGACGAAGCCGCGCCTGAGCAGCCGGCGACGACGGACGAGCGGGTGGTGAGGTTCCGCTCGTGATGCGCTGGCTGAACGATTCCGGCGTCAGATGGGGCGCGCTCGGCGCGGCGCTGTTCGCGCTGATGCTGGTGCTGCCGCTTGCGCTCTTCGCGCTGGTGTCGTACGTCAAGCTCGGGTTCATGAGCCTGTCATGGTACGTGCCGTACGAGGAGTTCGGGCAGGCCCTCGCCTCGGGCGAGCTGCACCGGATCTACTACGCGCCGCTCGCTGCGATCAACACCACCAGCGGCTTCGTGATCGCGACCATGTTCACCTATACGCTCGGCAATACGCTGGTGTCGATCGCGCTGGCCATGCTGGTATGGCTGCATCTGCGGCTGCTCGCGCGGCGCACCGCGTGCGCCACGAGCGGCCACGCCGCCTCGGTCGGCGGCGCGACCGCCGGCGTGTTCGCGGCGACCGCGGCCGCGAGCAGCACGGCGCTGACCGGCTGCTGCGCTTCCGGCATGGCGGGCGGCATGATCGCGCTCGCCGGGATGGGAAGCATCGCCGGCGCCTGGCTGAGCGAAGCCGCGTCCTGGGGGCAGGGGCTGCTCTTTATCGCGCTCGCCGCGGCTTTTCTGATCATGCAACGGCGCGAGCGGCTCACCCTCGCCTGATTTCCTCCGTCGTGAGTTTTGCACGCGCCCGCAGCGCGCCAACGGACGTCAATCCTCCTTGACGAAGTCGTGCTGGCCGATGCCCTGGATCAGCAGGAAGCGGCAGAGTGCCGTTCCGGGATTCGAGACGTGGTGAGCGGTGGGCGGCGTGACGGTCGCCGTCTGGCCGACGCCGATGTCGTGACGCGCGGCGGGGTTGCGCGTTTCCACCAGGACTTTGCCCTCCAGCCCGTAATAATAATCCGTGACGCTGGTGTGATGGTGCCAGGGAATGAACTCGCCGGGGTCGAGCGTGTACTCGCGCACCAGCATGTCGGCGCCTTTCGCCACGACATGGATGCGGCGGACTTTGTAGGGTTGCGGCGGTTGGCTCATGGGCTGCCTCATTCCGGTTTGATGCCCGCGTCCTGCACGATTTTCCTGAATTTCGCGACCTCGGCCCGCACATGCGCATCGAAACCCTCGGGCGTGGTCGGCGCCGGATCGGCGCCGAGCGCGAGCAGCCGTTCTTTGACGTCCGGCAATTGCAGTATGCGCGCGATTTCCCGGTTCAGCTTGTTGAGAATGTCTTGCGGCGTTCTGGCCGGCGCGAGGATCCCGAACCACGGATCGAAGACGTATCCGGGCACTCCCGCTTCCGCCACGGTCGGCACCTCGGGCTGCACCGCCGAGCGCTTTCCGGTCGAGGCGGCGAGCGCCAGCAGTTTGCCGTCGCGCGTGAGCGCCAGCGTATTCACGATCGGCGAAAAATTGAACTGGACGCTGCCCGCGACGACCGCCGTTATCGCTTCGGGTATCCCCTTGTACGGCACGTGCACGGCCTGAATGCCGGTCAGGTTCTTGAACAACTCGCCCGCGAGATGGTTGGCGCTGCCGACGCCGGGGGAGGAAAAATTGAATTGCCCCGGTTTGGCTTTCGCGAGCGCGATCAGTTCCCTGACCGACTTCGCGCCGAGCGCGGGCGACACCACGAGGATGCTCGGCACGTTGGCGACGCGGCTCACGCCGGCGAAATCCTTCAGCGTGTCGTAGGGCAGCCTGGTGAACATCGCCGCGGTCGCGGCGTGTCCGGCCGAAACCATCAACAATGTGTAACCGTCAGGCGTCGCGGTCGCGACCAGGGTTGAGGCGACAATGCCGCCGGCGCTGGGCCGGTTGTCGACGACCACCTGCTGGCCCCAGGCTTCGCTCATTTTCTGGCCGACGGTGCGGGCGAGCACGTCTGTCGTGCTGCCGGCGGAGAAGCCGATCAGCATGCGGATCGGCTTGGCCGGATAACTTTCGGCAAGGGCGCGCCCGCATACCGGCAAGCCCGGCGCCAGCACGACGGCGGCGATGGCTGTTGCGACGCGCGTCCTGTGAATAATGAAGGTGTGGACCATGCGGTTTACTCCTGGCAATGACGGGCAAGACCGTATAATCGCGGCTTTGGAACTGCGAGACAAGCATGCGTTTGAGTGTGCTCGACCAATCGCCGATCATCAGCGGCCACGCTCCGGCGCAGGCGGTAGAGGCAACCATCAAGCTCGCGCAGGCGGCGGAGCAGTTCGGCTACCATCGTTACTGGCTCGCCGAGCATCACGCAATCGCGGCGCTCGCCGATCCGTGCCCCGAAATCCTGGCGACGCGCGTCGCCGCCGCCACGTCGAAAATCCGCGTCGGCACCGGCGGCGTCCTGCTGCCGTACTACAGCCCGCTCAAAATCGCCGAGCAGTTCCGCATGCTCGAGGCGCTGTATCCGCGGCGCATCGATCTCGGCATCGGCCGCGCGCCCGGGGGCGACCGCACGACGGCGCTCGCGATGGGCGAGGGGCGCTACTCGGGCGCGGAGGATTTCCCCGACCAGGTGCAGTACCTGGTCGCGTATCTCGACGACGCGCTGCCGGCCGAGCATCCGTTCGCCAAAGTGAAAGCGCAGCCGGCCGGACCGGCGGCGCCCGAAGTGTGGCTGCTCGGCTCGTCCGATTACAGCGGCGCGCTCGCCGCGCAGCTCGGGCTGCGCTTTGCGTTCGCGCATTTCATCAGCGCCGACGGCGGCGATGCGGTGATGCGCGATTACAAGCGAAAATTTCAGCCGTCGCCGCGCGAAAGCGCACCGCACGCGCTGCTGACGGTGTTCGCGATCTGCGCCGAAACCGACGCCGAAGCGGAGCGGCGCGCGGCGAGCGTCGACCTGCGGCGGCTCAACATGGATTACGGCATCAACTCCACGGTGCCGAGCCAGCACGAAGCCGAGACCCGCCGGTACACCGAAGTCGAAAAGGCGCGCATCGCGCATAACCGGCGGCGCGTGGTGCTCGGCGCGCCGGCCGCGGTCAAAACGCGGCTCCTCGAGCTTGCCGGGCAGTTCGAAGCCGACGAATTGATGGTGATCACGATTACCGGCGAATATGAAACCCGGCTGGAATCGTACCGGCTGCTCGCGCAGGCGTTTGATCTAAATCAGCCGGCGCGGTAGTCCGGTCGATACACTGTATGCTGGAGACATGTTTGCAATACGAAAAATTTTCCCGCTGCTGTTCCCCGCGATGATCGCTGCCGACGCCGAGGGGCAGGACAGCTACGCAGTGCAGCGCCAGGCGATGCTCGACGACATCGCTGCGATCACGCGCTCGACGCGGCTCGAGACCGGCCGCGAGCGCCTGAGCGAGCGCGTGACGGCGGCGATGACAAAAGTGCCGCGTCACCGCTTCGTGCCGGCCGATCAGGAGCGTTACGCGTACGACAACCGGCCGTTGCCGATCGGGAACGGCCAGACCATTTCGCAGCCGTTCATCGTCGCGCTGATGACCGATCTGCTCGATCTCAAGCCCGGGCACAAAGTGCTGGAGGTCGGCACCGGCTGCGGCTACCAGGCGGCGGTGCTGGGCGAGCTCGCGCGCGAGGTCTATACGATCGAAATCGTCGAACCGCTCGCGAAAGAGGCGGCGGCGCGGCTCGCGGCGCTCGGTTACCGCAACGTCACCGCGCGCAGCGGCGACGGCTACCAGGGCTGGCCGGAGAAAGCGCCGTTCGACGCGATCATCGTGACTGCCGGCGCTCTCGATGTGCCGCCCGCGCTGATTGAACAGCTGAAGCCCGGCGGCAGGCTCGTGATCCCGGTCGGCCCGCAGTGGAGCGGCCAGAACCTGCTCGTAATCGAGAAGGACGCGGGCGGAAAAACCACCACGCGCAACGTGCTCGCGGTGCGCTTCGTGCCGCTTACGCGCGACAAGCAATGAACCTGGTTCAACTACTCAATCTTGAACCGCCAAGGACGCGAAGGACGCAAAGGAAGAGCGAGAAGCGATGGACGAGAGACGACAGCTGATCATCAAGCCACTCTAATCTCGAAATAATGGTGGGTCGGTGTGGTTGGTAACATTACCTTGCTATCTTGTTTTTCCTTCGCGTCCTTCGCGCCCTTTGCGGTGATAGCTGTTTCTAGAATAATTCCAAGGTAAAATACCGACTCGCTCGCGACGGGGTGTTAGCTCAGCTGGTAGAGCAGCGGACTCTTAATCCGTAGGTCCGGGGTTCGACCCCCCGACACCCCACCAAACAATTCAAGCACTTTGGCCAGTCCGAAAACTGGCCTTTTGCTTTTCCGGGAGCCCTGCTATCGTCTGGTCATCCATTCAGGAGGAGATCATCATGAAGGGAATTTCCGCTATTGCGGCAGGACTGCTTGTCGTTGCGTTCACGCTTTTTGGCTGCGCCAGCCAACCGTCCGGCCCGGGCTGGATAACGCTGATCGACGGCGAGAACGGCCTTCAGAACTTCACTCGCCTCGGCGAGGCAAACTGGGCGGCCATGAATGGCGCAATTCAGGCCGACAGAAAAAACAGCAAGGAAGCCGGAATCCTGCTGTCGAACGATTCATACACCGACTTTGAGTTATATGTGGAATTCTGGGCCAGCGATGAGAATGCCAACAGCGGTGTTTACATACGGGTGACGAATCAGAAGGTCGTCAACTCGAAAGCCGCGTATGAAGTACAGATCTGGGACAAGAGCCCGACCCTGGCTACCGCATCCCTGCTTCCCGTGGTCAAAGCGGCGCCCACGTTCAAAGCCGCCGGCAAGTGGAATACGTTTGAAATCACCGCGAAGGGGCCGCGCATGACCGTCAAGATGAACGGCGAGCAAGCTGTCGACGTCAACGACACGTTGTATCCCACCGGCCCAATCGCGCTCCAGTACAACGCCGGCACCATCAAATTCCGCAAGTTGATGATCAAGCCGCTGTAGCTCGACCCGCAAAGTGTGCCACGGACTTTACTGACTTCCTGTTGGCGCTGTTTGGTGGGCGCAGGACAGAGGAAACGATCCAGCCCCTTATGACGAAAGTTGCTGCCCGGCTCTTAATCCGTAGGTCCGGGGTTCGACCCAACGCTGGAACGCATCCGTAGCCCTCCGTGATACTTCAACGGGGGCAGCCAAGCCTGCGCTATCCGGCTAGGTGGATTGTTCCGGAAATTTGAATCGCCCCTCTTTAAAAAGCTTTACGCAGGAATCCACCGCCCGCGCGTCGTAAAGCCTGCCCCGGTTCTTTATTATTTCTGCAAGCGCTTTATCGATGCCTAACCCCGGCCGGTACGGCCGGTGCGAGGACATTGCCTCTACAACATCCGCTACAGCCATGATTTTCGCCCCGATCGCGATCTCCGGCTCTTTCAGCCCGAGCGGGTATCCCGAGCCGTCGATCCGCTCGTGGTGCTGATAAACCATCTGGGCGATAGGCCACGGGAAGTCGATCTCTTTCAGGATGTCGTACCCGGCCTGCGGGTGGACCTTGATGAGCGCATATTCATTGGTGGTCAATTTCGTAGGCTTGGCCAGGATTTCAGCCGGAATCTGGATCTTGCCGAGATCGTGGATCGAGGCGGCGAGACTGATGCCGTGAACCTCGCTTTCCGTCAATCCCATCTCGCGGGCCATTGCCACGCTTAGCCCGGATACGCGGCGTTCATGGCCGGCGGTGTAAGGGTCGCGCATTTCCACCATCGCCCCCATGGCCAGAATGGTTCCCTCCATGCTGTGCAGCAGACGCTCCGCGCTCTGCGCTTCCAATGCGCGGGTACGCAATGTGACGATGCCAAACGCAAGATCGTCGGCAAGCTCGCCCAGCAGCCGGATTTCTTCCTCCACGAACCCGTTGGATTTGGCGGAGTAGATGCACAGCGCGCCGAGCACCTTGCCGGCGGACACGAGCGGGAAACCGGCTACTGAACCATAGCCGATTTTCACGGCGTTGGCCCGCCATAGCTCATACGCCGGATCGGTCCGGGCGTCTTGAATGACCCATGGTTTTTGCGTCCGGATCGCCATCCCCGCCGGGCCGCGTCCTTGTTCGTTGTCGGCCCAACTGATATTTGCCCGCTCCAGATAGCCGTCATGGTAGCCGGCGTGCGCCACGGGCCGGACTGTTTTGTTCGCGTCATGCTCGATGAACCCGACCCACGCCAGGTGATACCCCGCGATTTCCACGATATTGCGGCACATGTCCTGCAGCAGCTGGGCTTCGTCGGAAGCATGAATCAGCGCCTGGTTGCAGTTGCTTAAAGCCTTCAAATCCCGGTTGATCTTCAGCAGCGCCTGTTCATGACGCTTGCTTTCAGTGATATCGCGGAAATACCAGACCCTCCCGTAATACTTGCCGCCCGCTCCAATCACGGGAGCGGAATACCGGTCGATGGTCCGGCCACCCTTGTACTGCACCTCCTCGCGGCTTTTTTCTTCCTTATGCGCATACAGGTAGCGAATTCGGGCGAGAAACTGATCGGGATTGTCTGCCTGCTGACGGGCTGCCTGAAGCACGGGCTCATAATCACCCGTTCTCACCAGTTCCTCGGGGATATTGAACAGGTCGACAAACTGCCGGTTGTAGGAGATGATTTTTGCGTTCTCGTCCACCAGCAGGATGGCGTCCAGTGAAATCTCCTGCTGGGTCGAGAGGATGGTGTTCTTGAATTCCAGTTCGGCTGTGCGCTGGGCGATGCTCGCTTCCAGATGCCTGTTCACTTCCCGAAGCTCGTCTTCCGCCTGCTGGCGCCGCCTTACTTCGTTGTGCAGTTCCTGGTTTACACGTTTCAGTTCGTGCTGGCCCGGTATCGCGAGGGCTTGCGGTATCAGAGGCCAAAGCATGATCGCCGTAACGGCTGACATTACCGCGGTGAAGGCCTTTACCCCGGCGTCAGCCCAGTAATCGGGCTGCCAGATGTTCCAGATTGCCAATAAGTGAGTGGTGCCGCAGGCCATGACAAAGACACCGAACATCACGAAAGCCCACCGGTACGGCAGGTCCCGCCGCTTGGTGACGAAGTACCAAAGCGCGAACGGAATGGAGTAATAGGAAGCCGCGATGACGGAATCGGACACCACATAGCTCCACAGCAGAGACGGCGTCCAAAGAAAGCAATGGCCGTGCGGCATGAAGCCCGACGTTTCGAAAAGCTGAGTAAAAGAGTTCACGATCTATCTTCTCCTTAGTGCGGGCGTCGAGGTAGCGATGCCGGCGAGCAAGTCCGGAACGTGGCAACTAAAATTGTTCTACGGGCTTCCATCCCTCAGCTGGATCCCTGATTCAGGCGCGCGGCGCGTGCATTCCGGGGCACGCCGCCGCTCGTAAAATACGATCCGGGCATTTTTCCTCCGCGAGTGGATAAATAACTTCATTCGATATTAAGATAGCATAAGCATGGTCTATGCAATTATTTTTTGAACGTATACGTTTGTCATAAGTTTCCCGGTATCAGAAATCTATCAAATTAATAGATTTTTGTCCGAAGAGATAGCCCGGTATCGAATGCCGACGCCGGGGATTGTAGGGAAAAACCTGACACCATTTGTAGGGTTCGCCCTACAAAGTTTATTGCCACTGTCCCCGGCAAATTGCCAAATCAGGAATTCGCGGTGACTATCGGGTTGCCGTTTTGCGACCCCATCCCACGTACCGCTGCATCCTTAGCATTGCTTGAGGGCTCGCCGTGGACGACAATTCTCTACATTTGGTAGGATAGGGTGCGGACGAGCTATCAATCCGAAGGCAGGAAATCTATACTCAGCTCAAGTGGATGACCATGAAACGGGTCTTAGGTCTCGTCGTACTGTCAGTCGCTTCATGGTCCGCCCTTGCACAGACGGCGA
This sequence comes from Gammaproteobacteria bacterium, assembly GCA_041483135.1. GTDB lineage: Bacteria > Pseudomonadota > Gammaproteobacteria > Burkholderiales > SG8-41 > PALSA-1004. Next base: position 34,910 of record JBGPFE010000032.1, on the reverse strand, counting down.
TCGACTCAGAAATGTGCGGCGGCTCTGCCGGCACTGCTGATGATCGAATTGCCGCGTGCACTCGGGTCATCAACTCTGGCGGACTTGCGAATCAGATTCTTGCCATCGCCTTCAACAACCGCGGCATTGACTGGCAGGCGAAAAGCGACTACCAGCGAGCAATCGAGGATCTTACTGAAGCGGTTCGGCTCGATCCCCAGTACGCTAACGCCTACTTCAACCGCGGAAATTCTTGGTACGCGAGAGGCGACCGCGACCAAGCCGTCGCAGATTACACCGAAGCCCTCCGGATCAATCCTCGGCTTGCTGGCGCTTTCTACAATCGCGGCAATGTATTGCACGCGAAAGGCGACTATGACCAAGCGATCACCGATTTCACCGAAGCGATCAAACTTAACTCCCAGATCGACAGCTTCTACACCAATCGCGGCATCGCATGGAGCGCTAAAGGGGAGCAGGATCGAGCGATTACCGATTTCAACGAGGCGATCCGTCTCAATCCTCAGTCGGCTAACGCCTACGCTAAACGCGCTGTTGCGTGGCACTTGAAAGGCGACCGTGCCCGAGCAACCGCCGATCTCAAGGAATGGAGACGGCTAAAACCTGAATAAAACGTAGCGCTGAGTCCGGCAATCGCATGCCGCGTGCGAATGTCGGCTTCTGGCCGGTAACCGACCGTTCGCTGATGGTCGCTTTAAGACCCAAAGCGGACATTCACATCTGTCAGCGCCCGCGCTTCACCCATTTTTTACCGCCGGCACCCGGTTATTTCCGGCCATAACTCATGAGTTCAAACACCTTCCAGTCGCCTGGTACCGGTTGACACGCGTACGACTCATGTGAACATTGGCCCGTATCGATATAGCCAGAGTTGCTGTCAATGCGTACCGGGCGCCCCACCGCTGGCGCATACCACTCGATTTCCGTTACGTTAGTTTCACGGCGGAAGCTCTCCCAATCTCCCGCATATGTGTTGCGCATGACTTTGAAGGTGTCGAAGGCTCCGGCAGGCACTTGAATGTGCTCGCTGCTCCGCACTTCGCCGTCAACGCGCACACTGTTGCGTGTCCCCGTGCCGGGATTGGTGGCTGTGACACGCAACGACCACGATTTGCCGACGTCCAGGGGGAACACGTAGGCAGGATAAGCCGGGGAGAACTCATATTCCACAAGCTGGTCGTGATTGACAAGTGGGCGGCGCAACCAGTTGCCATCTTTGGTGTAAACCTCGGTATATGGCATCCCGAGTGCCATGGTGGTTGTGGTGACCGAGACCGTGACGCGATCCGCGTCGACCTTGTCGACGCGGTAGGTTATTTCGCCGCGCACCTCATGGTTGTAGCCGTTTAGGACACGATAGACATAGGTATCCCCGGCAGCGGGTGAGGCCGCGGTCGCGGCATCACACGGGGCAATCAGCAGTGCGGCAAACAATGCGACAGAAAGTCTGTTCATATGTGTCTCCTCCGACAAGCATGAAGTTGGAGCAAGTTGCTTGCCAACTCATAAGGCAAACAGATCGGAGTTTGATTTTATTCCGGCTATACGTCACCGCCCAGGTTGCGCTTGGCCGCTTTTGGCCGGTAAGCGACCATCGATCAAAGGTCGCAAACCGACCCAAACCGGTCATTCAATGACGATATTTTTTTGGAACTTTAGTGCTGTCCCTCTGCCGCAATAACGTAGATTCGCGGGGTCAGATACCGTCTTGAATTATCGGTTTTTGTGCGGCTTATATCCCTGGGCTTGACCTCAATCCTGGTGAAAGGACTCAAGGCTTGCCGAGAAAATCAATCTTGCCGAGCTCAACGCCGTTGTGGCGAAGAATGTCGTAGGTGGTCGTGACGTGGAAGTAGAAGTTCGGCAGGGCGAAGTGCAGAAGATAAGCAATTCCCGTGAAGGTGAGATCGCCGCTGCGCATCTTCAGCGTGATGCTCTTGTTTTCAGTGCCGTCGATCTGCTCGGGCTTGAACGTGTCGAGAAAGGCGACGGTCTTCTTGACGCGCGCGACGAGTTCGGGAAACGTGGCCTCGTTGTCTTCGTGCTTGGGGATCTCTTTGCCCGCGAGCCGCGCAGCACACGCTTTCGCCGTGTCCGTTGCGGTCTGGACCTGGCGCGCGAGCGCGAACATGTCCGGGTAGAGCCGGCTGGCAAGCAGAACGGCCGGGTCAATTTTCTTCGCCTCAGCGTGCGCAGCGCCTTTCTGCAGAATGTCGGCGAGATTGTTGAGCATGCGCCTGAGCACTGGCACTGAAGCTTGGTACATCGACATTTTCATCAGTCGGTCTCCGTAGGTCCGCATTGAATGGGGAACGGGAGTTTAGCAGACCGCCCGACGATAGTGCCACGGGCGTACTCACTCTACATTGATGCCGGCTTCCTTGACTACTTTTACTTCAAGATGGGGCGTCACGCCGCATCGGCGACGCTCTTGGTATGGTGGCTGGTCAGCCGCTGGGTGATTTCACGTCGCACCTGATTGAAATCGATCGCCGACACATCGCGCGGCCGTGCGAGCGCAATGCGGCCGTCGTGCTCAATGCGCCCCGGCCCGGCGGTCATTACCACCACGCGATCGGAAAGCACCACCGCTTCCTCGACCGAGTGCGTGACGAAAACGACCGTGACCTTGGTGCGCTGCCAGATCTCGAGCAGCTCCTGCTGCATCTGCTCGCGCGTGAGCGCGTCGAGCGCGCCGAACGGCTCGTCCATGAGCAGGATGTCGGCGTCATTCGCCAGCACACGCGCGATCGCGACGCGCTGTTTCATTCCGCCCGACAGCTGGCTCGGATAGTAATCGGCGAATTTGGTCAGCCCCACCATGTTGGTGTAGCGCACCGCGATTTCATCGAGTTTTTCCTTCGGCAGGCTGCGCTGCCGGGGACCGAAGCCGATGTTCTGCTTGACCGTGAGCCACGGAAACAGCGCGAAATCCTGGAACACCATGCCGCGCTCCGGCCCGGGGCCGGTTATCGGCGTGCCGTACATTTCGACTGTGCCGGCGGACGCCGTCTCGAATCCCGCAATGATCCTCAGCAGCGTCGACTTGCCGCAGCCGGAGGCGCCGATCAGGCATACGAACTCGCCCTTGCTGATGGTGAAATTGATGTCGCGCAGGGCTTCCACGCTGCCGCCTTTAACGTCAAAGCGCTTGGACACGCGGTTGACGGTGAGGGTAGGACGCGCCGCTTTGACGCCCGCATCACTCATGGTGCTGGGGACTCCAGGCGAGAACATGGTTATTCAGCATGACGATCAGCCGGTCGGTCACGAAGCCCAGGACCCCGATCACGATCATGCCCACGATCGCGAGGTCAGTGCGCGAAAGGTTGCGACCGTCCATGATCACCGAGCCGAGGCCGGTCGGAACGCCCGTCATCTCGCCGACCACGATCAGGATCCACGCGAAGCCGTGGCCGAGGCGCAGGCCGTTGAAGATCGCCGGCATGGACGCCGGCAGCACGATCTGGCGGAACATCGCCGACCCGGAGCAGCCGAGCATCGAAGCGGCTTCGAACAGCCGCAGGTCCACCGAGCGCACGCCGAAGATGGTGTTGAGCATGATCGGGTAAAACGCGCCGAGGAACACCAGAAAAATCGCGGCGTTCGGACCCAGGCCGAAGAAAATCATGGACAGCGGCAGCCAGGCGGTAACGGGAATCGGCCGCAGCAGGGAGATCGTCGGATCGAGCAACTGCCGCAGCAGCTTCACCCGCCCGATCATCAGCCCCAAGGGGATGCCCAGCGCCGCGGCGGCGAAGAAGCCGCCGTACACCCGCTCCATCGACATCAGTATGTGGGTGACGATCGTGCCGCTGAACGCATCGTCGTAAACGCCGCCGAAGCTGAAGTCGTACATCATCACGGCGACGTCGCGCGGGCTTGGAATCAGCCGCGTGCCCGTGTAGCGCACGGCAAGATCCCACGCAATCACCAGCAGGACCGGGAAGCCGGCGCCCAGCACGATGCCGCGGATGCGGTCGAGCGCGCGCCGCCGGTGCCGCATCCCGGCCGACGTTTCGTTATTTATCGCCTGCGGGACGCTCTCGGCCGGCGCCTTGTCGGCCACCTCGTTCTTCAAAACGTCTCCGCCTGCGCGCGCCTGCTACACGAACTTGGTTGTGATGTGCCGGTCGAAATCGGGCACCTGCCGAATTTGCTTGTTGTCATGCATCAACTGCAGGTAGGCTTTGGCGCGCTTGATAAACACGTCGTCGAGCTTCCACGAAAGTTCGACATTCGGGATGGCCATTTCGATCGATGGCCGCTGCTGCCCGAGCTTCTGCATCGCGACTTCGACCATCTGCGGCCGGTTCGCCATCGCGTAGTCGGTCGCCTTCTTGTGCATGTCCACGATCAGCTTGAGCCGCTCGGGGTTCTCCTTGATCATCTTCTCGCTGGCCGAAAGAATCATGTTGAGCGAACCGATCGCGGTGGAGTATGGATATTCGACGAGACGGCCGACGCCTTTGGCCAGACTGATGCCGGGCGCCGGCTCCGCGCCGACATAGGCGTCCACGTCGCCGCGCTCGAGCGCTGCCGGCATGTCGCTAAACGACAACCGGATGTTCTGGATGTCCTTGATGGACATGCCCTCCATCCTGAGCCGTTCGAGGATCACGACTTCCTGCGTCGAGCCCGGCCAGATCGCGACTTTCTTGCCTTTCAGCTCCTTGATCGACTTGATATCGGATTTGGCGCCGGAGATGATCGCCATGCCACGATTGGTCGCGTTGGCGATGATCACCACCGGCTCTCCCGCGGCGGCGCCGAGGTAGAACGCGGCGATGCCGTGGATGCACGTGTCCACGGTGCCGGTAAGCACCGCGTTCTTGCCGTCGGTCGGGCTCTCGAACGGAATCACCTCGACCGTGTAGCCGGGCGGGGCGAATTTTTCGTAGAAGTAAGCCGAGATGCCGTGGATGAGCTTCAGCGTGCCGCATCTAATGACCTTCTTGTCCTGCGCGAAAGCCATCGGTGCGGCGAATGCGGTCGCCAGGGCTAACAACGTGGTTCTGCGGGTCTTGTTCATGACAGTCTCCTCCGGTTAATGATGCGTCAAAACGTTGCCGCGCTTAATCGCCAAGGCCAGCAACACGACGGGCAAACAGCGAGTATTCATGTCGAATAATGTCCACGACATGGGAACCACCTGCAGTCATCGATCAGACCAGGCAGCAACGAGCGTGCCAGTCCCGGCCAGCTGTAAAAGCATATATCTTTCCACCTTATTTTGCACCAAGGGAGTGCAACTAAAGCCGTTGCTGCGTCAGATCGAGGCGTCGCGAACGGCAAGGCCAGGATTCCGCGCAGGCTAAACGCCAACGAGTTCGCGCACCAGTGCCGTGAGCGCGCCGTCAGGGCTTGCCAGTCCCTCGAGGATGGTGAAGTGGTTGTGGCCGGCAAACCGTACCAGCCGCCCGGGCAAACCGGCGTTCATGCGCGCTGCCGCAAACGTTTCTGATTGCCGCTGTAGTTCGGGCAGTTCATCGCCGCCGCAGGTCATGATCAGCGGCATGGAGCTGGACGGCACATGGAGCTGCGGGCTCAGGCGATGCGCCTCTTCTGCATCAAGCTGGAGCTTGTCGTTGAGGTAGCACAGGCGGATGGGTTCCAGGTCGTAAATGCCGCTGATCGCGAGCCCGCCTTTTACCGTGGGCTCGTTAAGCGTCATCGCCGTCAGGTGCCCGCCCGCCGACCAGCCGGAAACGTAAATGCGCGCCGGGTCGCCACCGAATCCCGCGACACACCCGGCGAGCCAGGCGATTGCCGCCCGCACTTCGGCCACGATGCCGGCGAGCCGTATGTCAGGCGCGAGGGTATAGCCGACAAACGCCACGTGGACGCCGTGTGCGAGCGGCCCGGTGGCGAGAAAGCTGAACGTCTCTTTTGCCCGCATCTGCCAGTAGCCGCCGTGTATGAAAACGAGCACCGGCCCGCGCGAGTCCGCCGCGAAATAGTCGATGCGGTTGCGCTCGGCCGGCCCATAGCGCAGATCGAGGTGGCGGCCCTGCGCCGCGCGCAGCCGCCTGCTGCGCTCGTCAAAATCGGCCAGCAGCCCGGCGCTGTCGCCAACGGCTGCGGAATTGTTATACGCGGCATCGAGGGCCGCGCGGTCCATTCCACGATATAAGTTCATGGTAATTTCCATCATGCGCACTGTTTTCGCAGCGCGAGTTGGCTCCGATTCTTAGAGCAAAGAATACGCCATCTCTCCCGCCGCCCGAAATATGGCACGTGCGTTGCCTTGATGTCGATTTATGTGAGATAAGTTCAGCCATGCCCGTTCCCTACAGCCTTGCCCTCGCTACTCTGCGCCATCGTCTGCGCGGCCGGGAACTGACGCCCATGCAACTCGCGCACGATGTGCTTGCTGCCGCTGCCGAGGGCGACCACCACCATGCGTGGATCCATCGACTCCCGGAGCAGGCAGTGCTGGCGCAGGCGCAGCGCCTCGAAGCGGATGCGACAGCGCAATCGTTGCCATTGTACGGGGTGCCCTTCGCGATCAAGGATAACATTGACGCTGCGGGTCACCCGACCACCGCCGCATGCCCGGCCTTCCGCTATATCGCCACCAATTCGGCTGCGGCGGTACAGCGCTTGCTGGACGCCGGCGCGATCCTGATCGGCAAAACCAACCTCGATCAGTTCGCGACAGGATTGGTTGGAACGCGCTCGCCGTACGGCGCATGCACCAACGCGATCGACCCGCGCTACATCGCGGGAGGCTCAAGTTCAGGGTCGGCGGTCACGGTCGCGCTCAATCTTGTGAGTTTCGCCTTGGGCACGGATACCGCCGGCTCAGGCCGCGTGCCGGCGGGCTTCAACAATATCGTCGGTCTTAAGCCTACGCGTGGCGCGATCAGCACCGTCGGCGTGGTGCCGGCATGCCGCTCGCTCGACTGCGTGTCGATATTCGCATTCACCGCGGGCGATGCGTGGGACATCTATCGGATCGCGCGCGGTTACGATGCAGCCGACCCCTATTCACGTCATCCCGAACCGTCAGTCCACGCGCCAGCAGGCCAGTTCCGCTGCGGCGTGCCGGCTGCTTCGCAACTCGACTTCTGCGGCGATGCGGAAGCCGCGAGGATGTTCTCTCGGGGCATCGCCCTGGTCGAGCGCGCCGGCGGCAGCATCGTGGAGATCGACTACACGCCGTTTCGCGCGGCAGCCGAGCTGCTTTACCAAGGGCCATGGCTGGCCGAGCGGCTTGCTGCCATCAGGGAGTTCTTCACCGCGCACCAGAACGAAATGCATCCGGTAACGCGCGCGATCATTGCCAAGGGCGCCAATTATTCCGCGGTCGACGCATTTGAGGCGACCTACCGGCTGCAGTATTTGAAACGACAAGCCGCGTCGGAAATGAACGGAATCGACGTTCTCGCAGTGCCGACCGCCCCGACGATATACACCATCGAGCAAATCGAGGCCGATCCGATCAGGCTCAACTCCAATCTCGGTCTGTACACCAACTTCGTCAACTTGCTGGACCTCGCGGCGATCTCCATCCCGTCCGGCATGCGCGCGGACCACCTGCCTGCCGGCATTACGCTAGTCGCACCCGCATTCAGCGAACCATTGTTGTGCGAACTCGGCGCGAAGCTGCACCAATTGAGCGGAATGGCGCTCGGCGCCACCCGTTTTGAACTGCCCGAGTCGCCCGCACTCACTCCGCCTTGATGCCGGCTTCCTTGACGACCTTCACCCAGCGCTCGTAGTCACCGCGGATGCGCTTCTCGAATTTCTCCGGCGTGCCGTTCGACGGCACCATGCCCTGGGCGTCGAGGTTTTTTTTCATTTCGGGTTCCTGCAGGAACTTGTTGACCGTGTCGCTGAGTTTATCGATCACGGGACGCGGCGTGCCTTTGGGCGCCATCACGCCGAACCACAGCTCGACTTCGTAACCCGGCAGCGTTTCCGCAAGAGTCGGCACTTCCGGCAGCGCGTACCAGCGCTTGGCGGTGGTCACCGCGAGCGGCCGCAGCCTGCCGCTCTGGAAGTATGGATAGGTGGGCAGCAGGCTGCCGACGATCAGCTGGCATTGGCCCGCCAGCAGATCGGTCATCGCTGCGCCGGTACTTTTATAGGGCACCGAGATCATCTTGATTTTGGCCATGTTCGCCATGAGTTCCGTCGCCAGATGGGTGAGACTGCCCACGCCGGGAGTCGCATAGATAAGTTGCCCGGGCTTCGAGCGCGCGAGCGCGATCAACTCCTTGGCGGTCTTCGACGGCAACGACGGATGCACCGACAGCACGAACGGCGTGTAACCGACCTCCACCACGCCGATGATGGTGTTGATCGGATCGAACGCCGGTTGTTGCAATGCGGGCGTCGCCGAGAAGCTGCCCGACATGACGACGAGGGTGTAGCCGTCCGGCGCCGACTTCGCGGCCATTTCCAATCCGATCAGCCCGCCGGCGCCGCCGCGGTTGTCGACTATGAACTGCTGGCCGAGCCGCTCGGCGAGCTTCTGCGAAATCTGGCGCGCGGTGATGTCGCTGCCGCCGCCCGGCGCAAAGGGAACGATCACGCGTACCGGTTTGTTCGGATAGTCCTGGGCTGCAGCGGGCAGCGCATGTATCAATACGGCAGCAAACAACACGACGACAAGCCACCGTAGAACGCCCTGCCATGATCCGGGCGGCTGCGCCCCGTCTCCGCCCCAACACCAACCCCCTCGCCGAGATCCGGTGCGCCCCCCTCGCGCAAAGGGAACGATCACGCGTACCGGTTTGTTCGGATAGTCCTGGGCTGCAGCAAGCGGCAGGCAACACGCTGCTGCGATTGCATACGCGCCGATGAAAGAACGCGGGCTGAGTATCATGCATTTCCTCCTTTTAGGTCATGCGGCGCGGACTGCGTGCCTGTTTTGCCTGCATTTTAGCGCGCCTGTCATCCCATGGTGCCGGCTGATGCAAGCGCGCACCAACATAAGGCACGCGGTGCGATTCGTGCACCGTGAGTTTGCACCCGTGTCAAGGTTTTGGACTTATTACAAAACTTATCATGCTGATTCAAATGATAAATAGAACTGGCACGTCGGTTGCTATGTAAAGCGCATGGCAGAGATCGAATCCTCTTGCTGTTACTGCGACCCGGCTGCTTAAGCCTGACGCCATGTCGTTCACTCACTACATCAAGGAAATCGGCCGCGGCGCGGAAGGCGCCGGCGACCTGTCGGAGCTGGACGCTCATCAGTTGTTCGGCGCGATGCTCGACGGCGGCGTGCCGGAGCTCGAGCTCGGCGCGATCCTGCTCGCGCTGCGCGTGAAATCGGAATCGCTGCCCGAGCTGCTCGGCTTTTACAGCGCGCTCAACGAGCGTCTGTGCCGCCTGCACGCGCCTTCCGGCAAGGCGCAGCCGGTGATCCTGCCGAGCTACAACGGCGCGCGCGAGCAGGCCAACTTGCTGCCGCTGCTGGCGTTACTGCTGCAGCGTTTCGGCGTGCCGGTGCTGGTGCACGGGGTGCTCAATGGCAATGGCCGCGTCGCCAGCGCCTACATTTTCCGCGAGCTCGGCGTCATGCCGTGCGCCAATCTCGCGCAGGCGCAGGATGCTCTCGACAACGAAAGCATCGTATTCGTGCCGACTGCGGTGCTCGCGCCCGGGCTTGCCGAATTGCTGAGCCTGCGCGGGCGGCTCGGCGTGCGCTCGAGCGCGCACTCGATCGCCAAGCTGATCGACCCGTTCGAAGGCGAGGGCCTGCGCGTGGTAAGTGCATCGTACCCGCCGTACCTCGAGAAAATGCGCGAATTCCTGCTCACGACCGGCGCGCATGCGCTGCTGCTGCGTAGCACCGAAGGCGAGCCGTTTGCCGATCCCGGGAGACGGCCGCAACTCGAATACTTCTGCGATGGGGCGGTGCAGGTGCTGTTCGAAGCCGAAGCGGGTCCGCAGAAAAGCGTCCCGACGCTGCCGGCGGGCATCGATGCCGCGGCGACCGCGGCGTGGATCAAGAGCGCCTTTGCCGGCGAAGTGCCGGTGCCATTGCCGCTGGTCAATCAACTGGCGTGCTGCCTGTTCGGCGCCGGCTATACCAGCGACATGAACCAGGCCAAGGCGATCGCCGCCGTCGAGACCGGCAGCCTCGCCGCCGCGTGATGCGCGTGCCCCGGGACGGGCCCGGATGACAGTAATGATTGCGATAAAGTGGTGGCGCGCGCCAAAGTGCCGTGGCGCGCGCCGCTGAATACGTAGCGAAGCTCGTCAAATCACGGCGCTGCAAGCGTGGCGTCAGCGGGGGTATCCCTGCCGCCGTGTCGAGTATGCGGTCTGAATCATTCCTTCTGCTTCGTTGTGCTAGAATCCCCCGCAGTTGCAGTCAACAATAATTCTCGAAAGGAGAGGGGCTATGGGAGCGATATTCCAGTCACTGGGACGTACGATCATTGCCGGTTTGGTAATCCTGGTTGCGATCATCATCATCGCAAGCGGGGTGTACGGAGGCGGCGCCGCCCTGGCGGGTGATCATAGCTGGTGGGCGTTCGTGTTCCGCTGGCTGCACGTGATGTCGGGCGTGATGTGGATCGGGCTGCTGTGGTACTTCAATTTCGTGCAGACCCCGTCGATGCCGAAAATCCCCGACGAGCAGAAGCCCGCGATCACCAAGGTAATTGCACCGGAGGCGTTGTTCTGGTTCCGGTGGTCGGCGCTTTCCACCGTCGTCACGGGCGTGATTCTGGGCAGCATGAACGGCTACATCCTTCAGGCGCTGATACTGACCAAGGGCGTGCACGCGATCGGCATCGGCATGTGGCTCGCGCTGATAATGGCCTATAACGTATGGTTCATCATCTGGCCGAACCAGAAAAAAGTACTCGGTATCGTGCAGGTTTCGCCCGAGGAAAAAGCCGCGGCTGCGAAATTGGCGGGCATGACTTCGCGCATCAATACCATGCTGTCGATCCCGATGCTGTTCTGCATGGTGGCGCAGCAGAACGCGGGGCTGTAAGACTTCAGGCGCTGCCCGGTTTGCCGGGCGTGCTGGCGAAAAAGCGCACGGGTATCCTGTGCGCTTTTTTATTGCGCCGCCGGCGCGCGCGCGATTCCGTCAACCCTGGCGCCGGGCTTGATGCCGCGCTTCGCGAACCAGCCCTGGTTCATTTCGAGCGCGAATTTGGCGGATTTCGCCGACGGGTGAGTTGCGGTCGTGAGCGGCTTCATGTCGGCGATGTTGACGATGGCGCCGGATTCGTCGATGAATGCGATGCTGAGCGGGACGTAGGTGTTCATCATCCAGAAGCTCTGCGGCGACGCGTACGGAAACACGAACAGCATGCCGCGGTTTTCGGGCAGCATGCGCCGGTACATGAGCCCGGTGGTGCGCGCGGCGTCGGTGGCGGCAACTTCCGCGGTCAGTTTGTGGCCCTTGATCTCGAGCGCGAGTTCCGGCAGCGCCTGGTCAGCCCAGGCATGCGCGCCGCAGAACGCAAGGACGAGGATCGTGAGCAGGCGTTTCATGACATTCCTGTTGTGGCCGCCGATAACAATGTAACGCGTCAGCGTGCGGCCGCGCCGACCAGCCAGTCGGCAATCGCATCGAGTATCCCGGGAACATCGCCGATCGCCGGCAGCAGCGTGATTTCGGCATTGCGGTTATCGGCGCGGATCGCATCGAGTATTTTCGGCAGGTCCTGCTTGAGGTGCCCGCCCTGCGCCAAAAACAGCGGCGCGACGGTAATGCGCCGGTGGCCGGACTTCACGAGCTTGGCGACGGCATCGGCAAGCGGCGGCTCCATGCTCTCGAGAAACGCGAGTTCGACCGCGGTGCCGGGTTGCCGGGCCTTGAGCGTGCGCTGGATTTTCCGGAACGGCCGCGCCCACTCGGGGTCGCGCGCGCCGTGGGCGAAAAGAATGATTGCCTGTTTGTCTGTGGACTTCATCAGAATAGCCTCACCGCAAAGGACGCCAGGGACGCAAAGGAAAATCCAAAACAGGGTAATGACAAAATAAGAAACGCAGCAGCCAGTTTTAATTTGCCGGAATAAAGTCCTTGGACGTCGTTGCTACAACCTTTGCGTCCGTGGCGTCCTTTGCGGTTCAAGATTCTTATATTTGAGGATTGGCGGTTCAAATCAATGTTTGCCCGTGCTGCCGAAACCGCCGGTGCCGCGCGAGCTTTCCGCGAAATCGTCGACAACGTTCAGTTCAACCTGCACCACCGGTACGACCACCAGCTGCGCGAGGCGTTCCATCGGGTTGAGCACGAACGGCGCGTTGCCGCGATTCCACGTCGAAACTAAAATCTGGCCCTGATAATCGGAGTCGATCAGCCCGACCAGGTTGCCGAGCACGATGCCGTGCTTGTGGCCGAGGCCCGAGCGCGGCAGGATCACCGCGGCAAGTCCCGGGTCGTCAAGGTGGATCGCAATGCCGGTCGGCACGAGTTCGGTCTGGCCGGGTGCGAGCGTGATCGGCTTGTCGATGCATGCGCGCAGGTCGAGCCCGGCCGAGCCGTTCGTCGCGTAGTGGGGAAGCTGATCGCGCATGCGCGCGTCGAGGATCTTGACGTCGAGCTTTTTCATGACCATTTAAAGCCTCGCCGCCAAGGACGCGAAGGACGCCAAGGGACAGCAGGAACAAGCCAACAACCAGATGGGAAATACAGAGAACAATGACAAATGGTCTTGGAGCTGGTTGTCTTGTTTTTCGCCTCTAAACCTTTGCGTCCTTCGCGTCCTTTGCGGTTCAGGATTTTCTGGATTTCCGGGATTTATAAAGCTTGGCGATGTAGGCGACGAGCTGCCGCGCGACCACGGTCTTGGGCGCGCGCGCGAGCTTATGGATGCCGCTGTCGTCGAGCAGCGTGACCTCGTTGTCGTCGGCGCCGATCGCCTCCTGCGCGAGGTTCGCAACCATCAACGGCACTTTTTTCCTGCGGCGCTTGGCGTCGGCGTGCTCGTTGAGCTTGTGGCTTTCGGCGGCGAAACCGACGCAGAAAGGCGACTTCGGCAGCGCCGCGACCCATGCGAGGATGTCGGGGTTCGGCACCAGCTTCAGATTGAAATTGCGGTCGGTTTTCTTGATTTTCTGCGTGCTCGTTTTTTCGGCGCGGTAATCGGCAACGGCCGCGACGCCGATGAAAATATCCGCGGCATTCGCGTGTTTTTTGACGGCGGCGAACATTTCGTTTGCGCTCTCGACGTGCTCGACGCGCACCGCGGCTGGCGCCTCGATGCTGGTCGGGCCCGAAACCAGCGTCACCTTCGCGCCGGCGCCGAGCGCGGCGCGCGCGATCGCGTAGCCCATCTTGCCGGAGCTGCGGTTGGTGATGCCGCGCACCGGGTCGATCGCCTCGAATGTCGGGCCGGCTGTGATCAGCACGTGCTTGCCGGCGAGCAGCTTGGGCTGCAGATGAGAATTGATTGCATCGTAAATCTGCTGCGCTTCGAGCATGCGGCCCATGCCGGTTTCGCCGCACGCCTGGTCGCCGCTCGCGGGGCCGAGGATGGCTGCGCCGTCGCGCGTGAGTTGCGCGACGTTGCGCTGAGTCGCCTTGTTGTCCCACATCTGGCGATTCATCGCCGGCGCGACCAGCAGCGGGCATTCACGCGCGATGCACAGCGTCGACAGCAGGTCGTCGGCGAGGCCGTTCGCGAGCTTGGCAAGAAAATCGGCCGAGGCGGGAGCGACCACGATCAGGTCGGTACCGCGCGACAACTCGATGTGCGCCATGTTGTCGGCAACGCGCGCGTCCCACATATCGGTGAACACCGGCTTGCCCGACAGTGCCTGCATCGTCGCCGGCGTGACGAAGCCGCACGCGGCCTGCGTCATCACGACCTGCACCTCGATGCCGTCCTTGACGAGCAGGCGCGCGAGCTCCGCAGCCTTGTAGGCCGCGATGCCGCCGGTGATGCCGAGCACGATGCGCTTTTGTCGTAAATCCGCCATGAATTCAGCCTGTTCGGTAGGGCGAGCAGTAGAGTGTAAACCATTTATCCAATTGGCAAAACTGCCAATTGGAGTGATGGGTTATGAGTGATGAGTGAAGGGTCTTTCTTACCCATTGCCCATTGCTCATTACCCATTACTCGCATTACCTATTACTTTCGGTCGATAACGAAGGGTTGGCGCGGCGCGTTAAGCCGATTAGAGAATTGTGGATCGAAATCATCATGGCAATCACCGACTGGCCGGTCGACGACAGGCCGAGAGAGAAGCTGCTCGCGAAGGGCCCGGACGCGCTGTCTGACGCCGAATTGCTGGCGATTTTCCTGCGCACGGGCATCAGCGGCAAGAGCGCGGTCGATCTTGCGCGCGAACTGCTTGCGGGTTTCGGTTCGCTATCAGCGCTGTGCGCGGCCGGCGAGCGGGATTTATGCCGGTTGCCCGGTATGGGGCAGGCGAAATTCGCGCAACTGCAGGCGGTGATGGAAATGGCGCGCCGCGCGCTCAGGGAAAAGATCGCCACCGGCAACGCGCTCAATTCGCCGTCCGCGGTGCGCGAATACCTGCGCCTGAAGCTGCAGGCGCTGCCGCATGAGGTGTTCGTCGCGCTGTTTCTCGACGCGCAGAACCGCGTGATCGAAATCGAGGATTTGTTCCGCGGCACGTTGACGCAGACCAGCGTGTATCCGCGCGAAGTCGTCAAGCGGGCGCTACATCACAACGCCGGCGCGGTGATCCTGGCGCACAACCACCCGTCCGGCGTCGCCGAGCCCAGTCACGCCGACGAAACGCTGACCCAGGCGCTGAAACAGGCGTTGGCGCTCGTCGACGTGCGGGTGCTCGATCATTTCATCGTCGCGGGTGCGGGCGTTGTTTCGTTCGCCGAGCGGGGGTTGATATGACGGGGGCGTCGATCCTGTCCGAGCGGATCGAACGCGCCATCCTGGTGCTGCGGGGCCATAGAGTAATGCTCGACAGCGACCTTGCTGCACTTTACGGAGTGCCGACCAAGGTGTTGTTGCAGGCGGTGAAACGCAAACTTGAGCGGTTTCCATCGGATTTCATGTTTCAGATTAGCAAACAAGAGGTTGCGGGTTTGAGGTCACAATTTGTGACCTCAAACAGGCCAGGTCGCGGTGGCAGGCGCTACGCGCCATACGCGTTCACCCGGCAACAAACCGGGTCGGACCAGCGCAACGCGTGGATTTGGCGAGATAAAGCTGTAAATAAGCGCTTCTATTGATGCTTAGAGAGCGCTTTTCGACCACAAAAGTCACGCGTTAAGAAACCAAGCCATGCCTCGCGCTAAGTTGTTGAATTTCTGAGGGCTCAAAGTACTTTGCGGGTTGGGCAAACGCCGAAAATAGTGTAGAATCGCGCCTTTTCCGAATTCCGGAGCAAGAACCATGGCTCGAGTATGTGATGTCACTGGCAAGAAGCCGCAGCTGGGAAACCACGTTTCCCACGCGAACAACAAGACGCGGCGCCGCTTCATGCCGAATCTGCAATACCGCCGCTTCTGGGTTGAGAGCGAGAGCCGCTGGGTACGCATGAGGGTCTCCCAGAACGGGCTGCGCACGATCGACAAGAAGGGCATCGACGTCGTGATCGCTGAAATGCGCGCGCGCGGCGAAGAGATTTAAGGAGAAGGATCGTGAGAGAGAAAATCAAGCTTGAATCGAGCGCCGGTACCGGCCACTTTTACACCACGAACAAGAACAAGCGCACCACGCCCGACAAGATCGAAATCATGAAATTCGATCCGGTCGCGCGCAAGCACGTGATCTACAAGGAAACAAAAATCAAATAGCGATAAAGGCGGACGGCCCGCGCCGCCGCTTTATCTCCGCGCATTCGAACGGACAGCACGCCGTTCAATGCGCGGGCGAAAAAAAGCCCGCATTAGCGGGCTTTTTTGTTTGCGGCGTGGCGATTCTATGCGCGCGCGAGCTGATAGCAGCGCAGGCGCCTCGAGAACTCCTGAAGTGCGACGATGCCGCTTGCCTCGGCGCGGTGGCACCAGTCTTCGAGCTGGTGCACCAGCTGCTCCTTGGTCGCGGTCGAGCGCTGCCACAACGCGGTGAGTTCCCCGCGCATCGAATAAACGGTGTCGAGCACCTTGCTCTTGTTCAGCACCTCGCGCATCCGCTCGCGCTCCAGCGCGGAGAGCTTCTGCTCGTCGCTGTGCAGCCAGCGCTTGACCAGTTTGCGATCGACGCGTAATGCGTGCGCTGCCTTGAGCCGCCGAATTTCCTCGGCGCAGGTTTGCTTGAGCGAACCCGCGTATTTGGCGAGCACATCGTAACGATGCGTGATTACGGCTTGCACGGTATCGAGGTCGCATTTGGTTTTCGGCGCCAGCATGATCTTGGGCGCAATCTTCTTGACTTGCGCGAGGCCGAGCATTTCCATGATGCGGATATACATCCAGCCGATATCGAATTCCCACCATTTGTTCGACAGCCGCGCCGACGTCGCGTAGGCGTGATGATTGTTGTGCAATTCCTCGCCGCCGATGATGATGCCCCATGGCACGATGTTGCGGCTCGCGTCCTCGACCTGAAAATTGCGGTAGCCCCAGTAGTGGCCGACGCCGTTGATAATGCCGGCGGCAAAGAACGGGATCCACATCATCTGCACCGCCCAGATCGTGATGCCGATGAAGCCGAACAGGGCGATGTTGATGATCATCATGCTCGAGATGCCGAGTACCGAGTGCGCCGTGTAAACGTTGCGCTCCATCCAGTCATCCGGCGTGCCCTGGCCGAATTTCTCGAGGGTTTCGGCGTTTTTCGCTTCCGCCTTATAGATGTCGGCGCCCTGCCACATCACTTTTTTGATGCCGAGCACTTGCGGGCTGTGCGGATCTTCCGCGGTCTCGCAACGCGCGTGGTGCTTGCGATGGATCGCGGTCCATTGCTTGGTCTCCATGCCGGTCGTCAGCCACAGCCAGCAGCGGAAGAAATGGCTGACGACGGGATGCAGGTCGAGCGCGCGATGCGCCGAGTGCCGGTGCAGGTAAATCGTGACCGCGGCAATGGTGATATGGGTGAAGACCAGCGTGACTGCGATGTAGCCCCACCACGGAAGATCGAACATGCCTGAATACATAGGGTTATATGATAATAATTGTTGGAGTAATTGGGCGGGAGTCTACATAAATAACCGGGTCTAGCAAAGGACTATTTTGGCACTGATTGAGCGATTGCAATAGAGGCTGGACTGAAAATTGCAACCTCATGTTTCTAAGGATTAAAGCATGCTGCCGCCCAGTAGAAAGAAGGGCCTAATTTTGCTGCGCCGCGGCAGCGCCGTCGCCGAGCATCCGCACCTCGTGTTGCGGGTACGGAATTTCGATGCCGTGGGCCCGGAATTCGCGCCACACCGCGTAGTAGATGTCGGAGCGCAGATTGGACTGGCCTCCTTCCGGGTCCTTGACCCACACGCCGAGCTCGAGATTGATGCCGTTGTCGGCAAAGGCCGCGATCAGCACCTTGGGCGCGGGGTTTTTCAGCGCACGCGGGTGCGCTTGCGCGGCTTCGACCAGCACGCGCATCCCGGCGTCCAGGTCGCTGCGGTAGCTGATTTGCACCGGGATCGTCACGCACACCGCGCGGTCGCTGTAGGAATGGTTGATGACGGTCGAAGCGATCAGGGTCTCGTTGGGGATGATCGCTTCCGTGCCGTCGAGGCTGCGCACCACGACGTAGCGCGCGGTCATTTTGGTGACTTCGCCCACACGGTTGTCGACGGTGACGAGATCGCCGATTTTCACCGAGCGGTCGAGCAGGATGATGAAGCCGCTCACGTAGTTGCTGGCGATCTTCTGCAGCCCGAAGCCGATGCCGACGCCGAGCGCGCCGCCGAACACCGACAATGCGGTGAGGTCGAGGCCCACCATCGGCAGCGCGATCAGGACCGCGACCAATATCAATAGCGGGCGCATCAACTTGGCGAGCATCACGCGCAGGTTGATATCCATGTTCGCCGCCGCCATGACCCGGTCTTCCAGCAGGTGGCTGAGCCACAGCGAAACCAATAGCGCGACCACGATCGACAGCACCGCCTGCAGCACAAGCAACAGCGAGATGTGCTGCTTGCCGATGCTGAAGCCAATCTCGTCGAGGAATTCGAGCGCGTCGGGCGCAAGGCCGGTGATGTAGATCGCGAAACCGAGCCACACCACCCACGACAGCGCGCGGCCCGCGGCCGAAACCGTGGTGCCGCGCGAGAAGATCAGCCGCAGCGCATAGAAAATGATGCGTATGATCGCGAGCGCCACCAGCAGCGGCACGGCCACATTGAGGAGGCTGACGCTTTGATAATGGACGAGTGCCGAACGGCCGATCAGCACGAGCGCGAGCGCGATCAGCGGGAAGCGCACCAGCCGCAGTCCGCCGGCGCTGTACTGCCAGCGGAAAGCGGGGTCGGTCAGCCGCGGCTGCAACAGCCGGCTTAACCACCAGGCAATGCCGAGACTTGCGGCGATGACCGCGATTTGCCACAGCACGCGCGCGTCATGCAGGTCTTTCCACAGCGCGAGCAGCAGGGGTTCGAGCGAGTTCACGGGAATCGGCAACGAATAAAATGTTGCGGGTCATTCTAGCACGCGGCCCGCGGGCTATCGTTGAGGCGGCAGCGAGTGCGCCTTGTGGTGCAGCCAGTTGTCGCGGTACGCCGCGCACAGCGGCGGGTTGCCGCTTAGAATCAGTACATTCTCGGCATTGCGGTGTTGCGCGGCGTAGGTGAAATTGTAGCTGCCGGTAATTACCGCGCAATCCTGATGGCCGGCATCGATCACCATGACCTTGTTGTGCGCCCAGGCGTGTTGTGGATCGAACAGCACTGGCACGCCCGCTCGCGTGATGTCGCGGATCACTGTCGAGTTGTTGACGCGGGCTTGTTCATGATCCGCGATCACCGCCACCTCGATGCCGCGATTGCGCGCCCGGACCAGCGCGTCGGCGATGCGGCGGTGAGTAAAGCTGTACGCCTGCACCAGCACCTGTTGGCGTGCGGAGGCGATTGCCGCGATGATCATGTCATCGGCGCGGTCGCCCGGCGTGAACGCATACTGGACGGTACCGGTCGCGGCAAACGGCACCACGGGCGGTTGTTGCGCAAGCGCCGGCGCGGCCAGCGCAAAGGCCAGCGAAACCGCAGCGAGACGCCGCGGAGGCGGCAGGCGGCAAAGGGCAGGGTTCATCGTCGTGTGCGCAATTCTGGCGTTTGCACCGTCGTTGCGTACATCGTTATTCATGAAATCCGTTACAACAGCTCGACCCAATGAAATCCCGTATGACCGTCATGGCCCGTTCCGGCGCGTCGTGGACTACCCCGTGCCCGCACCCGGGAAACCGCTCGAAGCGCGCCAGATGCGCCGGAAGCGCCGCAACAATGTCCTCCTGACACGCGATGGGGGTCATCGGGTCGTCCTCGCCGCCGAGCACGAGCGTCGGACACTGCACGCGCTGCAGCAGCGGGAGTAAGTCGAACGTGCGGCCCTCTGCGCCCGGCCGAGTGAACCAGATATGGACCTCGGGACGGATGATCGTACGCTGGATCATGGCTGGATCACGCTGAGTCCGGGTGTAGACGGGGAACGCCAAGCGGACCCACGCCTCGAGCATTGCCGCATCCACTTGCCCGTCGATGAAACGGCGCCGGGCAAGCGCCCCCACCTCAGGTCCACCGAAACGCTCAAACAGCGCAATGCGCTCCGCCATATGCGTGCCCCCCGCGGCCTCGGTGCTCACCAGGATCAACTTCGAGGGGTGTGCCGGATGGCGCGTCGCGTAGGCCAGCGCGACCATGCCGCCAAATGACGCGCCCATGACGATCGGGCGCTCAATCCCGAGCGCATCACAAAACACGCGCACGTCGTCGCCCCACTGCGCCAGCGTCCATGTCTCGCGCGGGCCCGGGTCGCTGCGGCCGTTGCCGCGGTGGTCGAGAAAAACAACCTGGGCGATGTCGGCAAGCTGTGAAAACCGCGGTTTATATCCGGAGTGGTCCATGCCCGGGCCCCCGTGGAGGAGGATGAGCGTCGGCTTCTCCCGCATCGCCGGGCCATCGGGCACGAGGCTGGCGCCCTCAACGTCAAAGAACAGTCTTACGCCATTGACGAGCACGTGCATGCCGTTTTCCTTCCTGGGTGCTCTGCGAGTTTACTATCGGAAGTCGCCCCGCGCACCCGGCGCCCGGGTCTTTGTCAGGAAAAACCTGACACCAACTGTCGGCAATTCCCGACAGCGTTAATACCTTCCCGCAGTTAGATTCTACTTGGGGCGCCGGCGCCTCTTGGGCAGTCTCGTGTCTTATAGCTCCGGCGGAACGCGAGGCTGCACAAACAGTATGCGGTCAAACGCCCGCCGCCGACCCTGTTCCGTTCATTTTCAAATTTATGAGGAGACTAAAATGCAAGCGAGATTGACCACAATACCAGTACCGCAAGTCATTTCTGCAATCCAGGCGCTCGATCTTGAACCCGTCAAGCTCAGAGTGATGGACGCCGAGCTCGGCGAAGGCTGGACCCGGGAGTACGCCGACAGCATCGAGGCCGCATATAAGAACTATCTGACCATGCTGGTGAAGTATCAGGATCACGCCGAACATATTCTTCTCAGCAAGGACGTGGACGAGTTCTGGCATACGCACATTCTCCAGACGATGAAGTATGCCGACGACTGCCAGGCCGTGTTCGGCACTTTCCTGCACCACGATCCGCATATCGGCGAACGCACGCCGGCAGTTCTGGAAAAAAGAGTCGCGCTCGCCGAAGAAACCCGGGAATTGTATGAGCGGGAATTCGGCAGCGCGCGGCATGCCGACGCGGCCTGGGCCGGGAACGCCATCAAGGCTGAAAACGCAGCGATGTCCAATGCGGCAATCCGGGCGGGCAACGCCGCGATGTCCAATGCGGCGATCCGGGCGGACAATGCGGCGATGTCCAATGCGGCAATCCGAGCGGGCAACGCCGCGATGTCCAATGCGGCGATCCGGGCGGACAATGCGGCGATGTCCAATGCGGCGATCCGGGCGGACAACGCCGCGATGTCCAATGCGGCAATCCGGGCGGACAACGCCGCGATGTCCAATGCGGCAATCCGGGCGGGCAACGCCGCGATGTCCAATGCGGCAATCCGGGCGGGCAACGCCGCGATGTCCAATGCGGCGATCCGGGCGGACAACGCGGCGATGTCCAATGCGGCGATCCGGGCGGATAATGCGGCGATGTCCAATGTGGCGATCCGGGCGGACAATGCGGCGATGTCCAATGCGGCGATCCGGGCGGACAATGCGGCGATGTCCAATGCAGCTATCCGGATGTAGAACGCAGCGATATCTGCCGCTTATATCAGGGCAAAAAATGTCGACTGGTCCCGGGCCGCCGAAGATCAGCGTTGTCAGCGGCACTGCGTCCCCGGTCCTTACACGACAAGCTAAGCAGCGCTGCGCGCCGGACCCATCCCCGTGACCGTCTGATGCTGTATAAGTCCTTTTCCTGAAGGGGAAGAACGCTTTGAAGGCCGGAGCAATCCGGCCTTTTTTATGTTTTATCGCTGGTAAGGATGGACGGAACCGATAGAATCAAATCTCATTAATTGTTGCATAATTGGCCTATGCCTTTGGAACGCGAGCGGAATTGACTTAAAGGCGGAACGATCCAGGCAATAATCGCAAGATAAAGATGGAAACGATGACCTTGGCCACGGATAAGGCGACTCGGCGGGTTTTCCATTCGGCCGCGCTACCCTGGTTGGTGTTAGTCATCGGGATTCCAGCCGCCCTTTTTTTGTTCATGTTCGTCCGGAATTCGGTGGAAGATGTAGCTCAACTGCGCTTTGAGCGTGAGGCAAATAGCGCAAATGGGGTCATTGAGGGCCGTCTTCGTTCCTACAGCGATGTTTTGTACGCGTTTCGGGCGCTGTTCGCCAGTGAAGACCAAACTGACCGGCTTCGATTTCATCGCTTTGTCGAATCTCTTGACGTGCAGCATCGCTATCCTGGCTTCCTTTCGCTGAACTACGCTGTGTACGTTCCTGCCCGGGACAAGCAGCGCTTTGAAGAAGCAGTGCGTCGCGACACCAGTCTAGACCCACGGGGCTATCCGCAGTTCGCGATCAAGCCCTCGGGTGATCGCCCGGAATATTATGTGATTACGTACCTCGAGCCGATGGCGGGATACGAGTTCGCTTTCGGTCTCGACATTGGGACAAACCCAATGGCCGCGAATCCAAAAGAGGTAGCTGTGGCAGTTCGTTTGCATCGCGATAGCGGAAACTTAAGTGCTTCGGCTCAGCCGCTCCGCATAATGCGCGCAAAGGTGGCAATCTACCTGGCGATGCGACTGGCGGTGTACAGAAATGGTATGCCTGTTAGCACGGTAGAGCAGCGACGGGCTGCGTATATTGGCTCAATCGGCGCTGGCTTTGATGTTGAAAGTCTGATGAGGGCGGCACTCAGCGAAGAAATGCTGCGATACATGCTAATTAGGTTATATGACGCTGGGTTTGCCTCAGATCAGCGCGATTCCGATTCCTCAGGGGAGAGAAGGCTGTTGTTTGACAGCGCCCAGTTAACTAAGCGATCCCTCACCCCGTCCGAGAAAGACGCTTCCGGCTCCACGTTCGTTCACGTGCTGCCGGTTGAAATTGCCAGCCGAGTCTGGGAATTCGAATACAGTGCGCAAAAAGACTCCATCATCAGTGACACGGACAGATTGTTACCGCCATTGGTATTGGCCGGAGGACTGTTGTCGAGCCTGCTCCTGTTCGGTGTGCTCTATTCGCTGGCATCGTCGCGCAGCCGGGCGGTCGAGATCGCGAACGAGATCACCAGGGATTTACGGGCTTCCACCGAGCAGCTCCAGGCGCTGTCGAGGCGGTTGGTTGACATACAGGAAACCGACCGCAGGCAGTTTTCGCGGGAGCTTCACGACCGGATCGGCCAGAATCTCACGGCGCTGAGCATTAATCTCGATATATTGAAGACGCAGCTATCGAACAATGAAAGCGCGGAGTTTCGTTCGCGGCTCGACGACTCAGCCGCGCTCCTCGAATCCACCGCCGGCGCGGTCGAAAATGTGATGTCGGAACTGCGGCCGCCGATGCTCGACGATTACGGATTGCTGCCGGCGTTGCAGTGGTATGGGAAGCAGTTCTCCAACCGCACCGGCATTCGTGTGGAGGTGCACGGTGATGAACGGATGGAGCGGCAGACACCGGCGGTCGAGATCGCGCTTTTCAGAATCGCGCAGGAAGCGCTCAACAATATCGCAAAGCACGCTCATGCCGGGTCGGTCGACGTCAGACTCGAGCGCTCGGGCGGCCAATTCGTCATGTCCGTGTCGGACGATGGCGTGGGTATTGATGCGGCGTCGATTGCAGATTCGACACGAAGACCCGGCTTGGGAATGGTAACGATGAGAGAGCGGACACAGGCGATTGGAGGCCACTTCGAGATCGTGGCGGCGCCGGGCGGCGGGACGCGCGTCGTGGCACGGATACCCTGCTGATATGGCAATCAAAGTTCTCATCGCCGATGATCACGGAGTCGTAGCTGAAGGGCTGCGCTTCGTGGTCGAGGCACAGGCGGACATGGAGGTCATCGCCTGCGTCCAGGACGGTCGTGAGGCTGTGCGTCTCTCCATGGAGGCATTCCCGGACGTCGTTTTGATGGATCACGCGATGCCTGACTTGAACGGCACCGAGGCAACACACATGATTCGCGAGCGCTGTCCCCAGACGCGCGTAATCATACTGTCGATGTACTCGGATCCCGTTCACGTCTATCATGCGCTGCAGGCCGGCGCGACGGGTTACGTAATCAAGAAGTCGGCCGCGATGGAAGTCATCGACGCGATTCGGGCCGTCCATGGCGGCGGGCGCTACCTCAGCAAGCAGTTGATCGACATCGTGCTCGACCAGGTCGCCCACCAGACCGCTTCGGAGAACCCCCTGGAACTCCTGAGCTCCCGTGAACGGCAGGTATTGCAGATGCTCGCCGAGGGACACGCTATCGCCGATATCGCGACCACCCTGTCGCTTTCAGCAAAGACGGTTGAGACGTACCGCGCCCGGATGATGGAGAAGCTCGATATCCGCGACCTTGCGGGCCTCATCAAGTTCGCAATCCAGCACGGCGTCACCTCGCTCGAATAGCGGCGCTGACACGTTTGTCAGGAAGAACCTGACACCATCTGTCGGGGATTCCCGACAGCCAGACGGGCCAATCGAAGTTAGATTGCAGGTGGAGAACCGGCTGCCGCTCGGTTCCGGTGCGCATTGCGCTTCTATGCGGCGAGGGCAGCGCTCTGCCGCTGTTACCAAACACGCGAGGATATAAATGGATGCAGGAGTATTGACGCGCAGTCCTGTCGCGCTGGTAGTGGATGATCACGACGCCGTGAGGCGCGCTCTGTGTGATCGGATCAAGGCCTCATTCGGCCAGTGTCGGCTGCGCGAGGCGGGCACCGTGGATGAGGCGCTGAAGATAGTCGAGACGGAAAGAGTGGACATCGTTCTCATGGATATCCAGCTGCCGGGCATGGACGGGGTCGACGGAACGCGGGTGGTCCTTGAACGTTCGCCCCACACCTCGGTGGTCGTGGTATCGATCTTCGACGATTCGAGTCATCGGTCCGCCGCGAGCAAGGCGGGCGCAATTGCGTATGTTTGCAAACGCGCGATCAATAGAGAGCTGATCCCGGTGCTTGAGAACCTGATGAATTGCGCGGAGGGGCATGCATGACCGAGCAGAAAATAGTACGGTAAGATAATAAAAACCAATAATATTTTCGAGGAGTACGAATGTTGTCAGCGGGAAAGCTGAGAAAGCGGCTTGTCCCGGCCGGGAGTGTCATTGCGTTCGCAATTCCTGCGGCGGGCGTATCTTCGGATGATGTTCAGGCACGTCGCCGGCGATTTATCCTGAATGAGCCATGGTCATGACCGAAACGGCCGGCTCGGCGATGGGCAGCAGGAAAAGAAGACTGTTCGCGTCTCTCGCAAGCAAACGCTGGGGGCAGGCTATCGTATTATTGGCGGTGGTCACGGCCATCGTCATGACGGCGATATACAGCTATCGCGCGATCGACCGCGAATTCACCGAATCGGCGCTGTCGAGACGGGCCGCCTTGTCGTATCTCACGGCCGCCGTGCTGGCCGAGAAGTTCGATCGCCTGGCCGATATCGGTATTTCTCTGGCGTCGCGCGTGCGGTTCCGCGAAATGGTCGAGACCGGCAACTGGGCCGAAGCAAGCAAGATCCTAACCAGCGTTCCGGCTGATTTCCCGTTTATCGACCGCATTACGCTGATCGATCCGCGCGGAACGCTGATGGCGGACGTCCCGGAAACCGCAGTCAGAGGAGAGAATTTCGCCTATCGCGATTATTATCAGGCGGTCGTGCGCAGCGGGCAGCCTTATATCTCGCAGGTCTACCGGCGGGTCGCCCCACCGCAGATGAACGTTTTTGCCACAGCCGTTCCGATCAAGGGCGGCAAAGACCAAATGCTGGGCCTTCTAGTCATGCATGTGCGATTGGACACCTTCTTCGATTGGACCAGGGGCGTCGACGTAGGCGCCGGAGGGCTTGTTTATGTGGTCGATCGCCGGGGCACGCTCGCTTCTCACCCGAAATTCCCGCCGCAAGGGGACCTCATCGATTATTCCAGCGTACCCGTGGTCCAGCGGGTGCTGCAGGGAAAAAGCGGGGTCGACACTGAAGTCAACCCGCTCGAAGGCGAGGAGCGCGTCGTCGCCTATGAGCCGATAGCGAGGTACGGATGGGGCGTTGTGCTTGCGCAGCCCACCGCCATTGTATTTGCGATCAGAGATGATCAGCTCAGGCGGATTTTGATTGCTTATGGTTTGATATCGATATTCGTGATCTCCGTGGCATACCTCGTTTCCCGCATCGTCATCCAGCACAGACGGGCCGAAGCAGACGGTCTCGTTAAGGCCGAACTCCTGCAAATCACCCAAAACCTGGAGCGTGAAGTCGTCGAACGCAAGCGCACTCAGGAAGAGCTCGCCAAGTCCACCGAGCGCCTGAGCATCCTTCACGAGATCGACCGGGCGATCATCGCCGCGGAGGCGCCGGTGGCGATCGCCGAGGCGGCGCTTCAGCGGTTGCGCAACCTGATCGGAGTCCCGCGCGCCATCGTGAACATGTTCGACCTGGCGGCCGGCGAAGCCGAGTGGCTGGCTGCGGTCGGACGCCGCCGCGTCCATCTCGGGCCCGGTGTGCGCTTTTCGATGAAACTGATGGGTGACGTCGAGGGCTTGCGGAAGGGAGAACAGCAAGTGATCGACGTCGACTCGTTGCCCCGCGGTCCCGAGGTGGAGGCCCTGCTCGCATCGGGCGTCGAGGAATACATGGTGGTGCCGATGATCGCTGGGGGCGAGCTGATCGGCGGGCTGAGCTTCGGCGGAGCAAAGGGCCAGTTTCCCATGGAGCACGTCGGCATTGCGCGGGAAGTGGCTACCCAGCTCGCTATCGCAATCGCGCAGGTGCGGCTCTACGAGCGCGTGAAACGCCAGGCGGAGGAACTCGAGCAGCGCGTGGCGGAACGCACGGCGCAACTCGAGGTCACCACGCGCGAGTTGGAGGATCTGTATGACCATTCGCCCTGCGGCCATCACTCGACGGATGAGAACAGCCTGATCGTCAGGATCAACGATACCGAGCTTTCCTGGCTGGGCTACAGCCGTGAAGAAGTGGTCGGCAAAATGCATCATCCCGACCTGATGACGCCCGAGAGCGCTGAATATTTCCGCCGTGAAGCGTTCCCGTTATTCAAACAGCAGGGCTCGCTCAGGAACGTGGAATTCAGCTATGTCCGCAAAGACGGCAGCATCATGCCCGCTTCTCTCAATGCGACGGTCGTGCGGGACGCAAACGGCAAGTATCTGATGAGCCGCGCCACGATTTACGACATCACCGATCGCAAGCGGGCGGAGGCGAATCTCGCAGCCCAGTTTCGCACGCTGCAGTCGATCATTGATAACCTGCCGGGCGCGGTGTCGCTGTTCGACCGCGAGCTGATACTGACCGCCTGCAACAACAAATTCAAGACGCTGCTCGGCCTCCCGGATGAGTTGTTCCGCGGCGGCCCCCCTGCTTTTGAAACGTTGATCCGGTATAACGCGCAGCGCGGCGAGTATGGTCCCGGAGACCCCGAACGGATCACGGCGGAGGTCGTGGAGCGGGCGCGCCACGTGGTTGCGCACTGCTTCGAGCGCGCCCGTCCGGACGGCACGGCACTGGAAATCCGCGGCACGCCGCTGCCCGACGGTGGCTTCGTAACGTATTACGCCGACATCACGGAACGAAAACGGGCCGAGAATGCCCTTCGGGAGAGAGACGCGCAGCTGGAGGTAACCAACAAGGAACTGGAGAGCTTCAGCTATTCCGTTTCGCACGATTTGCGCGCACCGTTGCGCGCAATCGACGGCTATGCCCAGATCATCAACGAGGATTACGCAGACAAGCTCGACGAGGAAGGCCGGCGCCTGTTCAGCGTGATACGCGAGAGCAGCCAGAAAATGGCGATGCTGATTGACGACCTGCTCGCATTTTCCAAGCTCGGCCGCCAGGCGATCGTCGCAACCACCGTGGACATGAATGCGTTGGTCAAAGAGGTCATACGGGAACTCCGGGCCGCTGGCGCCGGTAAATCCTCGCAGATCGTTGTGGCGGATCTTCCCAAGGCATGGGGTGACCGCGCCTTATTGAAGCAGGTGTGGATTAATCTGCTGTCGAACGCGATCAAATTTGCCGGTGAGAAGGACAAGCCGATTGTCGAGGTGTCGGGGAATAGTGATGCCGCGGAGAACGCTTACAGCGTGAAAGACAACGGTGTCGGCTTCGACATGCAGTATTACAACAAACTGTTCGGCGTGTTCCAGCGCCTGCATAGCGCGGACGAATTCCCGGGGACCGGCGTGGGACTGGCGATCGTGCAGCGTGTCGTTACGCGCCTTGGCGGCCGGGTATGGGCGGAAGGGAAAGTGAACGAGGGCGCCGCCTTTTTCTTCGCCCTCCCGTTAGGAGTACAAAATGCCTGAAATGCAACAGGTGGAAATCCTGCTGGTCGAGGACAACAAGACCGACGCGGAACTTACCATGCGCGCGCTCAAGAAAAACAACCTTGCCAACAATCTGGTGTGGGTGAAGGACGGCGCCGAGGCGCTGGATTTTGTTTTTTGTACGGGTAATTATGCCGGCCGCGACGGCAGTTTGCCGAAACTGATCCTGCTCGATTTGAAACTGCCCAAGGTCGACGGCATCGAAGTGTTGAGCCGGCTCAAGTCCGACGTGCGCACGAAAATGATACCGGTGGTGATGGTGACTTCGTCGGCCGAGGAGCGCGACATCGTCGAGAGCTACAAGCTCGGCGTCAACAGCTATCTGGTCAAGCCGGTGGATTTCACTCAGTTCATCGGAGTCGTGTCGCAGGCGGGCATGTACTGGGCCGTTTTGAACAAGGTCCCACACTGATCACAGGATTGCGTGTGCCGGAAAAAAACAGCGGGGGCGTGCAATTATTCCTATGACAATGGCCTTGAGGACGAGTGAAGTATCAATTATGGAATCCCGGCTTAAAGTTCTGATAGTCGAAGACGTGGCGACGGACGCGGGCCTCATCGCGCGCGAGCTGAAGAAGGCGGGCATCGATCACCATATGACACGAGTGGAGACGGAGCCGGATTTCCTGCGCGCGCTCGAGACTCTCGCGCCTGACATCATCCTGTCCGATTTTTCGATGCCGCATTTCGATGGTCTGACCGCGCTCGATCGTGCGCGCGCGAAAACCCCCGACACGCCTTTTATCTTCGTTTCGGGCACCATCGGCGAGGAAGTCGCGATCGAGTCGTTGAAACGCGGCGCCGTTGACTACATCCTGAAAACCAACTTGAAGCGGCTGGGGCCCGCGGTGAAGCGCGCGCTGCAGGACGTCGAAGAGCGGCGGGCGCGGTTGAGCGCCGAACGCCAGCTCAACGAAGCCCGCATACGCTTCGAGCTGTTCATGCGCTATCTGCCCGGAGCGGCCTTCATCAAGGATGCGCAGGGCCGCTACGAATTCGTGAACTGGTCGTGGGAGGAAATCCGGGGCAAAAAATTAGCTGAGGTGCTCGGCCGCACCGACGGCAACCTGTGGCCGGAACTTGCGATGCAGCTCGAAAGCAACGAGCAACTGGTGTTCGACAGGAATGACGCCTTGCGCAGCATCGAGACGTTTCCGCGGCCGGACGGCGTGCATCATTATCTGGTCCACAAATTTCCGATTCGCGACAGAAGCGGACAGCCAGTGCTGGTGGGGGGTATTTCCATTGATTACACCGACCGCCTGCGTGCCGAGGAGAAGGTCGCGCGGTTGAGTCGCATCCAGGCGGTGCTGAGCGGCATCAACTCCCTGATCGTGCGCGTCCGGGATCGACAAGAGCTGTTTAACGGGGCGTGCCGCATCGCCGTGGAGGCCGGCGGCTTCGCGCTCGCGTGGATCGGCCTGCTCGACAAGCAGACGCTGGATGTGAAGCCGGTGATGTGGATGGGGAACGAGGACGGTTTTCTCAAGGAGATCCGGCTGTCGGCGCGCGACGATATTCCCGAGGGCCAGGGCGTCACGGGCCGCACGATCCGCGGCAAGAAGCCGGTAATCATCAACGATATCGCCAACGACCCGATCGTCAAGCGTGCCAAGGTATCGCTCGAGCGCGGGTTCAAGGCGATCGTGGCGTTGCCGTTGCTGATGAGCGACGAGGCGATCGGTGTGCTCACGCTGTATGCGACGGAAACCGGGGTTTTCGATCAGGAAGAAATGAAGCTGCTGGCGGAATTGGCCGGGGACATATCGTTTGCGCTGGAGTACATCGAAAAAACGGAGAAACTCGACTACCTCGCTTATTACGACGCCCTGACCGGACTGCCCAACCGTAATTTGTTTCACGATCGTTTGACCCATGTGGTGCTCGGCGCAAAACAGAATCGGAGCAAGGTAGCGGTGGTGCTAAGCGATATCAAACGCTTCCACCTCATCAACGAAACGCTGGGACGGCATGCGGGCGATGTGTTGCTGCGCGAGGTTGCGCAACGGTTCAATCGGCTATGGCCGGAGCCCGACCATGTGGCGCGTATTGCCGCTGACTGTTTTGCCGGAGTTCTCTCCAACCTCAAGGAAGCGCCTGAGGTCGCGCATCTGCTTGAGGAACCGCTCGCTAAATCGCTGAGCCTGCCCTTTGCGGTCGACGGCAATGAAATCGGCGTTTCGCTGACCGCGGGGATCGCCATTTTCCCGACCGATGGCGAAGATACCGATACGTTGCTCAAGAACGCTGAAGCCGCATTGAAAAAAGCCAAAGCGGACGGGGAGAAGTATCTTTTCTATCATCCCAAAATGAACGCAGCGGTCACTGAAACGCTATTGCTCGAGAACAAAATGCGCAGGGCCATCGAGCAGGAACAGTTTACGCTGCACTATCAGCCCAAGGTCGATCTTGCCACGGGGCGCATCAGCGGGCTCGAAGCCTTGATCCGCTGGAACGATCCGGAAACAGGCCTCGTTCCGCCCGGGAAATTCATCCCGCTGCTGGAAGAAACCGGGATGATACTCGACGTCGGTGTGTGGGCGATCCGCAAAGCTATTTTGGATCGCCGCGAGTGGACCGCAAAAGGCCTGCGTCCGCCGCGCGTCGCGGTAAACGTGTCCCCGATTCAGTTGCGGCAGAAGGATTTCGTCAGCATTGTAAAACACGCGATTGAAGATTCCGGACAGGAGTCCAGCGGGCTGGACCTCGAAATTACAGAAAGCCTGATCATGGAGAACATCGAAGAAAACATCGTCAAACTTACTGCAATCAGAGCGATGGGGATCGAGATCGCGATTGACGACTTCGGCACCGGGTATTCCTCGCTCAGCTACATCGCGAAATTGCCGATCAACGCCCTGAAAATCGACCGCGCGTTCATCATGAGCGTGGCGAGCAGCTCGGGCAGCATGTCGATCGTTTCGACCATCATATCGCTCGCGCACTCGCTCAATCTGGAGGTCATTGCGGAGGGCGTCGAAACCGAGGAGCAGCGCAAACTGCTCAAGCTGCTGAAATGCGACACCATGCAAGGCTATTTGTTCAGCAAGCCGCTGCCGGTCGCGGAGATCGGGGCGAAACTGAAAAGCGGTGAGTGGGCGGTCTAGGGCGGCTGCCTGCGCGGCGCCGGGATCTTCAACGCTTGCGCTTCCGGGCCGCCGCCGGTTTGACTGTACGCGAGGCTCGTTACCGCGAGGCCCGCGTCGAAGACGGCGGGTTGACCGGCGCGGCATCCCGGCACAGCACGACTTCAAACTTGTAGATGCCGGGACTGGTGGCGGTATTCAAATGGTACTCCGCATCCGACTCGGATTTGAATTTCATCGCTTTGCCTGAACTAACGGGGCACAGCCGCCCGTCTTCTCCGACCGCGATCCCCTCTTTGATCTCCGCGCCAACGCCGGCGCGCGTGCCGGCGCTTCCTACAATCCGCAGTTCATACCATTGCGTCATGCCCATCGTTCGTCCCCCTTCCAAAACACGAACCCGGCTGGCGGCAACTTTAGCACAGCCGGGAACGGGCATGACATGGGCAGGCGATATTTTTTTCGAATCGAAGGCCGCGCCCGGCTAGCCCGCGGACCTGGCCAGCACCGCGGCGAAAAACCCGTCGCAGCCGTGGCGGTGCGGGTAGAGCTGCAGAAATTCACCGGTGTCGAGCGGTATGTGCTGCTGCTTCAATACGTTGTTCGCGGGCATTAGCGTGAAGTGCGAGTGACCGGCCAGGAAGGCGGCGACTATGTCCTGGTTTTCGGCGCGCAGGAAGCTGCATGTCGCATAGATCAGCCGCCCGCCCGGTTTCAGGAGTTGCGCTGCAGCATTCAGGATCGAGCGCTGCTTGGCGGCGAGCTCGGCGATGCCGGCCTCGCGCTGGCGCCATTTGAGATCGGGATTGCGGCGCAGCGTGCCGAAGCCGCTGCACGGGGCGTCGATCAGCACACGGTCGATTTTGCCGGCGAGGCGCTTGACCCTGATGTCGTTCTCGCTGTGGAGCAGTTGCGGATGCACGTTGGACAGCCCCGAGCGCTTGAGCCTGGGCTTCAACTTGTTCAGCCGCGCCTCGGAAACGTCGAACGCATATAGCCGGCCCAGTGACTGCATCAGCGCGCCGAGCGCGAGCGTCTTGCCGCCGGCGCCGGCGCAGAAATCGGCCACCATTTCGCGCCGCTTCGGCGCGAGCAGACAGCACGACAACTGGCTGCTTTCGTCCTGCACCTCGATCTTGCCGCTTAGAAAAAGCGGATGGCGGTTGAGCGCGGGCTTGCCTTCAAGCCGGATGCCGAGCGGCGAATAGGGCGTTGCCGCGGCGCCAACGCCCTCGCTCGCGAGTTGCGCGAGCACTTCGTCGCGCGTCGCGAGCTGCGTATTGACGCGCAGATCGAGCGGCGCCGGCTGCGCGAGCGCGCGGCCGAGCGCGAGGATTTCGTCGGCCGGCAGTTCGGCGCCGAGCATCGCCACGAGCCACTGCGGCAACTCGGCCGCGACATTGAGCGGCGGCTCGCTATCGGGTTGGGCTTTAAGCGCGGCCGCCCATTGCGCATCGTCGCGCCCGAGCAGCGGCTCGAGCTGGCGCAGGCTCACGCCCTGGCTGCGGTTCAGATAAGCAAGCAGCAGGCGCCGCGGCGTATCGGCGCCGGTGTGATACTCGATCCCGTAGCGCCGCCGCAGCACGCCGAACACCGTCTCGGCGATGAACGCGCGGTCGTGCTGGCCGAGTTGGGGATGCGCGCGAAAATAGCGCGATAGCACGGCGTCGGCCGGCTGCGTCATCGGCAGGATGTGCGCGAGCGCGGCTTCCGCCGCCGCGAGCTGTGCGGATACGATTTTCAATCGTCGCTGACGCGGATTTCGCTCACCAGCTGCTCGCCCGAAGGTTCGCCCTGGCGGTCGAAAAAGCGGATGCGCACCGGCAGCCACCGGTATTCGGGTGCGAGCCACAACTCGATGCTTTCCTGGCCCTGCCGGCGCAGCTGCCTGACCGGCACCGCGCGCAGCGTGCCGAACGGAGTCTGCAGTTGCTCCTCGCGGCCGACGTCCAACTCGTAGCGCGCGAACTTCCAGCCGTTGGTGATCGGCAGCTCGACGCGGCCGGGCGCGAGCGGCAGCAAACCCAGCTGGTACATGAAGCTCACGATGTCCTGCGCATCGGCGGGCAGAGCGGCGGTGCGCGCCGGCTCGCCGTACGTGACGGTCGATGACTGCCAGTCGAATTTTGCCGCCGCGGCCTCTGTTTTACCCGAGCGCAGGCGTTCGGTGCCGAAGAACTCGGGACGCAATCCATTGGCCGTCAGCTTGCCGATGCTCACGTACTCGAGATGTTGCCGGCTGAAAAGCCGTGCGAGCCCGGTCGTTTTCGACACGCTGGTCAGCCGGTAGCGGCCGTCGTTGATTACCCAGGTCTGCTGGGTACTGCCGACATTGAACTTGTCGTTGCCGAGATAGAGCGCATAGGTAATTTCACCCTTGTGCGGCAGGCGCCGCGCGAGCAGCGGTGCAGGCGAGGGCTTGCTCTCGACGGCGGCCGGCGCGGCCGGCAGCGCTTCGTTCGCTGA
The DNA here is from genome assembly GCA_041483135.1 of Gammaproteobacteria bacterium. Taxonomy (GTDB): domain Bacteria; phylum Pseudomonadota; class Gammaproteobacteria; order Burkholderiales; family SG8-41; genus PALSA-1004. The sequence goes on along the minus strand of JBGPFE010000032.1, from coordinate 1,367 downwards.
CGGCTCGGGCGCGGCTTGCGGCGCCGGCTCGAGTACCGGTGCTGCAGCCGGCAGCGGCGTGGCGGCAATCGTCTCGACGGCGGGTTTGGCCGGGGGCCGCAGGCGCGGGCGCGGCAAAACGGGTGGCAGCGGTGCGGCGGGCTGCAACCGCGCTTCGAGCGGCAAAGGATCGGGGTCGCGCCGCGGCAGCTCGAACGGCACGCCGTAAATGATCAGCAGATGCGCGAGCAGCGAAGCCGCCACGAAGTACGCGAGCTTGCGCATGGTGTGGATTTCGGTCATTTGAACTCGAGCTGCGTGATGACCTGCTCGATCTTCGACCCGTCGTTTTCGAGGAACAGCACCTTCACGGGGAACAGGTATCGATCGGCGGCAAGCCATACCTCGATGCCGTTTTCGTTCCGCTCGCGCTGCTTGGCGAGATGCAGCGTGTTCAGTTTGCCGAGCGGCGTGTCGAGCGGTTCGTGAGCCACGAGTTCGTAGCGGTAATGCTCGATTTTCTTGCCGTTGGTCAGCGGAAACGAGAGCAGTTTGAGTTGGTCCGGGCTGAGGAACATGAACTGATACATCACGCTGACCCGGTCCTGGGTGCCGGGGACGAGCGGTACCGTTTCGTTGCGCCCATCGAACGTCATGTGCAGCAGCTGCGCGTTCCAATCAAACGCGGCACCGACGTTCTTGCCTGGATCGTCGAGGCGACCATAGGCAAGGCGGTCAGGCTGCAATCCGGCGGGCGTGATGGATCCGCTGCTTTCCGCGTTGATTTTGGTGCGTATGAATAATGCCAGCAGGCCTGCCGGATTGCTCTCGCTGACGATGCGGTACTTGGTGCCGTTCCTGGCGTACGATTCCTGCATTACCGCGATGTGCAGGCCGTCCTTGTACACGTCGTAGCTCGCCTTGATCGAGTCGGGCGGCGCGTCGTTGGCTGCCATGGCCGCGGCGGCGAGCGCGGCAAAGGCGAGCACAAACGAATAGCGGAGGTTCATGGATCGAGCGCGGGCGAGAGCAGGGCGCCGTCGGAGGGCGGAACAGGGTCCCCTTCAGGGGATGTGACCCCGGAGACGGATGCCACGCCTGCATTCGACGGCGCAGCGCCAGACTCGCGGACGCTCGCATCCCGCAAGCGGGAACCCTGCTCCCTGCTCGCAGGCGCGCCGTCGGAGGGCGGAACAGGGGCCCCCTTGGGGGATGTGACCCCGGAGACGGATGCGGCGCCTGCGCTCGACGGCGCTGCGCCAGACTCGCGGACGTTCGCATCCCGCAAGCGGGAACCCTGCTCACTGCTCGCAGGCGCGCGCTTTGCCGTTGTCTACCATCTGTTGTCATACGCCAACAACTGGCGCCTTCGGGTGCGCGCGCATGCG
>JBGPFE010000031.1:0-43725 GCA_041483135.1 Gammaproteobacteria bacterium | reverse complement strand
CGAAGCTCTTCCAAGGAAGATGATCCATGAGCTGCGCGAACACCAATTTGCCCACATTCATGCGCGTCCCCTGTGCTTGAAAAAGCCACAGCTTCGCGCAATCCGCGATTCAAATCGGAGACATCACTAAAATGAAACATTCAATCTCTCGATCAATTACTTGTACGCTTCAATCTAGTCGTTAACCGGACAGTACTGAGTAATGAGTAATGGGTAATGAGAGTAAACCCTTCACCTTTCATCCTTCGCCCATCACCCATCGCCCATCACCCATCACGCATCACCCATCGCCCATCGCCCATCACCCATCACCCATCACCCATCACCCATGGCGCAATCCGATCTCGACGGTCTCAGGCAGGCGCGCGCGGTGTGGGATTTCACGACCGGCGACGAGCGCCGCTTTCTCGACCGGGTGGGCCTGATGAAGCAAACGGCGGAAAGTTTTCTCGCGCGCAAGGTCGCGGTCGATTTCGTGATGCTGATCCACGGCCCGGCGACCAAATTCGTCGCGCGCACCCACGCCGGCACCAAATTCGCGAAGGATCCGTGCCCGCTGCTCGGCGACATCCATGCGCTGCTCGCGGCGCTGGCGGCGCTCGGTGTGCGGATCGAGGTGTGCCTGATCGCCATGGAGCGCTGCCTGGTGGCGCGCGAGAACCTGCTGCCGTGCACCGTGGTCGAAGAGAACGTGTTCCTGAACTCGATCGCGCTGCAGAACAAGGGTTACGCCTTGATGCAAGTCGACTGACGTGAACGCGCAGCGCGCGACGGTGGTGCTGGTGCACGGCCTGTGGGTGCACGGCGTGCTGATGGAGTTGCAGCGCTGGTATCTCGCGCGCATGGGTTTTGACGCCGTGACTTATTCCTATCCCTCGATGCGGCTCACGCTGACTGAAAACGCCGGCCGCCTCGCGCAGTTCGCGCGCGCGCTGGCGGCGCCGCGCATCCATTGGGTCGGCCACAGCCTGGGCGGGCTCGTGATCCTGCGCATGCTCGAGCGCGAACCGGCGCTGCCGCCCGGGCGCGTCGTGCTGCTCGGCGTGCCGTATCGCGACAGCTACGCCGGGCGCATGCTCGCCCGCAGCTCGCTCGGCGCGCGTGCGCTCGGGCGCAGCATGCGCGAGTGGCTGGAGATCGAGAAGCCCGCGCACTTCCCCGGGCGCGACATCGGCGTCATCGCCGGATCGGCCGGCATCGGCCTTGGGCGCGTATTGGCGCATGGCCTGCCGGCGCCGAATGACGGCGTCGTGGTGGTCGCCGAAACCGACCTTGCAGCGGCCTGCGACCGCATCGTGCTGCCGGTCAGTCACAGCGGCATGCTGCTGTCGCGCGCGATCGCGCGTCAGGCTGGCAATTTCCTGCGCGACGGCAGGTTCGACCACAATACAGGCCATGCCTGATATGCAGCGCCTGTTTTTCATGTTCATGGTCGTCATGGCCCCGCTGCTCGCCGGTTGCAGCAACTTCGGCTACTACCTGCAGTCGATCGACGGCCAGATGAAAGTGCTGCGCGCGCGCCAGCCGATCGTGGACGTGATCGCCGATCCGGCGACGCCGCCGGTGCTCAAAAACAAACTCGAACGTGCACTGGCGATCCGCGACTTCGCGAGTCGCGAGCTGCTGCTTCCCGATAACCAGAGTTATCGCAGTTACGCCGATATCAAGCGGCCGTTCGTGGTGTGGAACGTGTTCGCGGCGGCCGAGTTTTCGATCGAGCCGCGGGAGTGGTGCTTTATCATCGCGGGCTGCGTCGGCTACCGCGGTTATTTCACGCAGGACAGGGCGGAGGATTTCGCGCGTGGGCTGCGCGGGGAGGGGCTCGACGTGTTCGTGGGCGGCGTTCCCGCTTATTCGACGCTCGGCTGGTTCGACGACCCGGTGCTCAACACCTTCATCAATTATCCCGAGCACGAGCTCGCGCGCCTGGTCTTCCATGAGCTCGCGCACCAGGTCGTCTACGTCAAGGGCGACAGCGAGTTCAACGAGTCGTTCGCCGTCACGGTCGAGGCCGAAGGCGTGCAACGCTGGATCGCGCGCAACGGCGATGACAGGATGCGCGCCGATTTCGAGCACGCGCAGCAACGGCGCGCGCAATTTCTCGAACTGGTGCACAAATACCGCGACCGGCTCGCGGCCCTGTACCGTTTGCACATAGCCCCTGACGAGATGCGGACACGCAAGGCCGGGGCGTTTGCCGACATGCAGCGCGATTACGCGCAGCTCAAGTCGCAGTGGGGCGGCTATGCCGGCTACGACCGCTTTTTAGACGGCGCCAACAACGCGCTCCTCGCGTCGGTTGCCATCTATAACGCACTGGTTCCGCAGTTCCGGCAAATGCTTGCCAGGCACAACGGCGACCTCGCCGCGTTTTACGCCGAGGTCAAGGAACTCGCCGCGCTCGGCAAGGACGCGCGCGCGGCGCGGCTCGCGGCCGTAGCGCCCGCGCGCTGAGAGCCGCTATACTTCAGCGTTGTGCAGGCCGATAGTTAAGGGCGGACGAAGCCGCTAATGAACACGGATGGTTTGCGGTCAGCGGTCAGCATTCAGCATTCAGCGTCAGCATTCAGCGTTCAGCTTTTTAGGGCGGTAAAACCATTGTGGTTTACTGACTGCTGAATGCTGACTGCTGAACGCTAATTTCTACGAGGAGTACTCATGAAACTCACCAGCCCCAGCTTTCAGAACAACGGAAAAATTTCCGCCGAATTCGCGTTTTGCGCGCCCGATCCCAAGACCCACGCCACGCTGTCGAAGAACCGCAATCCAGCTCTGGCGTGGAGCGGCGTGCCGGCCGCGACCAGATCGTTCGCGCTGATCTGCCACGATTACGACGTGCCGAGCAAGGGCGACGACGTGAATCAGGAAGGGCGCACGATCCCGGCGACGCTGCCGCGCGTCGATTTCTATCACTGGGTGCTGGTCGATCTGCCGAGCAACGCGGCTGCGGTCACGGCCGGCGAATTTTCCGACGGCGTCACGGCGCGCGGCAAGCAAGGGCCGGCGGGTCCGCACGGCACGCGCCAGGGCATCAACGATTACACGATGTGGTTCGCGTCCGACAAGGACATGGCGGGCAATTATTTCGGCTACGACGGCCCGTGCCCGCCGTGGAACGATACCATCCCGCATCACTATGCGTTCACGCTCTACGCGCTTGCCTTCGACAAGTGCCCGGTCAGCGGCACGTTCAAGGGATCCGACGTGCTCGCCGCGATCCGCGGCCACGTGCTCGCGCAGGCGGTAATCACCGGCGTCTACAGCCTGAATCCGAATGTGAAGGCGTGAAGGAGTGAAGGAGTGAAGGAGTGAAGGAGTGAAAAGTTCCCTCTCCTCGTTACCGGGGAGAGGGCTAGGGTGAGGGGATCACTCATTCACCCTTCACTCCTTCACGCGCAGCTATCAACGTCTGCAGGATTCCGGCGCGCGTCATGAATTCAAGCGGCGCTCAGTAGCCGAAGCAGACGTATCCGATCTGATACTTGCTCGTGGTTTGCGGCTCCCACACGCCATAGACCGCCCAGTTGCCGTCGGGGTCCTGCTTGATCGTAGCCTGGATCGTTCCGTATTTGCCGTCGGATTTCCAGGTTCCGCCCGGCGCGACGATCCCGGCCTGCACCATCTTGCCGTCCAGGGAATAAATCCTCGCCAGGCATTGGACGAGATTGGCCGCCCCCGCCGGCAGCGTGATGGGTTGGGGGCCGGTCGTGCCCTGGCTGAAAGTCTTTTCGACCCCGTTCGTTCTCAAGCTTGACGCGGCCCTGGAGTCGGCCGCCGTGGCCGGCGCTGCCATCGCCGCTGCCGCCGACAACGTCGCGATGGCGGACAAAATCTTCAGCTTCCTGGTCATGAGTGCGTTTCCTTTTTCGTCAGTATGCCGCCCGCTCAGGTGCCGGCGCGCCGCGGGCGTTCGCGCCAATCGGACACCGTCATTCTGCGTAAGGTCTGCAGGATTCAGGTGCGAAAATCGATCAGGTTAAAAAATCTTTCACCGCAAAGGACGCGAAGGACGCAAAGGAAAACAAAAAAGAAGGCGATAGAAAAGAGGATGACATGAAAACTGTTTTTTATTGCTGTTGTCTTTATTTCCCGCTCGCTCTTCCTTTGCGTCCTTCGCGTCCTTTGCGGTTCAAGATTGAAAATTGTTTTTGGCGTCCTTCATGGTTCAAGATCGAAACCATCTTAATACAAATGCGAGTTCAAGTTCGAATTGCAGCGGTCAGCGATTCTTCCAGTGCTCTTCCTTCTCCTGCTCTTTTTTCAATCCCTTTTTCTGCGCGCGTTCCTGCAGTCGTTTCTTCTTCTCGTCGGCATGCTGCTGTTTTTTCTGCTCCTGCAGCGCTTTCCGCTCTTGCTGTTTCTTTTCGAATAGCTCGCGCCGTTGCTGTAGCTCGCCTTGCTTCTTTGCGTTGAGTTCGCGCTTTTGCTCCAGCGCCTCTTTGCGCGGCGCGGGCTTGTTCTGCCGCTCCTTCAGCAGGCGCTGATGCTGTTCTTCGAATTTGCGGTGGAAATCCTGCCGGCGCGCGGCGGCTTTCTTGTCGAATTCGGCGTGGCGCTGGTAGAACGCGGGCGGGCGCTGCAAGATGCGCGGCGCGACGCGGGCGTTGTGATGCACGAACGCATACTGGCCCTTCCTGACGCTGACTTCGCCTTTCGGGTTGCGGATAAACGACTCGCCGTCGTTGACCTTGTCGTAGGTGCCGGGATCGTGATCCATTTTTTCGCCGGGTCCGGGCGGGGGGTAGTAAGCGGGCTCGTGGTCGGTGCCGCGGATGCCGATCGTCGCGGTCGGCGTCTGGATCCTGTAACCGGCCCGGTTGGCGCGGCCGATGTAGCCGGTGATCGAGCGGAACGCGCCTTTCACGAGCGACAGCAGGCTGTTGTTTTGCGTTGCATCAGCGTCTGGATTGTAGCGGTAGGTGTCGAAGCGCACCTGCGAGTTCTGGCGCAGCGTCAGGCTCGCGCCATCCGTCATCGCGAGCAGCGCCCACGCGTTCTCGTCGGTCTTGATCGTGTCGCCCTCGTTGATCTCCGCTCCGGCCTGCACCTGGCGGTCGGTCGTCGCCGAAACCACGCGCACCTCGCCCTCGAGCGAGTCGATGGTACCGATCGCAGCGAATGCTGACAGATGCAGCACCCACAGCAGCACAAACGCAAAAATGCGGCGTAGATCCATCGCTCAATTATCCCCCATGCGTAGCCGGAACAGCCGCGCATTCCCCATCAACGGCGCAGTGCCGGCCGCGGTTGACGGCGGGGCAGTCGATTTATCGCATCAGGTCGCGCAGCTTTGCATAGGGCCCGTTTGCAGCGGTGGATTTGAGGATAAGGGCCAACTGCTCATCAATTTCGGTCTGGGCCTCGTCCGACAGCATCCACCCCAACGGCAGCGAAACATTGCGCTTTACCAGCGACAGCCGAACACACTGGCGGTCGGCATCATCGACCAGAGTCCGGATGGCTTCCTCGGCGTAAGTGCCGCGTGCATCGCGCGTATTCAGCAGTGCGTTCAGCGGCGACAGCACTTCGGTCATCCAGTGATGCGCGTCGAATTTCGGCTGCCCGGTCGGACACGCCGGCAGGTTCCTCTCGGGATTGTTGGTAATCAGGATCACGACCGGAACGATTTTGCCGCGCAGGTTCGTTTCGCCCGCGGCCCGCATGAACTTGAGCATCGCCTCCGCCGCGGTGGTGGCGCCGGAATTCTCGAAATAGCCGCCGTCCACTATGTGCCCCCAGGCCCCGCCGCCTTGGGTGACGATGGTGCCGGCGGGACTCATGTAGGTGAAACGCGCGCTCATGTGAACAGCGGTGCTCAGCCGTACCGGACGTGCCACCACCTGCTGTAAATCGTACGTGGCGGGAAAATCCGCCGGCTTGATCTGCACGTTGCTCATGATCATGCGCTTGCCGGTTTCCACCGACGTGCCGTTGAGAAAGAGCGAGGGTACTTTCAGGGCCTTGTCGCCGCTCCACAACGCGGCGAATGCTCCGCCCATCAAATCGCTGTTCGGCAGGGCTTTGCGCCAGCCGGCTTCCCACGCGGTTTCGAGGGTCGTCGCGCGGTCCGAGAATTGCTGCGGCACTATGGGCAGGAAGCGATAGACGAGATCGGGATAGAGCAGGGTGGCGATCGTCGGCGCGAGAAAATCCTCGTGCAACGCGATATGCGCGCAGTTCTGCAGGTTCTTGCCGGGGTTCTTGCCGTCGTTTCTCTCGCAGCCGGCGGTGTTGCCGCGGTTTCTCTCCGCGACCAACGCCGCGAACACTGCCGCGCCGAGGCTCCCGCCCGAGACGCCGCTGATGGCGAAGACGTGATCTGAGAACCTGGAATTGTCCTTGGTGTTCTGAAGCTGCTCCTCCAGGGCAGCCAGCGCGGCAGCCGTCCAGTAGGCGGCCCTGATGCCGCCGCCCTCCGCGGCGACGAAGAACATGGGGTAGCCGCGCTGGCTTGCGGCGATCGCGTTTCTGCGGTTTTCAATCCAGGCTTTTGCCCGCGCGGTCAGGTCGGGCGCCGCGAGCGCGGATTTTTCCGCGGCAAGGGTTCTGATTTCGTGGTTGTCGATGTAGTAACTGATCGCAATCGCCCACACCAGCAGCACGGTCATCAGGGGCGGGAGGCGGTAACGCTCGGTCCAGTACACGAGGATCGTGCCGAACGGTATCCATGCCGCCAGAGCGAGCAGCAGTATCGTGACGGCGCCGAGCGTTTGTCCCGCCTTGACCGGCGCGAAGGTGAACAGCACGAAACAGAAAAAGGATAGGGCGAAGAAAAACGCAAAGGCCCAGCGAGTATCCGGCTGCAGATCGAAAAAATTCTTTGCGACCGCTGCGTGTCGGTCAGTACCGGGCGCGATGGGTGCGGCCGCGCGATACTTTTCCTTCTTCAAGCGTGCAACGTATTTCAGCGACACCCTTTTTATGTTGTCGACCAGAGCGAGGCGGGATCGCATGAACAGGTAGAACAGGTATGCGAGCACCGCGCAGGTCACGGCCAGCATCCACAGCCGCCACGATGCGTAGCCCTTGGGCGTGTCCAGGGACGCTGCGGCGAGCGCAACTGCGATCGAAGCAATCGCCGACACGCCGAGCCAGCGCGGGACCTCCTTGCGCAGCTTCGCCGTGCAGCGGCCTTGCCTCAACGGTTCGGGGAACTCGATATACAGAAGGACCCGCGCACAGTAGGCGCTGTAGAAAGCCCAGCCGAAGACGCACAGAAAAAATACCACCCAGCCCGCCACGCTGGACCAGGTCTTATCCTGCTCGGCGAGCGCGCGCAGCGCCTCCTGCGCCTGATCGACCCAGATGAGGACTACCGCGCCGATCAGCACCATGACGAAACTGAAGCGGCACAGCTTGAGCACGGGAAACAGATCCCTCAGGCAGAGCCAGAAACGATAAATTGCGCATAACCATCCCGGCGGCGAGCGGGTCGGTTTTGCCGGCGAATTACTCATGTTCGGCCTCTTCAGATGCGCGGTTCAGCGCGCAATCAGCCGGATGGTCCACAAATCATCCGCGAGATTCGAGTCGGTCAGATACGCATACGGCATGGTGAAGTAGCCGCTCATCCCCCATTTCGCTCCCCACGAATTCCGCACGATGAAGCGGTGCTTGGAGTCGTCGTAGCCGACTGCGATTACGGCGTGACCGCCGAGTTGTTTTTCCTTGCGCGTGGGCATCGGCACGACGCCCGTTTTCGCGACCGCGGCGCCCTCGAAGCTCTCGTAGACCGAGAAGCCGAACACGAACGGATAGCCGGAGGCGAGACAGCCTTTCATCTGGTTGACGTTCTGAATGACGCGCTGGTAGAGGACCGCCTTGTATTTGCGCGCATCGCGGTAACACTTCGCAGTCGGTTTCGTCGCGAACCTTGCGATGTCGTACCGCCATTCGGTTTCGGGGCAATCGCCGAGCTTCGCCACGCTCTTGATCCCGTCGCGGATCTGCGCACCGCTGTCGGATTCGACGGTGCTCTCCATGACGCGCTCGTTGTAGTAGATGAACAACCGCGACGGAATGAAGTCGGGCTTGAGCTTCTGCTTCATGCGCTCGAACTGGATCGCGCCCGCGATGGCGTTGCCGGTGCAACTGCCGAGATTGCCCTGGTCGTAGATCGTCTTCGGGCACAGCGGCCGCAGATCGACTTTCGGTGGCAGCTTCGCGAGATAGGGGGCAGGCGCTGCGTACACATGGTCGCGCTGGTCGGGCGTGTCCGCGACCCAGCCATACCATTTGATACTGTGCTTCCTCAACGGCACCGTTCTCTCCCTGGCCCGGCACCGGCGGCTCCTTATGGAAGAACGCTTCCAGTCCGTGCTCTATTCTCTTGAACGTGCGACGCGCTGTGAATAATCCAAACGGGCTATGTCAAGGACATAGTTCGTGTGACCACAACATTTAAGACCCGCGAAATGAAAAATGCAAATCTATCAAATCGATAGATTTTTGGCGGCGCGAGAGTGATTTTCGAAAGGTGCTAGAATCATTCAACTGCACCCGATCAATGAAGTGCAATGTGAGGTCGTGTCAGGAAATTCCTGACAGACTTTTTTCTGCACTAAAATGAAGAGGCCGCCGCACCCATATGGACGACATTCCGACGCTGCGCCGCATTCTTAAGACGAATCAAGTCATCGCGATGGTGGGGCTCTCCGCGAACTGGTACCGTCCGAGCTACTTCGCCGCCAAGTACATGCTCGACCACGGCTACCGCGTGATCCCGGTCAATCCTGCGTACAAGGAAGTGCTGGGGCAGAAGTGTTATCCGACGCTGCGCGACATCCCCGGGAAAGTCGGCATCGTCGACTGTTTCCGCAAAAGCGAAGAGATCGTGCCGATTGCCGAAGACGCGATTAAGATCGGTGCGAAGGTTCTGTGGATGCAGATCGGAGTGATTAACGAAGCGGCGGCGGAAAAAGCGCGCAAGGCCGGGCTCGAAGTCGTGATGGACCGCTGCGTGAAGATCGAATATGCGCGGCTCTTCGGCGGGCTCAACTGGGCGGGCGTGAATACCGGCGTGATCTCCGCCAAGCGGCCGGAAGCCGCGGAGCGGCGGTGAACGAGTGAACAAGTGAAGGGGTGAAGGAGTGAATGAGTGAAGACGTGAAGGAGTGAAGACGTGAAGAAGTGAAGGGGTGAAGAAGTGAAGAGGTGAAATCATGTCGTGCCCGCCTTGTCCTGGTCTTTTCCCGTTCACTCATTCACTCCTTCACCTATTCACTTATTCACTGTCCGAGGGACATCATGAAAAATTTCGACTGCGGCCGTTATGTGACCTGGGGCCTGATTGCGGGGCTGGTAGCATGGGCGATTTTTATCGCGACGCTGATTTACGCTTCGATTTACGTGCCTGATACACCGGCGCACCCGAATCAGCTCTTCACCCAGCGCAGCGGCTTCCAGGCCGGCGGATTCATCGCGGGCTGGTGGATCGCGATCGCCGGGCTCGCGCTATGCGTGCTTGGCTACATCCGCGAGTTCAAGGGACTGAATTGCCTGCTCGGCGTGGTACCGGCGGCCGTGTACGTCGCCAATCCGTGGTCGCTCGCGCTGTTTGTGAAATTCACCGGCGGCTAGCAGCGCAGCCGCGCTGCCGCCGAGAGGCGCGGGGCGCTGGGCGCTGGGCGAGAGACGAGGGGCGAGGCGAGAGGGGAGGCGGAGCAAAGCACTCTCATCTTGCACTCGCCGCGTTAAGATGATGCCTGAAAGAGGAGGGTGGCAATGAAAGATGAATACTCCATTACACAGGCACGCGAGAATCTGTTTGATCTCATTCGTCGGGTTGAAACCGGCGGCCAAATCCGCATTTCGAGGCGCGGTCGGGTCGTGGCTCGTCTAATCGGCGAGCCAGGATGCGAGCGGACCGTTGCGCGCAAGCAATCTATCAACTGGGGCAACCAACTGGTCGACCTGCGCAATTTCAAGTTCGACCGCGATGACGCAAATGCCCGCTAAGCGTACGCGCTGCGCGCATGGCTGACCGTAAATTCGGAATCGAAACGCTGTGCCTGCACGCCGGGCAGTTGCCCGACCCGGCGACCGGCGCGCGCGCGGCGCCGATCTACCAGACCACGTCGTACGTGTTCGACAGCGCCGACCACGCGGCGAGCCTCTTCAACCTGCAGACGTTCGGCAACGTCTACACGCGCATCTCCAATCCGACCACCGCAGTCTTCGAGGAGCGCGTGGCGGCGCTCGAAGGCGGCCGCGCTGCAGTGGCGACGGCGACCGGCCAGGCGGCGGAAATGACCACGGTGCTGACGCTGTGCAAGCAGGGCGACGAAATCGTGTCGGCGAGCACGCTCTACGGCGGCACCTACGCGCTCTTTGAAGTGAACCTGCGCAATCTCGGCATCAATACCACGTTCGTCAATCCCGACGACCCGCGGAACTTCAAGCAAGCGATCACCAAAAAAACCAGGCTGCTCTATGCGGAGACCATCGGCAACCCGCAGATCAACGTGCTCGACATCGCGGCGGTCGCGGCGATCGCGAAAGATGCCGGCATCCCGCTCGTCATCGACAATACGTTCCCGTCGCCCTACTTGTGCCGGCCGATCGAATTCGGCGCCGACATCGTATTGCACTCGGCGACCAAGTACATCGGCGGCCACGGCACGACGATGGGCGGCGTGATCGTCGAGTCCGGCAAATTTCCGTGGGACAACGGCAATTTTCCGGAGATGGTCGAGCCGTCGCGCGGCTATCACGGCGTGCGCTTCTTCGAGACGTTCGGCGACTTCGGCTTTACGATGAAAGCGCGCATGGAAACGCTGCGCACGTTCGGGCCCGCCTTGTCGCCGTTCAACGCGTTCCTGCTGCTGCAGGGGCTCGAGACGCTGCACGTGCGGATGGATCGCCACTGCGAGAACGCGCTGGCTGTCGCCAAGTTCCTCGAAAAACATCCGCTCGTATCATGGGTCAACTATCCGGGACTCGAGAGCAGCAAGTATCACGCGCTCACGCAGAAGTATCTGCCCAAGGGCGCGAGCGCGATCATGACCTTCGGCATCAAGGGCGGGCAGGCCGCCGGCGTCAAGTTCATCGAGGCCGCGCAGTTCATGAGCCATCTCGCCAACGTCGGCGACGCCAAGACGCTGGTGATCCATCCGGCATCGACCACGCACCGCCAGCTGTCGGACGAAGAGCAGGTCAAAGCCGGCGTCACGCCCGACATGATCCGGCTCTCGATCGGCATCGAAAGTATCGACGACATCCTGTGGGACATAGACCAGGCGCTGGCCGCTTCGCGGCAGTGAGGCAAGAGGAGAGAGGCGTGAGGCGTGAGGCGGAGAGCAACACCCCTGCCTCAACCTTTCCCCTGGAAGGGGGAGGGAAAGATTTCCCTCTCCCCGCGGGGAGAGGGCTCGGGTGAGGGGGTCGTGAGGCGGCGCGGAAGCGGGGCGCGAAATACCGGCGTCGCCTCGCCGAAGCTGCCCTTTTTCCCGCCGGTCGAACTTCTATTTAGCGCAGGTGACCATTATTTCGACCAGACAATCCGCCGTGCCCAGCCTTGACTCGATTGCAGCCCGCGCAGGCAAGTTGTTCGCATCAATCCATTCCATCCACGCCTCATTCATTTGCTCTCTCGTGCGGATATCCGACAGCCATATCGTTGCAGACAGGATTCTGGATTTGTCCGTCCCGGCCGATGCGAGAACCGAATCGATCTTCTTCAGGATTTCCGCCGTCTGGCCTTTCACCGGGGCAGCGCGGTTGGCGGCGGTCTGCCCCGATACGTAAACAACGCCGTTGTGCTCCACCGCGGCGCTCAAATGTCCGGATGGCTTATACCGCTTGATTGACACGCGCTTGCTCCTCTATGAACGTGGTTTTGGAGGGTGAAATTGCAGGCGGATTTTGTGGGCGCCCGGCCTCATAGCTGAGAGCTCAGTCCCGCGCTCTTGACGACGCCGCCCCATTTCGCGGCTTCAGACTTGATAAACGCCGCAAACTCTTTCGGCGAGCTGCCCACGGAATCGGCCCCTTGACTTGCCAGGCTGTCCTTTACGTCCTGCGCCAGGAGGAGTCTGGCAATCCCCTGTTGCAGCTTGTCAATGATGACGGCCGGCGTTCCGGCGGGCGCCAGAACACCCGTCCAGCCCGTCACTAACAGGTCCGGGTACCCGGCCTGCGGAGCGCTGGGAATATCGGGCAGGGCGGGCGCCCGGTTTTGGCTCAATACGGCAAGAGCGCGTAACTTTCCTGCCTTGATGTGGGGCGCTACCGCGGGCATCGTCGCGATCATCATCTCAACCTGCCCCGTCATGACGTCAAGCACAGCCGGCGTTTCCCCCTTATCGGGGACATGCGTCATTTTTGTACCGGTTTGCATGGTGAACATCACTGCCGCGAGATGCATGAGGTTGCCGATTCCGGGAGAGCTGTAGTTAAGACCCGCCGGCCGGGATTTCGCCAGCGCAACGAATTCGCTCAGCGTTTGCGCCGGCACGGCGGGATTTACGAAGAGAACAAAATAAAGAGATGTGGCCTGCGTGACCGGTGCGAAGTCCCTGGCCGGATCGTAGGGCAGATTTTTATATATATGCTGATTTATTGTTAATGCGCTCGGCACCGCCATAATCAATGTGTACCCATCGGGCCGGGCTTTCGCGGCAATTTCAAATCCTATCAGACCATTCGCGCCGGCGCGATTATCGACGATTATTTGCTGCCCGAAAGGCACCGTTAACTTCTGTCCGATGACGCGCGCAACGATATCGGTGGATGACCCGGGTGCCTGTGCCACGATCAGACGGATAGGCCGGGCGGGGTAGCCGGCACTTTCCGCGGGCCGGTTCTGGGCCGCAACGTGGCCGCATGCGGCTGCGGCGATGATGATAGTTGAGACAAGACGGGCGGTGCTGAAAGTTGTCTTCATTTCAATCCTCTCGGGAAAACTATTTTCGATAAGCAGCAGTACAGTCGCTGCTTCCTTCGATCGGCTCCGCAGATAAGCAAGGTGGCGGGGGCAGGCGTCAGGCGTGCGAATACATCGGCTGTCCCGCTACCGGCATCTGCACCGTGATTATTGCACCCGACTGGGAGCCGAGAATGAAAAGGGTCTTGTTGTCCTTGCCTCCGTACGCGAGATTGGTGATCGCATCGCCGCAACAACTGTCGATTCGGTAGAGCGGCAGCCCCTTTTTATTCAAGAGCCAGACGACGCCGCTGCCCACCTGAACGACGGAAAGATTACCGTCGACATCCATGGCCATACCGTCGGGGCCGCCCATGCCGGGTAACTGCGAGAATAATCCGACCTTGCCGACATGGCCGTCCGCCGAAATCGGCATGCTCCAAACGGAATTGCTGCGTGTAACGCCAACGTAAAGGGTGTTTTCAGCGGGGTTGAATACGAGGCCGTTCGGGCTCGGCACGTTGTCGAGCAGGCAATCGATCTTGCCGTTCACTCCGTACCGGTATACGCGGCCGGTCGAGTCCCTCAGATCGGTGCGTCCTTGATCGGTGAAGTAGAGGTCGCCGTTGCGGGTAAATACAAGATCGTTCGGGCCCTTGAAATTTTCCGCGATGTTGATAGCGGTGAACGGCGCGGATTTCCCCGTGGCGGGGTCGATTACCACGATGCCGTGTTTATAGTCGGTAACAAAAATTCTGCCGTCCTTGTGGATCTTCAAGCCGCCCGGTTCCCCGTCATATTCGGAAACCAACTCGAACTCGCGCTTCGGCGTCAGTTTGAAGATGCGGCCGTGAGGAATGTCGACGAAATAGAGGTTGCCGGCGCGATCGAACGACGGCCCTTCGAGGAAACATTCGATATTCTGGTGCCGGGAATACCAGGTCGAGCGCTTGCCGGACTTCCTGAATTTATCGGGCAGACTGGCATAGGTTTCGGTCTTGAGAACTGGCGGCGGTGCGTAAAAAGTCATGTTTTCCTCATGAAAATAATTTGTGAACAGTCGGGCTGGCGGCCAACTGGGGAACGCCTACGATCCGGCCAGTTCCTTCACGAACAAATCGTCTACTTTAATCTCTTTTTTCAGTAAATCCTGAGACCGCAGGTATTCGATGAATTTACCGACGGTCTGGCGATTCCCTTGCATGCCGTAAGGCCAGAAATCCTTGCCCATGATCTTGTATATATTGTCCATCTCCGGGACCATCCAGGGAATCATGCAGGCCAGCGCATCAGTTTCGTACAGGCGGTGTTCGGAGACTTTCTTTGCCGCCAGGAATGCCTCGTATACGCTGTTCGCAAGCTGCGGATTTTCTTCGTAGGCCGGTCGGCTCATGACCAGCATGTGCATAATCGGGAAAACACCGGAGGCCTTGAAGTAATCGACCTCCGCGGCGCGCGAGTCCGGGAACAGTCTTTTGACCTTCTGGCCGCCGGCCGAGAATGCGCCGGGAATTTTGCTGCTGATGAGCGCGTCGATTTCCCCTTTCAGCAGGCTGGCGCTCAGGGTGGTGTCCTGCGCGATGGTCGAGACTTCATATTTTGGCGGGAGGGAAAGCGGGATGCGATCCACGCCGCTGCCCGGCTTGTCGACCCCCCCTTTCACCCACTTCATCGATTCCGGATTTACGCCGTAGTATTCCTGCAATATCCCGCGCAGCCAAACCGCGGAAGTTGATTGATACTCCGACAGGCCGACCCGCTTTCCCGCCAGATCGGATGGTTTATTGATGCCCGCCGCGGAGGAAACGTAGATGGCGCTATGCCGGAAAATTCGTGATGTAAACAACGGCAGGCCGACGAAGCGGGGGTCGCTCCTGGAGCGCAGGATTGCGTGTGCCGCAAGAGACATCTCCGTGACATCGAAATCGTTGCTGCTCAGGGCCCGCTTAAAAATATCACCGCTGCTCTGGATAATGTCGAATTTGATATCTTTGGGGGGCGCGCTGCCGTCAAGCAGGGGGAAAACCCTGTCGCTTAATGAAATTCCCAACTTCAGTGTCTTGGTAGCCACTTGCCGGCCTCCGATTGATGAGACTGCCTGTAAACGTCCGCTGTCCGGTCACGCGAACCCGCTTTGAGCAATTGTAGGTAATGGGCTATATTGTGAAAAGCGATATTTCTTTCTTAATGTTGATCGTTAAAATAGATTAACCGGCGCGCTCGATTCATGCGTGACCCGGATCCAATGCGGCGGCAGACGGGGCATGAACATTATTCAGCTTGAAACCTTCGTTCGTATCGTCGAGCGCGGCAGTTTCATCGCGGCGGCGAGATCGTTATTTACCACTCAATCCACCGTTTCCGCCCGTATACGGGAGCTCGAACAGCATCTGGGTGCCGCGCTCTTCGATCGATCCCATCACCGCGCCCATTTGACGCCCAAAGGGCAGGAATTGGTTCCATACGCGAGGCAGGTGACCCAACTGGTTTCTTCCATCAGTCACCAGATTGGCAGCGCCGAGGCCGTCTCAGGCGTGATCCGGCTAGGCGTGGTTGGTCTGGTCGCCAATACGTGGCTTACCAAGCTCGTTGCCATATTGCGGGACAGATACCCGCGGGTCGTGCTGCGAATTTACGTGAACCTGACCCGGGTTCTGATCGACAGGCTCCGCGACGGAGATCTGGACCTGGCGCTGATCGCGGGTCCGATCACGGAGCCGCGCCTGAAATCGTGGTCGCTAGGGTATGATGAGTTCGTCTGGATGGCAAGCCCGATGCTCGAGATTCCGGACAAGATGCTGACGCCGCGAGAGCTTCAGCAATGGCCCATATTGAGTCTATCCGAAGAGTCGCACTATTACCCGGTGATCGAGCGCTGGTTCAGTGACAACGCAGCCACCTACCGTACGGCCGTTGCCTGCAACAGCATGAACGTGGTAGCCGAGCTTACGATGGAGGGGTTGGGAGTAAGTCTTCTGCCGAGATTCTGCTATGGCGAGGAAGTGAGGAGCAAAAAGCTGCGGGTGTTGAAGACCAGTCCCGGAATTCCGCCGGTGGATTTTTTCGTGGTGTTGAAGAACAACGAGAGTCACCCGTTGATTTTGGCGGTTACCGAGCTGACGACGCAGATTACCGAATTTTCCTTGCATTTGAAGTCTTCCGTCCGGAACCGCGCGGCCGTTCTTGCCGGCAAGCGGCCGGCGAAAAGGTGATCATTGCGTGGCCTTGCTCACCCACGTCACATTCAAGGTCAGTGGCGGGCGCGACGAACTCGGGGCGTTCGACGCCCGTCTCAAGGTGCTGCTTGCCGAGCATCAGGTCACCGGCGAGTTCGAGGAGCAGCATGCCGCGGACGCATTGCATTACGATCTCAAGATCGAAGGCGGCATTCCGTTTCCGCCGTTTGTTCTTGCATCGAGCGAGTTTCCGGATCTTGCAATAGAGGTCGAATGGGTCGCTCCCGGCGCCGGCGCGCGTGGCACGGCGCGCATCGTGCGCGGCGCGCTGGCCGAACAGAACATCGACGACGTCACTGCTGCCGCCGCCGATTGCGCCATGGCGATCACGCTGAAAGATAATGGCTACCTTGCATCGGCATTGGTGACGATGCGCACCGGCCGCGACGAGTGCCGCGGCTATGTGTTGACCGGCAAACAGGATGCGCTGTTTCGCATCGTGCGCGACCCGGCAACAGGCGCCGTCGAGTTGTTCACGACGCAAGGCGCAGCCGAATGGAGCCGCGCCTGGCGCGTGCCGCCTGGAGGCGGGCCGGAATATCGAGAGCTGGATCCGGTGCAGCCGATTCCCGAGGACGAGTTTCGCGAGCTCGAAAAGCTCGCGCAGGATTTCGTCGCCGCGTGGATCTGGTTCGGCGCCGGGCCGCGCGAGGAAATTGCGATCGAGATGGAACGCTACCAGCGCATGGGCTACGTCATCAGCGACGCAAATTTGCGCTCATCGGCACTGCATCGCATCAAGGGCGGCGCAGCGGACGGCGGCGAACTCCATTACAGCACGCTCGCTGCCGACAGCGCGTGGATCGAGCAAGCCATCGCGCGCTGCTGGCCGGGAAAGTGAAGCCGAGAGAGCGGGAGAGGGGGCAAGGTCGATTGCGCGGCCAGACGATCTGGCGTAGGTTTGTCGCGGGTGGCGGAATATGACAGACGACTGGCCGATGTTGGGCGACCCGGTGTCAACTAATCTGTTAACTAACGTGTCTGCGATGCATTTGCACTTGAAAAAAGTGTCAACTAAATCGTCAACTAAAAAGCTGTCAAACAATTAACGTTAGGCATTTGAGGAAGCGGAGACACGGTGAGTCAATTTTGGAAGATAGTTGGGTTAGGGGTTGTGGCAGTTCTGGCTTTCGATACGGCGGCTTCGTTTGCGTCTGCTGGACTCGGATTCCCCTATGCATATGCGTCGGCAGGCTCAGCTCTTATCTATGCCATAGTGGGGTACTTCACATTCCGCCGTTGGGGCCTTCTTCGCGCAGTCGGAGCTGCTCTCCTAGTTGGGCTGGTCGATGCAACGCTGGGGTGGTTTATTTCGTGGCAGATCGGCCCCGGGGCGCTTCCACCAGATCAAATAACGATCCCCGCCATTGCGGCGACTATGGTGTTCGTCTTTATCTGTGCTGCTGTTTGCGCGGTCATTGGTTCTGCGATAGCCCGAGCGCTGCATGGTCGCCGCCCACAGACCAGTGCTTAACAAGGCGCTCAACCTCGCTCTCTTCGGTCGCTGCACACTGCGCGATAAGACCGCGCAGCGCCGGTTAACTCAACATTAGCAGCCAAAACGATGGAGCCGTGGATGACGACAGTTTCGAATGTTGCCGTTGCTTTGGTTGCCTTGCTGCACTTCTACTTTCTTGTTCTCGAGATGTTCCTCTGGGACCAGCCTCGCGGTCTGCGGACGTTCGGCATTACGCCTGAGTTTGCCGCGGTCTCAAAGGCGCTTGCCGCGAATCAAGGCCTGTACAACGGATTTCTCGCTGCGGGGCTCGTGTGGGGCCTGATCGTCGGTGATACCGGAAACTCGATCAAGATATTCTTTCTTGCATGCGTAATCGTTGCAGGCGTGTTCGGTGCTTGCACGGCGAGTCGCAAGATTCTTTGGGTGCAAGCCCTTCCCGGCGCCATTGCGCTTGCGTTGGTGTTGCTCGCGCGTGAAGGGTGAAGGGGAAAAAATCAGCGGTCAGCGGTCAGCGATCAGCATTCAGCAGTTACAGTTTAATCTCAACCAAAATCACAACCGTATCACTCTGCGATGCCGTTCGACTCGAGCTCCCATGAGAGCCGCCGAGCAGTCGCAGCTGAGTAAGGGGGGCGGTTGTGACTCGTTAGCGGAACGCCCGTTTGCGGGAACAGCCGCCTAAGCCCCGTTCGAATGACATTTCCACGCGCCAAGTCCGTTTCTCTTTCGGTACCGCTTGCAATCGGCACCGGGGCGTCGGCGAGGACTGTTTGAGCTCTCGTCATGCTTATATGGCGAGAGCGAGTTCCACAGCCGCCTTCCTCGGCGAGCAGCACAGGGTCACCACGAAGTGGCGGCGAACCTGGGCGGCCTTCTCTTCGGTTACATTCTCTTGGCCGATCTAGAGAAGATAACCAGCTCCCGGGCTGCCCCCGGGGACGATTAGCGCTGCGCGCGTGAAGGGTGAATGAGTGAATGAGTGAAGGGGAAGCGCGTCGCGGCTACGCGAGCACCGGCGGCAATTGCTGGATGAGTGCCGCGCGCTCGGCCGTAGCCTTGCCGTTCAACGCGAACCCGAGCAGTTTTCCGGTTGCATCACGAAACAGCGATTTCACGCTCTCCGCGTCGGCGGTGACGTCCCACTTGCCGGCGGCGCCGGCAGGCGGTGGCGAGACGATGGTCGGGCACGCAGGAGTTTTTACGAGCACCGGCATCGCGGGATAAGCAACCGCGGTCGGCTTGCCGGCGAGCGTTGCCGCGAGCGCGCGCGCTGCATGCATGATCGGCATCACGAACGGCAGCACCAGGCCTTCCACCTCGGCGCAATCGCCGAGCGCGTAAATATCGGGCGCGCTGGCTTCGAGCATGCGGTTCACAACGATGCCGCGGTTCACCTTGAGGCCCGCGTCTTTTGCGAGCGCCGTGAGCGGCTTTAAGCCGACCGCGGACAACACCAGGTCGGCATCGAATGTTCCGCCGTTGGCGAGCGCGACGCGTACGCCGTCGCCCTGCGCATCGATTGCCGCGACGCTGGTGCCCAGATGCCACGTCACGCCGACCGCTTCGAGCTTTCGCTTCAAGAGCGCGCCGCCTTCCGGCGGCAGCAGACGCGGCAGCGGCTGGTCCGCAATGTCGATCACATCGACCGTGTGTCCGGTGCTCGCGAGATCGTTCGCGAACTCGCAGCCGATCAGGCCCGCGCCGATCACCGCGACCTTGCGCCTGCCTGCGAGCGCGGCGCGAAAGCGCGCGTAGTCGTCGAGGCTGTTGACGCTCAGCACGCGATCGACCGCGCTGCCGGCGAGCGGCAGCCGGATCTGCTCGGCGCCGAGCGCGAGCACGAGCTTGGCATAGATGATGACTTCGTCGCCGATGCGAATCGCGCGCTGCGCGGGATCGATCGCGGTCACCCGCGTGTGCGGACGCACGATTGCATTGATCAGGGCGGGCATCTGCTCCGACTTGTTCATCGGAATGCTCTCGGGTGTTTTCCTGGAAGCGAGCGCGTTCGACAGCATCGGCTTGGAATAGAAGTGGCCGCTGTCGGCGGAGATGACGGTCAGCGCGACCGCCTTGTCGAGCTTGCGCAGTTCGCGCGCGGCGTTGTAGCCGGCGAGCCCGCTGCCGATGATGACGATCGATTGCATGTCAGGGCCGGATTCTATCAGCCACAGAGATCACAGAGGACACAGAGAAGATAAGAAACACCAGTAACAAATGGGTTCGTCATTCCCGCGAAGGCGGGAATCCAGGCGAATGAGGCTGATCCTGGATGCCGGCTTTCGCCGGCATGACAACGCCTGGATTGTTTTTCTCTGCGCTCTCTGTGGCCTCTGTGGCTGGCGCTTTGCTATTCAGCGCGCACGCCGGCCTCCTTGATGACCTTGCCCCAGCGCACGATTTCGGATTTCACGAACGCCGCGTGAGCTTCGGGCGTGGTGTGCAGCCCGTAGTCTATGCCCTGGCTCAGCATGCGCTGTTTGACTTCAGGCAGACTGAATAACCTGACGACGTCGGCGTTCACGCGCATGACGATTTCCCTCGGCGTGGCGGCCGGCGCGTAGAGACCGCTCCAGGTGGCCGTGTCGAAATCCGGAATGCCGGATTCGGCGACGGTCGGATATTCGGGCGCGGTCGGGGAGCGCTGCAGGCTCGTGATGGCCAGCCCGCGCAGCTTGCCGGCCCGCGCCTGCGGCAGCGCGACCGGCAGGTTCGAGAACATCAGCGGCAACTGGCCGCCGAGCACGTCGGCAAGTGCCGGGTTCTCGCCCTTGTACGGCACATGCACCATTTTTATCTTGAGCGACAGGTTGAGGAGCTCGCCCGCCAGGTGCGGCGTCGAGCCGATTCCGCCCGAGCCGTAAGAAAGCTGCCTGGCGTTGGCTTTGGCGAACGCGGCGAATTCCCTGAAATTCTTCGGCGGCAATGACGGGTGGATCACTAGCATCTGGGGTGACGAGCCGACGACCCCGACGGTCGTGAAATCCTTGATCGGGTCATAAGCCATTTTCTGGAACAGCAACGGCGCCACGACGATGCTGGTCTGCGGGGAAACGAGCAGCGTGTAGCCATCGGGCGGCGCCTTGGCGGCGAGCTCCGCGCCGATCATGCCGCTCGCGCCAGGGCGGTTGTCGACGACGACCTGCTGGCTCCAGAGCCTGGCGAGCTCCAGTGCCATGATGCGCGCGGTGACGTCGGTCGAGCCGCCCGGCGCGAATCCGACCACGATGCGCACGGTCTTGGCGGGAAACGCCTGCGCGTGAACCTGCGCGGCCGCACACAGCAGCAACAATGCAATGAGACGCAGTGTTTTCATAAGAGCCAACCAATCGGTAATGGGTAATGGGTAATGGGTAATGGGTAATGAGTGATGGGTGATGAGTAATGGGTGCATGGTTTATACACATAACTCATCACTCATTACCCATCACCGCTGTTCAGCGCTTGCCTATTGTGACCAGGCAATCTAAATTGTCAACACTCGAACGAGATCATCCAGGGGAGAATCATGACCATCGTCGCGAATCACACCAAGCGTCAACTTGCAGCGGGAAAACTCGCGCTCGGCATGGGCGTGCGCCAGGCGCGCACGGTCGACATCGCAACGATCGCCAAAACCTGCGGTTTCGACTGGCTGTTCATCGACATGGAACACGGCTCGCTGGACGTCGACCTCGCGTCGCAGATCGCGTCCGCGGCGCTCGCTGTCGGCATTACGCCGCTGGTGCGCGTGCCGGGCAAGGAACATTACCACGCGAGCCGGCTGCTCGATTCCGGCGCGCAGGGCATTGTGGTGCCGCATGTCGACACCGTGGCGGAGGCGCAGCGCGTCGTGACGAACTGCAAGTACCCGCCGGTCGGCCACCGCTCGGTTGCCGGCGGGCAGCCGCTGCTCGGCTTCAAATCGCTGCCGGTCGGCGAAACGATCAAGCTCATCAATCAGGAGACGCTGGTGATAGTGATGCTCGAGACGCCGGCCGCGATCAGGAACGCCGACGCGATCGCCGCGGTGAAAGGCATCGACGTACTGCTGATCGGCACCAACGACTTGTGCGCCGAGATGGGGATGCCCGGGCAGTTCAGCCACAAAAAAGTCGAGGACGCTTATGCCACGGTGATCGCGGCGACGCGCAAGCACCGCAAGTTTGCCGGCATGGGCGGCGTTTACGATCCGCAACTGATGCAAAAATACATCGGCATGGGCATGCAGTTCATCCTGTCCGGTTCCGACCTTTCGTTCCTGATGGCGGGGGCGAGCGGGCGCGCCAGGGTATTGCGCACGTTCAAACGCGGCAAACCTGGCGCCAAGCGCAAGTAAAGGAGGGCGAATGAGCAACACGAATACCACATCCACGCCTATTGGCTTCGTCGGCCTCGGCATCATGGGCGCCGCGATGGCGCGCAACCTGCTCAAGGCCGGCTTCAAGGTTACCGTGCATAACCGCAGCAAGGCCAAGATGGAGGCGTTGGTGCGCGATGGCGCGCGACCCGCTGTCACTCCCGCCGATGTCGGGGGCGTCACCGAGGTCGTGCTGCTGTGCGTGCCGGACACGCCCGATGTCGAGAAAGTGATATTCGGCGACGACGGCCTGATCCACGGTTTGAAACGCAACGCGGTGGTGATCGACTGCAGCACGATCTCGGCCACCGCGACGGTTGATTTCGCCAAACGACTGCGCGACAAGGGCCTGCACATGCTCGACTCGCCGGTCAGCGGCGGGCCCCAAGGCGCGGTCGACGGCACGCTGTCGTGCATGATCGGCGGCGATGCCGCGATCCTCGAGCGCTGCATGCCGGTGTTCAATGCGATCGGCAAGACGTTCACGCACATCGGCGGCAACGGCGCCGGCCAGTTGTGCAAGTCGTGCAATCAGCTCGTGATCGTCGGCACGCTGATGGCGGTCTCGGAAGCGTTCGCGCTGGCGAAAAAAATGAACATCGATCCCCGCAAGGTGCGCGACGCGTTGCTCGGCGGCTCGGCCAAAAGCGCTGTGCTCGAGAACCAGGGCAAGCGTTTGCTCGACGGCGCGCTCGCACCGGGCTTCCGCGCCAGCCTGATGCTGAAAGACATCAAGCTCGCGCTCGGCGCCGGCACCGCGAGCGGTACTTATATGCCGGTGACCGCGCTTGGCGCGCAAATGTTCGCCGCGCTGTGCGCGACCGGACGCGACGGACTCGATAACGCGGCGCTCGGGCTGTTGTTCGAGGAATTGTCGGGCGTCAAGCGGTAGGATGCTTTGCTTGAGCTCAGGCGCTCACATGATTCGGCATGGTTGACATGTCCCGAGATTTCGCCATGAATGTCCGCTTGAACCCGCCGCCAAAAGCGGACATTCGCGGGTGAGGTTCCATGACTGCGCAGTCAATCCAGCTGCTGCATTCCGCTTTCGAGAACAATCCTGCGATACTTCTCGGTATCGCGCCGGACGCGCTCGGTGAACTGCTCCGGCGTGCTCGCGACGACTTCGTAGCCTGCCGTGACGAAGCGCTCCTTCACTTCGGGTATGTTGACGATGCGCACGATCTCCCGGCCCAGCGCCCGCACCGTCGCGGCGGGCGTTTTCGCGGGCGCGAAGATTCCGACCCAAAATTCAACCTCGTAGCCGTCGAGCCCGCTCTCGGCCAATGTCGGCACGTTGGGCAGTAGCGGATCGCGCCGCGAGCCGGTCACGCCGATGGGTTTGAGCTTGCCGGAGTCGATCGGGCCTTTGAGGCTTGAATAGAGGGTCAGCAGCAACTGCGATTCATTCGAGATCACGGCGATCACCGCGGGTGCGCCGCCCTTGTACGGAATGTTGTTCAGCTCGATATGCCCCTGCAGCTTGATCAAATTACCGGCGATCTCGCCTGTCGCGCCGGCAACCCCGATGTTGAGCTTTCCCGGCGCGCGCTTGGCTTCGGCGATAAGTTCCGTGACGTTATTGGCCTGGACCTTGGGGTTGGCGACCAGTACCAGGCTGCTGAATATGATTTCGCTGATTGCCGCGAAATCGCGTACGGGATCGTAGGTCGGGTTCTTGTAGAGCGTAGCGTTGACAGCGTGGGTGCCGGAATTACCCACGGCGAGAACCGTGCCGTCCGCCGTCGCACGCGCAACCAGTTCCGAGCCGATCACGCCGTTGGCGCTCGGACGATTGTCCACGATCACGTTTTGGCCCAGCGTTTCGCTCAATTTGGGCGCGAGCATGCGGCCTACAAAGTCATTGGGGCCGGCGGCGGCGTTGGGGACGATGATACGCACGGGTTTGTTCGGCAGGGCCGACGCCTGGCCGTAAGATGCGGCGGGACACAATGCCATTCCAACCAGTACCGACAGCAATCGATAGGGTTTGCGCAGCGTAAACATTTTATAGTCCTCCTCAAACGTTACCAGCGTCGTTGAATTATCCACAACGTCAAGCTTTCCCGCAATGCGCGATCAACAGGCAGGAAATTCAATCCTGCCCTTTTTGCGCGTCGCCGCGTCCGGATAACCACCCGATGCAGCCGAAAGCCGGAACCGGCGGCTGTTCGGAAACGTTGAATATCCATCCCATTGCTTTGGGTCGATAGCGGACGTTCGCGGCGGTCGTTTCCTGAAGTTGACGTCCGGACGCCTGTATCCCGATCAAATCGAGACGACTACAGCTGATTTACCATTACTGCTTCGGGATCGTCCACGCGTCCACGCTCGAAACTCCCGGCGGCGGGGTGAAGAGTATCTGCTCCGCGCCGCGCAATTTGTCGGGCCCGCCCCAGAAATCCGCCATCCTGCGCTGATCGGCCTTGGCGCGCGCATCGACCGCTTCCGGATCGCAAATTACCCTGAGCTTCGCTTCGAGCGCCCGGGCGCGGCCCTCGTCGCGGCCTTCCTCGATCAGATCGTGCGCCTCATCCGGATCGGCGGCGAGATCGAAGAGCTGCGCGGGCATGCCGACGTGGTAGATGAGCTTCAAGTTGCCGTCGCGCAGCATGAACTGGCCCGCCTTCGAGCCTTGGCCGTGATATTCAGCAAACGCATCGCGCTGCGATTCGCGGCCGGCGATGGCTGGCCACAGCGACACGCCGGGCAAATCCCGGTCCCCGCCGGCGAGTTGCGCGCCGGCGCTTTCGAGCAGCGTCGGGAACAGATCGACGTGCGAGACGAACTGGCGCACGACGCGATTCTGCGGCACGTCCGCGCCCGCGATGACGAGCGGCACGCCGACCGATCCTTCCCACAGGCTCTTCTTGCCGAAGATGCCCTGCGCGCCGAAGAGTTCGCCGTGATCGCTCGTGTAGACGATGCGGGTATTGGCGAGCAGGTCCAGTTCCTCGACCGCTTTCATCACCGCGCCGACCTGCTCGTCGACGTAAGTGATGAGGCCGAAGTAAGCGGCGGCGACGCGCCTGAGCATCCGTTCGTCGGTCATGTCGCGGTATCCCTCGATCTCGCGCAGGTGGCGCGCTGCCGGATGTTCCGGGCGGTCGCCGGGCCGATGGCGCACCGGCAGCGGCATCCGGTCCTCGGGATATAGATCGTACAGGCGCTGCGGCACCGTAAACGGCGGGTGCGGGCTGAAGTAGGCGACTTTGAGCGTCCAGGGCTTGCCGCGGTCGCGCGCGTGCGCGCGCAGCCATTCGATCGCTTTGCCGGTGACCTTGCGGTCGAAGTCCTGGTAGTGCGTCTCGCCGGCGCCGGATCGTCCGGCGTACAGTTTCCAGCGCTCGCCGTCGGTGCGCGGAGGCTCCGCATCGTAGCCGCGCAGCAGATTCACGACTGCGCCTTTGCCCTCGTGCAGATGCACCGGCATGATCTCCTCGCTCAAGCCATAGTCGTCGTCGCTGCTGCGGTAGTGGAGCTTGCCGATCGCCGCCACCCTGTGTCCCTGCCCGCGCAGGCGGTGCATCCAGCTCGGCACGCGCCCGTCATAGGCGATCGCGTTGTCCCAGTAGCCGGTCTCATGCGGGTAGCGGCCGGTCGCCAGCGCCGCGCGCGCCGGGCAGCACAGCGCGCTCGTGCTGTAGCTGTTGGCGAACCGCACGCCGCGTTGCGCAAGCTTGTCGAGCGTCGGCGTCTTCACGATCGCGTGGCCGTAGCAGCCGGTGACCGCGCGGTTGTGGTTGTCCGACAGGATGAAGATGAGGTTGGTCGCTTTCATTTGTATTTGCGTTGCATGATTTCGGCCAGGGGCACGCCGCTGTCGATGTCGGCTTTGCGCCTGGTGTCGCCGCCATCGATCTTGCGCGCGGCTTCGAGCACCGCCGCGGCCTGTGCGTACGGCACGAAGGCGACGCCCGCTTCGTCGGCGCACACGAGATCGCCGGGCCGCACGGCGACGCCCGCGATTTGCACGGTGCCGTTGACTTCCACCGTCTGCATGCGCCATTTGCCGGTGATGGGCGTGAAGCCTCTGCACCACACCGGCCAGCCCATCCGGCGGTACTGATCGGGATCGCGCAGCGTGCCGTCGACGATGGCGCCGATACAGCCTTCGCGCCGGCTGATGGTGGCCGACTGGCCGCCCATGTTGGAGCAGCCCATCACGCCCTCGATCACGAGCACGTCGCCGGGCGTGGCAAGATTGTGCGCTTCGGTTTCGCCCTGACCGCTCGCCTTGTCCTGCGCCGCCTTGTGGATCTGGGTCGAGTGGCGGATGTTGCGCACGGTGAGCGCGGGCCCGACGATGCGCTTGCCGCTGTTCGCCGGCGGCAGCTCATACGCGGGGATCACGCCGACGATGCCGAGCTCGTCGAACGCATCCGAAATCGTGCCGGTCAGATCGACGAGCGCTTTGAAGCCGTCGATGATATTGGCCGGCAGGCGCGGCAGTTCGAGCATGCGTATCGCTTCGCGCGGCAGTTTGCCGAGAGTTTTCCTGTCAGGCATGGGAGATCTATCGCGGTAAGGGGAGGGGCGTCGATTGTAGGCATCCATTTGACCTTGCGTCAATTTGTGGCATTAGCTATTGTGCGGGGACAACTTCAAGCGACGGCTGACTTTTATGGCAAGCAGAAAAACCGGCATGCGCCGCGGGCTCACCGCGTACGGCGACGAGGAGTTTTCGCTGTTCCTGCGCAAGGCGTTCATCAAGGCGATGGGCTATACCGACGATGCGCTCGAGCGGCCGGTCATCGGCATCACGAATACCTACAGCGGCTTCAACGCGTGCCACCGCACCGTGCCCGAGCTGATCGAAGCGGTGAAGCGCGGCGTCATGCTCGCCGGCGGGCTGCCGGTCGAGTTTCCGACCATCACTCTGCACGAGTCGTTCGCGCATCCAACCAGCATGTATCTGCGCAACCTGATGGCGATCGACGCCGAGGAGATGATCCGCGCGCAGCCGCTCGATTCGGTCGTGCTGATCGGCGGCTGCGACAAGACGGTGCCGGCGCTCCTGATGGGCGCGGCAAGCGCGAATGTGCCGGCGATCATGCTGGTGACCGGCCCGATGCTGACCGGCGTCCATAAAGGCGAGCGGCTCGGCGCATGCACCGACTGCCGCCGCTTCTGGGCGCGCTTTCGCGCGGGCGAGATCGACGCGCAGGAAATCAACGCGGTGAATGCGAAACTCGCGCCCAGCGCCGGCACGTGCATGGTGATGGGCACCGCGAGCACGATGGCGTGCGTGACCGAAGCGCTCGGCATGATGCTGCCGGGCGGCGCGTGCACGCCGGCGGTGATGTCGGAGCGCATGCGCAATGCCGAGGCGACCGGCGCGCGCGCGGTGGCCATCGCGAAAGAAGGGCTCACGCCCGACAAGATCATGACGCCGGATGCGTTCGAGAACGCGCTCACCATGCTGCTCGCGATCGGCGGCTCGACCAATGCGATCGTGCATCTTGCGGCGATGGCGGGACGCCTCGGCATCGAAATCGATCTCGACGCATTCGACCGCATGGGAAGCAGGACGCCGGTGCTGGTCGATTTGAAGCCGGCCGGGCAGCATTACATGGAAGACCTCGAAAAAGCGGGCGGCGTCACGACGGTACTGCGCGAACTCAGGCCGCTGCTGAAAACCAGAGCGCTCACGATTACCGGCAAGACGCTCGGCCAGAACATCGATGCCGCGCTGCCGGGATGGAGGCAAGACGTGGTGCGGCCGTTCAAAAAACCGATTTTCAGGAATGGCGGCATCGCGGTGCTGCGCGGCAATCTTGCGCCGGGCGGCGCGATCGTCAAGCAGTCGGCGGCAACGCCGAAGCTGATGCAGCACGAAGGCCGCGCGGTGGTGTTCGATTCGCTCGCAGACCTGGCGGCGCGCATCGACGCGCCCGATCTCGACGTAAAGCCCGACGATGTCCTGGTGCTGCGCAATGCCGGACCCAAAGGCGCGCCCGGCATGCCGGAGGCCGGCTACATACCGATCCCGAAGAAGCTCGCGCAGAAAGGCGTCAAGGACATGGTGCGCATATCGGACGCGCGCATGAGCGGCACGGCGTTCGGCTCCATCGTGCTGCACATCACTCCCGAAGCCGCCATCGGCGGGCCGCTCGCGCTGGTCAAGACGGGCGACCGGATCCGGCTCGATGTCGCCGGGCGCAAGCTCGAATTGCTGGTGTCTGGCAAGGAACTCGCAGCGCGGCGCAGGAAGTGGAAGGCGCCGAAGCCGCGCGCCGGCGACGAGCGCGGCTATCGCAAATTATTCCTGGATACCGTGCAACAGGCCGACCGCGGCTGCGATTTCGAGTTTCTGACGCGGCCGGTGAAGGTGCGCGTGCCCGCGCGCTGAGTTCCCGATGATCGAACAACGCGTTCGCCTGCTGCCGGCACGCGAGTGGCTCGAGCACGTCGATGCGATGTACCTGCCGGTGACGATCGACAAACGGCTGCAGGTGGCCGATTGGGCTTTCGAGCCGTTTCTCGCGACGGTCGAAAACGTATGCCTGCTGACTAACGACTGGCTCCTGCTCTCGCAGGATGGCTGCCTGCTGACCCAGGGGCTGCATCCGAGCCTTACCTGCAAGGGCGGCAAGAAGTCGGATTTTTTCCGGCAGGCCGGCCGCGACGAAGCGGTGGTTACTGTTCCCGGGCAGGAAGTGGCGGTTGAAGAGCTGGCCGTGCTGATCGGCAATTGCCGCGAACACTGGCACTGGCTTACCGATCACCTGCCGCGCTTTTATACGGTGAGGAAATTTCCCCAGCTGAGCGGGTTGCGGTTCGTCGTCGGCAACGACCTGACGCGGCAGCAGCGGGAGTCGCTCGCGCTGCTGGGCGTCGGCCCGCAGCATCTGATGCAGCTCGATTACGACAAGCTGTATCGCTTCAAATCGCTGTGGGTGCCTTCGGTGTTCACGGAGAACCTGACGCCGCACCCGTTCGCGATCCAATGGCTGCGCAGGACGTTCCGGACCGAGGGCATGGTCAGCGGCAGGAAATCGCGCTTGTTCCTCTCGCGCAGGGACGCGCCGCAGCGCCATCTGATCAATGAAGACGAAATCGCCGCGCTGCTCGCGGAATATGGCTTCGAAACGTTGGTGGCGGGCGAATTGAGCTTTGGCGAGCAGGTGCGGCGCTTTGCGAATGCGGAGTTCGTGGTCGCGGTCACCGGTTCGAACATGGCGAACGTTTTGTTTTCGCCCAAAGGCACGCGGCTGATCGAATTGCATAACTTCGAGGTCGGCGCGGACTTCATCGTCTATCTTGCCGAAGTCCTTGGCCAGCGCTATGCACGCGTGACCGGCCGTGTCGTGCCGGATGCGGGCCGGCTGCCGCATAATTTCGACTTCGAGGTCGACCCGGCGCTGGCGAGGCAGACGGTCGAGCGGATGCTCGCCGAAAGTGCCGCGGGGCCCTGAATGAACGGTCAATCCGTCGCGATCCTTGAAAGCCGCCTCGGCGAGCAGTTGGCCGAGCTGATCGCGAAGCGCGGCGGCAAGCCGGTGCGCGCACCGGCGCTGGCCGAGGTCCCGGACGTCGATCCGCAGCGCATCGCGCGCCTGATCCACGAGTGGCGGACGCAGCCCGTCCAGGTCGCGATTTTCCAGACCGGCGTCGGCACGCGGGCGCTGTTCAAGACGGCCGACGCCCTCGGCTTGACGGAGACGCTGCTCGCGTTGCTGGCGGCCGCGGTGGTCGTGGTGCGCGGGCCCAAGCCGACCGCCGCGCTGCGCTCGCGCAACGTACGCATTGATTTAAGCGCCAGGGAACCGTTCACTACCGCCGAAGTGCTCGCGGAATTGAACTCGCTGCCGCTCGCGGGCGAGCGCGTGGTCGTGCAGCGTCATGGCGGCAAGAATCCGGAGCTCGATAAGGCGCTGCAGGCGAAGGGCGCGACGGTGATTGATATTCCGCTTTATCGCTGGTCGCTGCCGGAGGACACCAAACCGATGGCCGACTTGATTGCGGCGCTCGAGCGCCGCGAGATCGCGAGCGTGGTGTTCACCAGCGCATCGCAGGCGCACAACCTCTTCGGGCTGGCGCAGTCGCTCGGCAAGGCGGACTCGCTTGCCGCGAACCTCAACTCGACGCTGGTCGCCTCGATTGGTCCCGTTTCGACCGCTGCGCTGGCGCAATATGGCGTCAAGGCCGGGCTCGAAGCGAGTCCGCCCAAACTCGGTCCGCTGGTCGCCGCGCTCGACAAAGCGTTATCGAACTAATCGGCCACCGCAATGCGTCCGGAATTTGAATCGCTGGCTTACGACATGCCGTGGCTGCCGCCAGTCGCGTTTCTCCTGTTATTCGTCGGGATGTGGCTTGCCGTAACCTACCTGTTGAGCTACATAAGCGGGTGGGTGACATTCGCGAAGTACTATCGCGCGACACGACCATTCAATGGCGCCAATGTGCGGGTGCGCGGCGCGCAGATGGGACGCAGCCTGATGGGCAACTTCCGCAACGTGCTGACCGTCGGCGTGAATACCGAGGGGATTTCGCTGCACCTGCTTTTTTTATTCGCGATCAACAGCCCCGATCTGTTCGTGCCGTGGCCGGACATCACGGTGTCGCGCGGCAGGCGGTGGTTCATGGAGTACATCGAGTTCCGCTTCAAGCGCGCGCCGGACATCCCGTTGCGGGTTTTTGGCAGGCCGGGCGGGGAAATCCAGGGGGCGGCAGGCGCAAAGTGGCCTAAGGAAGCGCCGCGCGATGTCGTGCGGCGCTGAGTGCCGTATCCCGCGGCCTAAGCCGCGTGAGCCTGCTCCGCCCTCCGCGTGCGCTTGCGATCCTGCTCGAGCAGGTAGCGCTTGCGGATGCGGATCGACTTCGGGGTGATTTCGACGAGCTCGTCGTCGGCGATGAGTTCGATCGCGGATTCGAGCGTGATCTGGATCGGCGGCGTGAGGCGCACCGCTTCGTCGGTGCCCGAGGCGCGGACGTTGGTGAGCTGCTTGCCCTTGATCGGGTTGACGACGAGATCGTTGTCGCGGCTGTGGATGCCGATGATGATGCCTTCGTACAGCGGATCGCCCGGGCTCACGATCATGCGGCCGCGTTCCTGCAGCTTCCACAACGCGTAGGCGACTGCTTCGCCAGCCTCCGAGGAAATCAGCACGCCGTTGCGGCGATCGGCCATGTCGGGTTTCATGGGGCCGTAATCGTCGAATACGTGGCTCATGACGCCGGTGCCGCGCGTCATGGTCAGAAAATCCGACTGGAAGCCGATCAGCCCGCGCGCGGGGATGCGGTAATCGAGCCGCACGCGGCCTTTGCCATCGGACTGCATGTCCTGCAGGTCGCCGCGGCGCGCGCCGAGCGCTTCCATCACTGCGCCCTGGCTGGTTTCCTCGACGTCGACCGTCAGCATTTCGTACGGTTCCTGTTTTTCGCCGTTGACTTCCTTGATCACGACACGCGGGCGGGAAACCGCGAGTTCATAGCCTTCGCGCCGCATGTTTTCAAGCAGGATCGTCAGGTGCAGTTCGCCGCGGCCCGACACTTCGAAAATATCGGCATCGGCGGTTTCGACCACTTTCAGCGCGACGTTGCTCATGATTTCGCGCTGCAGGCGCTCGCGCAACTGGCGGCTGGTCACGTACTTGCCCTCGCGCCCGGCGAGCGGCGAGGTGTTGACCTGGAAATTCATGGTCAGCGTCGGCTCGTCGACTTGCAGCAGCGGCAGCGCTTCGGGATGCTCGGGGTCGGTGATGGTGACGCCGATGCCGACTTCCTCGATGCCGTTGATGGCGACGATGTCGCCTGCCAGCGCTTCGTCGGTGACGACGCGTTCGAGGCCTTCGAATACCAGCACCTGGTTGACCTTGGCGCTGACCGGCGCTTTATCGCCGTTGAGCACCGTCACCAGCTGGCCGGTGCGAATGCGGCCGCGGTTGACGCGGCCGATGCCGATGCGGCCGACATAGCTCGAGTAATCGAGCGAGCAGATCTGCAGCTGCAGCGGGCCGTTCGGATCGTCGGCGCGCACCGGCACGTGTTTGAGGATCGCCTCAAACAGCGGCTTCATGTTTCCGCCGGCGCTTCCGGCGCCAGTCTCGACATTCGTCTCTGCGCTCTGAGAGGCGTGAGGCGCGAGGGGAGAGGAGCGGGCGATTGGCGCGTCTTTGAGATCGGTAACGGCCCAGCCCTCCAGTGCCGACGCGTATATGATCGGAAAGTCGAGTTGCGCTTCGGTCGCGCCGAGCTTGTCGAAGAGATCGAACGTATGGTTGACCACCCAGTCGGGGCGCGCTCCCGGGCGGTCGATTTTGTTGACGACAACGATGGGCTTCAGGCCCAGCGCGAGCGCTTTGCGTGTAACAAAGCGGGTCTGCGGCATCGGGCCGTCGACTGCGTCGATCAGGAGCAGCACGCCGTCCACCATCGACAGCACGCGCTCGACTTCGCCGCCGAAATCGGCGTGGCCGGGCGTGTCGACGACGTTGATGTGCGTGCCGTGGTAATTGACCGCGCAGTTCTTGGCCAGGATAGTGATGCCGCGCTCGCGCTCGAGGTCGTTCGAATCCATCACGCGCTCGACCAGATGCTGGTGCGCGGCAAACGTGCCGGACTGGCGCAGCAGCTTGTCGACCAGCGTGGTCTTGCCGTGGTCGACGTGGGCGATGATCGCGATGTTTCTGATGGCGCGGGGCATTGCAATCCTGAAGGCTAATTATAAAAGCGCGCGAGTATAGCACAGGAACACGCTAGGTCATTGAATTTTATGCATCCGGAGGAGGAAACCGCGGACGGGGCCGCTAGTTGCCGTGGGCCCGCTGCCGGATCAACTCCGGACCGGCTGGGACGGCGCCGATGCGTTGGTATCGCGCGTCCGATTGGTGACGATGCCCGCGTTGCGGTGACCAGCGTATGCAGATTGCATTAGACTGCCCGCTGGTGGCCGGTTGCCCGGCAACGAGGGGATCTTGGAGCGCTTCCATCGCTACTATCGCCTGCATCACCTTCTCAGCGCGCGCCGGTTGCCGGTGTCCCGTGCGGCGATCGAGCGCGAACTCGAATGTTCGCGCGCGACGGTCAACCGCATCATCGACGATCTGCGCGGCTACGGCGCGCCGATCGAATATCTGCGCGAACAGAACGGCTGGCGCTACACGCCGGGCATCGCGTTTGAATTGCCTGGAATCTGGTTCAACGCCTCCGAACTCCACGCGCTGCTCGCGGCTCAGAAGCTGCTGGCTGAAGCCGAGCCAGGATTGCTCGACGAAACGTTACAACCGCTCAAGCGCAAGATCGACCAGATTCTGCAAGCTGAACATCTCGGTGGCGGTGAGATCGCGCGGCGCGTTCGCATCCTGCGCATGGCCGGGCGCGGCGCGGGGCCTTGCTTTAACGCCGCCGCCACCGCGCTCGTGCAGCGCAAGCGCGTCAGAATCGAATACCACGGACGCACTCGCGGCGAGGTTACCGATCGTGAAATCTCGCCGCAGCGTCTGATTCACTACCGCGACAACTGGTACCTCGACGCATGGTGCCATATGCGCAAGGCACTGCGCAGCTTTGCGCTGGAGCGGATCCGGCAGGCGAGACCATCGGCCCGAAACGCGCTGAGCGTTCCCGAAGCGAAACTCGACGAACATTTCGCCACCGCCTACGGTATTTTCGCCGGAACGCCGAAGCAAGTCGCTGTGTTGCGGTTTAGCGCTGAGCGCGCGCGCTGGGTTGTCGACGAGCAATGGCATCCGCGGCAGGCCGGGCGTTTTCTCGAAGACGGGCGCTACGAGTTGCAGGTTCCGTATTCCGATCCGCGCGAGCTGATGATGGACATTCTGAAGTTCGGAGCGGGTGTGGAAGTGGTTGCCCCCGAGGAATTGCGCGTGTTGGTGGTGAAGGAATTGGCAGCCGCAAGTAGCCAATATGCCTGAAAGCCGATTACGGGAATACGGCTCAGGCTTCGAGCAAAGAAAAGCCTGCGCGTTGCATGGCCCGTGCCAACTTCGTATCGAATACACCCACGCGAAAATCGACCGTGCCGAGACTTGCGCCGCGCACCGCCTCGGCTGCGGCGAAATGCACGCTGTCGTAGGCGCGCAGGCCGTGCTCCTCGGAAAGAATTGCTGCGCGCTGAAGCAGTTCGCGCGTTACCGCAACGGTATGGAAGTGACCCCAGTCGCGATCGAGCTGCCGCACACAACGCGCATGGTCATTGGGACTGAGGCCCCCGTCATTGCGCTTTCGGGCAAGCGCCGCACGGCATTCCACGTATCCGATATCGTGACACACGCGTACCGTCGCCGCAGATGCCGCGCTGCGTACCAGATGCGAATGGGCTTCATCGGTGTAAAGCTTCACCAACGCCGAAGCATCCAGATAAAGAATCAATCGCGCATCTCACTGACGATCTCGGACAACGATTTCGTGCCCGGCTTGAGCTTGATTGGCTTGACCAGTCCGACGCGCTGCTTTCCGACTTTGCCCGGCCGAATCCACGGCTGGCTGCGCAACAGCGCGATCGCTTCTTCCTCGGCGGGCTGTTTGCGCCGCACGGCGCTCGGCGCAATTAGCCGCGCGACTACCTTGCCGCGCGAGGTCACCCGCACCTCGTGGCCGATGCTCACCTTGCGCAGATATTCGGAGAGGCGGTTTTTCAGCTCGCGGACGGGGACATCCATAGTGCTTCCTCAAAGTGGCTACAAAGCGTATTGTAGCCACGAAAGCTCGGAGCGCGCAAACGATGACGGCCGCTATGAACCTCGAGTCCCGTACTCCGATCCGCGCGAATTGGTGATGGATATCCTCAGGCACGGACCGGATGTTGAGGTGATGGCCCCCCCGGAACTGCGTGCCGCGGTGGCTGGCAAGTTGCGCGCCGCAATCAGCCGATATGGCTGAAAGCCAATGTACATACGGGTTTCGGCGGTATCAGATTCTGAGACACCCTGTATGCTATAAGCACAAGCGTGCGAGTAGAACAGTAATCTTTTTGGCAGCAGAGCCGGGTAACAGGAAACCGAACAATGAACGCTGATGCACCTCTGTACATTGCTCATCAACGGAAAATAGATGGAGCCATACAAAGTCTCGAAGAGCATCTATTGGGAGTTGCCAACACAGCTAAATTACTTGCAGCCAAGATAGGCTTAACGGAACAGGGCGAGTTCATCGGGCTGCTCCATGATTTGGGCAAATATAGCGTTGAGTTTCAAACCTATCTTCAATCCGCTGTTGGTCTGATTAACCCGGATGAAGATGATTACGTCGATGCACGCGGGCTTAAGGGTAAGGTAGATCATTCCACCGCAGGAGCACAGCTTATTTGGGAGGAGCTGTCCAAGCAAGGGAACATGGGTCGGATTGTTGGTCAGATTCTTGGCTTGTGTATCGCTTCACACCATTCCGGCCTGATCGACTGCCTGTCTTCGGACACCAACCGCCCGGCCGAAGACATGTTCACAAAGCGAATCAGCAAACGAGATGACAGAACACATCTCCGCGAAGCCATGAGCAAAATAGACACGCGGATCGACAAGCGCTTCCGCGAGTTGGTGGGTAGTCCTGGATTGATTGGCGCTCTCAAAGAATCCATTCGCCAAGTGATGCTCCGCGATGACATCAAAGGGCTAGACCCAAGCAAAAACCCGATCACGCAGTTCAAATTAGGTCTGCTCGTGCGTTTTCTATTCAGTTGTCTGATCGACGCAGACCGTGTCGATACGGCTGATTTCGAGAAGCCAAAATCTGCGAGGCATCGACTCAGCGGGCAATACACCGAATGGCCTCTGCTGATCGAGCGTCTTGAGAAGCACCTGCAAGGATTCACCCTCCGGAATCCTGTTGATGAAATCAGACGGAGCATTTCCGATCACTGCCTCGACGGCGCCATTCGTGATAAAGGCATTTATACCCTGACCGTACCCACCGGCGGCGGCAAGACTCTAGCCAGCCTGCGCTTTGCCCTGCACCACGCGGAACGTCACAAGATGGACCGAGTGATTTACGTCATTCCCTTCACGTCCATCATCGATCAGAATGCCAGGGTGGTTCGCGATATCCTGGAGCCGACGGCGGACGACCGTGGCCGCGTGGTGCTCGAACATCACTCCAACCT
Source organism: Gammaproteobacteria bacterium (assembly GCA_041483135.1). GTDB lineage: Bacteria > Pseudomonadota > Gammaproteobacteria > Burkholderiales > SG8-41 > PALSA-1004. The sequence continues at coordinate 7,770 of JBGPFE010000031.1, read as the reverse complement.
CACGCCCGAGCAACAGGGCTGGAGGGAAAAAATGCTGACGGAGAACTGGGACGCCCCCGTCGTCTTTACTACCAGCGTGCAGCTTCTGGAAGCCCTGTTTGGCGGGGGCACGCGCGGCGCGCGGCGGATGCACCAATTGGCCAATACGGTGCTGATCTTCGACGAAATCCAGACCTTGCCCGTCAATTGCGTACATCTCTTCTGTAATGCGATGAATTTCCTGGTGGAGCACTGCGGCAGCACGGTGGTGTTATGCACCGCCACCCAACCTTTGCTGAATCTTGTTGACCCGAAAAAAGGCGCACTGAGGTTCACGAAGGACGATGACCTCATGCACGACGTGCAGGGACTGTTCGACAACCTGAAGCGGGTGGAGGTAATGAATAGGCGCAAGCCGAGCGGATGGAGCGACGAGGCAATCGCCCAGCTTGCCTTGGATGAGGTCGAGCAAAGCGGAAGCTGTCTCGTGATCGTCAACACCAAGAAGTCCGCGCAGGCGCTTTACCGGCTATGCCGGGAAGCTGCGGGGATACAGCACTTTCATCTGAGTACCAGTATGTGCCCCGCGCACCGCAAGGAGATACTCGACCAAATCCGGAGGCTGCTGGCCGACGAGGCCCCCGTGCTCTGCGTCAGCACACAGTTGATCGAGGCCGGCGTGGATGTGGATTTCGGCGCGGTCATTCGCTACACGGCGGGCCTGGATTCCATCGCCCAAGCCGCCGGACGCTGCAACCGCAATGGGGAGCGGGAGACAGGGCGGGTTCACGTGGTCAATCCGGCGGTGGAAAACGTGGACAGGCTCCAGGACATTCAGTGCGGCAAAGGCATCACAGAACGATTGCTCGACGATGTCGAGGCAGGTATCGAAGACTTCGGCGGCAATCTGCTCGCGCCGCAGGCAATGGCGCGGTATTTCGATTATTACTTCTTCGCGCGCCGCCAGGAAATGGACTACCCCGTCTCCGCGCAGATGGTCGGGCGTGACGACACGCTGTTGAATCTTCTCTCGCTCAACTCGCTGGCTGTAGATGAATTTGGACGCAACCATGATGCGGTTCCCAACATCTACCTTCGACAATCCTTCATGTCCGCTGCCCATGCCTTCAAAGTCATTGACGCGCCAACACGAGGCATCATCGTGCCCTACGGCAAGACGGGGCGAGAGTTGATCAATAGTCTTTGTTCCGCCTTCGAGGTAGAAAAACAATTCAAGCTGCTGCACCGGGCGCAGCAATATACCGTCAACGTTTTTCCCCAAGACCTGGAAAAGTTGCAGAAGGCCGGGGCGGCGCATGAAATTCAGGAGGGCGTGGACATCCTCTATCTGTCGGACGCCCGCTATTACAACCAGTCCTTCGGCTTGAGCCAGACGCCAGAAGGAACAATGGAGGTGTTATATGCCTGAGGCGCGCAACACCAGCATCGAATTCAAGGTCTGGAGCCGGCACGCCCTGTTCACGGACCCCTTGACCCGCATCGGCGGCGAGAAGTGCTCCTATCACGTGCCGACCTACGAGGCGCTGAAGGGCATCGCCAAATCCATCTACTGGAAGCCTACCTTCATCTGGATCATCGACGAGGTGCGGGTGATAAAACGCATCCGCACTCAGACCAAGGGCACCAAACCCTTGGAATTCGGGGGCGGCAACACCTTGGCCATCTATACCTTCCTGGCGGATGTCGAATACCAGATCAAGGCGCATTTCGAATGGAACCAATATCGGCCGGAACTGGCGGATGACCGGAGCGAACCAAAACATCACCTGATTGCCAAGCGCATGCTTGAGCGCGGCGGTCGCCAGGACATCTTCCTGGGCACACGCGACTGTCAGGGCTACGTCGAACCCTGCGAATTCGGTTCCGGGCCGGGGCGTTATGACGGAGAGGGAGAACTTCGTTTCGGCTTGATGTTCCACGGCTTCGATTACCCGGACGAAACCGGCGAGAACAAGCTTCAGGCACGGTTCTGGCGACCGACGATGGTCGATGGCGTCATCCGATTTATCTCGCCCGAGAAATGCGATATCAGGAAATTCATCCGAGAGATGCAGCCCAAGCAGTTCAATCCCGGGCGGAATCTCATCGGTGTGGAAGCGGAAATCACCGGGCTGGAGTGCTGACATGAGTTGGATCCAGAAACTCCATGAAACCTACGAGCGATGTGCCGGATTGCCACAGTTCACGAGCAATCCATTGCTTCCCATCAGTCACACGACGCAGCAGGCGCACATCGAGATCGTGATTGATGGTTTCGGCAACTTCCGGCGAGCCAACGTGATTGGCAAGGAAGACCAAACGACGCTGGTTCCATGCACCGAGGAGTCTGGGGGGCGGGCGGGGATTAAACCAAAAAATCATCCCCTATGTGACAAGCTCCAATACGTGGCTGGTGACTATCGGAAGTTGGGCGGTGAGGTAACCGTCGGATTCGCCAAAGAGGAGGAGGAACCTCACCGCAGCTACCTGAAGGATTTGGAGGTATGGGGAGCTTCGCCGTACGGTCACCGCAAGCTTGCCGCAGTTCTGACCTACGTTCGAAAAAAGCACGTGGTTCATGACCTGGTACGTGAAAGACTCCTGCCTCTGGATTCCCAGGGCAAGCTCCTGAAGAAATGGGACCGTGACAAGAAAGATGTACCGGCGATATTCAAGGTCATACCCGCGGGATCTAGCCCAGAAGATGCATTCATCCGCTGGCGCGTAGAAATCGGCAACGACCTGCGGCCCGCGATCTGGGAAGACAAAGAAGTCATGGATGCATGGATTGGTTACTACGCCAGCCAGCAGACCAAACACGGGCTTTGCATGGTTACGGGTAAGGAAACCATACTGGCAGAGCAACACCCCGCGAAGCTCAGGAATGCGGGCGACAAGGCCAAGCTCATTTCCTCCAACGACATCAGTGGATACACCTTTCGCGGGCGCTTCATCGATGCTGACCAAGCCTGCGGTGTCGGGTTCGTGGTCACTCAACAAGCCCATAAGGCCTTGCAGTGGTTGCTTGATTTTGAACGTAAGCAGGCCTTCCGCAACGGCGATCAGGTCATCGTGGCCTGGGCCGTATCCGGCAAATCATTGCCTGACCCGTTTGCCAACTCCGCCCAGATATTTGGCCTGGAATCCAAACAGGAGGATGCAGCACTCGCATATCAAGGGGATGCCGGTCAGGCCTTTGCCGTCAGACTGAAAAAGTATATCGCCGGCTATCGCGCCCGCCTCGGTTCGACAGATGAAATCGTGGTCATGGCGCTTGACTCAGCCACGCCCGGACGCTTGGCCATCACCTACTACCGGGAATTGACTGGCTCGGAATTCCTTGAGCGTATTCAGGCGTGGCACGAGACCTGCGCCTGGCATCAGAACTTTGGCAAGGACTTGAAGTTTGTGGGCGTTCCCTCGCCTAGAGAGATCGCCGAGGCCGCCTACGGACGTCAAGTGGAAGGCAAGTCCGGCGAGAAACTACGCAAGGCCACGGTCGAACGGCTGCTCCCCTGCATCATAGACGGCCGCCCCATCCCTCGTGACCTCGTGGAATCCACGGTACGCAGGACGGCCAATCGGCCGGGGCTCGAAAAATGGGAGTGGGAAAAGAACTTAGGCATCGCCTGCGCCCTGTTCAGAGGACATCACAAGCAAAGGAGTTACCAAATGGCGTTAGAACAAGACCGAACCACACGAGATTATCTCTTCGGGCGTCTTCTGGCGGTGGCGGAGCACATCGAAGGGCGCGCGTTGTATCTGGCCGACGAGAAACGGGACACCAGCGCGGCCAAGCTCATGCAGCGCTTTGCCGATCATCCCTATTCGACATGGCGGACGATTGAGCTTTCGCTGGCTCCCTACAAGACCCGTCTTCGTTCCAAGCGCCCGGCCTTTCTGGCTGAAATGGAAAAGCTGATCGACGGAATCGTCTGCATGTTTAGCGGCCCGGATTTCATGAGCGAGGCAAGGCTTTCAGGCGAGTTTCTCCTGGGATACCACTGTCAGAGACAAGCCCTGCGGCCCAAGTCCGAATCGGACAAGGCTGAAGAATCCACCGAGAACCAAACCAATCAAGGAGAGTGATGATGACCACACTGCAAAACAAGATCGATTTCGCCGTCGTATTGCGCGTCAAGCGAGCTAATCCGAATGGTGACCCGCTTAACGGAAATCGCCCCCGGACCGACTACGACAACTACGGGGAAATGACCGATGTTTGCCTCAAGCGGAAAATCCGGGATCGGTTGCTGGAACGATGGGTTGACGACGGCAAGAAGGATGACGGTAACGCAATCTTTGTTCAATCGGACGACCGTAACGTAGATGGCGAGAAGAGCCTCCGCAACCGAGCCGAGTCCGAGGCGAACGGATTGGGCAAGAATTCCTTTAAGAAAGTAGCGGACAAGGACAAGACCGCCACAGCAGCCTGCGCCAAATGGTTTGATGTCCGGACGTTCGGGCAGGTCTTTGCGTTCGCCGGCGGTAGCGATGCATCGGGCGTCTCCATCCCGATTCGCGGCCCCGTCAGCGTTCAATCCGCATTCAGCATAGAGCCCATTGATGTCGCCAGCGTTCAAATTACCAAAAGCGTAAGCGGCGAGGGAGAGGGCGAGAAACGCGGTTCCGACACAATGGGTATGAAGCACCGTGTGGACCATGGGGTCTATGTTTTCTATGGCAGCATGAACCCGCAACTCGCTGTGAAGACAGGTTTCAGCGAGGCCGATGCGGAGGCTATCAAGCGTGTATTGCCTAGACTATTCGAGAACGACGAATCCAGTGCTCGCCCGGCGGGCAGCATGGAGGTGCTGAAGGTAATCTGGTGGAAACACAACTGTAAGTCAGGCCAGTATTCGTCTGCTAAGGTCCATCGCACACTATCCGTCCACGCCGACGGTAATTTCAAGCTCGACACGCTGGATGGTCTTAAGCCTGAGATCATCGATGGATTTTAGACCGGCGAAGATATGAAGGTGTCACTCGATTTAAGCCTTGCTTTGGTCTGAAACATGGCGGGAGAAGACATCGATACCATCATGCTCTCCGCGCTGGAGCACTACAGCTATTGCCCGCGTCAATGCGCGTTGATTCATATCGAACAGGCGTTCGACGAGAATGTCCACACCATGCGCGGCCAGGCGCTGCATGCGCGTGTCGATCAGCCGGGCTGGGAAGGTACTTCCGGCGCACGCATCGAGCGTGCGCTCCCTGTGTTCTCCGATCGGGTTGGACTCATCGGCAAATGCGATGTGGTGGAGTTTCGCGTTGACGGGAGCATTTACCCGGTCGAATACAAGCACGGCGCGAAAAGGGCCAAAACTCACGACGACCTGCAACTCGCTGCGCAGGCGATGTGCCTTGAGGAAATGACCGGAAAGCCGGTACCGCGCGGCGCGATCTTTCATCACTCATCGCGCCGCCGCCGGGAGGTCCAGATCACGGACGTATTGCGTGGTCAGGTCGAGGCCACTGTGACAGCGATTCGCGCGTTGTTCCAATCGGGAACACTGCCGCCGCCAGTGAACGACAGTCGCTGCAAGGAATGCTCGCTGAAGGAGATTTGCCAGCCGGAGGCCATGGCGGCGAGTCGCGTGGTCCATGTTTTGCGCGCCAAACTTTTTGAGGCTGATTGACCATAATGCGACTTTCTAATGCAGGATCGGCGGTTGTTGACCTCGTCAAATTGCGGGGTTACTTGATGGCCCTGCATTTTCAACCGCAAATCGTTGCGTAATGCAGCAAATTCTCAACACGCTTTACGTCATGACGCCGAATGCATACGTGCATTTGGAGAACGATACGCTGCGCATCGATGTCGAGCGCGAGAAGAAAATGCAGGTGCCGCTGCACCATCTCGGCTCGGTGGTGTGCTTCGGCAACGTGATGCTCTCGCCGGCGCTCATGCATCGCTGTGCCGACGATGGCATCAGCTTGGTATTGCTGGACGGCAACGGCCGCTTCAAGGCGCGGCTGGAGGGCCGCGTCAGTGGCAATATCCTGCTGCGTCAAGCACAGCATCGGGCTGCCTCCGATGCCGGGATAGTGCTTGACGCGGCGCGTGCTGTGATCGCCGGCAAGCTGCGTAATTGCCGCCAAGTGCTGCTGCGCGGGGCTCGCGAGACAAGCGACCCATCTGATCAGGCGACGTTGGGCGAAGGGGCTGAGTATCTCGCACAATCGGTGCGAACCGCAGGCGTGGCGGGCGATCTCGACGCGCTGCGCGGGATCGAAGGAGACGCCGCCAGAAATTACTTCGCGTGCGTCGGTTGTTTGATTCGGAAGGATTTGCGGGAGGATTTCGCCATGAACGGGCGAACTCGTCGCCCGCCGCTCGATCGCTTCAACGCGCTGCTGTCGTTTCTCTATTCGATGTTGATGAATGATTGCCGATCGGCGCTTGAGTCGGTCGGGCTTGATCCGCAACTCGGCTTCCTTCACGCGGTGCGGCCCGGTCGTGCGGCACTGGCGTTGGACTTGATGGAGGAATTCCGGCCCGTGCTGGCTGACCGTTTGGTGCTCAGCTTGATAAATCGTGGCCAGATCGAAGCGCAGGATTTTGAAATGCGCGAAGGCGGCGCCGTGACGTTGCAAGACGACGCGCGCAAAGCGGTCGTGGTGGCTTATCAGGAACGCAAGCAGGAAGAGCTGACGCATCTTTTGCTGGATCGCAAGGTTCCAATCGGTCTACTTCCATTGCTTCAGGCGCGTTTCATTGCGCGAACGATTCGCGGAGAGATGGAAGGGTACGTGCCGTTCCTGGTTCGTTAAACGTCTATTCATCTATGGGGTCGCTGTGCTGATCATCGTCACTTATGACGTTTCAACCGAAACAAAGGCGGGCCGCCGGCGGCTGCGGCGCGTCGCCAAAGTGTGCGAGAGCACGGGGCAGCGCGTGCAGAAGTCCGTGTTTGAGTGTCAGGTGAATATGATGCAGTATGAAGAACTGGAGCGGCGATTGCTCGCGGAGATAGACGAAAAGGAAGACAATTTGAGAGTGTATCGTCTGACCGAACCGGCGGAAATTCACGTGAAGCAGTTCGGCGCCTTCAAGTCGGTCGACTTCGAGGGGCCGTTAGTTGCGTGATCCGCGCATGTAAAGCGATGACAAAGATGGCATACGTTCGCGCTTGTGGTAAATGCTTGAATGAGAAAGAGCGCTCGGCTTTTGGTTCTACAGGGCGACGGTTTCCGGCGCCGATGGGCAGGGGTTCGCGCGTGAATCCCGAAAAACCGCGTTGGATGAAGTCGTTAGATGCACTGCTGTTGCGCCCGACACGCGTGTCGGGCGAGGATTGAAACCCTGAGACCAGCGACTGCGCAATTGCCTCGGCCGCGGTTGCGCCCGACACGCGTGTCGGGCGAGGATTGAAACTTCCAACGCGTCTGCACCGCAAAGATGTCGCCATGGTTGCGCCCGACACGCGTGTCGGGCGAGGATTGAAACCGAGGAAAAGGTGTTGTTCGAGCTGGAGGAGAAACGGTTGCGCCCGACACGCGTGTCGGGCGAGGATTGAAACATCACGAGCCTGCAACGGGCTGCCCAGGCGCGCACGTTGCGCCCGACACGCGTGTCGGGCGAGGATTGAAACCGAGGTCAACAAATCGTTGCCGCTGGTGACGTCGGTTGCGCCCGACACGCGTGTCGGGCGAGGATTGAAACACAGCAGAAGAAGTCCAGTATTTCGACAACGTGACGTTGCGCCCGACACGCGTGTCGGGCGAGGATTGAAACTTCATCTCGGTGTAGGTCATCTTGACATTGGCCGGTTGCGCCCGACACGCGTG
>JBGPFE010000030.1:0-45331 GCA_041483135.1 Gammaproteobacteria bacterium | reverse complement strand
TGTTGCAGAAATGCGACTACGACGTCGAGAAGGCGCAGCGCGGCATCGTCTACATCGACGAGATCGACAAGATTTCGCGCAAGTCCGACAACCCGTCGATTACGCGTGACGTCTCCGGCGAGGGCGTGCAGCAAGCGCTGCTGAAGCTGATCGAGGGCACCATCGCGTCGGTGCCGCCGCAGGGCGGCCGCAAGCACCCAAACCAGGAGTTCGTGCAGGTCGATACCACCAACATCCTGTTCGTCTGTGGCGGCGCGTTCGACGGTCTCGACAAGGTGATCCGTGCGCGCTCGGAGAAGGGCGGCATCGGTTTTGGCGCGGAAGTCAAAAGCCGCGACAACCGCAAGGACATCACCAAGGTGCTGCGCGATGTGCAGCCCGAAGACCTGATCAAGTACGGGCTGATCCCCGAGTTCGTCGGGCGGCTGCCGGTGGTGGCTACGCTTGAGGAACTTGACGAAGTCGCGCTGATCCAGATCCTGACCGAGCCGAAGAACGCGCTGCTCAAGCAGTACCAGAAGATGTTCGCGATGGAAAGTGTCGAGCTCGAAGTTCGCGACGCGGCGCTGAAAGCCGTGGCGCACAAGGCGCTCGAGCGCAAGACCGGCGCGCGGGGGCTACGCTCGATCCTCGAGCAGACGCTGCTCGACACCATGTTCGACCTGCCATCGATGGAAAACGTGGTCAAGGTGGTGGTCGACGAAGGCTCGATCGGTACCGATACGCGGCCGCTCCTGATTTATTCTGACCAACCCAAGGTAGCCGGTTCGGTATAATCACCTCCATGCCCCGAACCCGCGCGCCTGACGATGCTGCGGGGGGGTGGTGTCGCTGCTTGAATTGCCGGGGCCACGACCCCACAACCATGCTGTATCCATTACTCAGGTGAATCCATATGTCCAATGCCAATGACCAGGTGACGAACACGGTGCAGCTGCCGCTATTGCCCCTGCGCGATGTAGTGGTATTCCCGCACATGGTCATTCCGTTGTTCGTCGGGCGCCCAAAATCGATCAAGGCGCTGGAGACGGCGATGGAGACCGGCAAGAGCATCGTGCTGGCCGCCCAGAAATCGGCGGCCAAGGACGAGCCTGCGCCCGAAGATCTCTACACGATCGGCACGGTTGCCAATATCCTGCAAATGCTGAAGCTACCCGACGGCACGGTGAAGGTGCTCGTCGAGGGCAGCCAGCGCGCGCACATCAACCAGGTGGTCGACGTCAAGACGCATTTCGCGGTCGAGGCGACGCCGATACCCGCGGACAACGAGATCACGCACGAGGTCGAAGCGATGCGCCGCACGCTGGTTGCGCAGTTCGACCAGTATGTGAAATTGAACAAGAAGATCCCGCCCGAGATTCTGACTTCGCTCTCCGGCATCGACGAGCCGGGCCGGCTCGCCGACACCATCGCCGCGCACCTGCCGCTCAAGCTCGAGCAGAAGCAGGAAGTGCTCGAGATGTTCGAGGCCAAGAAGCGGCTCGAGCATCTGTTGACGCTGATTGAAGGCGAACTCGACATCCTGCAGGTCGAAAAACGCATCCGCGGCCGCGTCAAGCGCCAGATGGAAAAAAGCCAGCGCGAGTACTATCTCAATGAGCAGGTGAAGGCGATCCAGAAGGAACTCGGCGAGCTCGAGGAAGGCGCCGATCTCGACGAGATGGAAAAACGCATCAAAGCGGCGCACATGCCGAAAGAGGCGCGCAAGAAGGCCGAAGCCGAGTTCAAGAAACTGCGCCTGATGTCGCCGATGTCGGCGGAAGCGACCGTGGTACGCAACTACATCGACGCGTTGGTGTCGCTGCCGTGGAAAAAGAAAAGCAGGATCAGCACTGATCTCGGCGACGCGGAGCGGATACTGAACGAGGACCACTACGGCCTGGAGAAGGTCAAGGAACGTATCGTCGAGTACCTCGCGGTGCAGCAGCGCGTCGACAAGCTGAAGGCGCCGATTCTGTGCCTGGTCGGCGCGCCCGGTGTCGGCAAGACCTCGCTCGGCCAGTCGATTGCCAGGGCTACCAATCGCAAGTTCATACGCATGTCGCTGGGCGGCGTGCGTGACGAGGCCGAGATCCGTGGCCATCGCCGCACGTACATCGGCTCGATGCCCGGCAAGATTCTGCAGAACATGACCAAGGTCGGTGTGAGGAACCCCCTGTTCCTGCTCGACGAAGTCGACAAGATGGGCATGGATTTCCGCGGCGATCCGGCATCCGCTCTGCTCGAAGTGCTCGATCCCGAGCAGAACCACACTTTCGTCGACCACTACGTCGAGGTCGAGTACGATCTCTCCGACGTGATGTTCGTATGCACGGCCAACACGCTCAACATTCCGCCGGCGCTGCTCGACCGGATGGAAACGATCCGGCTTTCAGGTTATACCGAGGACGAGAAGGTCAATATCGGGCTCAGGCATCTGCTGCCGAAATTGATGAAGAACCACGGTTTGAAACCGGAGGAAATGCCGGTTTCGGAAAGCGCGGTGCGCGACATTATCCGTTACTACTCGCGGGAGGCCGGCGTGCGCAGCCTCGAGCGCGAGCTATCAAAGATATCCCGCAAGGTAGTCAAGACGCTGGTGCGCGAAGGCGACGTCGGCACGCGCAAGGTCGCGGTTACTGCGCGCAATCTCAACAAGTTCCTCGGCGTGCGCCGTTTCAGTTACGGTCTGGCGGAGAAGAACAGCCAGGTGGGTCAGGTCACCGGCCTTGCGTGGACCGAAGTGGGCGGGGAGTTACTGACTATCGAGAGCTCGGTGATGACCGGGAAGGGCAAAACGATTACTACCGGCAAGCTCGGCGAGGTGATGCAGGAGTCGATCCAGGCCGCTCTCTCGGTGGTACGCAGCCGCTCGCGCAAACTCGGTATTCCCGAGGACTTTTATCAGAAAAACGATATTCATATCCACTTGCCCGAGGGCGCGACGCCGAAAGACGGGCCGAGCGCCGGTATCGGCATTTGCACGGCTATGGTGTCGGTATTGACCGGCATCCCGGTCAAAGCCGATGTCGCGATGACCGGAGAGATCACGCTGCGCGGCGAAGTGCTGCAGATCGGCGGCTTGAAGGAGAAGTTGCTGGCGGCGCATCGTGGCGGCATCAAGACCGTTCTGATCCCGCAAGAGAACGTTAAGGATCTGGCGGAAATACCTGACAACATTAAAAACCGTCTCGATATTCATCCGGTGAAATGGATCGACCAGGTATTTGAAATGGCGCTCGAGCGCAAACCCGAGCCGCTGCCGGAAAAAGAAGAAGTCGCCCCGTTGCCGGCGGTGCAGGAGTCGAGCGCGCCTGCTGTAAAGCACTGATTCGGCGCTCGTCGTTTCAATGCGCGAGATTCATTCGCATGTCGCGCAATCTGGCGCGGAAGTTGCGTTGTGACAATTCGCACAGCGTGATTGATGTCGGCGTGAATATTTCCGTGCAATTGCTTGACACTGCGTTTTCGCGCTTGCTATAAATCGTTTACAGGAATTTGGTTCCGGCATGTCAGCAAACGTCAGTCATGCCCTCACTGAAAATTTCGTTTTGTTCCTGTTGGCATACTTCCATTATCGAAAGGGGATTTACGTGAATAAATCGGAACTGATTGAAGCAATCGCAAAATCTGCCGATATCTCCAAAGCCGCTTCCGAGAAAGCACTCGATGGCACTCTGAATGCAATCAAAGCTGCTCTTAAAAAAGGCTCGAACGTGACTCTGGTTGGTTTCGGCACATTCAAGGTCGGCAAGCGCGCGGCGCGCCTCGGCCGCAACCCGCGCACCGGCGAGGAGATCAAGATCAAGGCCGCGCGCGTGCCCAAGTTCAGCGCTGGTAAAGCATTGAAAGATGCGGTAAACTGACCGCAATTCAATAGTCTGGAAGCGGCAGTTCGAGAAATTACGGTTTGGGGTAGATACGCGTGGCGTATCTACCCCAAATTCGTGGTAGCCAGCGTTTGTTGACCGGGACGCAATCCCCGGCCAATATCGGTGACGGGCTTGCCCATGTCGAAAGCTTCCCGGGCTGCATTGCGGGTGCTTAGCTCAGTTGGTAGAGCGTCGCCCTTACAAGGCGAATGTCGGCGGTTCGAACCCGTCAGCACCCACCAGGGTCTGTGTAGTCACGCAGATACCGGAGTGGTAGTTCAGTTGGTTAGAATGCTGCCCTGTCACGGCAGAGGTCGCGGGTTCGAGTCCCGTCCACTCCGCCAATAACGGAAAAGGCGAACCGTGGTTCGCCTTTTCACTTTAATGCGCGGAAAAACATGTTCGATTTCATACACAACAACAAAAGGCTCATCCAGATCGTATTGGCGATCGTCTTTCTGCCGTTCGCGTTTTTCGGCGTCGACTCGTATTTTCGCGCCGGCGATCGCAGCAGCAACATCGCCACTGTCGGCGGCCAGCCGATTACACAGCAGGAATTCGCGCTGGTGCTGCAGGAGCGTCAGAATGATCTGCGGCGCATGGTCGGCGGCCGCGTCGACCCGGCGCTACTCGACAGCCCCGAGCTGCGCTTCGCCGTGCTCGATGGCATCGTCCGCCAGCGGCTGCTGATCAGCCAGGCATTGCGCGACGATGTGCTGATATCTGACCAGCAACTGCAGCAGCTCATCAGCGAGGAACCCGCATTCAAGGAAAACGGCAAGTTCTCGTACCGGCGCTATGAGGAACTGCTCAAGCTCCAGAATATGACGCAGAAAAGCTACGACAACCGATTGCGCCACGACCTGATGCTGCAGCGCGTGAGCGACGCTTACAATGCAACGTCCATCGTTCCCACTGCAGTCGCCGGGCGCCTGCTGCGCATCTTCGCCCAGCAGCGCGAGGTAAGCCAGAGCGTGCTCGATACGGAAAAATTCGTTTCGCAGGTCAAGCTCGGGGACGGTGCGGCAAAGCAATATTACGACGCGCACACGAACGAATTTCAGGTGCCGGAGCAGGCCCGCATCGACTACCTGGTGCTGGCGCTCGACAATATCGCGGCGCAGGTCGAGGTCGGCGCCGATGAAATCAGGCAGTTCTACGAGCAGAATTTGAGCCAGTATGCCAAGGGAGAAGAGCGCCAGGCGAGTCATATCCTGATCGTGGTCGATGCCAAGGCGGGCGCGGAGGAAAAGCAGGCGGCGCGCGCCAAGGCCGAGCAATTGTTGAAGCAGGTCAGGCAAAACCCGGCGGGCTTCGCCGAGCTCGCGAAGAAGAATTCACAGGACCCGGGCTCGGCGGCCAAAGGCGGCGACCTCGGGTTTTTCCCGCGTGGTGCCATGCCGAAACCGTTCGATGAGGCGGTGTTCGGGATGAAAACAGGCGAAATCGCCGGACCGGTCGAATCGCAGTTCGGCTATCACATCATCCGTCTTGCCGCAATCAAGGGGCATGGGCTGGACGACGTGAAGAGACAGGTTGAACTCGATCTCAAGCGCCAGAAGGCCGGGAAGAAATTCGCCGAGCTTGCCGAGCAGTTCAACAACCTGGTGTTCGAACAGGGCGACAGCCTGAAGCCGGCGGCCGACGCCTTGAAGCTCACGATCCAGGCGAGCGGGTGGGCGAGCCGCACCGGCTCGGACAACAAACTGCTCAACAATCCCAAATTGCTGCAGGCGGCATTCTCCGAGGATGCCGTCAGGAACAAGCGCAATACCGAAGTCGTCGACGTCGGCAACAACACGCTGGTTGCGGCGCGCGTCGCCGAGTACAAGCCGGCCAGCGTGCGCCCGTTCGAGGAGGTCAGCGCCGAGATCACCAAGCTCCTGACTCAGCAGCAGGCGGCGCAACTGGCGGCGAAGCACGGTCGCGAGCTGCTCGTCAAACTCGGGCAGGGTGAGGGCGCGGCGCTCGACTGGAGTGCGGCCAAGCTCGTGAGCCGCGATAATGCACAGGGCTATGCCGGTCCGGCGCTGGCGGAAATCCTCAAGGCTGACGTCGGCAAGCTGCCGGCATACACCGGCGTCGAAAACGCGCGGGGCGGTTTCGTGCTGCTCAAGATCACGCGAGTGGTGGACAGCGAAGGGGTTGATGCCGCCCGGCGCAAGGCGGTGAGCGACGAGATACGCCGGCTGCTCGGCCAGGAAGAGCTCAATGCCTACGTTGCAAGCCTCAAGCTCAGGGCCGACGTCAAAGTGCAGCAGGACCAGCTCGAAAAAAAGCAGTAATACCGCAGAATCGAGCTAGCGGGACCGGGAATCGAGGGAAACTTCTTCCCCAAATAGTCCATCGTTCAATCCACGATACTCAACCCTGCGTTTCATTCCGCGCCGCCCAGCGCAGTGGTATTGAAACCGCCGTCGACGTAGACGATCTCCCCGGTAATCCCGCCGGCGAGGTCCGACAGCAGGAACGCAGCAGCGTTGCCAACGTCCTCGACGGTGGTGTTACGCCGCAGCGGCGCGTGCCGGGCGTGGTAGCCCAGGAGCTTGCCGAAGTCGGCAATACCGGCGGCGGCGAGGGTCTTGATCGGGCCGGCGGAGATGGCGTTGACGCGGATTCCCTTGGGACCGAGGTTCTGCGCCATATAGCGTACGTTGGCCTCGAGGCTCGCCTTGGCCAGCCCCATGACGTTGTAGTGGGGCACCGAACGCACCGCGCCGAGATACGTCAGGGTGAGCAGGGAGCCGTTGCGTCCCTGCATCATCGGGAGTCCTGCTTTCGCGAGCGCAGCGAAGCTGTAGGAACTGACCTCATGGGCGATGCGGAAGCCCTCGCGGGTTACCGCCTCCAGATAACCATTGTCGAGCTGTTCCTTGGGGGCATAGGCGATGGAGTGGACAATGCCGTCCACTCCATCCCAGTGCCCGCCGAGGGCCGCAAACAACCGGTCGATCTCCTGATCCGACGCGACATCGCAGGGGAGAATGATGTCGGTGTCGAATTCCTTCGACAGCTTGAGCACCCGCTCTTTCACGTTTTCGTTCTGGTAGGTGAACGCGAGCGTGGCACCTTCCCGCTTCGCCGCCGTGGCGATGCCGTACGCAATGGAGCGGTGGCTGATCATGCCGGTGATCAGAATATTCTTGTGCTGCAGAAAGCCCATGGCTGTTCCTTTGACTCGGGTGCGCCGGTCGTTACCGGATATCGCCCGCAGCGTGCCGGGCAGCGCAGCGCGATTATAACGTAACTCACACGCGCGCCGTGGCAGGATGACGCTGCGCGGGGGATTCGTTACACTGTGACCCCGATGAACGCGAACATCCGGCGCTCGTGGTTGACGCTATTGGCTCTGGTGCTGGCGGGCTGCGGCGGCTCGCCCTGGAACAATCCCTATCCGGCGTCGGGCAGCGGCAAGAACATTCTCTATTCGTCGTTCGCCGAACGCCCGAAACACCTCGACCCGGTCCAATCGTACAGCTCCAACGAAATTACTTTCACGGCGCAGATCTACGAGCCGCCGCTGCAATATCATTACCTGATACGCCCGTATGCGCTGATCCCATGCGTCGCGGAGCAGGTGCCGCAACCGCGCTACTACGATGCGCGCAACCGTCAGCTGCCTGCCAATGCGGCGGCGAAAGATATCGCCTATACGGTCTACGAAATCAACATCCGGCGCGGCGTCAAGTATCAGCCGCATCCCGCGTTCGCGCGCAATGCGAGCGGCGAGTTCGTCTATCAGAACTTGAGCGTGAGCGACCTCGCCGACAAAAACGTGCTCGCCGATTTTCGCGAGCAGGGCACGCGCGAGCTGAAAGCGCAGGACTTCGAATACGAGATCAAGCGCCTCGCGCACCCGCGCCTGCATTCGCCGATCCTCGGCCTGATGGTGGACTACATCGTCGGGCTCAAGGACTACGCCGCCAAGCTCAAGCAGGTCAACGCCGAGCTCGCGCAAAGCGGCAACGGCGATGCGTGGATCGATCTCGATAAGTATCCGCTCGCGGGCGTCGAAGTCGTCGACGATTACACCTACCGCATCCGTTTGAAAGGCCAGTATCCGCAGTTTCTCTATTGGCTGGCGATGCCGTTTTTTGCGCCGGTGCCGATGGAGGCCGACCGCTTTTTCGGCCAGCCGGGAATGGCGAAGAAGAACCTGACGCTCGACTGGTATCCGGTCGGCACCGGTCCTTACATGCTGACCGAGAACAATCCGAATCGCGTGATGGTGCTCGAGCGCAATCCGAATTTTCACGGTGAAACCTATCCGGGTGAAGGCGAGCCCGGCGACGCCGCGGCGGGCCTGCTCGCCGATGCCGGCAAGCCGATGCCGTTCATCGACAAGGTCGTATTCACGCTCGAAAAGGAAGACATTCCGCGCTGGAACAAGTTTTTGCAGGGCTATTACGACGCGTCCGGCATCGGCTCCGATACGTTCGACCAAGCGGTGCGGTTTGGCGCAGGCGGCGAAGCGGCGGTGACGGAGTCGATGCAGAAGCAGGGCATCCGGTTGTCGACCACGGTTGCAGTGTCGACTTATTACATGGGCTTCAACATGCTCGATCCGGTGGTGGGTGGCGGCCAGGACGAGCGTAGCCGCGAGCGCGCGCGCATGCTCAGGCAGGCGATCTCGATCGCGGTCGATTACGAGGAGTACATATCGATCTTCCAGAACGGGCGCGGCATTCCGGCGCAGAGCCCGCTGCCGCCCGGCATTTTCGGCAGTCGCGACGGCAGGGACGGCATCAATCCGGTGGTCTACGCGTGGGATGGGAAGGAGCCCAGGCGCAAGCCGATCGAGGCGGCGAAAAAACTGCTGGCCGAGGCCGGTTATCCAAACGGCACCGACGCAAAGACCGGCGCGCCGCTGGTACTCTACTTCGACGTCACGGCGCGCGGCGCCGAGGCCAAGTCGATGCTCGACTGGTACCAGAACCAGTTCGCCAAGATCAACGTGCAGCTGCAGGTTCGTCCCACCGACTACAACCGGTTCCAGGACAAGATGCGCAAGGGCAACGCGCAGATCTACGAATGGGGCTGGCACGCCGATTATCCCGATCCGGAGAATTTCCTGTTCCTGCTGCATGGCGCGCAAGGCAAGGTCAAAACCCAGGGCGAAAACGCATCGAACTATGCGAACCTCGAATTCGACCGCCTGTTCGAGCAAATGAAGAACATGCCGAACTCGGCTGAGCGCCAGGAGATCATCGACCGCATGCTCGATATCCTGCGTCAGGACGCACCGTGGCTGTGGGGCTTCCACCCCAAGGATTACGCGCTGTATCACGCGTGGTACGGCAACCTGAAGCCAAACAAGATCGCGTACAACACGGTCAAGTACCAGCGCATCGACCCGGTGCTGCGCGAGCAGAAGCGCCGCGAGTGGAACCAGCCGCTGTGGTGGCCGCTCGCGCTCGGCGCGCTGATGCTGGCGCTGTTCGCGGCTCCGGCGGCGCTGGCATGGCGCCGGCGCGAGCGGGGGACGGCGCAACCGTGATTGCTTACATCATCCGCCGGCTGCTGTATGCGATTCCGATCCTGCTCGGCGTCAACGTCATCACGTTTGCGTTGTTTTTCCTCGTCAACACGCCGGACGACATGGCGCGCATGCAGCTCGGCGTCAAGCGCGTGACGCCCGAGGCGATCGCCAACTGGAAGCAGGAACGCGGCTACGACCAGCCGCTGCTCTACAACTCCGCTGCGGCGGGCGCCGGCAGGCTCACGCACACCATTTTTTACGCGAAGTCGCTGCGCATGTTCGTGTTCGATTTCGGCCGCGCCGACGACGGCCGCGACATCGCGCGCGAAATCCGCCTGCGCATGGGGCCGAGTCTGGCGGTCGCGGTGCCGGCGTTCTTTGTCGGCCTGCTCGTTTACATCACGTTCGCACTCGGTTTCGCGTTTTTCCGCGCGACTTACCTCGATTTCTGGGGCGTGGTGATGTGCGTCGCGGCGATGTCGGTTTCGAGCATGTTCTACATCATCGGCGGCCAGTACCTGGTCGGCAAGCTGTGGCACATGGTGCCGATCTCGGGTTTCAGCGGAGGCGTCGATGCGCTGCGCTTCATCCTGCTGCCGGCGGCGATCGGGGTGATCGGCGGCTTTGGCGGAAGCACGCGGCTCTATCGCACGTTCTTCCTCGAGGAAATCAGCAAGGACTACGTGCGCACCGCGCGTGCCAAGGGCCTGTCGGAAATCACTGTGCTGTTCCGGCACGTGCTCAAGAACGCCATGATCCCGATCCTGACCGGCGTCGTGGTCGCGATCCCGTTCCTGTTCATCGGCGGGTTGATCACCGAATCATTTTTCGGCATCCCGGGCCTTGGCAGCTACACCATCGACGCGATCAACTCGCAGGATTTCGCGGTGGTGCGCTCGATGGTCTTCATCGGCTCGCTGCTGTACATAGCCGGGCTGCTGCTGACCGACATCTCGTACACGCTGGTCGACCCGCGCGTGAGGTTGTCCTGATGCCATTCCAGCCTGTCGTATTGTGGACCGACTGGCTGGTTTACCTGCTGGTGCTGGTGATTGTTGCAACCACCGTCTACGTACGCAGCAAGGAGCACCTGCGCGCGCCGTGGCGGCGTGTCGCGCAATCCGTGAGCGGCATGATCGGGCTTACCGTGCTGCTGGTGTTCGTCGCCGCCGGGCTGCTCGATTCGGTGCATTTCCGGCCGCGCCTCGCGGAGAGCGGCCCCGATGCCAAAGTCGCCTACGCAGTCGAAGTATTGAGTACGCTCGACCTCGTGCTCGAGCCGCTGCGCACGCGACGCGAGAAAACCTATTCCGCGCCGCTTGCTACGCACCTCTACGCCAAGGAGATGATTGAACTGCCCGACGGCGGTCAGGTGCGTGATTTCCCACGCCTCAAATACGGTGGCGCTCAACTCAAGGAAGCGGAGCGCGATTGGGCCGGCGACATCGCGCGCACGGCTCTCGGCGGCGTCGCCGGGGGCGTAGTCATCTGGGTGCTGCTCGGATTGCTGGTCGCCGCGGCCATTGCGCGCAGCCACGGTATGCATATCAGACGCGCGTGGAACGAGCTCTGGCGCAGCGAGACGGAGGTACCGTGGCATGCGATCCTGCTGACGTTGCTGGTGTTCTGCGCGCTGGCCGGAGCGATAGTCGCGCTTGCCGCCAAATACCACGTGTTGGGCACCGACAAGGTCGGCCAGGACGTGCTGTATCAGTCGCTAAAGAGCATCCGCACCGGACTCGTGATCGGCACGCTGACGACGCTCGTGATGTTGCCGTTCGCTATTGCGCTCGGCATCGCCGCGGGATACTTCGGCGGCTGGATCGACGACGCGATCCAGTATGTCTATACAACGCTCAATTCTATCCCGGGCGTGCTGCTGATCGCAGCGGCGGTGTTGATGATGCAGGTGACTATCGACCGCCACCCCGAGCTGTTCCAGACCGTGGCTGAGCGCGCCGATGTCCGGCTGCTGATACTGTGCATCATCCTGGGCGTCACCAGCTGGACAGGGATGTGCCGGCTGCTGCGCGGCGAGACGTTGAAGCTGAAGGAACTCGAATACATCCAGGCCGCGCATGCGTTCGGCGTGCGTCATCACCGCATCATCACGCGCCACATCCTTCCCAACGTGATGTACATAGTGCTCATTACGGTGGTAATGGAATTCAGCGGCCTGGTGCTGGCCGAAGCGGTGCTGTCGTACGTCGGTGTCGGCGTCGACCCGTCGATGAACAGCTTCGGTACCATGATCAACAACGCGCGGCTCGAAATGGCGCGCGAGCCGATGGTATGGTGGTCGCTCGCCGCGGCGTTCGTGTTCATGGTAACGCTGGTGCTGGCGGCCAACCTGTTCGCCGACGCGGTGCGCGATGCGTTCGATCCGCGCGTGCGCACGCGCGCGTTGTCACCGGTGCGACTGGCGCAATTGCTGCGCATGCGCGGCACACGGACTCCCAAGACGGGGCAGGCATGAGCGAGGTGCTGCTTAAAATACGTGATCTTACAACGTGGCTCGACAGCAACGACGAGGTCGTGCGCGCGGTCGAGGGCCTGTCCCTCGAAATCGGCCGCGGCGAAACGTACGCGCTACTCGGCGAATCGGGCTGCGGCAAGTCGATGACCGCGCTGTCGGTGATGCGCCTGCTGCCCGACGCGGGGCAGGTTGTCGCCGGCACGGTTGAGCTTGCCGGTGAAGATTTGCTGCGAATGCCAGAGATCGCGATGCGCGACATACGCGGGCGGCGCGTCGCGATGATCTTCCAGGAGCCGATGCTGAGTCTGAATCCGGTGATGACGGTCGGCATGCAAATCGCCGAGACGCTCGAGCGGCACACCACGCTCGCCGGCACGGCGCTTGAAGCGCGCGTGATCGAGTTACTGAACGCGGTTGGCATACCCGACCCGGCACGCCGCCGTGACGATTATCCGTTCCAGCTGTCGGGCGGCATGAAACAGCGCGTGATGATCGCAATGGCGCTCGCATGCGACCCCGAACTTCTGATTGCCGATGAGCCGACCACCGCGCTAGACGTCACGATCCAGGCGCAGATCCTCGATCTGTTGCGCGAGCTGCAGAAGAAGGCCGGCATGTCGGTATTGCTGATTACGCACGACCTCGCGGTGGTCGCCGAAATGGCGCAGCGCGTCGCCGTGATGTACGCGGGAGAAATCGTCGAAACCGCATCGCGCGAGCAGTTCTTCAGGAACCCCGCGCACCCGTATTCGCGCAAGCTGTTCGATTCGCTGCCCGGCAATCACCGCCGCGGCGAGACCCTGGCGGTGATCCGCGGAGCCGTGCCTCAGCTTACACGCGAATTCGTCGGCTGCCGCTTCGCCGAGCGTTGCGACCATGCGTGGGATCTGTGCCGCAGTGTTGTGCCGCCTTGGTACGAGGTTGCGAGCGAACAGGGGGGGCAGGGGGCGAGATGCCATTTATACGGTAAGAATGAAGGCGGAAGGCTGAAGGCGGAAGGAAAACCGGAAAAGACGGATCAAGTTCATCCTTCATCCTTCGTCCTTCATCCTTCGGCCGCAACGGCACCGCTGTTGCAAGTCACCGATCTCAAGGTCCACTTTCCGGTCCGCAGCGGCGTGCTGCAGCGCGTGACCGGTCAAGT
The DNA here is from genome assembly GCA_041483135.1 of Gammaproteobacteria bacterium. GTDB lineage: Bacteria > Pseudomonadota > Gammaproteobacteria > Burkholderiales > SG8-41 > PALSA-1004. The sequence goes on along the minus strand of JBGPFE010000030.1, from coordinate 32,381 downwards.
CAAGGCGGTCGACGGCGTGTCGCTCACGATCAGCGCCGGGCGCACGCTGGGGCTGGTCGGCGAGTCGGGGTGCGGCAAAACCACCGTAGGCAAGGGCATCCTGCGCCTCATCGAGCCGACCGGCGGCCGCGTGCTGTTCGCCGGCGAGGACCTGGCGCGCCTGACGCGCGCCGAGCTGCGCGCCAAACGCAACCAGGTGCAGATTATCTTCCAGGACCCGTACGCGTCGCTCAATCCGCGCATGCGGGTCACCGAAATCATCGAGGAGGGCATGGCGGCGCTCGGCATTGGCGCGGGGGCGGCGGACCGCGCGCGGCGCATCGACGACTTGCTCGCGGAGGTCGGGCTCGCGCCCGAGATGAAGAGCCGCTATCCGCACGAATTCTCGGGCGGGCAGCGCCAGCGCATCGCAATCGCGCGCGCGCTGTCGGTCGAGCCGCGGCTGATCGTCTGCGACGAGCCGACCAGCGCGCTCGACGTCTCGGTGCAGGCGCAGATACTCAATCTGCTCAAGTCGCTGCAGGACCGGATGGGGCTCAGCTATCTATTCATCACGCACAACATATCGGTTGTCGAGTTCCTCGCGCACGAAGTGGCGGTGATGTATCTCGGGCGCATTGTCGAGGCCGGCAGCGTTGATGAGATATTGAAATCCCCCAAGCATCCGTACACGCGTGCATTGCTGTCGGCGGTGCCGGTGATCGATCCGGCGGCGCGGCGCGAGATCATCCGCTTGCAGGGCGATCTGCCGTCGCCGGTCAACCCGCCGCCGGGCTGTCATTTCCATCCGCGGTGCCCGCAGGCGATGCCCGAGTGCGGCGAGCGCTATCCGCAGCGTACGCAACTCGGCGCAACGCACGCGGTGCATTGCCATTTGTACAAACTGGGTAAGTAAACCGGGACGCCGGTCAGCGCGGCAACTTCTGGGCAAGCACGATTTTCTTCGTACCGCTGGGCGCGGTCTTCTTGGTAGTGGGCTTCTTTACGGCTTTGGTCTTCAGCGCGCCGCCTTTGCGTGCGGCATGCGCGTATTTGGCGGATTTCTTGTGCGCTTTGGCGACCGTAACCGGCGGCGCCGGTAAATCGGGCAGGTACGGTGTTGCGCTGCCGCTCGCCGGTATCAGCAAGGTCGCGCCGGGGCCGACCTTGCGGCGCGGTGAAATGCTGTTGACTTGCTTGAGGTATGCGATGCTGATGCCATGGCGCGCCGCGACGCGATCGATGCTTTCACCTGCTTTCAGCTTGTAGGTCTGCCACGACACCAGCGGCTGGTCGTGGTTTTCGAGGTTGGCGCGGAACGTGTCCGCTTTGGCGGCCGGCAACAACAGCGTCTGCTCGCTGTTGGCGCGGATCACGGGCCGGCTGTAACCGGGATTGAGCGATACGAATTCCTCGATCGGCACGTCGGCAAGCTTGGCCGCGAGCTTGACGTCGATGTGCCTGGTGGTGGTGACCGCGACGAAGTAGGGCTGGTTCGGCACGTCGGTGAGCTCGATGCCGTATTGCGACGGGTTGGCGATGATGTTCTTCACCGCCTGCAGCTTGGGTATGTAGTAGCGCGTTTCGAGCGGCATGGTGAGGCTCTGGTAGTCGGTCGCCAGTCCCCTGGCCTGGTTTTTCGCGATTGCGCGCGACACCGCGTTTTCCCCCCAGTTGTAGGCGGCGAGCGCGAGGTCCCAGCTGCCAAACTGTTCGTAGAGCTTCTCGAGGTAATCGAGCGCAGCGTTGGTCGCCGCCATCACGTCGCGCCGGCCGTCGTACCAGAAGTTCTGCTGCAGCCCGTAGAGCTTGCCGGTCGACGGGATGAACTGCCAGATGCCCGATGCATGCGCGCGCGAATAGGCCACCGGGTTGTAGGCGCTCTCGATGATCGGCAGCAGCGCGATCTCGCTCGGCATGCCGCGGTTCTCGACTTCCTCGACGATGTGATAAAGGTAGCGGCTGCTGCGCTCGACCGTGCGCTTGAGGTAATCCGGCCGGTTCGCATACCACTCTTCCTGCTGGCGAACCAACGGGCTTGAAATGTCGGGCAGGCCGAAACCGTTGCGGATGCGCGGCCACAGGCTGGTCGGCGCCTTGGTGAGATCCATCACGGTCGGGACCGGCGGCGCCTGGGTGGATGCGGCGGCGGGTACTTGCACGCTCGGGATTTCGGCGGCGTCCGGGATTGAGTCGCGCGGTGTGACAGGCGGCAGTGCGGACTCCCCGGCGACGGGCGCAGCCTCGACCGGCTCGGCAGCGACAGCTGGCGCTAACGAGCCATGGAAGACGGCTCCCGTTGCGAGCAGCAGGATACTCAGGGGAAGACGCATTGCGGCGAGGGTCTTTTATTGTTTAAACGCGACGATGGTAACCAAGCCGGCAGCGGTCGGTCAAGCTGAATTACTAAAATAATCAAGGTGGAACACGCTGTTTTCGCGTTAAAAGCTGTTTTTCCAGTCGCGGAGTGCGCCGAGCACGCTGACGGGGTCCTTGAGCGGCTTGCCCGCGTGCTTGCTGGCGGCCGCGACGACCCCGGGTTGATCGCAGCGCAGGAACGGATTGGCGGCCTTCTCCCGGCCGATGGTCGACGGCAACGTCGGCTCGTCTTTGGCGCGCTGCGCGTTCGCCTCCTGCTCCCACCGGGCAAGCTCGGGGTTCGCCGCTTCGGCGGCTTTGGCGAAGCGGATGTTGGACAGTGTGTACTCGTGGCCGCAATAGACGCGCGTCGCATCGGGCAGCGCCGCGAGCTTCGTGAGCGAGACATGCATCTGCCGCGGGGTGCCCTCGAACAGCCGCCCGCAGCCGCACGCGAACAGCGTGTCGCCGCAGAACAGCATGCCGGCGCCGAAAAACGCGATGTGGCTCCTGGTATGTGCCGGAATCTCGAACACCGAAAATTCGATGCCGAATTCCTTGAGCGTAAAGCGGTCGCCTTCGCGCAGCCGCTGGCTGACTGTCGGAATACGCTCGTCGTAAGGACCGTACACCGGCACCTTGCAGTGTTGCAGCAGCTCGGCATTGCCGCCGACGTGATCGGCGTGGTGATGGGTGTTTAGAATCGCGTCGAGCTGCAGTTTTTCGGCATGCAGGTATGCGAGCACCGGGCGCGCGTCGCCCGGATCGACCACCGCGGCCCTGCCGTCGCGGCGCAGCACCCAGATGTAATTGTCCTGAAACGCGCGGACCGGGAAAACGCTGGTGTCGTTCATGGCGGGATCTCTGCGGCGGAATCGTGCACAGCCGGTATCTTTGTTTTAAACTGCGCACATGTCAATGCTGACGACCACGCATTCCGCGCCGCAATCGCCGGCCGAGTGGTTTGCCACGCCGCTCGGGCGCTATTTGCTCGAGTGCGAGCTGAAACTCGTCGACGACGCGGTTGCCGACGTTTTCGGCTTCAACGCGCTGCAGCTAGGGCTTCCCGAGCACGATTTTCTGCGCGCGAGCCGCATCCCGCTCAAGTGCCGCATCGCGCCATCCGGCCCGGTCGGGCTGCGCGCAGAATTCCGCGACCTGCCGATCGCGAGCAACAGCATCGACTTGCTGTTGCTGCCGCACGCACTCGAATTCAGCGAACACCCGCACCAGATCCTGCGGGAAGTGCAACGCGTATTGATGCCCGAGGGCCATGCCGTCATCGCGTGCTTCAATCCCTGGAGCTTGTGGGGAATGCGGCGCGCGTTCAGCCGCGCGCGCGACGCTTATCCCTGGAACGGGCGTTTCATCAACCTGCCGCGGCTCAAGGACTGGCTCGCGCTGCTCGAGCTCGAGATCACCGCCGGCCGGATGGGCTGCTACCTGCCGCCGTGCGCGCAGGACCAGTGGATACAGCGTTTCCGTTTCATGGAGGCGGCCGGCGACCGCTGGTGGCCGATCGCGGGCGGGGTCTATTTCCTGCGCGTGGTGAAGCGCGTGCGCGGCATGCGCGTGATCATGCCGATGTGGCGCGAGCAGCTTGCGCGCCGGCGCAACCTTGCGGTGGTGCCGAAGACCCAGGACAACGACAAGCCGGTCGCCGCGCGCGAATCGATCAAGGCCCAATGAGCAACGTCGTGGACGTCTACACCGACGGCGCGTGCAAGGGCAATCCGGGCGTCGGCGGCTGGGGCGTATTGCTCAAGTATGGCGGCCGCATTCGCGAGCTTTTCGGCGGCGAGGCGCATACCACCAATAACCGCATGGAGCTGACCGCGGTGATCCGCGCGCTCGAGGCGCTGAACCGTAAGTGCCGCATCAAGCTGCACACCGACTCGCAGTACGTGCAGCAGGGCATCACGGCCTGGATCCACGACTGGAAAAAGCGCGGCTGGAAGACCTCGGACAAAAAGCCGGTCAAGAACGTGGACTTGTGGCGCCAGCTCGACGAGCTCGCGCGCGAGCACGAGATCGAGTGGATCTGGGTGAAGGGCCACGCGGGTCACGACGGCAACGAGCGCGCCGACGAGCTGGCCAACCGCGGCGTTGAAACCGTAAAAACTCAAGCCACAGGGATCACAGAGGGCACAGAGAAATCATGAATCTTTCGGTCTTTTGATTTTTTACCTCTGTGAACTCTGTGCCCTCTGTGGCAACAAGGGTTAAAGCATGCGGCAAATTATTCTCGACACCGAAACCACCGGCCTCGACGCCAAGCTCGGCCACCGCGTGATCGAGCTCGCAGCGGTCGAGCTTGTCGACCGGCGCCTGACCGGCAACCATTTCCACCGCTACGTCAACCCCGAGCGTGCGAGCGAGGAGGGTGCGCTGCAGGTGCACGGATTGACCGAGGAATTTCTGCGCGACAAGCCGAAGTTCGGAGAAATCGTCAAGGAATTTCTTGATTTCGTGAGCGGTGCGGAATTGATCATCCACAACGCGCCGTTCGACACGGGGTTTCTCGACCGCGAGCTCGATCTGCTCGATCTGAAGCCGCTCAGGGAGTACTGTCCCGCCATAGTGGATACGCTGCAGCTCGCGCGCGAGCTGCACCCGGGCAAGAAGAACGGCCTCGATGCGCTGTGCGAGCGCTACCAGATCGACAACTCGACGCGCACGCTGCATGGCGCGCTGCTCGACGCCAACCTGCTGGCCGAAGCCTACCTCGCGATGACGCGCGGCCAGGACAGCCTGATCATCGAAGTCGAGCCGACGCCGCAGGCAGTGGCGGCGACGCGCCTCGCTGCCGGCAAGCTCGATCTGATCGTGATTCCCGCGAGCAAGGAAGAACTGGCCGAGCACGCGAAGCAGCTCGCCGCTATCGACAAAGCGAGTAACGGCGCCACTGTGTGGAGAAAACTAAAAACAGTTTGAAGAAGTTTCGAGTTTCGGGTTTCGAGTTGAAAGGCTAAACGCAATATTTCAACCATACCTATGGGGTTGTAACTCGAAACTCGCAACTTGCAACCCGAAACTATCTTTTTTCCCCCCGCGCGAGCTTGGCCGAGACGGCATCGATCATCCGCCGCGAAATGCTGATGGAGGGCGGCAGCTTCGGTAACTGTGCGACGTCAAAAAAGCATGCTTCCGCGATCTCGACCCCGTCCGGCCGCACCTCGCCACCCGCGTATTCGGCGGTGAACGCGATCATCAGCGAATGCGGGAACGGCCACGGCTGGCTGCCGAAGTAGCGCAGGTTTTTTATTTCGACGCCGACTTCCTCGCGCGTCTCGCGCCGTACCGTGTCTTCCAGCGTCTCTCCCGGCTCGACGAATCCCGCCAGCGCGCTGTAGCGCTTGGGCACCCACTCCGGCTTGCGCGCGAGCAGGATTTCGCGGCCGCGCGTGATCAGGATCATGATCGCGGGCGAAATCGGCGGATAGATGGTGTAGTTGCACTTGGGGCATGCGCGCGCGCGCTCGTTGGCGCGCGGCTCGGTCGGCGTGCCGCAGCGGCTGCAGTACTGGTGATTGCGGTCCCACTCCATGATCTGGAACGCCCGGCCGGCGAGCGCTGCGAGCGTTTCGTCGACAAGACCGAACACCGCGCGCAGCCCTTGCAGCTCATGGCCGTCAGGCAGCGAATTCGCATGTTCGAGTTCGGAGACGTAGCAATGCTTGCCGCCGTAGGTGCCGAGATAGAGGCTGCGCACCGTACTGAGACCGAGTTCGGACAGGTCGTGGCAATGCGGCAGCCTGGCTTCGTCTGCGGACTGCGCGATCAGCAATTCGCCGCGATGGAACGCGAACCACAGCGCCGGCTCGTTCCGCTCGGCGGGCGGGGTGACTGATGGCTGGTATTCGTCCGGCATGGTCAGGTTGTCCGCAGAGCTCGATGAAGCCGAAATGGATCTGAATTTGTTCCTTGAGTCGGTGGTAATCTTACCTTAGAGTCTTGTAGGGCGCCGTGAGGATATGACCGGACGTTTCCGGCATGCGAGGCATCCGGCTCGGCGGCCCATATGCGGCAAGAGGGGGGTTATGATGGCAACACCCGATGCGACCGTTTTCAGCCATGTCGTGGATGTCGTGGTCGAGCCGGTCGCCGAAGCTCACCATAAGCACGCGGTCGTGACGGTAATTCTGGAAACTCCGGACGGAAAACGGGTCCACTGCGCACTGACCGTAAAAGCGGCGCTTTCGCTGCATCAGATGCTTTCGAGCCGGCTTAAATTCCTGGTTTCCGACTCGGATCCGGAAACGGGTAAATAGGCGGCATGCCCGTGGGCTGATATGGGTTTTCCGATCCCGATGCAGCGAAATTTGTGATGATCCATCAGCATGGATCCGATTCCAATATTAAGGAGAGTTGTCAGTGGCTAACGGAAAAGATAACAGCGCGCAGGAAGTAAACCTGGAGGAAGTGGCCAAACTGATCGAGGCCCTGGAACAGGATCTGCAGAGAGTCCGCGGCGACTCCAGCGATATTCAGCGCCTGAGGGATGAAGTGGAGACCCTGAAAAACGTGCTCAACTCGCCGGTACGCAGGCACCATTGGGTGAGGGATGGCCTGCACGGCATTCGGGAGGTGTTCGCGAATGCCCTGGACACCGCTGTCGCCGAGGGCTTGAAGAGCGGCCGCTACATAGCGGAAATCGGGCGGATATTGGGAATGTGAAGTGGTGGGTGGTACTGGGATCGAACCAGCGACCCCTGCTGTGTGAGAGCAGTGCTCTACCGCTGAGCTAACCACCCTGAATCATGAATTTATGGATTGATCCCTAATCCCTGACAACGCACTTTGGTGTAATTTTGGTCCAATATCGGCTCACACAATGTCATGCGCGAGCCGCGCTGCGGCCAGATCAGCTTCGCTTTCGAAAATTACGTTTTAAGCTTAACATCAAGACATAATTCATTCAACGAGTATTCCGGAGCGTTGAATTCAACAACCGTGGGAGAAACCTGCTTATGGACATCCTTGTTGCGTTTGGCAAGCTGATCGATAAAATCGCAGTGGCTTACCCGCTTGGACCGGTCATCGTCCTGGCGTCGCTGTATTTTATCTACGACGGTTACAACAAAAGCAGCACGGTGCAGATGTTTTTCTCGGCGCTCGCCCTGATCTGGTCGTTGTTCACCGTTTACGCCGTAATCGTCACTTAAGAAGTCCGCACGACGGTAATGGCCGCGGTGCCTTTGCCGAAGTAATGATGCTGCCGTACGAAAATCTGCCGCCGCCTGCCGCAGCTGCAACCGCGCTGCTCGAAGGCGTCACGGTGCTCGACCTGACAACCTCGATCGCGGGGCCTTATGCGACCATGCTGCTCGGCGACATGGGCGCGCGCGTGATCAAGCTAGAGCGCCCGGGGCATGGCGACGACTGCCGCGCGTGGGGACCGCCGTGGCACGACGGCGAATCGCTGTGGTACCTCTCCGTCAATCGCAACAAGGAAAGCGTCACGCTCGATTACGGCGGCGACGCGGGGCGCAAAGTGCTGCACGACATGGTGCGCAAGGCGGACGTGGTGATCGTCAATCTCGTCGGGCGCGTGCAAAAAAAGCTCGGCATCGATTATGCGGCGCTGTCGGCGCTGAAACCCGATCTGGTGTTCGTATCGCTGACCGGGTTCGGTTTGAACGGAGCGCGCAGGGATTTCCCATGCTACGACCTGATCGCCGAGGGCTACTCGAGCGTGATGGATTTGACCGGCGAGGCCGACAGCCCGCCGCAGAAAGTCGGCACGCCGGCGGCCGACCTGATCGCCGGCATGGATGCCGCGTTTGCAACGGTCACGGCGCTGTTCGATCGCGCGCGCAATAAACGCGGCCACCAGATCGACATCGCGATGGTCGACAGCATGACGCGCTTCATGTCGCCGCGCATCGTGCCATATCTCGGCTCGGGCGAAGTGCCGCGCCGCACCGGCGCGCGCGACAGCGTGATCGCGGTGTATCAGGCGTTCGACACGCAGGACAAGCCGCTCACGCTCGGGCTCGGCAACGACGCGATCTGGCAACGGTTCTGGCAGGCGGTCGGCCAGCCGCAGAAAGGCGAAGATGCGCGCCATGCGAGCAACGCTGGCCGCCGCATTGCGCGCGCGGAGATCGTGGCCGCCATCCAGAAAATTCTTAAAACGAGATCGCGCGACGACTGGCTGAAGCTTTTTGCGGGGGCCAAGGTGCCGGCAGGGCCGGTCAACAGCGTCGACGACCTGACGCGCGACCCGGAGCTGCTTGCGCGCGGATTGTTTTACACCGCGGATGCCGGCGGGCGGCGCGTGCCGCAAGTGGGCTTGGGCATCGGCATCGACGGCAGTAATGCAAGCTATCGCCTGCCGCCGCCGCGGCTCGGCGAGCACACCGGAGCGGTGCTGCGCGACTGGCTCGGCTATGATGCGCAGACGGTGGCGCGGCTGCGCGACCAGAAGCTGATCTAGGGTAAAAACCGGATGAAACCGCCGATGAACGCAGATAAAGTCAAAAGCACAACCAAAAGGCGTTAGCCACAGAGATCACAGAGAAATGCCAAAGAGCAGAATCCTCCACTTTCGATCCGGTTTGTTTTTCCTCTGTGAACTCTGTGTCCTCTGTGGCCTGCGTTTCGGTTTATGAGACTGGTTTACCAAGGAAACCATTATGGCATTTGAAACCATACTTTATGAGGAAGACGGGCCGGTCGGCTGGCTGACGCTCAATCGTCCCGATGACGGCAACATGTTCACCCACCGGATGTGCCACGAAATCCGCGACTGCATCAACGAGGTGCGGCGCGAGACGCGCACGCGCGTGCTGGTGATCACCGGCGCGGGCGACAAGTTCTTCTGCATCGGCGGACGCAAGGAAGGCATGGAGGACTCGACGCTCTATGCCGGCGTGCTGCCGACGCTCGAAATCTACGAGAGCATCGACCGGCTGCAGAAGCCGGTGATCGCCTCCGTCAACGGCTTTGCGGTCGGCGGCGGCCAGGTGCTGCAGGTGATGTGCGATCTGACGATCGCGAAAGAAAGCGCGGTGTTCCGCCAGGTGGGCCCCATGATGGGCAGCTTCGACGCGGGCTACGGCACGTGGTACCTCGAGGACCTGGTGGGCAAGAAAAAGGCGAAGGAGATGTGGTTCATGAATCCGAAGCTTTCCGCGCGCGAGGCGCTCGCGATCGGGCTCATCAACAAGGTGGTGCCCGACGACAAGTTGAAAGAGGAAACGCGCAAGATGGCGCTCGAAATCGCCGCGCGCGGCGCCTTCGCGCTCGCGTCATTGAAAGCTGCGTTCGCAGCACGTCACGGCGGCGTCGGCGGGCTCGCGCGAGTCTCGCACGACTTGCTGCTGCGGCTTTATCTCGACACCGAGGAATCGCAGGAGCTAGGCCAAGCGTTCGGCGAAAGGCGCAAGCCTGATCCGGACAAGTTCGGGCATTAAGACAAATTCAAATGCCTTGCCACAGAGGTCACAGAGATCACAGAGAAATCCAAGAAAGGAAGCTGAAGGGTTTTCTCCTACAATCTCTGTGTCCTCTGTGTTCTCTGTGGCTAATGGCTTTTTAAGTTCTAAATGAGCACGCTACTGACATTGCACGATCCGCAGACCGCGCGCGAGTACTACGCGAGCGGCGTTTGGCGCCCGGACACGATGTACACGCTGCTCGTGGGCCACGCGCGCACGCGCGCTCACGCGTACGCGCTGCGCGACGGCAAACGCCGCATTACCTGGTCGCAACTGCTCGCGTGGGTCGATGCACTCGCATCGGAGCTGCACGCGGCGGGACTCAAGCGCGGGCAGCGTGTGTCGGTGTGGCTGCCGAACCGCGCCGAGAGCGCGGTAGTCTTCCTCGCGTGTTCGCGCAACGGCTACGTGTGCAATCCGTCGCTGCACCAGAACTACACCGTCCATGACATCGTGCAGCTGCTCGGGCGCATCCAGACCGCGGTGCTGTTCGCGCAGCCCGGCTACGGCACTGGCGCCGACAAAGCTGACGTGTTCGCCGCCGCCAAAGCGTTGCCGGGGATGAAGCGTATCTATCGGTTGCCGCCCAATAACGAAAATGCGCGCGCTGCCGCGGGAGCGGCCGGCGATTACGCGGCATTCCCGCCACCCGGTGCCGCTGCCGGAGCACTGCCGGAACCCGATCTCAATCCCGACAAGATCGTCTATCTCGCGTTCACCTCGGGCACCACCGGCGTGCCCAAGGGCGTGCTGCATTCCGATAACACGCTGCTCGCCAACGGCCGCGCGATGGTCAAGGACTGGCAGCATGACGACAGGACGATATTGTTCAGCCACAGCCCGCTGTCGCATCACATCGGGACGGTTGCGATCGAGCAGAGCCTCGCCGCCGGTTTCGAGGTCGTGGTCAACGATTTGCCGCCGGGCAAGCAGCCGCTCGACTGGATCGTCGAGACCGGCGCGACTTACGTGATGGGAGTGCCGACGCACGCGATCGACATCCTTGCCGACATGAAGCGCCGCGGCATCACGAAGCTCGGCTGCGTGAGCATCTTCTACATGGCGGGCTCGATTATCCCGCCACAGACTGCGAAAGCGTTCCTCGACATGGGCATCAAGCCGCAGAACATCTACGGCATGACCGAGAACGGCTCGCACCAGTACACGCTGCCCGATGATGACGTGGAGACCATCACCACGACCTGCGGCAAGGCATGCCATGGCTACGAGACGCGGCTCTGGAATCAGGAGAACCCGGACATCGAAGCCAAGCCCGGTGATATCGGCGAGATCGGCACGCGCGGTGCGCTCCTGACGCTCGGATACTTCAACAACCAGGCCGCGACCGAGAGCTCGTTCAATGCCGGCGGCTGGTTCATGAGCGGCGATCTCGGGCGCTTCGACGCCAGGGGCAACCTGCAGATCGTCGGCCGCAAGAAAGACCTCATCATCCGCGGCGGCCATAACATCTATCCGGCGCACATCGAGAACCTGACCATCAAGCATCCGGCGGTGCTCAAGGCGGCCGCGTTTCCGGTCGCCGACGAGCGGCTTGGCGAGCGCGTATGTCTCGCGATCATTGTGCGTGACGGCACCGCGGTCGACGCCGATCTCATGCTGGAGCATCTGAACGAGCATGGATTGTCGAAATACGACATGCCCGAATACTTCATCTGCATGGACGCGTTCCCGCAGACCGCGAGCGGCAAGATACTCAAGCGCGAGCTCGTCGAAATGGCGAAAGCAGGCAAGATCAGGCCCGCGCCGGTGCGCTGGGTATCTCACGAAAAACGAAAAGCTTGAGTCACAGAGAGCACAGAGGTCTCAGAGGAATTACAATTCATACCATGAGGCTTTTCTCTGTGTTCTCGGTGACCTCTGTGGCCCAAAGGTTTTTATCTAATGGCAATTGAACTCACTCGGGTTGAAGAATTCGCGCTGATCCGGCTTAACCGCCCCGACGCGCTGAACGCGCTGTCGTTCGCGCTGATCCGGGATCTTGGGCGCGTGTTTGATGAAGTTGCCGCAAGCGATGCACGCGCACTGTTGATTACGGGGGCGGGGACGAAGGCGTTCTGCGCCGGCGCCGACATCAAGGAGTTGACCGGCCGCTCGCTGACGGCGCAGAAGCAGGGGGCGGAGATGGGGCAGGCGACGTTCGCCAAGCTCGACAGGCTCCCCATGCCGTCGCTCGCGATTGTCAACGGTTATGCGTTCGGGGGCGGGCTGGAGCTCGCGCTCGCGTGCACGTTCCGCGTCGCAACGAAGAACGCGAAAATGGGGCTGCCCGAGATCAAGCTCGGTCTCATTCCGGGCTACGGCGGCACGCAGCGCCTGCCGCGCGTCATCGGCGAAGCGCGTGCCCTGGAGATGATCATGACCGGTCGCACCGTGGATGCGGAGGAAGCGCACCGCATCGGGCTCGTCAACCGGCTGATCGACGGCGATGCGGTCGCGCAGGGCATCGCATTCGCGCGCGAGTTTTCCGGCCACAGCCTGCCGGTGCTCGGCTTCGCGCGCGAAGCGGTCAAGCGCGCGCTCGACAACCCGGTCAGCGAAGGGTTCAGGATCGAAGCCGATCTGTCGACGCTCGCGTTCCAGACCGGGGACGCCGCTGAGGGCATGGACGCGTTCATCGCGAAGCGCAAGCCGCAGTTCAAGGACAAATGAATCTAAAGCCTTGCCACAGAGGACACAGAGGACACAGAGAAAATAAAATGCAACTACAGATAAACACGAATAAGTATCGGGCAAAAATCGAAAAGGCATGAACAAAGCCCGTACTTTTCTCGATTGTCGTTTTTTCTGGTTTTACCTCTGTGATCTCTGTGCCCTCTGTGGCCAATAAGGTGGCAGCAATGGCGAAAGCTAAAGTCATCGCAGTCACTGGCGCGAGCCGCGGCATCGGCGCCGCGATTGCGCTTGAGCTGGCGAGCCGCGGGTTCACGGTCGGCTGCCTCACGCGCAAGGGCCGCGGCATCGAGAGCGGCGAGGCGATTCCGCCGCGCGCGCATTTCGTCAACATCGCGTGCGACGTCCTTGATGACGCAAGCGTCAAGACGGCGCTGGCCGAGCTCGTCGAGAAAGCGGGCGGACTCAACGGACTCGTCAACAACGCCGGTATTCACCTCGACGGGCCCAGCCACGAATTGCCGACCGCGACTTACGAGAAGGTGATGGCGACCAACGCGACCGCGGTATTCGCCGCGTGCCGCGAGGCCTATCCGCATCTCGTTAAAAACGGCGGCACCATCGTCAACATCGGCTCGTTCTTCGACAAGGTCGGCGTCAAGCGCAACGTTGCCTATTGCGCGTCGAAAGCCGCGGTCGGCGCGATCACGCGCTGTCTGGCGGTCGAATGGGCGGGGAAGGGCATCCGCGTGCTCGACGTCGCGCCGGGCTACATCGTGACCGACCTCAACCGCGACGCGATGACCAAAGGCCCGCTCGCCGAGTACCTGAAAAAGCGCATTCCGTCCGGCAAGACCGGGACCACGGCGGACGTGGCCAGGCTCGTCGCGGCGATTTTCAGCGAGGACATTCCGTTTCTGACGGGCGAGACGATATACGTCGACGGCGCGCAGGGGATTAACCATTAAACCGCAAAGACGTTTGCCACAGAGGTCACAGAGAACACAGAGCAGCGGCAAAAATAGATTCCATGCTTCGTTTTTTCAATCTTGGTTTTTTCTCTGTGAACTCTGTGCTCTCTGTGGCCAGGGTTTTTGATCTATGAACGTCTTTAATCATCTCGATGCGACGCTGAAGCTCGCGCCGGAAGAGCAGGCGCTGCTCGAAAGCGTACGCAAGCTGGCGCGCGACAAGATCGCGCCGCGCGCCGCGGAGTTCGACCGCAGCGGGGAGTTTCCGCACGACAACGTGAAAGCGATCAACGCGTTGGGACTGAACGCGATGTTCATTCCCGAGGCCTACGGCGGCGCGCAGATGTCGTACGCGGCCTACCTCGAGTGCGTGCGCGAGATTTCCAAGGCCTGCGCCTCGACCGGCGTGATCTGGGCGACCAACTTTCACGCGGTCAAGCCGCTGATCGATTTTGGTACCGAGAAACAGAAGCAGCGGCTGCTGCCCAACATGCTGAAGGGCGGCCTCGCTTCGCTGACAATTACCGAGCCCTCTGCCGGATCGGATGCAACCGGCATGAAAACCGAGTTCAGGCCCGATGGCGACCACATCGTGGTCAACGGCGGCAAGACTTTCATCACCAACGGCGCGCACGCTGACCTCTACATGCTGTTCGGCAAATGGAGCGAAATCGAGGACAGCAAGGGCGCAATCTCGGCGCTGGTGCTGGAGAAGGGCACGCCGGGACTCAAAGTCGTGCGCGAAGAGGACAAGATGGGGCTGTGCGCGTCGAGTACAGCGGCGCTCGCGTTCGACAACTGCCGCGTGCCGCGCGCGAACCTGCTCGGCAAGCCGGGCGACGGCCTGAAAATATTGCTCGCGTCGCTCAACCGGTCGCGTCCCAGCGTCGCCGCGCACGCGCTCGGCATCGCGCGCGCTGCATTCGAGGATGCGGTAGGCTACATCAACGAGCGCAAGCAGTCCGGGCGCAAAATCGTCGAGTTCCAGGGCATCCAGTTCATGCTCGCCGACATGGCGACCGACCTCGCGATGTGCGAAGCGTGGCTGTGGCATGTTGCGCGCATGGTCGACGGTGGCGCCGCTGAATTCGGCATCGAAGCATCGATGCTGAAGATGCGGGCCTCCGACCTCGCGATGCGCATTACCACCGACGCGGTGCAACTCTACGGCGGCTACGGCTATTGCAAGGACTACCGAGTCGAGCGTCTGATGCGCGATGCGAAAATCACCCAGATCTGGGAAGGCACGAACCAGATCCACCGTCAGCTGATCGGCAGAAGCTTTGTGAAGAAGTGAACGAGTGAAGGAGTGAATGCGTGAAGGGTGAAAGGAATCTTTTTGTATCCCCTCCTCCTGTCAGGGGGAGGGCCAGGGTGGGGGTGTTCACTCATTCACTTTTCACCCTTCACTGCCGAGGTCGCCGATGAGCGCAGCGATCAAGACCGTAGGTGTCGCCGGCAGCGGCACGATGGGCGCGGGCATCGCGATCGTCGCCGCGCGCGCCGGCTTCGGGACGATCATCTACGACGCGCGCCAGGACGCGCTCGACCGCGCGCGCAAGCAGACCGCCGGTTTCTTCGCCAAATCGGTCGAGCGCAAGAAGCTGACGCAATCGCAGGTCGACAAGATCATGGGCGGCCTGACCGCCACGACGAACATCAGCGACCTGGCCACGTGCGACATCGTGATCGAGGCCGTGTTCGAAAATCTCAAGGTCAAGCACGAGGTGTTCGGCGAGCTCGACAAGGTTTGCCCGCAGAAAACGTTGTTCGCATCCAATACTTCGACGCTCTCGATCACCGAAATCGCGGCCGGCTCGGGGCGCGACGACCGCTTCGTCGGCATGCACTTCTGCCTGCCCGCGCAGCTGATGAAACTGGTCGAGATGTCGCCGGGGATCAGGACCAGCGACGAGTCTTTCCGGATGGCGTGGGACTTCTGCCGGGCGATGGGGCAGACGCCGGTCAAGACCCGCGACAACCCCGGGTTCATTCTCAATTACTTCCTGGTGCCGTTCAATAACGACGCGATCCGGCTGGTCGAAGCCGGCGTCGCGGCGCCCGCCGACATCGACCGCGCGATCAAGGCCGGTCTCGGTTATCCGATGGGGCCGCTCGAGCTGCTCGATCTCGTCGGACTGGATACGCATTTGCTCGTCGCCGAGGCCCTCTACGCCTCGACGCGCGATCCGCGCGCGGCGGTGCCGACGCTGGTCAAGCGCATGATCGCCGCTGGCCACCTCGGCCGCAAGACCGGCCAGGGCTTCTTCAAGTACGCCGGCAACGCGATGTTCGGGGGCTGAGCGATGGAATATCACGTCATCGATACCGGACGCAGCCGCTCTTTTCCCGCCAAGCATGCGCTGTTGAGCGGCGCGGCAAGAAAAGCGAAGGATGCCACGGTCGTCATCGTGATCGGCGCTAACGTGCGCAAGCGCGCGGCCTCGCTGGCGCAATGGAGAAACAGGACCGCGGTGCTGCTCGAGCTCGGTACCGAGTGTCTCGGCGTTTATACCGGCGAAGCGCGCGGCGAGGAAGGCTCGAACGTACTCGGTTTCGCGCGATTCCAGCTCGGCGACAGCGAGCCGACGAACCTCGTAGAACTGGTGAGGCAACCGCGCACCAGCGAAGCGGCGGTCGCCGCGGCAAAGCAGATTTTAGAGGCGGCAGGGCTGCAGGTCGCGGTGTGCGGCGATTTTGCCGGCCGCATCATCGACCGCCTCGTGCGCCCATACTACAACGCCGCGCTGCGCCGGCTCGACGAGGGGCTCGCGACCGCCGACGATATGGATACGACGCTCAGACTTGGACTCGGCTATCCGGAAGGCCCGATCGCGCTGCTCGAACGCACCGGGCTTGCACGCCACTTCGATGTCACGCAGGCGCTGTTCGAAGCGAACGGCGACCCCGCTTACGCGCCCGCGCGCCGCGCGCGCGTTGCGAAACAACGTTCGGCCGCGAAGAAAAAATGAAATACGGACCGCTGACCGGCGTGCGCGTGCTCGATTTCAGCACGCTCCTGCCGGGGCCGCTCGCGACGCTGCTGCTCGCGGAAGCCGGCGCCGAAGTGATCAAGATCGAGCGTCCGGGGCGCGGCGATGAGATGCGCTCGTATGCGCCGAAATTCGGCACCGACGGCGTCAACTTCGCGCTCCTGAACCGCGGCAAGCGCTCGATTGCGATCGATCTCAAGGACAAAAGTGCGGTCGAAAAACTCACGCCTCTGATCGAATCGGCTGACGTGGTGGTCGAGCAGTTCCGCCCCGGCGTGATGGACCGGCTCGGGTTGGGCTACGACGCACTCGCAAAAATAAATCCGCGCATCATCTATTGCGCGATCACCGGTTACGGGCAGAGCGGCCCGCGTGCCGACGTCGCTGCGCACGATCTCAACTACATCGCCGAGGCCGGTCTGCTCGCGCTCGCAGCGGGCGCCGATGGCGCGCCGGTGCTGCCGCCCGCGCTGATCGCCGATGTCGGCGGCGGCACTTACCCGGCTGTGATCAACATCCTGCTCGCGCTGCGCGACCGCGAGCGTACCGGCAAAGGCTGCAAGCTCGATATCGCGATGGCCGACAACCTGTTCGCGTTCATGTACTGGGCGATCGGCAACGGTCTCGTCGCGGGTCAGTGGCCGAAGCCGGGCGGCGAGCTCGTCACCGGCGGCTCGCCGCGGTTCTACATTTACCGGACCAGGGACGGCAAGTACGTCGCGGCGGCGCCGCTCGAGCAGAAGTTCTGGGAAAATTTCTGCGCGCTGATCGGGCTTCCCCTCGAGTTCCAGGACGACCGCCGCGACCCGGCGGGGAGCAAGCGCGCGGTCGCGGAAAAAATCGCCGCGAAAACCGCGGAAGAATGGCGCGCGTTGTTTGCCGGGAAGGATTTGTGCTGCTGCATCATGGGCTCGGTCGAAGAGGCGCTGCGCGACCCGCATTTCATCGGACGCGGCGTGTTCGCGGCGAAACTTGCCGCCGACGGCAAGCAGATCACCGCATTGCCGGTGCCGGTCGCGCCGCAATTCCGCGCGCAGCCCGAGAGCGCCGGCTATCCCGCGCTCGGCGAAGCCAATCAGGACTTGCTTGGAAAGCAATGAGCGATTAAGTAATTGAGTGATTCAGCGATTGAGCACTCGATCACCCAATTACCGAATCACTTAATCACGCTTTTTACATCATGGCGAAAAACATCACGATAATCGGCGCCGGCATCGTCGGCATCGCCACCGCGAGCTATCTGAAGCGCGATGGCCACGACGTGACGGTCGTCGATATGAGTCCGCCGGGCGAATACTGCTCGTTCGGCAACGCCGGCATCCTCAGCCCCGGCTCGTGCGTGCCGATCGCGATGCCGGGCATCCTCGGCAAGGTGCCGGGCTATCTCATGGATCCGCTCGGGCCGCTGAAGGTGCGCTGGTCATATTATCCGCGGGCGCTGCCGTGGCTGTGGCGATTCATCAACAGCACGGCGCGCGCGCAGATCGAAGCGACGGCCGATGCGTTGAGCGCGCTCCTGAGCCAGACGTTCGTCGCGCATCTGCCGCTTGCAAAGCACGCGGGATGCGGCGACCTTATCCGCCAGACCGGCTACGTGGTGGTATACGACAGCGACGAAGCCTGCCGTGGCGATGCGTATGCGTGGAAGTTGAGACGTGACCGCGGCGTGACCTGCGACGAAATCGACGCGGCCGGCATCGAGAAGCTGGTGCCGGCGCTCGGCCGCAGGTTTCCGCGCGGCATGCATCTGCCGGAGCAGGGCTTCGTCGCCAACCCCGAGCGCCTCACCAAAACGCTCGCGCAGCAATTCCAGCGCGACGGCGGCATCATCCTGCAGCGCAAGGTGCTCGATATCGAAATCGGCGAGCGCGGCCCGCAGGCGCTCGTCACCGATGCGGGAAAGCTGCCGGTCGAGACGCTGGTGATCTGCGCCGGCGTGTATTCAGGCGAGTGGAGCGCGAAGCTCGGCGACCCGGTGCCGCTCGAAGCCGAGCGCGGCTACCACGTCACGTTTTCAGACCCGGGGCTGGAATTGCCGATGCCGGTGTGCTCGGCGCAAAACAAATTCTTCGTTACGCCGATGGAGATGGGAACGCGCATCGCCGGCCAGACCGAATTCGCGGGGATCGAGGCCGCGCCGGATTACGGCCGCGCCGACGTGCTCGCCGCGCACATGAAGAAAATGTTTCCGCAGGTGCGCGAAGCGGACTCGACGCGCTGGATGGGACGCCGCCCGTCGATGCCGGATTCAAGACCGGTAATTGGACGCGCAACGAAACACGCCAACGCGTACTACGCATTCGGCCACGGCCACATCGGGCTGGTCGGCAGCGCGCCGACCGGCCGTATCATCGCGGACCTCGTCGCGGGCCGTAAGCCGAACATCGATATCACGCCGTTTCGCCCCGACCGGTTCTAGGTTGAACGCAGGAATGCTGTCAGTGTCGGCCCGTTACACAGAACTTCTTACACTCCTATACACACCCTCCGGGCGAAGCTATCCCCGGTTCTTCCTGCTTTATCCCGCGTCGTCCCGCTGATTTCAACTGAGGCACTCTCAGCGCGCATTGACACAGACAATCTCCCACTGTAGATTTTGTCGGGTCACCGTCGGCCGGATCCCGCCATGACGGAGGCTGGATAAACGATCAAAGGAGGAAACCCCATGACCAGCAAGCTTTGTTTAGCTATCGCCTTGACTCTGGCACTCGTCTCTCACGCCATGGCGGCGGGCTCGAGCAGCACATCCCGCCCTTCGGCCCAACCAAGCGACTACGAACTCGGAGTGAAAGCCGTGCAGGCAGGTGACTATCAACGCGCCTTGGCCCTGCTTCAGAAGGTCGTTCAAGCCGAGCCGCGCAACGCGGACGCCTGGAACTACGTCGGCTTCAGTCACCGCAAGCTGAAACAGTTCGACCAATCCCTGGCCGCGTATCAGAAAGCGCTGGCGATCAACCCGGACCATCGCGGAGCCAACGAGTATCTGGGCGAGCTGTATCTCATGACCGGAGAGCCGCAAAAGGCGCGGGAGCGGCTCGCGAAGCTCCAGAGCATTTGTCCACGGGGGTGCGAGGAGTACGAGGATCTGAAGAAGGCCCTCGAGGCGTACCAGCCGGCGCCGAAGAAAAGCTGAGACGGGTCCCTCGCTCCGCCGTGCCGCCAGTGACCGTGGTCTCGCCGCTTGGAGACTACGGGCCCTCGCTCGTCGCGTTCGGCCTGTTCGCGTTCCTCCACTCGATCGGAGCGCGGGAGCCATTCAAGAATGCGCTCGCGCGGTGGACGAGCCCGTTTTTCGTCGAGCACTTCTGGCGCATAGTCTATTGCGCCCTGAGCTTCGTGGCGCTCTATTACGGCGTGGCGGCGCTGCACTGGGCCCGGCATCCCGGAAACGATGTCTGGCTCGTCGCCTATCCCGACTGGCTCTGGCAAGCGATCACCGTACTCCACCTCGGGTCCATCGCCTTCCTCTACGTCGCGTTTATACAGAGCGATTATCCGGAGTTCCTGGGCTTGAAGCAGGCTCGGCGAGGTCTCCTCGCGCTGCTTGGAATGCCGGTCCGGTCCGCGACCGTGGAACTCTTCGGGACGCATCGGCTGGTGGTGAAGGGCGTCTACGGGTGGGTGCGCCACCCGATGATGGTGGGAGGGCTGTTTTTCCTGCTCACGAGCGGACCTTCCGTTAACAACCTGATCTACACCGTCATGTACGCGGCCTACATGCTGATCGGGGGCTACTACGAAGAGCGGCGCCTGGTCAGAATCTTCGGGGAGGACTACAGGCGCTACCAGACGCGGGTCGGCGCGTTTTTCCCGCGGCCCTGGCGCCAGCCGACGGCGTGAGCGCGCTGTATGGTCGAGTGGTTTTCCGATTACTTTTACGATCCCGTGATATTCTGGGGTGTCCCGCTTGCGCTGGCGCTGGTGTGGGCAGGCATCCGCCACGCGCGGGCCCGGCTTTGCCGCCGCCGCTCGCCAACGGATTAAATGGTCCGTTAACCACGGCCGTTTGTTCCATCACGAGCAACCGCTCATGGCCGGTTGCCGCCATTTCCGGAATCCAGACGTAGCGGGCCGTCAGCCGAACATCGATATCACGCCGTTTCGTCCGGACCGGTTCTGAAACGGGTGATGAGTTATGAGTGAAGTGTGTGAGAAGGGGGATCCGATGGGGGATCCCATAACTCACCACCCTTAATCGATCTTCTCGCCGGCGTCGCTGACAATTCTGCCGCAGGTTCTGCGGCGCGCGCTCGCGCACGCGAGCAGTAGCTCTCTCAATACGACGCAGCAATGCGCGCTCAAGCCTGCGCGACTGCACCTGACCACGGCGAGAGCACGTCGGTGATGCCCTGGTGCTCGCCGGTCGCGGGATCGCGTAGCACCGCGCTCGGGCACGCGAAGTTGGTCGGATAGACGACGAGTTCGGTGAGATCCACCGGGAATTTGGCTGCGAGCGCCTGCTGCACGTCGGCAGGGTGGCGAGGGTCGACGCCGACCGCTTCGCCGCCGCTTGCGTCGATGCGCGGCTGATGGAAGGCGTCTTCGAGCGTCATGCCGTGGTCGATCAGGAACGACGCGATTTGTATCACCGCGGGCATGATCCTGCGGCCGCCCGAAGCGCCGATCGCGAACCAGCCATGATCGCCGCGCCGCACGATGACCGGGCACATGTTGGTGAGCGGCCGTTTGCCCGGCGCGAGGTGATTCGGCGAACCCGGGCGCGGATCGAACCACATGATGCCGTTGTTCATCAGGATGCCGGTCGAAGGCAGCACCAGGCGGCTGCCGAACACCGAGAGCAGCGTCTGCGTGACGGCGACCATGTTGCCTGCGCCGTCGATCACATTGAAGTGCGTCGTACAGCCGGGTTCCTTGCCGCCTTCGGTCTCGCCCATCATCTGCAGTCGTTCGGCATAGGCTGCGCGCAGCGCCTGCGCATAGGCGACGAATGCCGCCGCTCCCGGTTTGCCTTCAGGAAATTTCCGGTCCTTGAGTGCGTCGAGCACGCGCGTGAAAGTCGGTCCGGCGGTGAGGCCCCCGGCAACCGCGATGCGCGCGCCGCGGTAATCGATTTCGAGCGGCGCGGCGAGGCGGGCATGGTAATTTTTCAGATCGTGCGCGTCGATGATGCCGCCGAGTTTCGCGATGTCTTGCACGATCGCGCCGGCGATTTCGCCTTCGTACAAGTCGCGCGCACCGTTGCGCTGCAGCTTGCGCAGCGTGTCGGCGAGTCCCTTGAGCTTGAGGCGCCCCAGCGGCGTGCCCGGCGGTGTCAGCGGCGGAAATCCGCCCGGCAGCCACGCATTGCGCGTGCTCGGATAGCGCGCAAGCTCCTGCGCCATGGTCGCGACCTTGAGCGTGAGAAACCAGTCGACCGCGATGCCCTGGTCGGCAAGCTCGATCGCGGGGGCGATGACGTCGGCAAACGATTTGGTGCCGAACTGCTTGAGCGCGAGCGCGAGCCCATCGACATGACCGGGCACTGCGATCGAATTGGGGCCGTGCACGTTGCGGTCATCCTTGACGGTGGGCCACGTGAAGAGGTCGGTGGTGTAGCCGCCGGTCAGCGGGAAGTCGGCGGGATCGAGCCTGCGCGGCGAGACCGGGCCGAAATCAACGACCTGAACTTTCTGCTCGCGCGCGAGATACACGAGCATGAAGCCGATGCCGCCGAGACCGCAGTTCCACGGTTCGACGGCGGCGAGCGCAAGGCCGGTGGCGACGGCGGCGTCGACGGCGTTGCCGCCCGCGTCGAGGATGCGTACGCCGGCCGCGCCGGCGACCCTGTTCTGGGTGGCGACGATGCCGCCGCGCGTGCGTGCAAGCGGCTTGCGCACGATCCAGTTCTGGACGAGATGTTCGGGCATGGTTTTTCTCGGGGACGGCCGGGAGGATATACGACGAATGATAGCGAATCGGCGGACAGTCTGCTCACGGCCGCACGGTATAATCAATCGCGTGGCAACACACACCGGGAAATCATCTGCCGGTCTTACCTCTATCGACGCCAGGTTGACAAAGCGCTTGCAATGAACGTTCTCGAAACCTGTTTCGCGCAGATCCGCGGCCGCGGCATGCGCGTCGTGTTCCCCGAGGGGGCGGACGCGCGGATCGTCGCCGCGGCGCGGCGCCTGCGCGACGAGCACCTTGCCGAGGCTATCCTGCTGGAAAACCCGGAGTCGAGCGGCCGGCTCGACGCTTATGCCGCGTTATACCTTCAGGGCCGTCCGGACTCCAACCTGAAGGTGGCGCGCCGCCTCGCCGCGAAGCCGCTGTTTCATGCCGGCCTGATGGTGAAGGCGGGCGACGCGGATGCCATGGTGGCCGGCGTCGCGAGCACGACCGCGCGCGTGATCGAGGCGGGGATGATGACGATCGGCCTTGCGCCGGGTATCGAGACGCCTTCGAGCTTCTTTCTCATGGTCTTTCCGGACCGGACCCTCGTCTACGCGGATTGCGCGGTGAATGCCGATCCGACTTCCGAGCAGCTGGCCGACATCGCGCTCGCGTCGGCGGACAGCTGCCGCCGGCTGCTGCGCGAGGAGCCGCGCGTCGCGCTGCTCTCGTTCTCCACGAAAGGTAGCGCGAAGCACGCGCACGTAGACAAGGTTGTCCGTGCGCTCGAAATTGCGCGGCGCCGGGCGCCCTCGCTCGCGATCGACGGCGAGCTGCAGGCGGATGCGGCGCTGATTCCCGCAATTGCGGCGAAGAAGCTGCGGGAAGCCGGGGCGGTGGCGGGAAGGGCGAACGTGCTCGTCTTTCCCGACCTGGATGCCGGCAACATCGCCTACAAGCTCAGCCAATACCTGGGCGGTGCGCAAGCTATCGGGCCGGTGCTGCAGGGCTTCGCGCGCCCGCTGAGCGACCTGTCGCGCGGCGCGAGCGTTGAGGACATCGTCGCCACCGCGGCGATTGTTCTCGCCCAGTCGTAAGCTCAGCGTTTTTCGACCGGCACGTAGTCACGCGGCTCGGGGCCGGTGTAGAGCGTGAGCGGCCGGATGAGGATGTTGTCCTCCATCTGCTCGAGAACCTGCACCGTCCAGCCGGGCACGCGGCCGACGGCGAAGATCGGCACGAACAGGTCCTCGGCGATGCCGTTGAGGAAGTAGACGACCCCGGCGTAGAAATCCACGTTCACGTTCACGCCGTGGCGCGCGTAGGGCTTCATCGCCTCGACCACTGCCGCGAGAATCTGGTACCACTGCGGCTGGCCCATTTCGCGGGAGAGCTTCTCGACGCCGGCGCGCATGTGGCGCGCGCGCGGGTCCTCGGCGCGGTAGACGCGGTGGCCGAAGCCCATCACCGCTTCCTTGTTGGCGCGTTTGCGCTTCACGTAATCGGCTGCTTTTGCGGCATCGCCGATCTCCTGCGCCATGCGCATCACGTTCTCCGCTGCGCCGCCGTGGGCCGGGCCGGAGAGCGCGGCGATCGCCGCAGTGACCGCCGCGTGCAGGTTGGCATCAGTGCCGGCGACCACGCGCGCGGTGAACGACGAGGCGTTCGCACCGTGCTCGGCGTGCAGGATCATGTCGGTATCCATCAGCCGCGCCGCGTCGGCGCTCGGCGCCTTGCCCTTCAGCATGTAAAGGAAATTGGCGGCATGCCCCAAACGCGGGTCAGGCGCGACCGGCTGGCGGCCGTTGCGGATGTGCTCGTGCGCCGCGACGATCATCGGCACTTGCGAGGTGAGCCGCACGCCCTTGCGCAGCGTGGCCGCGGGCGATTTGTCCGCGGTCTCCGGGTCGAAGGCGGCGAGCGCCGACACGGCCGTGCGCAGCACATCCATCGGGTGCGCGTTATCTACCGCGCGGATGATGTCATAGGCCGCCGCCGGCAGCGTGCGCGCCGCCTTCAACTCGGCGTCGAACGCCTCGAGCTGGGCGCGCGTCGGCAACTCGCCCTTGAGGAGCAGATAGCAGGTCTCCTCGAAGGTCGAGCGTTGCGCGAGGTCGTGGATCGAGTAGCCGCGGTAAAGCAGTTCGCCTGCGCGCCCGTCGATGTAGCAGACGCGCGAGCGGTCGAAGTACACTCCTTTGAGCCCACGATGGATTTCGATCTTTTCGGTGCCTTCAGTCATGGTGTTTTCCTTTCGTATGGCGCTCGCGTCAACCCGTGACGAAGCCGCCGCCGGCAACGATCGTCTGCCCGGTGACTTCGCCGACTTGTGTCTGCGCAAGGGCGCGTGATGAACCTCTGATTAATGGAATGCACGCTCCGACCCGTAACGGCATCGATGTAGCAAAGTGGAAGCGTTGATTTGACCGCTTGACCGCGGGCGTCCGGCATGAATGTTACGACTATTGGCAATGATCTGGCAAAGAACGCGTTCGAGCGATACGCAGTTGTGGCCGGCGGGTGAAGGCAGGACACGCCGCTACCCATGCAGACAGCCTGGAACTTTGCGCCGGCATGCTGTAATCTATCTGGACGAATCGTCACACCAACTCGCGTGCCCGTCGGTGAAGTTGTATGTGCCGCCTCAGCCATGGCCGCCACCTTCGACGCGGGCGGTTCCTTGATCGTTCAGCGCCCGCAAGATCCCGCAAAGGCTTCCATATCAAGGCAAAATGCGGCAGAACCGCTGGTCCCGAACCGAAGCGAGTGTGCTTACACGTAGCATTCCTGCCAACTGTTGAAACGGGGATTAATACGCTTGCGATTTCACTGTTGGAACGTCTCATCTTCAGCGAGTGCGGGCAATAAACGAAAGAGCGTTTCATGTCACGTGCCATCCTTGCGTTTAACGCCGGGTCATCCAACATTAAATTTGCCGTGTTCGCGGTTGCCGGGAACGCAACGCTTTCCAGGCTGCTTTATCGGGGACTCGTCGATTATTGTTTCGGCAAGCTGCATTTTGTCGTCACGGATGGCGACGGCCGGCCAATCACCGACGCGGCAATCGAACCCGGCCCTCAGCGCGAGTCGGTCACGCGCGAGATGCTGTCACGGGCGGTAGCCTGGCTCGCTGAACACACCCGCGGCCTCGACCTTGTCGGAGCGGGCCATCGGGTCGTGCACGGGGGGCAAGGATTTGCGGCGTCTACGCGGGTGGATGACAGGTTGATCGCCGCGCTTGAGAAGTTGATGCCGCTTGATCCGCCAAGTCTGGCGCAATGCCTGGACGCTATCCGGGCGCTGGAGAGCGCAACGCCAGGGTTGCCGCAGGTTGCGTGTTTCGACAGCGCGTTTTACCGCACGGGCCCGCGCGTGGCACACGCCGTTCCATTGCCCAGGGAAATCCTGGATGCGGGATTGGAGGGCTATGGCTTTCATGGGCTTTCCTACGAATATATTGCGCATGCGTTGCCCGCGTTGCTTGAGGGTCGCGCAGAAGGGCGGATCGTTGTCGCCCACCTGGGAAACGAATCCAGCATGTGCGCCATGAAGCAGCGCAAGCACATGGCGAATACCGCGGACTTTTCCGCCCTCGAGAGCCTGCCGATGGGCACACGCTGCGGGACGCTCGACCCCGGCGCGATTTTTTACCTCATGCGGGACCGGGGCATGAATCTCGATGAGATCGCGCGGCTTCTCTACCATCAATCCGGCCTGCTCGGCGTTTCCGGCGTCAGCAGCGACTTGCGGGAACTGTTGCAAAGCTCCAGCCCCGAGGCGGCGCAAGCGATAGAATTTTTCGTCTACCGGGTCGGGCGTGAACTGGGGTCGCTGGCCGCGGCCCTGCAGGGGCTCGACGCACTGGTGTTCACCGGCGGCATCGGCGAGCACGCGGCGTCAGTCAGGGCCGCCGTATGCCGCGAGGCCGGCTGGCTCGGCATTACCCTGGATGAAGCCGCCAATCTGCGGCATGGGCCGAGGATCAGCGCGCCGCAAAGCCCGGTCTCGGCGTGGGTGATACCCATGGATGAGGAGCTCATCATTGCGCGCCATGCCCTCGAGGTCCTGCACGACGGTATTGTCAGCTCGAGTCCAAAATAAGCAGCGCCTGGCGGCGCCCAGGACGGCGTTCTGAATCCCGATTTCCGATTTTTCCCTCTGTAATTTCTGTGGCAAGAGCTTGCTATTTGATTTTGGCCGTCGCGTTGTTTCTTACCGACTCCAGTATTGCTTCGAGCACCGCCACGCCGTGCACTTCGTCGCCGCCGGCGATTGCGAGCGGGCGTCTGGCCGCGATCGCATCGGAGAAATGCTCGAGCTCGGCGCGCTCGGTGCTGAGCTGCGGGAAAGTGATCGTCCGGGGCCGTTGATGCGCGCCGGGGTCCGCGGGATCGATGAAGCACGCGCGCATCTGCCACGTCGTCAGGTGCTCGACGTCGCCGACCTCGGCCCAGCCTTTGGAGCCGAAGACCTGCATGCGCCAGGTTTCGGCGGTCGCAACCTGCGTTCCGAGGTAGCCGGTCGCGCCGTTCTGGAAGCGGAACAGCATCGAAGTCGTGTCGTCGATCCCGTAATCGAGCACGCGGCGGCAGCTTTGCGCGTGCACCGTATCGACGTGGCCCGCCAAGTACAACATCGCATCGACGATATGCACGCCGCGGCCGGTCATGCCGCCGGCGGGGCCTTCCTCGCGGCTGAGTCGCCAGTGATCGGCGGGGTGGCGATAGACGCTCGGCCCGCAAAAGTTTCCTTCGATATGGAGCAGCTTGCCCAGGCGCCCGTCATCGAGCATTTTCCTGATTTCCTGCAGCGCGGGCTGGAAGCGCCAGTTGAAGCCGACCGCGAGCGTCACCTGGTAGCTCGCGCAGGTTTGCACGCACGCTTCGGCGTCCTGCCGGGTCAGCGCAAACGGTTTCTCGGTGAACACGTGCTTGCCGGACTTGGCCGCCGCGATGATCTGTCCGGCGTGCTGCGAGTGAGGCGTCGCCAGAATTACGGCGTCGACTCTGGGGCTGACAAGGACTTTGCCGTAGATATCGTGGAGCAGGAAGCCCTGCTGTTTCGCGTAATCGGCGGCTTTTTCGACGGTGCGCGTGACGCCGGCGACGATGCGGATCTTGTCGCTCTTGTTTTGGATGCTGTCGACGAGGTTCCGTCCCCAGCGGCCGAGGCCGACGATGGCTGCGTTAATCATCCAGAGAATCCCTGATTTGTAGTAATGCGACGGGAGCAGTATTCTAATCGATGCCCGCGCCTAAAAACGATATCGCCGGGCGGAGGAGACCTTGTTGTCCCAGGATCGCTACTCCGAAATCTGCGACGCTTTTCACTGGCAGGTGCCGCCGCGTTTCAACATGGCGTGGGCATGCTGCGGGCGCTGGGCGCGCGAGCGGCACCGCTTTGCGCTCTATTACGAAGACGATGCCGGCGCGACCTCCGCCTGGACCTACTGGGACTTGCAGCAACAGGCGAACCGCCTGTCCAACGCGCTCGCCGCGCTTGGCGTCAAGCGCGGCGACCGCGTCGCGATCATACTGCCGCAGCGCCCCGAAACCGCGATCGCGCACGTCGCGTGCTACCAGATGGGCGCGGTCGCGATGCCGCTCTCGATCCTGTTCGGCCCCGACGCGCTCGAATACCGTATCAGCAACAGCGAGACCGTCGCCGCGCTGGTCGATGAAGCGTCACTGCCGAACCTGGTGCCGATCCGCGACAAGCTGCCGCTGCTCAAGCACGTGATCGGCGTCGGCGGCGCACGCGAGTCCAGGGTGCACGCGTGGGACAAGCTGCTCGAAAAAGCGTCGCGCCATTTCAACCACGTCGACACCGCGGCCGAAGACCCGGCGCTGCTGATCTATACCAGCGGCACCACCGGGCCGCCCAAAGGCGCGTTGAAGCCGCAGCGCGTGCTGCTCGGCAATCTGCCCGGCTTCCAGCATTCGCAGGATTTGTTTCCGCGCGAGGGCGATCTCTTCTGGTCGCCGGCCGACTGGGCGTGGACCGGCGGTTTGATGGATGCGCTGCTGCCGACGCTCTATTACGGCTACCCGATTCTCGGCTACCGCGGGCGCTTCGATCCGGAGAAAGCGTTTTACCTGATGCAGAAATACGCGGTGACCAACTCGTTCCTGTTCCCGACCGCGCTCAAGATGATGATGAAGTCGGTCGCGAGGCCGCGCGAGAAATACGATCTCGCGCTCCGCAGCATCATGAGCGCGGGCGAGGCGGTCGGCGAAACTGTGTTCGCGTGGAGCCGCGGCGCGCTCGGCGTCACCATCAACGAGATGTTCGGCCAGACCGAGATCAATTACATCGTCGGCAATTCGCACACGCTATGGCCGGCCAAACCCGGCTCGATGGGACGGCCTTATCCGGGCCACCGCGTCGCGGTGCTCGACGACGACGGCAGGGAGCTGCCACCGGGCGAGTCCGGCGACGTGTCGGTCAACCGCTGGTGGCGCGACGGCGAGAAGGACGCGGTGTTTTTTCTCGAGTACTGGAAAAATCCCGCCGCGACGAAGAACAAATACAGCGGCGACTGGTGCCGCACCGGCGACCTCGCGAAAGTCGATGCCGACGGCTATTTCTGGTACCAGGGGCGCGCCGATGACATGTTCAAGAGCGCGGGTTACCGCATCGGCCCGTCGGAAATCGAGAACTGCCTCGTCAAGCACGCGGCGGTCGCCAATGCGGCGGTGGTACCAAGTCCTGATGCCGAGCGCGGCAATATCGTCAAGGCGTTCATCGTGCTGACGGCGGGCGTGACGCCGTCGAAAGACCTCGAAGTCGAAATCCAGGAACACGTGCGCGGCAAGCTCGCGCCGTACGAGTATCCGAAAGAAATCGAATTCCTCGACGCGCTGCCGATGACGACCACCGGCAAGGTGCAGCGCCGCGTGCTGCGGCTGCGCGAAGAAGAGCGCAAGCGGAACCGCGGATGAATGCCGTTACAACCTGTGCTTCCCGGAGCCGATCGATATGTCAGGTGCGGAGAATCAAATTGCGTGGTGGCGGCCTTGTGATGGTTGTAACGGCATGAACGCGGATAAACGCAGATATGGTGCGACAAGTCAGACCAACCCGAACAGGAGGCGTGTGATGAACCGGCATCTGATGTTGATAGTAGCAACGCTGTTGATGGCATTCGGTTTCCTGCCGCTTGCGGCGCAGAATTTCCCTGAAAAACCGGTCACGCTGATCGTGCCCTACAGCGCGGGAGGCGCGACCGACGTCGCGATGCGCGCGCTCGCGGACGCCGCGGCGAAGCAGCTCGGCCAGCGCGTCATTATTGACAACCGCGTCGGCGCCGCCGGCACGCTCGGGCCGGCATTCATGGCCAGTACCAGGCCTGACGGCTATGTCATTTCGCAGATGCCGATCACGGTGTTCCGCATCCCGTACATGACAAAAGCCAGCTTCGATCCGCTGACCGATTTCACCTGGATCATTCACGTCTCGGGCTACACGTTCGGCGTCGCGGTGCGCGCTGACTCGCCGTGGAAGACGTGGCAGGAATTCATCTCGTACGCGAAAGCGAATCCCGGCAAAGTTACCTACTCGACGCCGGGGCACGGCACGAGCCTGCATATCACGATGGAAGAAATCGCACAGCGCGAAGGCATCCAGTGGCTGCAGGTTCCGTACAAGGGCGCGGCGGACGCGCTTGTCGCGTTGCGCGGCGGGCACGTGACTGCAATGGCTGATTCGACGACCTGGGGCGAAATGGTCGACGCGGGACAGTTGCGGCTGCTCTGCACGTGGGGCGAAAACCGCACGCGGCGCTGGCCGAACGCGCCGACGTTGAAGGATCTCGGCTACGGCATCGTTTCAAATTCGCCGTACGGCCTCGCTGGCCCGAAAGGCATGGACCCGAAAACCGTGAAGATTCTGCACGACGCGTTCAGGAAGGCGATGGACGACCCGGCCTACCAGAAGGTGCTCGAGCGTTTCGACCAGGACAACGTTTACAAGAGCAGCGAAGACTACGCGAAGTTCTCTAAGCAGATCAACGACGAGCAGAAGGCAGTCGTCCAGCGCATGGGGCTCAAGATGTAATCGGAAACTCTATCGCCCCAGGACAAGATGGCGGGGTAACTGCAATGCTGCTCTGGGCTGTGGTTCTCGGCGTCGTGGGTTTTGTGTGCGGTTTTGTCGGTCCGATTGTGCTCGCGCCGGACGCCAATCAGGGACCGATGCTGGGGATCTTCATCACCGGACCGGGAGGCGCGCTGCTGGGCGCCGTTCTCGGCTGGGTGGTTGGCAAGCTGGGGGTGTCGCAGCCGGCCGCCACACGATTCTTGTGCGTGGTCGCGATGGCAATGGCGATTTCCACACTTTATTTTTCCGTGCCGTCGCCGGGCTATCGCGCCGATATCGTTGACGCCGAAATCCGACTTTGCGTCTCTCCGGAATCGATGAAAACGAAGACGGTGGATCGCCTGCACGAGATTACGGCCGCCCGTCCCCCGCTGCCCAAACCCATTCGGTGGGGCGAAGCGTTTGATCAGGCGCTCGCCAAGGATGGGGGTGTGGTGATCGAGGTGCATGTGTTTCGACGCACCAAATTGTACGAAAACCAGGCGCGCTGGAATCGGGGAACGCTGGTGGCAGGACCCTGGATTTCCGGCGACGAGATGGGAATGTATTTCGCAAACTACCTGGGCAAGGACTGCGCCGGTTATGCGAATGGCGTTCGATCCCTGCTCGCGGTGACCGGCCATGTTTCGATCTGGCCGCCGGCATACATCGCCGAGATGCTTGGGCTTAAGGTCGCCGCGCCGCTGCCGGCAGAAGCCGCGAGACTCCTGAATTAACAAGGCCAGTGTCAGAATTTAATTAACGTTTCCCGCAAAACAGCCGTCTGTTCCTGAGATCTTTCTATCCGGCCCACGCAAACCCTATAACGCTCACCAGCAACAGCACGAAACCCGCGGCGGCAAGCGATGCATGCACGATGATCAACGGTATGGGTGGCGGCAGCATCTTCGAGTGATACAGGAGATTGATCGCTGCGCCGCCGATGGCGGCGATGTTTGCAGGCACTTTCCCCAACGTCGGCGCGCTATCCCGCCCAAGACCACAGCCGTTCCGCAGCGACAAGGAAGGTTTCGAACAAAACCGTAACAGGTGGCGAAGGTCGGCGTCTGTACGACATCGCACACAACGGCATGCAACCCCCGTCCGGCTTGGCGAGCTGCTCGCGCGCGAGCTACGTGTGCTGGCACACAGACGATAGATGTTCTTCGCCGTATCCTCGACCAGTTTCCAGGCGACAGTCTCGCAGTATTTGCATCGCGGTGATGTCCACATGTCGACAATGCCTCCTGCGCTGCTTTCGGTTAAAGCGCGATCACTCGGATTCGAGCAGTCGCTTGAGGCCATCGACTGGATAAATATCTTGTCCGCGTGAAACCGCTGCACGGATGGATTAACACTAGGCCATTGGCATTTTTATGTGTGCCAAAAAGGAACCCAATTGTGCTTGCCAGCGCCATGATTGAGCCACACTATACGAGCGCTAGTAATAATCAAAAACGATATAAACCATGAAGTTATTCACCGGGTTGAAAAAAATCAGGGAGTTTGAAAAGCAGCAACTGCCTTTCCTCAAATCCATCGCCGATTTCGATATCGTCATCGAGATCGGATATGCCGAAGAGCAGGAGCAAACACTTACGCTGAAACAGCTCTTTTTGCTGAATATACGTTCGCGCACGACGGTACGCCGCAAATTGAGGAGGCTTATTGACCAAGGAATCGTAATCCGGCGCAAACATGCGAGCGATCATCGCTCCAGCCTCCTGACCATTTCTGTTTCCACTGTCAGATTGCTAACCAAGTATTGCGGCACTGTTACATCTATTTCGGCGTGTCATTTCATATAGGCAGCAGAAAACATGTCCGCCAGGACGGGCGGCCAAAACCTCAAAAAAGAGCGTGCATATAGAGCAGGATTTATGGGATCTATCTTCGCTGTCGTGCCGCGTTTTCGATTGTGCCTCTATCGGTAACACGCCCGCGATGAAAGGAGGCAGCCGCCATGTCTTCACCGCATAACCCGAAACAAAACCATCTGCTCGCGGCCCTGCCCGCGGAGGATTACGCGCGCCTGCTGCCCGACCTGGAACTCCTGCCGATGCCGCTGGGCTGGGCGGTCTACGAGCCCGGCGGCC
>JBGPFE010000029.1:0-46551 GCA_041483135.1 Gammaproteobacteria bacterium | reverse complement strand
TTCGGCTCGCGCGTCGGCCACACCGGCGGATAAGTCGAGATGTGGACCTGCTCGCCCTGCGCCATCAGCGTGTAGCGCGCGAGCGGATTGGTGTTCTCGCCGCAGATCAGCATGCCGATACGCCCGATGCGCGTGTCGCACACTTGCAGTCCCGCGCCGTCGCCGTTGGCCCACACGAGTTTCTCGTAAAAGGTCGGCACGATCTTGCGGTGGTGGTTCAGCACCTGCCCATCGTCGCCGATCAGCAGATTCGAGTTCCACAGGCAGCCGACGCTCGCGTCCGAGCGCTCGTTGATGCCGATCGAAACGAAAATGCCATTGCCGCGCGCCGCCTCGCATAACCGCGTCAGCTCCGGGCCCGGCAGCACCAGCGCCTGCCCGGCGAGCCGCACGAAGAACTCGTGGTTCCTGATCGGCGCCCACAGCGCCGACCACACCGGAAACGCCGGGATATAGGTCTCGGGAAACGCGATCAACTGGGCGCCGTTGCGCGCCGCCTCGCGTATCAGCTCGCAGGCCTTGGCGACGGTTTTGTCGCGATCGAGGAAAACTGGGGCGACATGCGCCGCCGCCGCCTTGAACACCGGATACGCGCTCATGGTCGCCCCTGTCGGCGCCGGAGGCCGCGCTTACGCCACGGCTTCCTTGGTGAAGTCGATGCGCGGCGCGAACGCTTTTTCAATCTGCGTCGCAAACACCGGGTGCTTCACCACGATCTCGCCCTTCTCGACGCGGCTCATCTTGAAGTCGATCACGGCTTTGTGGTCGGCGGCGCGGATGTACTTCGAGCCTTGCGGATGCTCGAACGATTCCGGCACGCGCATGCCTTCCAGCGCCTGGATGAACTTGAGATTGTCCTTCTTCGCCTGCCAGCCGCCTTTCTCGACCGCTTTCTGGATGAAGAACATGGACTCCCACACCGCCCAGTGGTGGCTGCCCGCGACGATGCGGCTGGAGGTCTTCTCCTTGCCGTCGACCGGATCGATTTCCATCAGATCGCGGAAGCGCTTGTTGTGCGCCGTGTCCTTGTAGCGCAACTGGCGCGGGTGGTACTCGAGCAGGTATACGCCTTCCGATGCCCCGCCCAGGTCCTTCGGCGAAATCGCCTCGTGGGTGCAGATCACGGAATAGCGGCTCATCTTCTGGTCGAGCCCCATCGATTTTGTCTGCGTGTAATAGGCGGTCGATTGCGCGCCGAAGAAGATCGAGTAGAGCACCTGGGTGTCCGCCGGCACTTTGGCGAGGTACGGCAGCAGGTCCTTGGCGTCGAGCGGCACCGCGATCGGGTTGGCGATCTTGGCGCCCAGCGGCTCGAGCACTTTCTTGTGCTCGTTGAAATGGCTCCAGCCCCAGCCGTAGTCGGCGAAAACGAAAGTCCAGTTCTTGCCGAGATTCTCGAACGCCCACGGCGCGCCGGCGATCGCCTGCGAGTAGGTGTCGGAGCCGACGCGGAACACGTAGCGGTTGCCCTGGGTGCCGGTCATCTCCTCGGCCATCGCCTGCGGGATGTAGATGGTCTTGAGCTCCTTGGCGATCGCGGTGGTCGCCAGGCACACGCCCGAGTGCACCGAGCCGACGACGAAGTCGGCTTTGCTGCGCTGGACCAGCGAGCGGAATTTGCGCGCGCCGGTCGGCGGATTGGATTCGGTGTCTTCCACCACGTATTCGACCGGGCGGCCGGCGATGCCGCCGGACTCGTTGATGGACTGGACCGCGGCGCGCGCGGCCTTGTCGCACCAGTAGCCCCACGACGAGAAGCCGCCGGTGAGATCGCACTGGTGGCCGATGACGATCGGCGTGCCGGCGGGTTTCGCGGTGGCGGCCTGCAACAGTCCGGGATGCGCGGCGAGCGCGCTGCCGACCGCGGATGCTTTCAGAAATTCGCGACGGGTGTACGACATGTTGACCTCCCTTGGTGAACAAAATGGTACATCAAATGGTACATCGGTAACTGCAGCGGCCGGACGATTATTATTGTGGCTGCGCCCTAGGCTTGCGACACGCCGAGGTAGCGGTGGACGAGCTCCGGTTCGGCCCTGGCCTGGGCGGCCGCGCACTCGAAGCTGATCCGGCCTTTCTCCATGAAGTATACGCGGGTACACAGTTCCAGCGCAGTCCGCACGTTCTGCTCGACCAGCAGGATCGACACCCCGGTCTGATTGATGGCCTTGATTTCCTTGCGCAAAGTGTTGACCAGGATCGGCATGATGCCCTCGGTCGGCTCGTCCAGCAGCAGCAGCCGCGGGCGCATCACCAGGCAGCGCGCGATCGCCAGTTGCTGCTGCTCGCCGCCGGAGAGCGTGCCGCCGAATTGGTGCATGCGCTCCTGCAGCACCGGGAAGCTGGCATAGATGTATTCAAGCTCCCCGGCAGCGGGCGGCTTGGCGAGCCCGATGCACAGATTTTCCAGTACCGTGAGGCGCGGGAAAACATGCCGTCCCTGCGGCACGTAACCGATACCGAGGGAGGCGATGCGGTGGGCGTGCACCCCGGCCAGGCGCGTGCCGTCGAAGCTGATCTCGCCGCCGCTCGGCGGAGTGAGCCGCATGATCGCGCGCAGCGTAGTGGTCTTGCCCACGCCGTTGCGCCCGAGCAGCGCGACCGCCTCGCCGTCCTTGACCGCGAGATCGACGCCCTGCAGCACCCGGCTCTTGCCGTAGTGCGCGGTGACGCCTTTCAGCTCCAGCATTTCAGTTTTCCTCCGGCACGCCGAGATAGGCTTCCTGCACCCGCGGATCGTGCGCGATCTCCCTGGCCGTGCCCTGGCATAACACCGCGCCCTGGGTCATGACCGTGATGCGGTCGGCGATCTCGAACACGGCTTCCATGTCGTGCTCGATCAGCAGGATGTTCACGCTTTGCGCAAGCTCCCTGATCTTGCGCACGGTGCGCCGGGTCTCCTCCGGGCTCATGCCGGCGACCGGCTCGTCGAGCAGCAGCAGCTTCGGTTTCATCGCGACGGCGATCGCGATCTCGAGCAGCGCGACGTCGCCGTAGGCCAGGTTGCCGGCGAGTTCCCCGGCGCGGCTGGTGAGCTCCACCGTAGCGAGCGCGTGCGCCGCGATGTCGGCCGTCGCGCCGAACGAGCGCGCCGCGCGCAACGGGTGCAGAAACCGGTGGCGGGAGTGCGCGGCAATCCATACGTTGTCGTACACCGACAGCCCGTTGAAAACGCTTTTGACCTGCAGCGTGCGCGCCATGCCGAGCCGGCTGATGCGATGGGTCGGCATGCCGGTGATGTCCTGGCCGTCGAACATCACGCGCCCGGCGTTGGGCGGCAAAAATCCCGACACCAGGTTGAACAGCGTGGTCTTGCCGGCGCCGTTCGGCCCGATGATCGCATGCAGCTCGCCGGCCGGCAGGTCGAAATCGACGTTGTTGACCGCGGTCAAGCCGCCGAATCTCTTGGTCAGCCCACGCACCGACAGGATGGCCCCGCTCACGTCCGCGTTCCTTTCCCGTCAGCGGCAGCGGGATCGCCCGGCACGGCGCGCCGCGCCGCGCGCCATGCCGCGATGCTGCCGAGGATTCCTTTCGGCGCGAAGGTCACCATCAGGATCACGATCACGCCGACCACGATCAGATAATGTTCCCACACGGTCGAGAGCTCTTCGCGCAGGATCGTCAACGCCGCGGCGCCGACTATCGGACCGAGGAGCGTGCCGGTGCCGCCGACGATGGTCCAGATCACCGCCTCGCCGGACACCGTCCAGTACATGTAGTGCGCCGAGGCGTAGCGCGAGAACAGCGCGAACAGCGCGCCGGCGACGCCGGCGAGCAGCCCCGAGAGGATGAACGAGATCAGGCGTATCAGGTACGGGTTGAACCCGATCAACCCGGCGCGGGTGGCGTTCTCGCGCACCGCCTTGAACGCCATGCCCAGCGGGCTCCTGAGCAGCAGCCACTGCAGGAAAAAACACGCCGCGACGATCGCCAGGATGAAGTAGTACTGGAACGTCGCGTCGAGCAGCGTGAGCTCGGCATCGCCGAACTGCGCGACCGGCGGCAGCGCGAACGACATCCCGTCGTCGCCGCCGGTCACCGTCTTCCAGCCGACCGCGATCAGGTAGAAGATCAGCGAAAACACCACGGTGATGATCGCGAAATAGTGCCAGGTGAGGCGCACCGCGAAAAATCCCGCGATCGCGGCGATCACGGTGGCCGCCGCGACCCCGGTGAAAAACGCCGGGATAACGCCGAGCTTGAAGTTCTGGATGGCGAAGGCGACGCCATAGGCACCGAACCCGAAGTAAAGGCTTTGCCCGAACGAGAGCAGCCCGGTGTAGCCGAGCAGCAGGTTGGCGCTGGAGGCGAACAGCCCCCAGATCAGCATCTCGGCGATGATGGTGACCCAGAAATCCGGCACGAACTTGGGCAGCAGCCAGGGCGCGAGGAGCAGGAACAGCGCCGCCATGAGCCCGGCGATGAGCGGCAACGGATCGTGCGCGGCGGTGGGCGGGGTCGGCGGCATGGGTTTGACTAACGGGTCGGGCGACCGCGCAAGCGGCGGTTGAGTTCCTCGCGCAGCCAGCGCGCGACGGTGACGTACAGCCCATCCGGCGTATAACGGATCACGATCAGCAACAGCACGCCGAACACGATGGCGAACTGCTGAAAATAGCGCGACAGATGCTCGGCCATCACCAGATAAAAGGCCATGCCCGCGAACGGTCCGGCCAGCGAGCCCGCGCCGCCGAGGATCGCGGCGACCACCGCCTTGCCGGAATACGTCCACTCGAAGAACTCAAGGTTGGTGTAGCGCGCGAGCAGCGTGTAGAGCGTGCCGGCAAGGCCGGCCACGCCGGCGGCGAACACGAACATCATCCAGCGCAAAAAATTGACATTGAGCCCGATCAACGCCGAGCGCTGCTCGTTGTCGCCGATCGCGCGCAACGCGCGGCCGAACGGCGAGCTCACCACGCGCCACGCCAGCCCTACCGCCAGCGCGACGAGCGCGATGGTGAAATAGTAGGCGACGATCTCGTTGCCGTAGCTGAACTCGAACGGACCCAGCGGCACGGCGGGCACGAACGGCAGCGAGCGCGTCACGTACGGCCCGGCGATCCAGCGCCAATGGCCCGAAGTGAGCACCGCCGAGGTCAGCACCGAGAGGATCACGGTCACGATCAGGAAATGATGGTGCCGCACGCGCGTCGCGATGTAGCCGGTGGGGACCGCGAACAACATCGCCGCCGCCACGCCGCCCGCCAACGCGCCCCAGGTACCGAGCGAATACTTGAATGTTGCAAGGTTGAAGCCGTAACAGCCGGCGCCGAAATAAAGCGCCTGCGCGAACGACAGCATGCCGCCGAAGCCGTAGACCAGCCCGAAGGAGAGCGCGAACAGGCCCCAGATCAGGATCTCGGCGACGAAGATCAGCTGGTAATCGACCAGCACGAGCGGCGCCGTGAGGCCGGCGACCGCGAGCGCCGCCGGGCCGAGCCACGTCGGGGCGAAAGGCAGTGCTGGGCGGGCGGTCGCGTTCATCGCTCAGGCACGGCTGAATATGCCTTGCGGGCGCACGAGCAGCACCACGCTCATCAGCACCAGCGAAATGATGCGCGCGGTGGTGGGCTCCACGACGCTGGTAATCCCGCCTTCCAGCACCGACAGCAGAATCGCCGCGGCGGCGGTGCCGGGAAGGTTGCCGAGCCCGCCGATGATCACCGCGATGAAGCACAGCGGCAGCACGTCGAGGCCAAGCCGGAATTCGACCGAAGTAAGCGGTGCGGCAACCACGCCGCCGAGCATGGCAAGCGCGGTGCCCAGGCCGAACGTGACCATGAAAATGCGATCCGACGGCACGCCGAGCGCAATCGCGGTTTCGCGGTCCTGGCGCACGGCGCGCATCCAGGTGCCGAACTTGGTCTGGTGCAGAAACAGGAAAAACCCGGTGATCGCGATCAACGAAATGCCCGCCGCCAGCAGCCGGTAGACCTCGTAGTCGAAACCGAAAACCGGGATCGTGATGGCGCCGATCGGGTCGAGAATGCGCTTGGGCGTCGCGCCATAAGTCGCACGCACGCCTTCCTGCAGAATCAGCGACAGGCCGAACGAGGCGACGATCGAGAGCGAGGCATCGTTTTCGATGGGTTTGAGCACGCAGCGCTCGATGAGAGCGCCCGCGGCAAGTCCGATCACCGGCACTACCGCGAAGGCGAGCCAGAAATTTCCGGTGAGGTCTATGATCACCCACGCCAGCACCGCGCCGACCATGAAGAAGTCGCCGTGGGCGACGTTGACGAAATCGAGCAGGCCGAAAATGATCGACAGCCCGAGCGCGATCAGCGCCACGATCAGGCCCCACACCAAGCCGTTCAAAACCAGGACTGGCAGCAGTTCCAAGGATCTCCTCCCTTAGCAGGTTGATGCAAAACTCTTTGATGAGCGTGTTTACCGTCATTCCCGAGCAAGCGGGAATCCAGAGGATGTCGATTCAACAAGTGTTAATTTCCTGGACTCCCGCTTGCGCGGGAGCGACGATCCTTTTTGCATCAAGCTGCTTGAGCCTGGGTATTCTATTCAGTTTTCGCAGCGAAGACGAGACACGCGGCGCGGGCAAGACGCGCCGCGTCTGCCCGGCTAGTGCCGTTCCAACATGTTTCTCCCAACGCAGGCGCGTCGCTTGCCGGCGGTGATATGGCCGAGAACAGTCAGGTTTACCGCAAATAGTTGGAACGGCACTAGCGCTCCGAGCCCGCAATGAATTCTTTCAGTACCCCATTCCACGCCAGCGCGAGATTGCCGCGGTGATACCCGCCGCCACCGAAACCCATGATGCGTCCCTGCGCCATTTCGTTTGCGAGCCCGCACAAGCTGCGTGCCGCGTGCGCGTGCGCCGCCGGCGAATATTTGAGGTGCGCGAGCGGATCACCGGCGAGACTGTCGGCGCCGCACTGAAAGACGATGAACTCGGGCTGATGGCGCCGCAAGAACTCGATGACGCGCTCCCATTCCGCGATGAACTGCCGGTCGCCCGCGCCGGGCTGCATCGGAATGTTGAGCTTCGTTCCCTCGGCGTCGCCCTTGCCGCTCTCTTCCTCATGGCCGGTGCCCGGATACAGGAACATGCCGTCCTCGTGGATGTCGGCGACGAACACCTCGGGGTCGTGTTCATACGGATAGTAAAGGCCGTCGCCGTGATGCACATCGATGTCGACGTAGGCGATGCGCTTGACGCCATGTTTTTCGCGCAGCGTTTCGATCACCGCGCCGCAATCGTTGAACACGCAGAAACCCGCGCCGCTGCCGCGCCGCGCGTGGTGCAGTCCGCCGATCGGCTGGAAAGTGCGGTAGCTGTCGCCGCTCATCACGCGCTCGAGCGCTTCGAGCGCCGCGCCGACCACCACCGCCGATGCGTCGTAAACGCCCGGATACGCGGGCGTGTCGCCGTAATCGATCGAGCCGTGGCCGAGTTCGGACAGTTGATCCACGCGATCCACATAGTCGGGCGTATGAAAGCGCTCGAGCTCGGCGCGCGATGCCGGGCGCGGCTCCGCGAGCTTCGCCCGCCGGTCGAGGCCCTGCTTGAGAGTTTCCTTCCAGAACGCGTCCTGGCGATCGGTCCCGAACGGATGCCCGTTCGGAAATCCGTATTTGCCCAGCGCTTCGCCGACGTAAAGCAATACTTCCGCAGCCATCACGAATACTCCCGAACCCCGCCTTTCAATTCATCTTCGCGCCGCTCTCCTTGACGAGCTTCGCCCATTTGGCAAGGTCGGCGAGCATGAACTTGCGGAACTCCTCGGGCGTATTGCCGACTGGTTCCGCGCCGTCGGCGAGGATAGCCCCTGAAACGTCCGGCTGACGGAGGATCTTGACGATCTCATCGTGCAGCCGCGTGACGATGGTCTTGGGCAATTTGGCCGGCCCTATGACGCCGTACCAGCCGACGATATCGAACCCCGGCAGCACCTCCGCCATGGCGGGAATGTCGGGTATCGCAGCAAGGCGCTTGGGCGCCGTGACCGCGAGCCCGCGCAGCTTCCCGGCCCGCACCATCGTCATCGCGCCCGCCATGCCGGCAAAGTTGTACTGGTACTGGCCGCCTATCAGGTCGATCAGCGCCGGTCCCGTGCCCTTGTACGGGATGTGCTGGGCGTGCACGTGGGCCAGCAGGTTGTAGAGCTCGCCCGCGAGGTGGCCGCCGCTGCCGATGCCGGCCGAGCCGAAGTTGAGCGGACCCTTGAAATTCTGGGTCCACTCGACAAACTCCTTCAGGTTCTTCGGCGGCGACGACGTGTTCACCAGCAGCATCAGCCCGGCGGACGTGAGCTGCGTGATCGGCGTGAAGTCGTTCACCGGATGGTACGGCAGGTTGGGGTTCAGCGCCGCGTTGACCGTATGCTGATGGTAGGCGAGGAACAGCGTGTAGCCGTCGGGCGCCGCGTGGGCCGTCAGTTCGCCGGCGATCACGCCGGATGCGCTCGCGCGGTTGTCGACCACCACCTGCTCTTTGAACACGTCGCCCAGCTTGGCGCCGATCAGCCGTGCCAGGAAATCGGTCGTGCCGCCCGGTGCGGCCGGCGTGATCAGGCGGATCGGCCGGCTCGGATAGTGTTCCTGCGCCTGAGCCACCGCTGCCGGCAGCGCGAGCGCGCAGCTCAGGATCGTTGCAACTGCAAATGCTGGGTGATGTTTGTTCATCCTCGGCTCCATTTTGTTTTTAACGGGTTTCAAATTCTAATCAGCTGCGACACTTCCCGCCACTACGCCCGCAGGCAATTTCCTTCCCTTCACGCTTCCCCTCTTCTGGCAAATCAGAAAAGCGGCAGTTGTTTTTCTTCGCTGCGCTTGACGATCGGCGGCTTGAAGCGCGTGGTGTCGAGCGCCCGATAGCGTTTCATGCGTTCGCCGTTGAAGCCGAGGCGCTCGCACGCGATATCGAAGCGCTTGCGCAGCAGATCCGCAAGTTCGCCGCTGCCGCGCATGCGGCTGCCGAAGTTGGGGTCGTTGTCGCGCCCGCCGCGCATCTGGTGCACCCGGCTCATCACGTGCTTTGCCTTCAGAGGATAGTGCGTCTCGAGCCAGTCCCTGAACAAATCCTTGAGCTCCCACGGCAGGCGCATCAGCACGTAGCCGGCCGTGCGCGCGCCGGCCGCATACGCGGCTTCGAGCACCGGCTCGATCTGGTGGTCGGTGAGGAACGGTATCACCGGCGCGACCAGCACGCCGACCGGGA
Source organism: Gammaproteobacteria bacterium (assembly GCA_041483135.1). GTDB lineage: Bacteria > Pseudomonadota > Gammaproteobacteria > Burkholderiales > SG8-41 > PALSA-1004. The sequence goes on along the minus strand of JBGPFE010000029.1, from coordinate 37,370 downwards.
TGCCCGCGGCGGATAGGCGGCGCATCGCTTCGAGACGGCGCGCCGGCGCCGGGCAGCGCGGCTCGAGCCTGCGCGCGAGATCGTGATCGAGATTGTTGACCGAGATGAAAACGTTGACGAGATTCTTCCCGGCCATAGGCGCGAGGATATCGAGGTCGCGCTCGATCAGCGCGCTCTTGGTGACGATGCCGACCGGATGCCCGCATTCGGCGAGCACTTCGAGTATGCCGCGCGTGATCCGGTATTCGCGCTCGATCGGCTGATAAGGGTCGGTGTTGGCGCCCAGCGATATCACGTCGCATTCGTAGCCGGGCTTGGCCAGCTCCGCGCGCAGGAGTTCCGCCGCGTTCACTTTGGCGAACAGCCGGGTTTCGAAATCGACGCCCGGCGAAAGATTCAGATAAGCATGGCTCGGTCGCGAGTAACAGTAAATGCAGCCATGTTCGCACCCGCGGTACGGGTTGATCGATTGCGTGAACGGGATGTCGGGTGAATCGTTGCGCGAGATGATGCTCTTCGCGTATTCGACAGTGACAAATGTTTTGAGCGGCGGCAATTCATCCGGTTCGCTGCCCGGCTGACCCCAACCATCGTCGAAGGCCTCGCGCGCGGTCTTCTCGAATCGCCCTTCCGGGTTGATGCCCGCGCCGCGCCCTTTGCGCGGCGTTGCGTGTTCCCGGTTGAGCGTTTTCAGCGGCATAATGAGCGCAACGTTACGCCAGGGACACTGCTCAAGTAAAGACCGCGCGTAAGTAGTTGCTTGGCAAGGTTGCGGACGCGCAGTGTTATTGGTCTTTGACCGAGAGCGTGCGTTCGATCGCGGCGAGCCCATCCGGGTCGGCCTTGCCTTGCGCGCGCGCGAGCTCTACCGCAACCGCGCCGAGCTCTTTGTAGATCGCCGCGATGCGGGGCTCCCACGCGGCAAGCGCTTCGACCTGGCGCGCCACCACGGCGTGATCGCCGCGCGCAATCGGCCCGGTGAGCGACTTGACCGTGCCGAGCCTGAACACGTTGTCGAGCGTCTCGCGCACCAATGGCTCCATCATGCGCAGCGCATCGTCGTGCGTGAACCCCGCCTTCTCGTAACAGTGCACCCCGGTCTCGAGCAGCGCCGTCAGGTAATTGCACACGATCACGCTCGCCGCGTGATAGACCGTCTTGAAGCCGGGATCGATGTCGGACACGATTCCACCGATGCGCTCGAACGCGGGGCGCAGCACGGCGAGCGCCGCGGGATCGCCATCCGCGGCGCAATAAGTGCCGGCAAATGTCTCTACCGCGGCGGCGGGCTCGGCGAAGCTTTTGAGCGGATGCACGCTGGCCACATTCGCGCCGCGCGCGCGCGCTGCGGCCAGCTCGCTCGACGGCAGCGCGCCGCTGCAGTGAAACACGATGTTGCCCGGCTTGAGCAGATCGCCGCCAGCGAGCGCCGCGCATGCGGCGCCGATCTGATCGTCGGTAGGCGTCAGCATCCAGACGTCGGCGCCGTGCATTTTCGTGATGCTTCCCACCGCGCGCCCGCTGCCGATGAACGCGACCGCATCGGCGCTTATTTCGAGCGTGCGGTCGAGCACGTCGCCGATTTCAAACGCGCGGCTTCGCTTCCACAGCGTCGCGAGCGTGCGGCCCGCCCGGCCGCAACCGATGATGTTGAGTGTTTTCGCCATGCGTGCGTTTTCCATCGCCAGCGCGACAGTGTAGCGGGATTACGCTCCGTTTGCGCATGCCTCCCTGCCGCGGGTTCCCGCTATCTTGACCCGCGTTCCGTTCCGCGCCTATTATCGAATCCCGTCCCGCCACAATACCCGAAAGCCTCCCATGGACAGCGCCGGCACCCCGCAAACCGACCGCTTCGGCAACCCGCTCGACCCGATCGTGCGCTACGCGCGCGGCACCATCCTCAAGAGTACCGACGAGGAGGTCACACGCATGCTGCGCGCACGACAGATCGTCGGCGAGCGCGTGCGGGCCAAAGGCAAGGACAGCGTCTACGATTTGTCGGGGATGAACCGCGGCAGCGGGATAACGACCGAGGATGTGCCGCATCTCACCAGCCACGTGCCGTTCTTCGAGCGCTTCGAGGGCAAGACCGAGCCGTATGCGCTGAAGCACATGGGCGCGGACCCCGCCAGGCACAGCGCGTTGATCCTGAACCGCGTGTCGGCGGCGAACTTCATCGCGTTGACCACGCTGCTCAAGCGCGGCGACCGCGTGCTCGCTCTCGCGCCGGCGAACGGGGTGTCCCATCCATCCACGGTGCGCCCGATCGCGATGGCCGGGGCGAAGCTGCAGGAGTTCCATTCGTACACAGAGCTCGAACAGGAATGGCACGCCGGGGGCGCCCCGCGGCTGCTGCTCATCACGCCGATCAGCGCGTCGAAACGGCACCTCCCGCTCGAGGACTTCACGAAGGCGCTCGCGCTGCCGCGCAAGCCGGACACTCTCGCTTTCGTCGACGACGCACACATGGCGTCGCGCGTTGCGTTCTTCGAGGAGCCGCGCACTTTCCAGGTCGGCGCCATCGACCTTGCCGGCTGCTCGGCGGACAAGCATGTCGCCGGCCCGCGCGCGGGCGTGCTGGTCGGCCGCAAGGATCTCATCACTGAAATCGGCTCGCGCGCCTACGAGCTCGGGCTCGAAGCGCAGGCCGGGCAGTACGTGGGCGTTGCCAACGCGCTCAAGAACTTCGACCCGCGCGTGGTCAAGCAGGCTGGCGAGCTCGCCAAGCAACTGGTCGAGGTGCTCGCGCAGCAATACGGCGCGAAACGCGCCTACCTCGGCGGGCCGGGCGTATCGATTGCCGGCGACGACGTGATCGATATCGCGCTCGAGCAACGCGGCGGCAAAGCCAAACCGAAACTGGTGGCGGTGGAAGCGGCGGGCCTCCTGGCCATGCAAATGCTCGAGCAGGACGGCGTCCTCACCATCGGCGCGGTGTCCATGCCCGGCAGTGCACCGGTGATGCGGCTGATGATGTATCCGGACGGCCAGCGGCTCGGCATCGAGCGCATCGTCGCTTCGCTCGACAGCGGTTTCGAGCGCCTCGCCAAAGTCATCGACGACGTCGATGCGGCACGCGAACAACTGCTTGGAGCCTGACGCCATGAACGCACGCTGGATTGTGTTGCTCGCTTGCGCCGTCGCAGTACCCGCGTTCGCGCAAAGCTTCCCGAACAAACCGGTGCGGCTGATCGTGCCGATTCCGAAAGGGGGGCGCACCGGCTCCCGGCGAAGGTATTGCTTTGGGGGCGGAGACGGGGCGCGCCCGCCCGCAGGATGGCACCGCGTTCTGCAGCGAATCGCCATCGCGCTGATGCTCGTAGCTTCGTTCGGCGCGATACCGGTCCTTGCACAATCATTTCCATCGAAGCCGGTACGTCTCATCGTGCCATTTCCGGCGGGCGGGGGCTCGGATGTGATCGGCCGCATCATGGCGCAGAAACTCACCGAGCGCTTCGGGCAGCAGGTGGTCGTCGACAACCGCGCAGGCGCGGGCGGCTCGATCGGCACCGAGGCCGCGGTCAGGTCGGCGCCCGACGGCTACACCATGGTGCTCGCTTCGACCTCGGAGATCGCGATCAACCCCAGTCTCTACAGCAAGTTGAGCTACGACACGGTGAAAGACCTCGCGCCGATTGCGATGATCGCATCGACCCCGATGGTCGTCATCATCCATCCGTCGCTGCCGGTCAGGACCGTCAAAGACCTGATCGCGCTCGCCAAAGCGAAGCCCGGCGAAATCAACGTCGCATCCGCCGGCACCGGCACCATCACGCATCTCTCCGGCGAGCTGTTCCGCGCGATGACCGGCGTGACGTGGACGCACGTGCCTTACAAGGGCGCGCCGCCGGCGATGACCGATCTCGCAAGCGGGCAGGTGCAGGTGATGTTCTCGTCGCTGCCCGCGGCAATGGCCTTCATCAAGATAAACCGCGTCAAACCGATTGCGGTCTCGACGCAGAAACGCGCCGCAACGCTGCCCGAAGTGCCAACCGTGATCGAAAGCGGCGTGCCAGGCTACGACGTCGAATACTGGTACGGCACATTCGCGCCAGCGGCGGCACCGAAAGACATCGTGACGCGTCTCCACGAAGAGATCGCGCAGTCGCTGAAACAGCAGGACGTGATCAACAACCTCGCCAACCAGGGCGCGTCGCCCGGCACACTCACGCAAGCGCAGTTTGCGGACTTCGTCAAAACGGAAGCCGCGAAGTGGGGCAAAGTCGTCAAAGCGTCCGGCGCGAAAGCCGATTGATCGAGTGATTGAGTAACGGCAGAATTCCTGATCGCTGGTGCACTCGGCGTACCACTCAATCACAGAATCACTTAATTACTTAATCACTGCATTACCGGCGCAGCAGCTCGGTGACGAGCTTCTCCCACTCTTTTTCCAGCGGAACCTTCGGCATTTTCGTGCCGGCGCGGTCGTGCCAATAGTTCGCGTTGTCGAGATCGCCTTCCTTGCGGTGCAGATACGCATGCACGCGGGCGCTTACCTTGCCTTTCACCGACTGCACGATTTCGTGGGCGCGGTTCCAGTCGCCTTTGGCGTCGTGCCACAAAGCCTGCAGAACTTTGCCCGCGCCTGACGGCGGCGCCTTTGCCGCAAGCGATTGCCTGAATTCGTCGATGTTCATTGCGATTACTCCGCGCGTCCGCCCGCCCGGGTTACATCCATCCACCCTGCCCCCAGTGCCAATAATGCCAATGCTCGCCAAACACCATGCCGAGCGCGGCGGATACCAGCGCGGCAAGGAAAAACAGGATGATCACCGCCGGTATCGCGGCAATCGCCCATTTGACCAGCAGCACCACCATCGACCAGAAAGGTATTTTGATGTCGGTGACCACGACTTCGCGTTTCTCGTCGGCCATGTGCGTTCTCCTGTCGGTAAGCGGAACAATATACTGCGTTACACTTACGGTTGGACAGTGCAGGCCGCTGCCGATATTCAGTTGGCATGAAAAATTCCTGGACCTGGGGGCACCGAACATGGGCGCATCGCGATCGAAGACGGAAATGACGGCCGCGCTGGTCGCGGGCGTGATCTGGTTTACGCAGCTCGCGGGCGGGGCCTTCGCCCAACCCTATCCGAGCAAGCCGATACGCCTGGTACACGGGTTTGCCGCCGGCAGCGCGATCGACGTGTTTTCTCGGCCGCTCGCGCAAAAGCTCTCGGAATCGCTCGGCCAGCAGGTGGTGGTCGACGGCCGGCCGGGCGCCACGGGAATGATTGCCAACGACTTGGTTGCAAAAAGCGCGCCCGACGGCTACACGCTGCTCGCCGCGCCGGGCTCGGCGATGGCCGCCACGCCGCATTTGTACAAGGTGCCGTACGATCCGTTGCGCGATTTCGCGCCGATCATCCAGATCAGCACGTTCTCCTACGTGCTGGTCGCGCATCCGGCGGTGCCCGCCAAGACCGCGCGCGACCTGATCGCGCTCGCCAAAAGCCGGCGCGAACCCTTGACCTACGGCTCCACCGGCGTCGGCAGCGGTTTTCATCTCGCCGGCGAGTTGTTCGCCGCGATGGCTGGCATCCAGATGCTGCACGTGCCTTATCGCGGCGGCGGCTCGGCCGCCATCACCGATCTCGTGGCCGGCCGCGTCGACCTGATGTGGGACAGTCTCGCCGTCGTCAAGCCGCAAATGCAGGCCGGAAAACTGCGCGCGATCGGGGTGACGGGCGCGCGCCGCGCGGCCGCGCTGCCTGACGTGCCGGCCATCGCGGAAAGCGGCTTGCCGGGCTACGAAATGACCGGCTGGCACGGCATCTTCGCGCCGGCCGGAACATCGAGAGAGATCGTCGACCGGTTGAATGCGGCGATCGGAAAGATCCTGAGCGCCGCCGACATGAAGGAACTGTGGAACACTCAGGGCATGGAAATCGTGCCTTCTACGCCCGGGCAGTTTGCGGCGCAGCTGCGTTTCGACTACGAGCGCTACGGCAAGCTGATCAAGAACTCAGGCATCAAGATCCAGCAGTAAGCGTGCACCGGTTGGGAGAACAATCGGCCGGTAAAAGTTCAGCCGGGCAAATCAACCCGGCTTGGTCGCGCCGGTGTCCGCGCCGGTGTTGATCCCGAACGGCACGTAGGCCGGGCACCACCGCATGAAAGAGGTGGCGAGCGGCAGCAAGCCGACGAGCCCCCACCAGCGCGCATTCCCTTCCAGGACGAAAATCAGGCTCAGCAAGCCCAGCCCCACCAGGGCACGCACCACGCGATCAGCATTACCGACGTTGGGTTTCATATTCCTCTCCTTCGGTCAATTCCGGGTTAACCACAAAACTCGGAACATAATTTACAGCATGGGCCGGGGAAGGTGTTGATTTACATCAAGACGGGCACGCGATGACTTGCCGGCGTCTTTTCGAGCCGCCCGCGGAAAACCCGCAACCCGCGCTTATCGCTCAACTAATCGCGCCATCTCTGGTACGATTCTGTTTTTGAATTGAGGAACGAGGCAACCATGGCGCAACCGCAGGATGGCAATAGCATGAACCTGACGATGGACCCCGCCAGCGTTTACCGCGAGGACGTCTACACCGACCGCAAGGTCGGCACGATCCGCTGCCTGACGCCCGTCAAGAGCGACGGCTCGCCCGACGCGGGACGCAAGGCTTTCTATGTCGGCGAGGCGCAAATTCTCACGCCGATGGGCGCGATCCCGGTCAGCTTCGAGATCGCGGGCGCCTCGCTTGACGAAGCGATTGCGAATTACGCGGCCGCCGCGAAGGAAGGCGTCGAGCGCACCGTGAAGGAAATTCAGGAAATACGCCGCCAGGCCGCCTCCGGCATCGTCATCCCGCAAGGCGGCGCCGGCGGGCTGCCCGGCCTCGGGGGCGGCGGGAAAATTCAGATGCCGTGAAAGCCCGTGATTGAGTGATTAGGTGATTCAGTGATTTGGGTACTGCGCCGTTACTCAATCACTGCCCGCGCCCTCAGAACACCCATCTTCAGAATAAGGCCCGTCGCTTCAGGCGTCTGCGCGCGCTTTCAGCCGCTCGCCGAAAATGATCTATCCAGCTGCCGCCCGGCGATATCACTCGCTCCTGTTCGGCGGATGCATCATGCGAGCTAGCCATAAATTCCGGACAACCCCGCATAGACGCCAAGGCCGGCGGTCAGGGCGATAGTGGTGGCGACGACGAACGCATAGCCGCCGCCCAACCGGTAAGGCTCCGGCAGGCGGCGCGCCAGCAGATAGAGGAATCCCAGCACGAACGGCAACAGCAGCGCGTTCATCACCTGCACTGCGACGCTCAATGTGACCAGGTTCACGCCCGAGGCGACGAACAATCCGCTGGCGGCGAGCGCGATGGTATAGATGCCGTAAAACCATGGCGCTTCACGCGGCTCGTTGTCCAGCGAATGTTTCACCCCCAGGATTTCCCCGAGCGTGCGGGCCACGGTGAGGGTCACGACGATCGTGGCAACCAGGGCGGAACCGGTCATGCCGAGCGCAAACAGGAGCTTGCCGCTGCGTTCGCCCAGAAACGGCGTGACGGCCTGCGCGATCTGCTCGACCGTGTCGAGCGGTGCATCCTGATGGACGTGCCCGATGGTGGCGGCGGTCGCAATCAGCACGGCGGCCATGATCACCTGCGTGACCACCGCACCCACCGCCGTATCCCAGCGCGCCGCCGGCAGATCGGCTACGGTCAGCCCTTTTTCGACTATCGCCGACTGCTGGTAAAAAACCATCCAGGGCATGATCACGGCCCCGATGTTGGCCGCGACGAGGTACTGATATTGCGGTTCGTGCCACGGAATCGCGAACACTCCGGCGAAGACTTCGGCCGCGTCCGGCTGCGCCCGCCACGCGACCAGCACGAATACGAGTTCGAAGGCGCCGATGGCAAGCGCGATGCGCTCGACCGACCGGTAGGAGCCCGTATAGGCCATGAGCGTGAGGCCCGCGATCACCACGGCCATCGTGAGCCATGCCGGGATTCCGAACAGCAGCCCCACGCCGGCGAGACCGCTCAACTCGCTTAACAGCGCGCCGACACACGCGAGCACCAGGGTTCCGACCGATGCCCATGCCCAGCCGCTGCCGAAGTGATCGCGGATCAATTCGCCGTGGCCTTTGCCGGCGACGATGCCGAGACGCACCGTGAGTTCCTGCACCACGTACAGGATGGGGATGAGGATGGCCTGCAGCAGCAGCAGGCGGTAACCCCATTGGGCGCCGCTTTGCGCCGCGGTGATCACGCTGCCCGCGTCGGTGTCGGCGAGCATCACCACGAGGCCGGGACCCGCCACGGCCGCGAAGCGCGACCAGCGGGAGGAACCCAGAATTTTCATCGGGGAAGCCATCAAGTTCTCGGCGCTGCCTTGTCCCCGTCTCGTGAAACGGGACCAATCATTTCGGCGGAATAATCGGCAGCAGCAGATGCGACGGCAGGTCGCCGCCGGAATAGATCGTGTTCTCGGCGCCCGCATTGTAGTCGGCGTGGTAGTGCGTATACGGCGCGGCTCCGACGCCGTCGCGCGGCTGGATGTCGATGCGGATGCGGTGTCCTTTCCTGAACACCATCGACGTCGGCCACACCTCGATGTTGCATTCGACGATCTCGCCGGATTTGAGCCAGCGCCGCTCGTCATGCGGGTGATAGGGCCGGTACGGCAGCGATTTCGCGGGATCGAGCTTGCGGTGCGACGCGCGCAGCCAGCCCTTCGTCACGCACGGAATCGGCTGGCCGTGCTGGCCGACTTCGCACACGTCCCCGCCTTTGGCATCGATGTTGCGCAGCGTCGCGAAAATGTCCATGTCCTCGGAGGTGCTCGACACCCACAGCTTGAGCACGATAGGCCCGAGGATTTCGGTGTCTTCGGGAAGCGGCGGCGTCACGAACGAAACGCCGGTGCGGCCGGTATTGCCGTGGGTCGTTGACAGCGACGAGCCCGACGCGACACCGGCCTTGGTCATGCCGCTCGCCGGATAAGCGAGTTTCGCCTGCTTCGGCGGCGCCGTCCTGGCGAGCTCGCCTTCCACCGCATGCGCCTCGTCAGAGGGTTCGCGCTCGATCTTGAGATACATTTTTGTCCACTGCGTGCGCGCGAGCGGCCATTCGTTCTCGGTGCGAAACGCGTAGCGCCCGGTGCTTCCTCCGGTGCGGATCTCCAGCTTGACCGGCGGCTCGTCGAGTATCCCGGTGTCGATGCCTTTCAACCAGTGGTCGAACCAGCGCAACTGGTCCATGCGCCCTTCCTCCGCATGGAACGGATGGAAATGCGTGCCGGTATGTATGCGCAGCTTCTTGTGTCTGGAAGCGGCATTCATGAATCCTTCGGTGTTGCCTCGGAGGTGCATCGAGAAGCCGCCCCAGTTGCCGACGCTGTAGACCGGCACCTTGATCCTGTCCCAGTTCGCGCTGCACTGGCGCCAGAATTCCGAATCGAGGTCGTTGCGCATGATCTGCCACAGCAGGTCGTTGTGAAACGCGTCGGGGTTGTAGCTGCGCGGGCGCCCCAGCAGGTGGTGCGCGGTGTGCGTGAGCCACCAGTTGCCGATGAAGCCCAGCGCGAAAATGCCGCCGTGGTAAGCCTGGTCGCGGTACTGGTCGGCGCGGCCCTCCCACGGCATGATCGCCTTCAGCGACGGCGGCTGCAGGTTGGCGACCCGCCACTGCGAGCTCGCGTGATACGAAATGCCGAGCGTGCCGATGTTGCCGGAACACCACGCGCGCTTCGCGATCCACTCGATCGCGTCGTAAAAATCGAGCGCCTCCTGGTACGAACTCGGCTCGGACTTGCCGGGCGATCTGCCCGCGCCGCGCGCGTCCACGCGCACGCACGCGTAGCCGCGCGGGCACCACCACTCGGGATTGACCGTCTCCCAGTTCATGTAGGGATTGGCTGCTTCCTCGAGGTCCGCCGGCGGCACCCACAGCTTGTCCTTCTGGTACACGCTGATGTTCATGATGGCCGGGACGCGCTCGGTCGTGTCCGGGCGGAACACGTCGGCGTAGAGGAGCGTGCCGTCGCGCAGCGGGATCTGCACGTCCTTCTCGACGATCAGTTTATGGTCGCGCGGCTGGGACACTTTGGCGGATGCAACGGTCATTCTTTTTCTCCAGAAGTAGCGGCTTGCGAACCAGCAATATATCATGTGATTATTCGACACCGCTGACGCCGGCCGGATAATTCGCCGGATACGAGCGGACGCAAGCGCCGCTCAATCCGGCGCTTCCCGGAATCGGAGTTCTTTGAAAGCGCTCGCCATGCACTTGAAACATATCTCATCGCTCGCGATACTCGCGACAACCATGCTGGCCGCGTCCGCGCTCGCGCAATCCCCCGCCGACCATCAGCACAGCTTCAGCGACGCGCACAAATGGGCGCAGGAATTCGACGACCCGGCGCGCGATGCGTGGCAGAAACCGCATGAAGTGATCGGCGCGCTCAAGCTGGCGCCGGATGCGGCGGTCGCCGATATCGGCTCGGGCACCGGCTATTTCTCGGTGCGGTTCGCGCACATGTTGTCGAAGGGCCGCGTCTATGGCGTCGATATCGAGCCCGACATGGTGAAATACCTCGCCGAGCGCGCGAAGAAGGAAGGGCTCGCCAATCTCACCTCGGTCGCCGGCGCGCCTGACGATGCGCGCCTGCCCGCCAAAGTGGACCTGATTTTCCTGGTCGACGTCTATCATCACATCGACAACCGCGAAGCCTACTTCCGCAAACTGGCCGGCTCGCTCAAGCCCGGCGGCCGCATCGCGATCATCGACTTCCGCATGGACTCGCCGTCAGGCCCGCCGAAGAGTGCGCGCATCGCGCCCGATCGCGTCAAGATGGAACTCAAGAAAGCGGGCTACGCGGTCGCCGGAGAGCACGCATTCCTGCCGAACCAGTATTTCCTGATCTTCAAGCCGGCCGCGTGAATTGGCGGCCTGATTTTCCGACCGATTGCAATTACACTGCATCCCCCGTGTACGCAGTCGAGACCCACGAAGCGGAGTTGATGATTTTATGAACGACGAGAAGATCACGGTACGCGTAACGGAAACCGGGCAGACCATGGACGTCGTGGTCTACAGCAAGCGGGCCGCCGCGATACAGGTTGTGCTTGGCGAAGGCGTCCACTGCGTCAAGTGCGAGCTGACTCCGACCCGCAACGGCCTCGCGTACGCCGGGAGCGCGATGGGGCGGGAGATCGTATACGAACGGGGCCGCGAGCAGGTTCAAGCCGATATCGACAGGCTTAATCCGGCGCTGCGCAAATCCAGGCCGCGTTGATTGCGACACGCAGGGACCGGGACGGACATGCCCGCGCGCATCCGCTGCGGTAATCTGCACCCGACCCTGTTAACCGGAGGAAACGATCATGCATAAAATACTCGCGGGCGTCTGTTGCGTCGTGTCGTTTGCAGCTCTGCCGGTCGCCGCGCAGCCGTACCCGTCGAAGCCGATACGCATCGTGGTCCCGTTTCCGCAAGGCGGGTGCCCCGGATCTCGGCGAGGGTGTTGGTCTTGGGGCGGAGACGGGGCGCGGCCGCCGGGATTATGGCACCGCATTCTGCAGCAATTTGCGCTCGCGTTGACGCTCGCAGCGTCATTGGCAGCGCTGCCGGTCGCCGCGCAGCCGTACCCATCGAAGCCGATACGCATCGTGGTCCCGTTTCCGGCAGGCGGCATCGCCGACGTGATGTCGCGCGTGTTCGGGCAGAAGTTCACCGAAGTCTGGAACCAGCCCGTCGTCGTCGAGAACCGCCCCGGCGCGGGCGGCAACATCGGCGCGGACCTCGTCGCCAAGTCGCCGCCCGACGGCTACACCCTCGTGATGGGCAGCATCGGCACGCACGCGGTGAACGTGAGCCTGTTTTCCAAGTTGCCGTACGACCCGGTCAAGGATTTCGCGCCGGTCGCGCTCGTGATCGAAGCCGACGGGCTCCTCGTGCTGCATCCGTCGGTGCCGGTGAAGACGGTCAAGGAGTTGATCGCGCTCGCGCGCGCGCGGCCCGGCCAGCTCGCCTACGCGTCCGCCGGCAACGGCACCGCGGGCCATCTCGCCGGAGAACTCTTCAAGTCGCTCGCGAAAATCGATCTCGTGCACGTTCCCTACAAGGGCAACGTGCCGGCGATCACCGATCTGGTCGGCGGGCAAACGTCGATGCTCTTTGCGACCATGCCGACCGTGCTGCCGCTCGCGAAAGCGGGCAAGCTGCGCGCATTGGCGGTGACCGGCGCGAAGCGCAACCCGGCCGCTCCCGAAGTTCCCGCCATGGCCGAAACGCTGCCCGGATTCGAGGTGACCAACTGGGTCGGCATCTTCGCCCCGGCGGGCACGCCCGCGGACGTCGTCGCCAAGCTCAACGCCGAGATCATGCGCATCATGCGGCTGCCCGAAGTGCAGTCGCGGCTCGCGAACGAAGGCGCGAATTCCGTGGCCAACACGCCGGCCGAATTCGCCGCGTTCCAGAAAAAAGAAATTACGAAATGGAGCAAGCTGATCAAGGATGCGCACATCGCGGTTGACTAGGCTTCATCCCTCCGCCTTCATCCTTGATCCTTAAGCGTGCCTTGGGCGAAAGTGATCAAGGAATCCGGCGTGCACGTTGACTGAGAGCACTCGGCCAAGAATGGTCATGCGACTCATCTGGCTTTTGATGCTGGTTGCGTTCTGCGGAATCGCATTTTCGCAGGAGCAGGCCGCGCTGCCCTGCCGCTACGACGACAAGGAATGCGCGGCCAAGGCGGTTCAGGGCCATGCCGTCACCAGGCTCGCCTATTGGCAGAACGTTTTTGGCAAGCCGGTAGAGCAGCGTATCGGTGCCGCCCCGCCGGAGCTGGTTGAATACATCAATCTCGATAACATCAAGAACGGGTATCCCGACAAGCCGCGAGCGGTCGACCCGCCGCCCGACTTTCTTCGCGATATGCGCGATGCGATCGACGAGATGCCCTCCTCCTTCAAGCGGCTGCTCGCAGTCAAGCTCGCCGGCATTTATTTCGTGGAAGGCCTGGGCAGCACTGGATACGGGGAGCAATTGCTGGACACCGAATCAAAGCCTGTCGCGGGTTTCGTCGTGCTGGACGCATCGCTGCTCGCCAGGCAAACAGCCAACGCCTGGGCCACGTGGAAGGAAAACACTCCATTCAAATCGCAGAGCGGCTACCGGTTGTCAGCCGAGATCGAAGCGCAGGAGCAAGACAACCGAAAGAACGCGATTCAATACATTCTGCTGCACGAGCTGTCACACACGCTTGCGATCAACGGGAATATCCATCCGGACTGGAATGCCGAGCCGAAGGACGTTCAATCGCTGGCAAATTTCCCGTTCGCCTCGCTGTCATGGTCGGTCGACAAAAGCAGCAACAGCTATGTCACGATCTTCGACAAAACGTTTCTGCAGCGCAAAGACGTTATCTACTACCTCAAGCCCAAGCTCCTTTCCGATCGGATGGTGGATACTTACGCCAACCTCGAGCGCACGAGCTTTGCCACGCTTTATGCGGCGACCAACCCCTTCGACGATTTCGCCGAAGCGCTGACGACCTACGTCCACACGGTTCTCATGAAGAAGCCCTTCGCGGTCCGGATCTACAAGGACGGCAAGCTCGCCAAGGTCTACCGGTCGTGCTGGGCGCAAAAGCGCTGCGCGGAAAAAAGAAAGATATTGGAGCGCTTTCTCAAGCCTTGATTGCGCTGGCTCACTGCCCGGCGTAACGTATCGGCGCACTCGACCACGTTCTATTCCTCCGCGAAATACTTTCATTCATGTTGAAGCAGGTCAAAGCGGGTGTGCTTGACGTCGCCTATGAAGAGAATGGCGAAGCGAACGGCAAGCCGGTGCTGCTTCTGCACGGCTTTCCGTACGACATCCACGCCTACGACGAAGTAACGCCGCTGCTGGCCGCGGCGGGCTGCCGCGTTCTCACGCCCTATCTGCGCGGCTACGGTCCGACGCGTTTTCTATCGGCGGACACGCCGCGCTCGGGCCAGCAGGCGGTGCTCGCGCATGATCTGCTCGCGTTCATGGACGCCCTCGCGATTCCGCGCGCGGTGCTCGCCGGCTACGACTGGGGCGGCCGCGCGGCGTGCATCGTCGCCGCGCTGTGGCCCGATCGTGCACGCGGTCTCGTGACGGTGAACGGTTACAACGTCCACGACATCCCGAACTCGGGCAAGCCGCATGCACCGGAAAACGAGCACCGGCACTGGTACCAATATTATTTTCACGGCGAGCGCGGCCGTGCCGGCCTCGCGCAGAATCGCCGCGAACTCTGCAAGCTGTTGTGGCGGCTGTGGTCGCCGAACTGGCGCTTCGACGATGCGACCTACGAGCGCACCGCGGCCTCCTTCGACAATCCGGATTTCGTGGATGTCGTCATCCATTCCTACCGGCATCGCTACGCGCTCGCGCCCGGAGATCCTGCGGTCGAGGAAACCGAGCGCCGCCTGACCGCACAGCCGCCGATCGCCGTGCCGACGATCGTGATGGAGGGCGGTGGTGACGGCGTCATGGCCGTTGGCGGTTCCGCGCGCCATCGGCCGCACTTCACCGCGGCCTACGAACGTCGCGAGATTCCGCTCGTGGGCCACAATCTGCCCCAGGAAGCGCCGCGGGATTTCGCGGCGGCAGTGTTATCACTGATCTGAACGATAAAAAACAGGGGCGGAATTGCGTTAGCCCCCTGCCCGGCGTAGCGTATGGGTCAGGGGGACAGGATAACGAGTACCAGACTGACAACTATGAATGCCTGTTCTGGTAGCAAAGGCGGTCTTACCCCTAAATCGAGACCGGTCCATACATAGGGGTATAATAAAAAAAGGTACGGGTGCTGTTTTGGACGCAGCACTCCGAACACGCGGGTCGTTGCACAGGAGGGTTTTGGAGGCTCTCCTGTTTCGAGCTCTACTCGCGCGTTCCCGTACCCAAATCATGACGGCGCCGCAGCAGACATGTTTCGGCGCCGTTTTTATTCGTGGTTCGATTCACCGGATTCCTTTCCGAGCATCTTCTCCACAGCATTGATTCCCGCAGTGGTGAGCTTGTACCGCTTGCGTGCCTGCTGCGAGGTTCCGGACTTCCTGGTCTGTATCACAAGTTGTGGTTTTCGGGACATCAAGCTGCTCAGCGCCTGCGTAATGTTCCGAACGCCGTAACCCAAATCCTTAAGCATTTTGTTTACTGCCTGCGAATCGAACTCGGCTTCGGCCTGCACGACTTGTATCCAATAGCCAACCACCAAGGCCTTGTCCGGCTCGGCTGTCGGCGCGGCCGCGTGGTAAATATCAGCGACTGAACCAAAAGACGAAGGGCTGACTTCTGCTTTGACTTCAGCGGACCGCTGGACCACACTATCTTTTGTGGAACCCGTTACCGCTCCTGCTCCGAACGCGCCCGCTGCCCATCGCAGTACGCGGCTTACGGCTTCACGCTCTAGATCCTTTAGTGCGTCCGCGACGGCCATCATCGCGGCCAGCTCTTTCTGCGGCCCTTGTTCTTGCGCATCCACGGTAATCTCCCGTATAAAACTCATTATGTATCTATGATGCGCTTTTCAGTGCAAAGTTTCAATACCAGAGCCCATGTCTAAGAAAAACGTTTTCTATCAATATATTACATAATTTTATAAATCCTAAATCTTAATGATGTGATCTCGGTATTACATCACGCCGCAGTCGGACGTGCAGCAAGAGCGGCCTCTCGCCGCTTGGCTCTCACGTTAGATTGCATCCCCCATGTAAGCATTCATGACCCACGAACGGAGCTAATGATTTTATGAACGACGAGAAGATCAAGGTGCGCGTGACGGAAAACGGGCAGACGAACAAAGGGGTCAGAGCCGAAATATCTTACGACGTGAATGAGGCAAGGATCGCTGATGAGCGAGGTAAACTAGGGGCCCATGCGTAAGCTGAAAAGTATTTCGGCTCTGACCCCATTCGTTCTATCCCCGAGCATTGGAGGCAGAATGTCACCGACTCATAAGACTATCCTATTGGTTCTCGGCCTGACTTTTGCAATACGCTGCATCCACACAAATGCGCAGCCAGTAACAACCCCTGTCCCTTGCACGATCACTAATTCAGATGAGGTGAAACAGGTCCTTGGCCTCCCGATCAAGCCCGGGTCGCGCGCGGAAAGCTGGACCGTTGACGGCGCTCTCCGCACAGAATGCACGTTCCGCGCTGAATCAGAAAAATTTATTCTGTTCCAAGTCATGACCGTCACGTTTCCATCCGTTGAGGCAGCCAGAAACTGGATGGGAATCGATCACATTAATTCCAGTCCTTCTCATCGAATAGAACGCGGCTTGGGCGACGAGGCCTATTCTTGGCGCCACTTTGAGCGAAAATCCGGTTATATCATTCGAAGAGGTCGAATCGTCATCGAGATTTCGTACCGAACAGCAAGCGGGTCCAACAGCATCGAGGCAAGCGACGAACAATTCCGTAATATGCGCGAAATGGCGCTGCGCGCGTCCAAGCGAGTGCAGCCATAAATTCGAAAAGATTCAATTGAGCTGTCCCGGGTTTTCGTACACGCTAATCAAGATACCCCACCACACGTATAAGTACACAAGGGGTCAGAGCCGAAATATCGTGAGCCGTGGATTGAGGCAAGGATCATTGATGAGCGGAGAGAGCCAGAGGCCCATGAACAAGTAGAAAGGTATTTCGGTTCTGCCCCCTTTGACAGTTCAGCCAAGACCGCGTCAACATTCCTGAAGCACCATCAACAGGCAGGAGGGAAAATGCCAACCACCAGACCGGAAGAAGCAGTCAAACACACACAAGGGGTCAGAACCGAAATATCTTGAGCCGTGGATTGAGGCAAAGATCATTGATGAGCGGAGAGAGCCAGAGGCCCATGAACAAGTAGAAAGGTGTTTCGGTTCTGCCCCCTTTGACAGTTCAGCCAAGACCGCGTCAACATTCCTGAATCACCAGCAACAGGCAGGAGGGAAAATGCCAACCGCCAGACCGGAAGAAGCAGTCCAAGCATTCTTTGACGCATTCAACCGCGGGGATCTCGAGGCCATGATTGCGCTCTACGAGCCCAAGGCAACGCTGGTGGCACAGCCGGGGCATTCAGCTGAGGGCCACGCGGCGATACGGGAAGCGCTGAACGGGTTTCTCTCCATGCAACCGACCTTGACCCCGGAAAAGAAAGCACTGGTCACAGCCGGCGACCTCGCACTCTCCGTAGTCAGATGGACGCTCGACGGGACGGGCCCCGACCGCGCGCCAGTACGGATGGAGGGCACGACCTCCGATGTGTTGCGCAAGCAGGCTGATGGCGGGTGGCTCTTCGCCATCGATAACCCCTGGGGCGCTGGTATTTTGAGCTGACTGGAACCATAAGGGATCAGAGCCGACATACTTTTAGGCGAGGATCCTTGATGAGCGGAAAAAGCTAACGCAACATCAGCAAAGGAGGCGCCATGAATCACCGTGACACGCTACCGCGCAGAGGCATATCGCGCAAGGAGATGCTGAAGCGCGTGGCCCGCTTCAAGAAGCTCAAGGGCTCGGACGGCGGGCTGCCCGACAGCAAGATGCCGGGCTGCGAGCGCATTCTCTACAACGTGATCGGCTTCCAGCCGCCGAAGACCGAGCGCGGCGGCAAGCAGTCGCCGGTGGGGACCAAGGCCTCGCGCATGGCGGCGATCAAGATTTCCGAGGGCTTCAACCTCGGCTACTGCCGCGCCGTGCCGGGCAAAGGTCCGATGCTGCACAACCACGATACCAACGAGACCTTCATCGCGATGACCGGAACGTGGCGCGCGAGCTGGCTGAACGGAAAGGGCCGGCTCGAGCACGTGGATCTCAAGCCGCTCGATGTCATCTCGTTTCCGCCGGGCGCGATACGCCGCTTCATGAACGTGACCCGCGGGCCGCGCAGCAAGGACTCGATCCTGATGTTCATCATCGGCGGCAACGCGCCGAGTTCCGAGTTCACCCACGAATCGATGCAGCGGCTCGAGCGCGCCGGAGTCTGGCGGCCCCGGCCCGGGAAGTCGAAGGCGCCGCGGCGAGCGCGTTGAGTTTTTCGCGCAACCGCCTGCGAGCGGAACCCGCTTCAATCCGCGCGCAGGCCGGCTGTCTTCACGACCTTCCCCCACTTCGCCATTTCGGCGTTGATGTAGGCCGCGAATTCCTCCGGCGTGTTGTCCATCGGCTCGGCGCCGATCGAATAAAAGCGCTCGCGCGCGTCGGGCTCGCGCAGCGCGCGCGCAACCTCGGAATTCAACCGCAGCACGATTTCGCGCGGAGTGCCGGCCGGAGCAAGCAATCCGAACCACGAGTTCACCTCGAAGCCGGCGAGCCCCACTTCGTTCATGGTCGGAATATCGGGCGCGCCCTGCCAGCGCTTGAGCGTCGTCACGCCGAGCGCGCGCAACCGTCCCGCTTTCACGGCCGGCAGGCCGGTCACGATGCCGTCGAACATCATCGACAGCTGGCCGCCCATCAATTCCGTATGCCCGGGGGCAAGGCCTTTGTACGGAATATGCGTGATCTTCACGCCGCCCATCAGGTTCAGCAACTCGAGCGCGAGATGCGACGCAGTGCCGTTGCCGGCGGAGCCGCAGGTGAGCTGATTGGGCCGCGCTTTCGCGAACGCGATCAACTCCTTCACCGAATGCGCCGGAATCGACGGGTGCACGACGAGCAGGTTGGCGATCGAGGCGAAGAGCAGGATGGGCGCAAAATCCTTCACGGCGTCGAACGGCAGCTTCGTGTACAAGCTTGGATTGACCGCGTGCGCGAACGCCGGTTCGAGCAGCGTGTAGCCGTCCGGCGGCGCTTTTGCGACGATCTCGGTGGCGATGTTGCCGCCCGCACCGGGACGGATGTCGACGATGACCTGCTGGCCCCATTTTTCGGTGAGCTTCTGGCCGATCGTGCGCGCCGCCACGTCGCTCGGCCCGCCGGCCGCGAAACCGACGACGAGGCGGATCGGTTTGCTTGGATACTGCTGCGCGAAAACGTCCGGCGCGCCCGCCAGCAACAGCGCGGCGGCGGGCACTGCGTAAACAAGTAATGGTTTCATCGTCCCTCCTTAAATAATTTCTCGCATATTTGCGATTTTCTCCACTGCGGCGATCTGATCGAACAGCCGCCCCGCGCCTGCCACGGACGCTGCCGCGGTGACCGCATTGAATTTTTCGCGCAACTGCCCGCGGGTCAAAGGCTGCTGCGGCATGCCGGGAAAATATTGCGTGTCCTGCTTGAACTCGCGCCCATCCTTGAGTTTCACGGTGACGCGGCTCGCCAGCGGGTTGTCCGCGGTGGTTTCCCTGCGCAATTCGACTTTGACCTTGCGGCACAGCGCGCGGATCGCGGGGTCGTTCCTCGACTCTTCCGTAAACACGTTCGGATCGCGCGGGTCACGGTAAAACGCGAGCGCCACGCAGAACGGCGTCGAGTACTGCGCCATCGTCATGTCCTGCGGCTCCGGAATGTTGTGGTGGCTCACCATTTTCTCGCTGCCGGCGACCGTGATTGCCGCCACGTCGTCACCGGCAATGCCGTGCTTCGCTTTCAGCTCAAGCACCGTGCTGACCGGCACGTGCGCGGAGATATGGCACGAATAACACTTGAACGTGAGCCTGAGGAGTTTCCATACTTCGCCGAGGCCGGCGGTAAAGCGTCGGGCGTCGCCGTCGCGGCAGAACACGTTGAGATAGCCGAACTTGCCGTCGAGCACGGCCGCCGGGCCGCTGAAGCCGTTCTTCGCGAGCGTCGCCGCGAGCACGCCCGACTCCGCCGCGCGCCCGAGGTGCAGCCGTTTCACCATCCCGCCGCCCGATTTGGAGAATTCGAGCAATCCCGACGCAAGCGAGCCCGCGATGCCGAGCGCGTTTGTCATCTGCCCGGCGTCGAGCTTGAGCAGCCGTCCCGCGACAACCGCGCCGCCGAACGCGCCCGTCACGCCCGGCGCGTGGAAGCCGATTTTTTCGCTCGACTGCTTCGCCGCGTCGCCGATGCGGTGCATCACCTCGCCGCCGGCGATCCACGCCGTGATGAAGTCCTTGCCGCCCGCGCCGATTTCCTGCGCGACCGCGAGTCCCGGCGCGGTGAGCGAAGCGCCCGGGTGCACGCCTGTGCTCGGCTGCACGAGGCTGTCCATCTCGAACGCGTGGGCGAGCGCGCCGTTGGCGAGCGCGGCGTGCGGCGCATGCACCTTGAGCGGCGTGCCGAGTATCGCGCTCGCGCCGCCTTTGCCGTACTGCCCGGCGTAAGCAATCACGATCTTGCTCCACGGCAGCGTGGCGCCGTAAGTGCACGCCGCCACGGTGTCGATCACGCAATCTTTCGCGCGCTCGATGACATCGGAGGGAATGCGGTCATATTGCAGCCCGGTCGCGAATTCAGCCAGCGTTTGCGCAGCGGTGGCCGGTTTCCTGCTGTCCGTGGTATCCATATTGAAGTCCCGCCTACAGATCGATGCAACCGCCGATGAACGCAGATGAACGCAGAGAAATACAAGATCAAATACGGATTATGCAGTGTTTTCCCAGCGGCGTTAATCGGCGTTTATCAGCGGTTGACTAGTTCGGTTCTTGCAACAGGCTCTTGGTGCATGCGAACGGACCAGCCGACACCGCTTTCGCTATAATCGTGGTCCCGCCTATCAACCTGGTCCCGGCATGCCGCTCAAGATGATCCTCACCGGCGACGTCAACCTCATGAACGTCGCCGACCCCGCCGTCCCGTTCGCGCGCGTCGCGGCCGAGTTTCGCGCGGCCGACATCGTGTTCAGCAACTTCGAATGCTGCCTGTACGATCCGCCCGGCGGCCATGCGGTCGACCAGGAAGGCTTCTATGCCTCTCCCGCAACCGGCGGCGAAGCGTTGAAGCTCGCCGGCATCCGGGCGGTCGGCATCGCCAACAACGTGAATTACGGCGAAGCCGCGATCAAGGCATCAATTGCGTGGCTCGATCAACTGGGCATTCCCCACACCGGGGCCGGCGCGAGCCGCGCGGCGGCGCGCGCGCCGGTGATACTCGAGCGCGGCGGCGTGCGCGTCGGCTTTCTGCAGCGCACGTCCGTGTACTGGCCGACGAATCACGAAGCGGGCGACAAAACGGCGGGCGTTGCGGTGATCCGCGGCCACACCGCCTACCAGTTGCCGCTGCACAAAACGCGCCCCGATATTCCGCCGTGTAACCGCCCCGGCCTGCCGCCGATCATCAAGACCTGGGCTGACCCGCAGTATCTGCAGTGGTTCAGGGACGACGTAGCCGCCTTGCGCGCGCAAGCCGATATCGTCGTCGCGTCGTGCCATTGGGGCCTGCACCAGGACGTGCTCGAATACATGACCGAGATCGCGCATGCGGCGATCGACGCCGGCGCCGACATCGTCGTCGGCCACGGGCCGCACTTTTCCCTGCCGGTCGAAGTCTACAAGGGCAAGCCGGTTTTCTACGGCGTCGGCAGCTTTTCGTTTCACACCGGCCACGGCGGCAAGAAGCACGGCGACTGGGTCGGCATGCTCGCGCGCATCGCGCTCGAAGGCAAAGCGGTCAAAAGCGCAACGTTCCAGTTCGTCCGGCACAACGACGCCAACGAAACCGTGCCGTGCGCGCTCGCGAACGAGCGGGCGACCCTCGACGACATCACGAAGCGCAGCGCGCCGTTCGGCACCAAGCTCACGCCGCAGGGCGATGAAGTCGCGATTGCCCTGAAGAATTGAAGCAACCGCCGATGAACGCGGGTAAACGCCGATGAAATACAGGAACAGGGAGTATGTCGCGCTCTCGTTTCTCACCGCTCAGCAGCGCCGCGCGCGCGGATGGGTATGCGCAAACGCGGCATACATCTGCCGCGCCCCCTGCAGCACGCCGGCCTGGAGCGCACGCGCGGCCGCAGCGAACATCGCGGCAATTGCGGCATTGCGCGCGTGGTGCGCATTGCGGACGAGCTGCTCCATCCGCCGCGGGTCGCGCATGACTTCCTCGTAAGTAAGAACCAGGTCTTGTTGCACGGCGGTCGGTGTTGCATGTTGCCGATTCATGATGGTCTCCTTGATTGCAGCAGGTAAAGGCGCGAGGTCGCGAGCCAGCGCTCGATTGCGCCCGGGCGCCGCGGCACCGGCCGCATCACCAGCGCCGTGCGTTGAAGCCAGCGCTCCAGCATTCCGTCACTCCGCAGCACTGGCCGCGTCACCACCAGAGTGCTCGGGCCTTCCACGGCGGTCACCAGCGTCACGCCGTCGCGGTTCACGGTGAAGTCCTCGCCGGCGCCCACCAGGTGGTCCGCACTGTCGCCTTCCTGCGTGATCCACAGGGTGCCGCGCAGGCTGCGCACCCGGGCGCCGTACGCGTCCGTGAGCGGTAGTGCCCCGTAGCGCCCAAGCTCGAACGGCTGACCGTTGCCCTTGAAAGCAGGATTCGCGTGTTTCATAATGGATTCCTTTCCAGCATGCGTGTCACGGCCGACTGGCCGGCGCTGCATGCCTGCAAATATGCAATTTTCACGGGATGCGGACAAACGATCATTTTGCGGGTTATGCATGAGAATTACGCATGAATAAACGGCGCGATCTGCCCAACCTGGATCTGTTGCGGGGGTTCGAGGCCGCGGCGCGGCACCTGTCCTTCACGAAGGCGGGGGCGGAACTCTTTCTTACCCAGTCGGCGATCAGCCGCCAGGTGCAGGCGCTCGAGGAGCAACTCGGCGTGCCGCTCTTCCAGCGCCGCACCCGCGCGCTGCTGCTGACCGACGCGGGCCAGCGCTATTTCCGGGTCGTCGGCGAAACGCTGGCGCGGCTACGCGAAGCGACCGCGTGGCTGGCGGCCGGGCAGACGGCGGGCGGCGCGCTCACCGTCACCTCCACGGTTTCTTTCACCTCGCTATGGCTGGTGCCGCGGCTGGCGGACTTCCAGCGCCGCCATCCGGACATCATGGTGCGCATCGTTGCCGACAACACGCTGCAGGACCTGCAGCGCGAGCGGCTCGACGTGGCGGTCCGCTACACGACCCGCCAGCGCGCGGGCGCGGGAGCGGTGAAACTGTTCGGCGAGCGCATGGTGCCGGTATGCAGCCCGCGGCTGCTCGCGCACGCGCCGCTCGAGCGTCCCGCCGACCTGGACAAATTCGTGCTACTGCATTTCGACGACCTCGAGGGCCAGTCGCCGTGGTTGTCGTGGAACGTCTGGTTCGAAGTCATGCGAATGCCGCCGGTGAAAGGCAGCGGCACGCTGCACTTCAGCCACTACGACCAGCTAGTGCGTGCCGCGATCGACGGCCAGGGCGTGGCACTCGGGCGCGTGCCGCTGGTGGAGGAGCAGATTCGCGCCGGCGCGCTGACGACACCGCTCAAGGCGCGCAGGTATGCCACGCCCGCGGCGGACCGCGCCTACTGGGTGATGGTGTCGCCGCTGGCGGCCGCGCGCAGCGAAGCCGCGAGGTTCGTCGCATGGCTGCGCGGCCAGGCCGCCGCGCCGCCGCTCAAATGACCCCGGATTCCCGCAGCGCCCGGATGCGCGTGGCGTCGTAACCGATCTCCCGCAACAGCGGCTCCGTGTGCTCGCCGAGCGCGGGCGCCGGGCGCGCCGGCGCTTCCTCGCCTTCGGTCCGCACCGGCGGCGCGACCATGCGGTACGAGCCTTTCGTCGCATGCGGGAGCGTCTGCAACTTCCCGTGCTTCGTCACGAACGGGTTTTCCAGCGCCTGCGCGAGGTCGTTGATCGGCGCCGCCGGCACCGCGCCGGCGAATATTCCCAGCCACTCGCCCGTCGTGCGCGTTCCGAGCTCGCGGTCGAGAAGCTCCGTCAGCAGCTCGCGGTGCTTGAGCCGGTCCTCGAATTTTCGGAAGCGCGCGTCCCCGCTCCACTCGCTGCGCCCGAGTTTCCCGCACAGCGCCGGCCAGAACTTCTCCTTGTTGCACATCAGGAAGATCCAGCCGTCGCGCGTGCGGTAGAGCTGGCAGGGCGTCAGCGAAGGGTGCGCCGAGCGCGGCAGGCGCCCGGTGACGACGCCTTCGTTCAAATACCACGTCGCGATGTAGCTGGTGTTGAAGAGCGCGATGTCGAAGAGACTCACGTCGATGTCGCGCCCGACACCGGTCGCGCGCGCCGCGGTGAGCGCGGCGAGCAGCGCGTAGGCGAGCCCGAGCCCCGTCATCAGGTCTACGATCGAGAGCCCCATGCGCGCCGGTGGCGTGCCGGGCTCGCCGGTCAGCGAGAGATAGCCGGCTTCCGCCTGCATCAGGTAATCGAACCCCGGCCAGTCGGCGCGCGGGCCGGTTCGCCCGTAGGCGGAGAGGTGCGCGCAAACGATTTTCGGGTTCGCTTCCTTGAGTCTGTCGTACACCAGCCCGAGCTTCGCCGGCACCGTGCCGCGCAGGTTGGACGCGAGCGCGTCGGCGCTGCGCACGAGGTCGCGCAGCACGGCCTGCCCCTCGGGGCGGCCGAGATCGAGCGTGAGGCTCTTCTTGTTGCGATTGAAGCTCGCGAAGAACTCGCTGTCGCCGGGCGCGAAGAAGTACGGCCCCACCGCGCGCGCCATGTCGCCGCCGTCATTGGGGTTCTCGATCTTGATCACCTCGGCGCCCTGGTCGGCGAGGAACATCGTGCCGAACGGGCCCGCCCCGTACTGCTCGACCGCCAGCACGCGCACGCCGTTCAGGGGCAGCATGGCCGGTGCTTCACGCGGGGTGCCGCTTGACGAGCTCGCGGGCGATAATGAGGCGCTGCAATTCGTTGGTGCCTTCGCCGATCGCGAGCAGCGGCGCGTCGCGGTAGTAGCGCTCGATGTTGAATTCCTTCGAATAGCCGTAGGCGCCGTGTATGCGCATTGCTTCGAGGCTGTTCTCGAGCGCCGCCTCGGTCGCGTAGAGCTTCGCCATGCCGGCCTCGAGATCGCAGCGCCGGCCCGCGTCGTACGCGCGCGCGGCCGAATCCACCAGCAGGCGCGCAGCCTCGACGCGCGTCGCCATGTCGGCGAGCTTGATCTGGATCGCCTGGTGCTCGGCGATAGCCTTGCCGAAGGTCTTGCGCGTTTGCGCGTAGCGCAGCGACTCCTCGAGGCAGGCGCGCGCGAGCCCGGCGCCGCGCGCCGCGACGTTGATGCGCCCGAGCTCGAGACCGTTCAGGACCTGCTGCAGACCGCGGCCTTCCTCAGGTCCTATCAGGTTGGCGGCGGGCACGCGGCAGTCCTCGAACACAAGCTCGGCCGTGTCGATGCCGCGATAGCCGAGTTTCGGGAGCCTGCGCGCAACCTTGAAGCCCGGCCCCTTCTCGATCAGCAGCAGACTCATGCCGCGATGCGGCGGTTTCGCGCGCGGATCGGTTTTCACGAGCACCGCGAGTATTCCGCCTTCGGCGCCGTTGGTGATCCAGGTCTTGGCGCCGTTCACGATGTAGTGATCGCCCTCGCGGCGCGCGTGGGTGCGCACCGCCTGCAGGTCGGTGCCGCAGTCCGGCTCGGTCAACGCGACGCCGCCGCGCAACTCGCCGCTCGCGAAACGCGGCAGATACTTGCGCTTCTGCTCCTCGCTGCCAAAGCGCTGCACCGCCGCCGCCATGATGAGATGCGAATTGAAAAGCCCCGCGACCGACATCCACACGGCGGAGGTGCGTTCGCAGATTTTCGCGTAGGTCACGGCCGACAGCCCGAGCCCGCCGTACTCCGGAGCGATGGTGGCGCCGAAAAGCCCGAGCGTCTTCAGCTTCTCGACAATCTCCGCCGGATAAGTATCCGTGGCTTCGAGTTTGTGCGCGACGGGGCGCACTTCGCGCTCGAGGAAGCGGTCGACGCTCTGCAGGATCAGCGCTTCCTGGCCGTCGTCCTCGCGCGGCTGCAACGTTGCGCTCACGCTCAATCGTCCGCAGCGTGGCCGCGACGCGGCACCAGCATCGAGCGCTCGTAGGTCATGAACACCGTGCCGTCGGCTTTCCTGCCGGTCGTGCGCACCGTCACGATGCCTTGCGTCGGGCGCGATTTCGACGCGCGCACCGCGAGCACCTCGGACTCGGCGTAGATCGTGTCGCCGGCGAACACCGGCGCGGTGAGGCGGACGTTGTCCCAGCCGAGGTTCGCAATCGCCTTGCCGCTCAGGTCGCTCACGCTCATGCCGGTGACGATCGCGAGCGTCAGGCAACTATTTACCAGCGGGCGCTTGAATTCGGTCTTCGCGGCGTACGCCGCGTCGAAGTGCACCGGATGAGTGTTCATCGTGAGCAGCGTAAACCAGGTGTTGTCGGCCTCGCTGATCGTGCGCCCCGGCCGGTGCTCGTAGACGTCGCCGGCCTTGAAGTCTTCGAAGTAGCGGCCGACGGATGCGCGGTGGCGCTCCGGTCCGCCCAGCTTGCGCGTGGACTTCATTGCGCCCGTCAGAGGCCGGCGACCGCTACCCGGCGCGCGCCCGCCGATTCCGCACGCGTAAGCCGCAGAACGGCGCCGATGTCGCGCGCCTCGTCGAGCGCGAGCAGCGCGGCCGCAATTTCGTCGCGCCGCTGCGCGGAAAGGTAGGGTGCCGCCAGCCCGTCGAACTTGGCGCGCAGCTCGTCGGCGGTCAGGAAATTCGCCGGCTCCCCCTTGGGCACGCGCACGTAGGTCTCGAACACGCCGCGCGCGGTCTTGATCCGGACGCTTGCGCTCATTTCCGCCGGGAAGTCGGCTTGCGCCTGAGGATCGACCCGGGTGCGCACTTTCTTGCACAACGCGAGCGTCGCGGGATCGCCGAGATGGCGCGCGTAATCGTCCCAAGCGAGCCCGCCGCTG
Organism: Gammaproteobacteria bacterium; assembly: GCA_041483135.1. GTDB lineage: Bacteria > Pseudomonadota > Gammaproteobacteria > Burkholderiales > SG8-41 > PALSA-1004. The sequence goes on along the minus strand of JBGPFE010000029.1, from coordinate 10,680 downwards.
CGCAACGCGACCGCGGCGCAGAACGCCATCGAGAACTGCCCGTCGACGACCGATTTGGGGGACTGCTTGGCGGGCTCGGGATCGCCGATGATCTTCCAGCCCGGCTCGGATACGCCGACCGCGACTTCCTCGACTTCCTCGGCGCGAATGCCGTGCTCGCGCGCGAGCGCGAGTATGCCGTCAAGCGGCGCATGGCTGTAGCGGCACGATGGAAACGGTTTCACTGCGATTTTCATCGTCTCCCAGCGTTGTCCAAGCCCTTCCACCACCCGCGCCGCGTCGGCCGCCGGCGCGTACGCGTGCAGGAATCCCCACTTGCCCTCGATCGCGTCGGCGGCGCCCTGGTAGCCCGCGCGCGCCAGCGTTGCCGCGATGAGCCCGCACATTGCCGCATGGCCGACGTGCGAGCGCTTGGTCCACGCGCCGTTCGCGAGGAATTGCATCGAGCCCGCCGCCATGCTGAGCACGATGCCGAACGCGTTGGCATGGCCATCGGCGTCGAGATTGAACAACCGCGCGGCAGCCGCGGCCGCGCCGAAGGTTCCGCAGGTCGCGGTGGGATGGAATCCGCGGTCGTAATGCGCCGCCGGATCGAGCGCCTGGCTCAACCGGATCTGCGTTTCGTAGCCCCCGACGATTGCAGCAATCAACGCTTTGCCGTCGGCGCCGGCCATCTCGGCTGCCGCCAGTGCGGCCGGCACGATGGGCGCGCTCGGATGCAGCGAGGCCGATGCGTGCGTGTCGTCGAAATCGAGCGAGTGCGCGAGCGTGCCGTTCAGCAGCGCCGCGCCGGGCGGCGTGTAACCCGCCGCATCGCCGATCACGGTGCAAGCACCGCCCGCCATGCCGAGGTCGCCGGCGGCGGCGACCATCGCGGGTGTGGATTCGGCCTCGTGGCGCGCGCGCAGCGCGATGCCGACGAGATCGAGCGCAAGCGCCTTCACGCGCTCGCGCACCTCGATGGGCAGCGCCGAATAAGAAATACCCGCAGTGAATTCAGCAAGCTCGCGCGTGATGGCGCTCATAACGTCCTCCTTGAATCGGCCAGGCGGTCTTACGGCATGCGACGTACGGACATCTTAAGAGACCCGCTCTGGACTGGCAACACGCGTGACGCAACAACCGCCGCATCCGCCTCACTTCGCGAGCCCGAGCTCGATCAGCACGCCTTTCACCTCGTCGTACTCGGCCTTCCATTGCCTGCCGGTGTCCGCGCTGTTCTTGTAAATGTTCTCGATCCGGTTGTCGGCAAGCTCCTTCTTCCATTCCTCGGTCTTCACCAGCGCGCCGAGCGCCGCGTCCCAGAACTGGATTTGCTCGCGGCTCATCCCTTTCGGGCCCGCGAGGCCACGCCACAATTCGAACGAGCTGTTGATGCCGAGCTCCTTCCACGTCGGCACCTGCGCGAATTCGCCGCCCATGCGCTGCGGCGCGCCGACTGCAAGCATGCGCATTTTGCCGGCCTGCACCTGCGGCAGCACGCTCGACGGCGCGCTGACGGCGACGTCGATGTGGCCGCCGAGCACCGCGGTCATCGTTTCGCCGCCCGAATTGAACACGACGGTCTTGAGCTTCCTGATGTCGACGCCGGCGGCTTTCATCGCGAGCACCAGCGACAGGTGCGTCGCGTTGCCGAGCGTCGTGCCGACCGCGATACTCAGGCTGGCGGGATCCTTGCGCAACCGTTCGATCAGGTCCTTGCCGCTTTTGACCGGCGAATCGGTGCGCACGGTGACGCCGACGTATTCGGCGCCCATCATCGCAATCGGCGTCAGATCGCCGGGGCCGAGCGCGCTCTTGCCCGTGATGTGATTGGTGAGCGTCGAGAGCGCGTTGACCGCGAGGTAATGCCCGTCGCCCGCATGCTGGTTCAGGTAGCTCAACGCGATCGCGCCGCCGCCGCCCGGCTTGTTCACCACCGCCAACGGCGTCGCGACGAGCTTGTGCTCCTGCAGAATGCGCTGGATCGTGCGCCCCATGCGGTCCTGCGGCCCGCCGGCGCTGGTGCCGATGACGATCTCGACCGCCTTCTCCGGCTTCCACGCCGGCTGCGCGTGCGCGCACGCCGCCGCCGCCAGCGTGACTGCGAGGATATAGCGATTGAAGGATGGTGCCGGCGAAAGATCCCCCGCCATCCGATGGTCTGAAGTCATGGCCCTGACTCTCCCTGGTGACGCCCCTGTATTGATTCTACCAACCCGCAGCGCACTACGTGGCGCGCGCCGCGTGTTACCATATTTTTGCATGGCGGCGCGAACAAAAAGCCAACGCTCGGCTGGCCGCCATTACGGGTCAAGGAGGAAACATGAACCGCATGAGACAATATCTGCCTGGCTTGCTGCTCGCGCTGAGCGGATTCGCCTGCGCCCAAAGCTATCCGGACAAGCCGATCCGGGTGCTCGTGCCGTTTGCGGCGGGCAGCGGCACCGACATCCTGGCGCGGATCGTGACCGAGGAGCTGCGCGCGACGATGGGCGCCAATTTCGTGATCGACAACCGGGCCGGCGCCTCGGGCCAGATCGCGGCGGAACTGGCGGCGAAGGCCAATCCCGACGGCTACACGCTGTTCCTCTCCACCAATACGCCGCACTCGGCGAATCCGTTCCTGTTCAAGAAGCTCAACTACGATCCGGTCAAGGACTTCGCCGCGGTCTCGCGCATGATCTACTACGTGTTCATCCTGGTGGTGAACCCGAATTCCGGCATCAAGACCGTCCCGGAACTCATCGCCCACGTCAAAGCGAACCCCGGGAAGACTTCCTACGCGTTCGGCAACAGCACGGGCCAGGTCAACGGCGCGTACCTTGTCAGCGCGGCCAAGCTGGATTCGCTCCCGGTGCCATACAAGAGCACGCCGCCGGCAATGACCGACCTCATCGCGAGCCAGGTTCAATGGATGTTCGTCGATGCGGCCTCCAGCCAGGGGCACGTCAAGTCGGGGCGGCTGCGCGCGATTGCGCTCATGTCGGACAAGCGCTCGGACATATTCCCCGACCTGCCGGCCGTCGGCGAAACAGTGCCGGGTTTCGACACCGTGCCATGGGCGGGCATGTTTGTTCCGGCCGGAACGCCGCGAGCGGTCATTGCGAGACTCAATGCCGAAATCGTGAAGGCGATCAACAAGCCGGCGATCAATCAGCGGCTGGCGGAAACGGGCCTGCAGCCGGCGCCGAGCACGCCAGCCGAACTCGACCAATTCGTCAAACAGCAGCGTGCGGCCTGGGGCAAGAAAATCAAAGACGCCGGCATTCAGCCGGAATAATAGCTTTCAGCCGTCAGCTCTCAGCGGTCAGCTAGAACCAAATCCGGCCTCGACAGATTGCTGAAAGCTGATAGCTGACTGCTGGTTTTCACTTGCCGCAAATCTCGGCGCAGCGGGCCTTCGCGTACTGCCAGTGGTTGAATCCGGCGACGCTGATCGTCTGGTTGTCGTCCCGGAAGATGCACGGCACCTCGCCGAAACCCTCGTACTGCGCATAGAGTTCAGCGGCCGTCATGCCCGCCTTGTAGTCGCGCAGCAGAAACTCGTCGATGCGGCGTTTCGATGCGGCGACGGCTTCCTCGACGGTTAAGTATTCGCCGATGCGCCGGACCTGTTTTTCGGGCTCCTGGAACTTGCTCAAACCCTCGACGAAGAATGTCATGCGGTCACTCGCGGGAATCGAACCGGCTTCGCTGCGATCATGCTGCGTAGATTACTGCACAAGCCAGCGGTATTCAAACTGCAGTGAGCAGGAACGCCCGCCGCATTTAGCGGCCGGCGCACACTTGCGATTCCGCAACGGCGCCCACCCCGGCGTGGCGACGTAATCCGGCACGACTATATCCGGCATTACGGTTCATTCGATCACCTTGTCCGCCCTCACCAGGATCGACTGCGAAATCTTGACGCCGAGCGCCTTGGCGGTCTTCATGTTTACCACGAGCTCGAACCGGGTCGGCTGCTCGATCGGCAGATCGCCGGGTTTTGCTCCCTTGAGGATCTTGTCCACAAAGTAGGCCGCCCGGCGCCACATTTCGAGATAGTTCGCTCCGTAGCCGATCAGGCCGCCGGCTTCCGCGAACTCGTTGAACCCAATCGAGGAGAACCGCTGCTTTGCCGCAAGATCCGCAAGCCCTTTAGCATTGGCGATAAACATTGGGTCCTCGACCACCGCGACCGCGTCAACGCGTTTTTTGGCCATTGCTGAAAACGCGTTCTCGAACTCGTTGGGTCCTCGTGCCTCGAATCGTTGAAGCACCACCTTGAGTGACTTGGCTTTAAGCTCCATCGCGCGGAAGTTCGGCCCCATTGAGGGATTGTCCGGATTCAAGAGGACAGCCACCTGGGTGATGCGCGGCATGGCCTCCTTGAGCAGCTCCAGTCGTTTCGCTATGATTTCCGCGAAAAAGAAGGTCGATCCGGTAATGTTGCCGCCCGGCCGCGCAAGGCTCGCGACAAGACCCAAGGCAACGGGGTCGGCAACGGCTGCCGTGACAATCGGAATCGTCGTGGTCGCTTGCTTGGCCGCACGGGTCGCCGGTACCGCATGGGTCACGAGGACGTCAACCTTGAGACGAACGAGTTCGGCCGCCAGCTCGGGGAGCCGGTCGTTCTTCCCGTCTGCCCAACGGAACTCAATGACAATGTTCTTGCCCTCCACGTAGCCGAGGTCACGCAAGCCGGCCCGCAGTGCGTCCACCCGGCTCGTATAACCGGAAGCGGATTCGGCGCCCAAGAACCCAATCCGAGGGACCTTCGCCGACTGCTGCTGAGCAAAGGACGCGAGCGGCGCTGTGAGTAAACTCGCACCAAATGCGATCAACAACTTCCGCCGCGTTGAGCGGCCGGAGCACACTTGCGATTCCGCAACGGCGTCCGTTCCAACGCGGCGACGTAATCCGGCGCGAGCGCGTCCGACATTACGCCTATTTCTCATCCATCACCCACACACCGTTCCACTCGCCCTCGGGCGGATTGGCCTTGAGCTTCTCGCAGCGCTCGATGTAGATCTCCGAAAGCCTGTCGCGGGGATTGAGCCTCAGCGCCTCGCGGAACGCGCCGACGGCGGCATCCCACTTGCCGGCCCGGTATTTGCCTATACCGTCCTTGAACTGGTTCACCACGTCCATCAGATTGGGAAAGGTCTCCTCGGTGTGGTAATCCAGAATTTCGTAGACCGCGACCGGCCTGGTCTTGCCTTTCACCACGACCAGATCGATTTCACGCGCGCGGTAGGTGCCGCGCAGTTTCCTGTACGTGAATTCGCTGATCAGGATGCGCGCGGCGTACTGCTTGCACGCGGACTCCAGGCGCGCGGCGAGGTTGACGCCGTCGCCGATGATGGTGAAGTCCATGCGCTTCTTCGAGCCGATGTTGCCCGACACCACGTTGTCCGTATTGAGCCCGATGCCGATGTTGACGGGCTTCTTGCCCTCGTTCACGCGGGTCACGTTCCACGCCCCGAGGCTGCGGATCATCGCCACCGCGGCGCGCACCGCGCGGTCCTCGTCGTCGTCGTGTCCCACCGGGATGCCGAACGCGGCCATGATCGCGTCGCCGATGAACTTGTCGAGCATGCCGCCTTCCTTCTGAATGCACTCGACCATGACTTCGAAATATTCGTTCAGCATGCTCACCGTCGCGTGCGGCCCGAGCTCCTCGGTCAGCGTGGTGAAGCCGCGGATGTCCGAGAACAGCACCGTCGCGGTCACGCTTTTCCCGCCGAGTATCTCCGCGCCAGCGGCGAGCAGCTGGTCGGCGATCGACGGGTCCATGTAGCGCGCCATCGTGGACTTCACGCGCTTCTCGCTCGAAATGTCCTCGAGCATGACCATCGAGCCGAGCCGCTTCTGCTCCACGCTCACGAGCGGCATGACGGTCGCGTTGACCGAGCGCTTTTCGCCGCCGCATTCCATTTCGGCGTCCATCGTGACGTCGAGCGACTGGGTCTCTTCCACGCGCTTCAGCTTGTCGAGTATCCACGCGTTCGCGCCGGCGAAAAAATCTCTGACTGGCTTGTTGATGATGTCGGCCGCGGACACCCGCAGGATGCGCAGCCCCGCCGCGTTGCAGGTGACAATTTTTTCGGCGTCGTCGAGCGTCAGCACGCCGCTCGACATCGACTCCAGCATGCTTTCGTTGTAATTCTTCATGTTCTGCACGTCGGCGAAGAGCTTGGCGTTCTCCAGCGCGATCGAGATCTGGGCGGTGAACGCCTTCAGCCGCGATTCGTCCTCGTTGGTGAACGGCCCGCCGCGCTTGTTGAGCACCTGCGTGACGCCGATGATCCTGCCGCGCTGGTTGACGATCGGCACGCACAGGATCGAGCGCGTGAAGTAGCCCGTCTTCTTGTCGAACGCCGGGTTGAAGCGCAGATCGGCATATGCGTATGGGATGTTGATGGTCTTGCCGGAAGTGAACACCGCGCCGGCGATCCCCACATGGTTGGGCAGCCGGATCTGCATCGCTTCCAGGCCCTGGCCCACTTCCGACCACAGCGTATTCGTCTTCTCATCGTTCAAAAAAAGCGTCGAGCGCTCGGCGTTCAACATGCGGGTCGCCTCGCCCATCACTTTCTGCAGCAGCGAGCCGATCTTGATGTCGGAGGTGACCTCCGACACGATGTCGAGAAACTCGAGCTCCTGCTTGCGGATCGCCTTCATGCGCTCGATGAACTGCGCGCTCTGCAGCGCGAGCGTGCCCTGCGTGGTCATCGCGATGAGCAGTTTCAAGTCGCTCTTGGTGAAATTGCCCTTCTGCTTGTTCAGCACCTGCGCGACGCCGATCACCTCGCCCTTCGCGGTGCGGATCGGCACGCACAGGATGCTGCGGGTCACGAACCCGGTCTGCTCGTCGATGGTGCGGTTGAAGCGCGGATCCGCGTAAACGTCGTCGATGATGACGCCTTCGCCGCTGGTGAACACGTGGCCCGCGATGCCGCTGTTGTTGAGCAGCCGGATCTCGCGGTGGAAATTGCCCTGGGCGACGCGCGAATAGAGCTCGTTGGTCGCCGGGTCGTTCAGGAAGAGCGTGCCGCGCTCGGCGTTGAGTTCCACGGTCGTCACTTCTACGAGAGCGGTGAGCACCTCGTCAAGCGAATCCACGCCCGCCATTTTCTGCGAAATGCTGAGGAGCAGCTCGGCAAAGCGCAGCCGCCTGCCCTGGCTCGCCTGCGATGCCTCGGTGACCTTGCGCTGGGCGACCGGGTTGCGGAGCTCGGCGGACTTCTTGGCTGGTGCCTGCATGTTTTTTCCGGGTTCGACGAGGTTGACCGACGCGGTCCGCGCCGGTTTCGCCACGCCGCCGTTTCCGGATGATTTTCCGGTGGCTTGTTTTGTCATATTACTTCCTGGCGCGGCCCGCTTCCAGGGTTTCACGCAACGCCGCCACGGTGGCTTTCAGCTGCTGGATCTCGTCGTGGGCGGTGCGCACCGCGGCCTGCACGCTCCTGTCCTTTTCGTTGCGCTCGAGTTCCAGGGCGTCGCGCAAGGCGGCGGCGGTGGCCTTGAGCTGGCCGATCTCGTGATTGGCGGCCACTACCGCCTCCTGCACGCTTTTGTCCTTGTCGATGCGCGCCTGCTCCAGCGCATCGCGCAGGGCGGCGGCGGTCGCCTTGAGCTGCACGATTTCGCTGTTGCTGGCGGCAATCGCCTCCTGCACGCTTTTTTCCTTGTCGATCTTGTCCTGCTCCATCGCCACCCGCAGCGCGGCAACGGTGTTCTTCAGATCGCGGATTTCCGTCAGCCAGGCGTGGATTTCCTCCTGGGTAACGGCGGTTGTCGGTTGCGGCTCCATGGGCGAGGCGCTAGGCTAGAACAGCTCACGGCAATAGTAAAGAACCCGGGCTGCCGGGCGGGCCGCCGGGGCCGCGCCAGGCCCGAAACGCTGGCCAAGATTCCCGCTTCGCGTTACATTTCCCTGTTGCAGGCGCGCTTCGCGCCCAGCATCCACAACTACCCGGATAAGGACCGACCATGATCTATGAGGTGAGGACCTACGATCTCAAGCCGCACTCGCTGGCCGAAGTCGAGAAGCGCTTCGGCGAAGCCTACGAGCACCGTAAAAAATTCTCGCCGCTCGCGGCGTTCTGGCATACCGAGATCGGCCCGTTGAACCAGATCATCCACGTCTGGCCGTACAAGGATCTCGAAGAACGCGGTCGCATTCGCGCCGCGGCGGTCAAAGACCCCAACTGGCCGCCGAAAATCCGGGAGTTCATCGTGAGCCAGCGCTCGGAGATTTTCAATCCGCTGTCGGTCTCGCCGGAGATCAAGCCCGGCAAAATGGGCCCCTGCTTCGAGATGCGCATTTATACTCTTGCCGGCGGCGCCGAGGTGCCGAAGCTCGTGAAGCTGTGGGAACGGGGAATCCCGGAGCGCACCAAGATCAGCCCGCTGTGCGCCGCGTGGATTTCGGAACTCGGCGCGCTCAACCAGTTCGTCCACATCTGGCCGTACAAGTCGGTCGACGAGCGCAACGAGGTGCGCAAGAAAGCGCAGGCGACCGGCATGTGGCCGCCATCGGTGCTCGCTAAAAAGGAAGGCCTGCCGCCCTACGAGATCCTCAAGCAGGAAAACAAGATATTAATGCCGTCCGCGTTCTCGCCGCTGCAGTAGCTGACGAGCGGTAAGATGGGTGATGAGTAATTCAGTGATTCAGTGATTGAGAAAAAACACTAAATCACCCAATCACCCAATCACCTAATCACCGCCCCTGCTCATCCGGCCGGAACTTGGTCTCGGGCTTGAGTCCCTTGCGCCGCAGTTTTTCGCTGATGCGGCCGTTCTCGAGATAGCGGCCGTCGACCGCGCGCTGCGCCGCCGCGTCCCACTGCGGCAGCCAGTCGCCGAGCGAATAGCCGTACCACGGCGGCTGCGGACGGAGTTTCGGCAGGCCGAGCCTGTTCCATATCGCCATGGCGCGCTCCATGTACTCCTGCTTCGGCAGCGCGAGCGGCGGCATGTCGCCTTTCATGGTGGCATCCATCAGCAGCGTCGAGTCTTCATCGTCGTCGCGCTCGCGCTTCGGCCCGTGGCCCTGGCCGCGATGCGGTAATGTCTGCACGTCCGCGACCGGGTTCATGCGGTAAGCCATCGCCCACAGCAGCGCGTTCGCATTGTCGGGATCGATGTCGTCGTTGACCGCAACCGTGATCTTGCCCATGTCGGCCTTGAAGAACGCGGCTGCGCGCAACGCGCGCCACACCTCGGTGCGCGGCGTGCCTTTCTCGACCGTGATCAGCGTGACGCGCAAGAGCCCGGTCAGCGGCTCGTGCAACGACACGCGCTTGACGCCGCGGATGCCGTGCGCATCGCGCAGGTGCGCGAGGAACAACGGCTCATAGGCGACGCGCTTGATGACGCTCGACTCGGAAGGCGCCACCTGGCTGATGTAGGAAGGAATGATCGGGTTCTTGCGGTGCGTGATCGCGGTGACCCGCATCGGCATGTTGAACTCTTCGAGCGCGACATGGCCGTGCGATTCGCCGAACGGCGCTTCGGGTTCGACATATTCGGTGTCGATCAGACCTTCGATCACGATCTCGGCCTCGGCCGGCACGAGCAAGTCGACGGTTTTCGCTTTCACCACGTTGATCGGCGCGCCCGCGAGCCCGCCCGCGACATCGATCTCGTCCACCCCGATCGGCAGTTTCTGCGGGCCCATGAACGCAACGTACGGCGGGCAGCCGAGCACGATCGCGCACGGCATCGCCTTGTCGCCACGGCTTTGGTGCTTGAGGTAATGCTGATAGCCGCCGGCGCCGCCGACGCGCGTCGCCATGCGCACCACCAGCCGGTCCGGCGCTTTCAACGCCGCGCGGTAGGTGCCCATGTTCTGCACGCCGGTCTCGGGATCGCGCGTGATCACATTGGTCGCGGTCAGCGTCGGCGCGCTGTCGAAACCCGGCGTCGAGATCGGGATCGGCAGCAGGTCGAGCCCGTGCCCCTCGCCTTTGAGCGCTGCGCCTTCGATCACGACTTCCTGGCACACCGCCTTAGTCACGACGCGCGGCGCAACGGGATGGGCAATCGCGTGGTCCCACTTCGCCTGAATCTCTTCGACCGGCACACCCATGCCGGCGCTGTAAATCGCGCGGTTGGCGGCGATCGCGCCGACCACCACCGGGATCGCATATTTGCGGCCGCGGCCGTCGGTGATGTTGGTGAACAGGAACGCCTTGCGCTCGGGCTCGTCGAGCCCGCCGACGAACTGCCAGCGCACGAGCGGGTGCAGCTCCGAGTCCTTGTCGATCGGCTCGTCGACGGTCAGGAGCAGCCCGCGCGCTTTGAGCGTCTCGAGGTGCTCGTGGAGGTCGGGATAGCCGCGCTTGTCGACGGTCATGTGAATTTAGCTCCCTGGAACCTGTGACATAATGAAACTTTCGCGATGACGGATTTTAGGCTAAAAAACGGATAGCCACAGAGATCACAGAGCACCCAGAGAAAATCAAACGAAACCACAAATGAACACGGATAATAAAAACAAACAGCTATGAATATCCCCGACGATCGGCGAAATACGATCCCTGATGACCAATTATTTTCGTCCTGGTTTTGCCTCTGTGAACTCTGTGTCCTTGTATGTTCGTTTTGTAGGTGTATGTTGGTAGTGTTCTCGAGTCTGGCCGGACTTGGGGACGGGGAAACGGTAGATCGATTGTGCCCAGGTTCAAATCGACACAGAGCAAGGTCGCCGTT
>JBGPFE010000028.1:0-49465 GCA_041483135.1 Gammaproteobacteria bacterium | reverse complement strand
TTCGATCCGGCAACGGTTACGGCGTAGGCTTGCTTTGGCGCAGCCAAAGTTATGCCGAAGCCACAACTCATCAAATGCACCGGCGCGACTCGTTTGATCCGAACTCGCGCCGGCTGATGCATCGGACACAGATCAAAGGGGACAAACCATTCTTCGACCCCGCAACGCTTGCGGCCTGAGCCCTCGGCCCGGCTGATTACTTCGGCTGTGCAGGCGGTTCCGGCGGCTTGCTGGCGGCCTCGCCCGCCGCGCGCAGGCTTTCGAGCGCGGCTTTCTGCATTTCGAGAGTCTTGATCGTCATCTGCACGAAGCCGGTGTTCATCGTAAGCCAGGTTTCGACCGATTTCAATTCGCCGATTTTCTTATCTATTTCCTTGACGTCGACGGTCGGCGTTATCATGCCGGGCAGCGGAAACGACATCGGATTCCACATTTTCTGCATGAAATCGAACCAATCCTTGGGGAAATCCTGCTCGGCCATGGCGGCCTCCTGTCACAACCCGGTAACCCACTCTACCATAGCCCTTGCGGCGGGTGTTTTGCCCGCGGCGCGGCACAGCGTGCATGAAATTTCTCAAAGCGGTGCGACTCGACGATAGCGACCGCAGCGTGTTCGGCGCGGCAGGCGTTACGAGCGACGACGAGTGGGTGGTGTCGGGCGGCTACGCGGTGTCCGGCCCGGCGGCGGGCGAGCGCGGCCCGCTTAACCACCGTGACAACACTTTCATTGGTGTCGCGAGCCATGGCCGATGCTCGGTCGCCGAAGTGTGCGAAATCGACAGAGCGATCTATCACAGCCTGGTCGAGCAACTGACGCAGCACTTTCTCCACGATCTCGGTGCGCCATCGCCCGCAGCCGCGCGCGCCATCGCTGAGGAGGAATGTGCTTATACCGCTGAGCTGTGCGAAAGTTTCAGTCCCGAGGTGTGGATTACGGTCAGGCGCGGGGAGACGGCCGACGGCGTCGACGAGCACTACTCGGTATTCAAGCGCCTTATGATCGGCGCACATAAACTGTAGACCCCCCAGGTCAAACCCCGCAGAAATCCGCCCATGTCCAAAATCACCCGCGAACAGATCCAGAAACTGCTGCGCGAGTACCAGCTCGATCACGAAGGCCATATCAGCATCGAAGCGCTCGGCAAAAAGTCGGCGCGAGTGCGCTTCCGCGTCGCCAGGAAGCATCTGCGCCCCGGCGATACCGTGTCGGGGCCGACCCTGATGGCGCTCGCCGACGTGGCGATGTATGCGGCGCTGCTCGGCGAGATCGGCCTGGTGCCACTCGCAGTCACCACCAATCTCAACATCAATTTCCTGCGCAAGCCGGCGCAGAAGGACGTGATCGGCGAGTCGAAGCTGCTGAAAGTCGGCAAGCAGCTCGCCGTCGGGGAAGTATTCATCTACTCTGAAGGCGATCCGGAGCCGGTCGCTCACGTTACCTGCACCTACTCGATCCCGCCGCGATAGGCCGGCCGTGCAAGGCCGTGAGGCGGAAGGTAGATGGGGTGAAATAAACCGAAACCTATGCGCTAGCGATGCCCGCCTCCCGTGTCTCGTTTTTCGCTCAATTTCAAGTCGATTTCGCGTTTGCCGGCACCATCAGACAGCCAGCGATGCGCCACGTTTTATCGGGCTGACGCTGCATCGTATACAACGCCACCATCACCGTGCCGTCCGGCGCCACCACCTGCACCGCCTGAATGATGTCGCCCTCGATCACCGCCGGCTCGAGGAATTTGACCCCGCGCGGCCGGTAGACCGCCCGATACGAGTCGCGCACCATTTGCATGAAGTTGGCCGCGGTCCGGAACTGGGCGCGAATGCGCGGCGAGGCATAGGAAAACGCAGTCACTTCGTCGTCGCGCCGGAACGCATCGAGCTGACGCTCGATTACGCCGCGGATTTCCTTCCAGTCGGCGGCGGTAGGCCCACTAACCACGGGGATCGCCGCGTGGGCCGACGTAAACAACAGCAGGCCGGTCAGCAACGGCACCAGGGTGTACAAGCGCATGGGGAATCCGGACAGTACGACTATGGAATGCTACCGGTTGGCGCCCGCCAGGAAAAGCGCCGGGCAATGCGTATCCTTGCCCTTCTGCTGGACGACTGCCCCTAGATCGAGGATGCCGGAGGCCTGCTGACGGGCACCTGCAGGGCGGTGCGATTCTGGCTCAGATATTGACGCAGCACGTAGTGCAGCCGGTCGCGTTCCGCTATGACCTTCGCCGAGTAGCCGTTCTCATTCTCCTCGGAAGTGGCGCCGACGTACATCTGCAGCGCATCAGCCAAGGCACCGGTACGGCGCATGTATTCCTTGAGGATCGTGGCGCCGACCAGGATGTTGGCTTGCGGGTCGAACGCCACTTTCTCGCCGCCCAGCGGGTCGAATTTCTCGGCGTGGAAGCGCGGTATCACCTGCATCAGGCCTTTGGCGCCCATCACGCTCTCGGCGATCGGGTTGAAACGCGATTCGACCGAGATCACCGCCAATATCAGCATCGGATCGAGTTTGAGCTCGCTGCCGACGGCGTGGGCCTTGGACACGATATTGGTCGTCATCTCAGACGACACCCGATAGCGCCGCGCCAGATATTCGCCGATGGCGCGGTATTTCCCATCGTTGGGGTCGACCGCAATCGGCAACGACCGGTCGCCCGGCAAGGTCACCATCTGCGCGAGGTCGATTGCGCCTATGCCATGCATAATGGCGCTGGCAAAGCGGACGCCGTATTGGTTATGCAGGATGATGCTGAGAGAAGCAAGACAGGCCAGCAATGCAAAGCTGGCCACCGTGTTGCGCGCCCACTGGGCAAAGCGCGGCGCGCCGTAATCGTCAAACTGTTCGGGGTGTGATTTTGCCATGACGCAAAACCTCCTTTCGTAAATCGCCGGCCAGACTGCTGCCGGCGGACAGTTACCTTGCTGGGGTAACGGCTCTCCTCAATACAACAGGTTCAAATTTGAAAACCACTATAGCTTGTGGTCTGCCCAAAAAAGTTGGGCAATTCTAGTGGTTCAGCTAGCCATCTGCAAGAAAAATTTAATGCTTCGGCCCAGCGACCGGTCCTGCATGGCTTTGTATGGTGCACTGCAAAAGACGCGGTATTATATTGGTTTTCATTGCCTTGTCAAACAGGCAGGACAAAAACCTCGACCGCAATGGTGCGCTGCAGATACAGAGGGTGGCTTGCTTTGGATCAACCGAACGCGGGATTCGACATGGCTCGTTGACGGGAGTTCGATCTGCTCCTCGACTGGGATGCTATGTTTTTTTGTAATTTCATGAGGTTATATCAGCATTCGGTCTCGGTAGGGAAAGACTGATAGGGCTCGACGTGGCGGCTATTCCATGCAGTAAGTGCCCGCTCATAGCGTTCGAGGGCCTCCCAATAACGGTCATAGACGCACGGGTCGCAGCCGCTTTGGCAGCATTCCCACGGCTCCGGCTCGGGCGGCGCGACCGGGCGTGGGTCGGCGGAGTCTTCCGGCAACTCCCCGGTCACGGTTTGATGCCGTCCTTCAATGACTCCGGCAGCTGATAGTCGGGGTAGCGCTTCCTGAACTCGGCCAGATTCGTCCTGGCTTCCTCGAGCCTGCCCTGCTTGCGCAGCTCTTCGATCCGCTCGAGCCACTTCTCGGGGGTCAGGTTGACATAGGCCTGGATCGAGCCAGCTGTCTGGGAAACCGGAGCCGGCGGTTTTGCGGCGGGGGCGGGCGCCGGTGACGATTCGCGCACGGGGCTGTCCGCACTCGCAACTTCCGATCTGAGTCGGGCTTTGCCCTCCCCGGATGCGACCCCCGGTGCCGGGGCAGCCGCAATGGTCGGCGCACCTGCCTGAGATTGCTGCCGAGCCTCGGCGGGAGCCGCCGCTGCATCACGCCGCGCATTTTCTTTCGCCGGCCGGCTCGCATGCTCACCCGGCGCGACGATCTTATTATCTCGTATATCGGCAGCACCCGGAAATGCTTCGGGTGATGCGCGCTTCGCGCGCGGCGACGGCGCGGAAAGCGCACCCGTCTCAGCTTGCTCGACTGCAGCCCTTCCAGTTCGAGGCGGTGCAGCCGGTTCGGGCGATACCGAATTGCCGCGCACCCCCATACCCGGCGCTGACGTCTGCTTTGGGGGTTTAAGGCCTATGCTTTTTGACCTTTGCTCATCCGGCACCAAAATCCTGGATTCGGCAGCCTTACCCTGATCGGCGGCGGCCGGCTTGCGCTCCGTATCCGCAGGCGATCCGGCGAGTGGCGGTTGCGCGACCTCGGGTGCTTCATCGCGTATCAAGGTAATCAGGCTCACCGATAGGAGGATTACTGCCGCGATCGACAGTGGCACCCGCCAGGAACGGATATACGACGAGCCGACATGCCGTGGCCGCGCCCCGACCTCTCGCCGCGCCGCTGCGCGGAGCGCGTCGTCGAGCGCCGGCGGCGGCTCTTCCTGAACGGCCGCGCGGTAAAGTGCGGCCAGTTTGGCATCGCGCTCACTGCCGGTGCGTGGTGTCTCGCTCATGGCCTTAGTCCGATTCCATGCCTTGGCGCAACTTAGCGATCGCGTAGCGCAGTCGGCTTTTGGCGGTTTCACGGCTGACGCCGGTCGTCCGTGCTATTTCCTCGACGCTCATGTCGGATTCCTGTTGCAGCAAAAAAGCCTCCCGCTGCGCCCCTGGCAGCGCGGCTATCAGTTGCAGCAGCCGCTGCGCCTGCTGCCTGACGTCAGCACTCACCGCCGGGTCGTCGCCCCGGCCCGCTTCCAGGTTGTCGATTACCGGGCCGTCATCATCCTCGAACGACACCGGCACGCCGCCCGCCTGCATGCGGTAATGATCTATCAACCGATTGTGCGCCAGCCGATACAAGTAGGTCGTGAACTTCGCCTGCACTGTATAGGCCGCGCGGGCCCGGATCAGGTTCATCCACACCTCCTGGAACAGCTCCTCGGCAATGCCGCGGTTGCCGCACTGGCGCAGCAGGTAGCGGAACACCCCGCCCTTGTGGCGGCCGTAGAGCCGATCGAATGCACCGGCATCGCCATCGCGGTAGCGCTCCATCAACTCCTCGTCGCTGGCGGTGGTGTCCTGGGGCATAACGGGTTGCCAGTATGAGCATCGACGCCCATGCCGGCAACCCCATGCTGCCGCCGCGTTACCCCTCACGCCTTGCGCATCACGGAAATTTCAGCGCGGATCCGGGACAAACTGGCCGGGAAACGGATTGGGCCTCGCGAGATTGGGCGCCTTGATCACGCCTTGCGCCACCAGGTTGCGGTAGCTGTCGTAGTAAATGGTGATCACCTCATCGGGCGTGTTCGACGCGCGCTCGAAGTTTGCATAGCGCACGATCGACGTTTCGCTCTTGCCATGACCGGTGCCGAGGCTTTTCTCGGCCGGCTGCTGCACGATTGTCGAGGCTCGCGGTCCCGCCGCGTCCGCTGCGGAATTCTGCGCCTGTTCCTTGGCCGAGTTTTCCGTCTCGCCCGCCGGCGCCTCGCGCCGCCGCTCGGAATCGCGGTAAACGCCGACCGCCGGCTCGGGCTTCTTGCGGAACACCGCGACACCGATCACGCCGACGTTGTCAGGACGGCCGGTGCGCGCCGCGTAGGAATTTTCGAGCTCGGTGAAATAGAACGCGGCGATGCGCTGCAGGCTCTTGCGCCAGCCCTTGATGCCGAATGAATTGTACGGGCTCAGCACGTAGCCGGTCTGGCTCCAATTCGCGGTCTCGCCCGACACCGCATTGACGCCGTCGACCGCAATCACAGTCATGATCTCGCCCGCCTGGTTGTTGCGGATATTGACCTGGTATTCGTTGCCGGGCCTGCCGACCACGTAATAACGGCCCGCGTGGTAATACACCGGCAGCGTGCGGCTCTCGGCGCGGTCATAAATCGTCACGTCGGCGACGCTACCCACGGCGTGAGCCTGGCCGGCGGCCCCGAAGAGCATTAGTACTGCAATTAGCGCTTTTTTCACGGTTTTTTCTCCTTGGATGCAACATCGAACCGATGTCAGCGCTATAAACGGAGCCCCGCCTGCAATGGGGTTAAACCACTCTTGAAGCGACCCGACCGCCTCTCTATACTCAAAAAGCAAAACCGCTACAAATCGGGAGGGGTTCCGCGATGCCGAAATACGCCACTGATGCGATACGCACGATTGCCCTGGTCGGCCACGGGGCTGCCGGCAAGACCACGCTGGCCGAGACGCTGCTGCACAAGGCGGGAGCCATCGCCGCGCCCGGCAGCGTCGACAAGGGCACGACAGTCTGCGACTTCGACGCGCTCGAAAAGGAGTTCAAGCACTCGCTCGCGAGCGCCATCGTCAACCTCGCGCATCGTGACACGCATATCCACCTGATCGACACGCCCGGCTATCCGGATTTCCTCGGCCAGTCGCTCAATGCGCTCGCCGCGGTCGAAACCGCGGCGGTGGTCATCAACGCACAGAACGGCATCGAGATGGTGACCCAGCGCATGATGCAGTGGGCGCGCGAGCGCGGGTTATGCCGCTTGATCGTCATCAACAAGATCGACGCCGAGAACGTCGACCTGCCCGCGCTGCTTGCGGGCATCCAGAGCGTGTTCGGCAAGGAATGCCTGCCGATCAACCTGCCGGCCGGCGGTGGCAGGCAAGTCGTCGACTGCTTTTTCAATCCGGCGGGCACAGCGGACTTTTCGTCGGTCGCAGCGGCGCACCGCGCGCTGGTCGAACAGGTGGTCGAGGTCGACGAGAAATTGATGGAGCTTTACCTCGAGCAGGGCGAAATCAGCCCGGAGCAGCTGCACGCGCCGTTCGAGCAGGCGCTGCGCGACGGGCACCTGGTGCCGGTTTGCTTCGTGTCGGCGCGTAACGGCGCGGGCGTCACCGAGCTGCTCGATGTCTTTGCGAAACTGATGCCGAATCCGACCGAAGGCAATCCGCCGCCGTTCTATAAAGGCGAGGTTTCCAACGCGGTCGAAATCCGCGCCGAGCCCGATCCGAAAAAACACGTGATCGCGCACGTATTCAAGATCGTGATCGACCCGTTTGTCGGCAAGCTCGCCGCCTTCCGCGTGTTCCAGGGCACGGTCCGGCGCGACTCGCAGCTTTTCATCGGCGACGGCCGCAAGCCGTTCAAGGTCGGGCACCTGTTCCTGCTGCAGGGCAAGGAGCACGTCGAAACCGACGCGTGCGTGCCCGGTGATATCGCCGCGGTAACCAAGGTCGACGAAATCACGCTCGACGCGGTGCTGCACGACTCGCACGACGAGGACCAGATTCATCTCAAGCCGATGCATTATCCGGTGCCGATGCATGCGCTTGCGCTGGAACTCAAGCGCCGCGGCGACGAGCAGCGCCTCTCCGAAGTGCTGCACAAGCTCGCCGCCGAAGACCCGTGCTTCCGCGTCGATCACAGCGGCAACGAGACCGTGATCAGCGGCTTGGGCGACCTGCACATGCGCTACATCCTCGACAAGATGCAGAAGCAATACCGCGTCGAAGTCGACACCAAGCCGCCGCGCATACCGTACCGCGAAACGGTGACGGCCAAGGCCGAAGGCCACCACCGCCACAAGAAGCAAACCGGCGGCGCCGGCCAGTTCGGTGAAGTGTATTTGCGCATCGAGCCGCTCGCGCGCGGCAAGGGTTTCGACTTCGTCGATGCAGTCAAAGGCGGCACGATTCCGTCGCAGTTCCTCCCGGCGGTCGAAAAAGGCGTGCGCGAAGTGCTTAATGCGGGGCCTCTCGCAGGCTACCAGATGCAGGACGTGCGCGTCATCGTTTACGACGGCAAGCACCACCCGGTCGATTCCAAGGAGGTCGCGTTCGTCGCCGCCGGCAAGAAAGCATTTCTCGAAGCGATACTGAAAGCGCGGCCGATCGTGCTCGAGCCTATCGTCAACATCGAGATTAATGCGCCGGAAGCCAACATGGGCGACATCGCCGGCGACATTTCAGCCAAGCGCGGCCAGATCAGCGGCACGCAGAGCGCGGTGGCGGGGATGGTGACGATCGCCGGCCGCGTGCCGCTGTCGGAGCTCAACAACTACCAGGCGCGGCTCAAGTCGGTGACCGCCGGCCAGGGTTCGTATGTGATCGAATTAAGCCATTACGAGCCGGTGCCGCCCAACGTGCAGCAGCAGCTCGCATCGCAGCACAAGCACGTGGACGACGAACAATAGAACGCGCGAGCTGATTATCCGTCGCGCTTTTTCAGCGCATCCGTGCGGAAGCTCACCACCGCTTCTGGATCGACCTTGGCGTGGATCACCGCCGGCTTGCCCCCGGCCATCGCCCGCCTGACCGCGTCCGCGGTCTCGCCCGGAGCGGTCACGAAATAGCCGTTGCCGCCGCATAATTTCATCACTTCGTCGAAGCGCGGGCTCAGCACGTGCGCGCCGATGAAACGATTGTCGTAGAAATCGCGCTGGTAGGCGATTTCCGAGCCCCAAGTGCCGTTGTCCATCACGATCGCGATGGTATTGATGTTGTGCATCACGGCGGTGTTCATTTCGCCCATCGTCATGCCGAAACCCCCGTCGCCCATCAGCGAGATCACGGTGCGCTTCGGCGCCGCGACTTTCGCGCCCAGCCCCGCCGCGTAGGAAAACCCGATATTGCCGCAGTCGAGCGGCGTGATCAGCGACGGCACGGTGTAGTACGGCAACTGGTCGGTCGCCTGCAACCCGGTCGTTCCGGCATCGACGGTGAACAGCGCATCGCGCGGCGCGACCTTGCGCAGCTCGGCGTAGATCACGTCCGGGTGCAGCGGCTGCTTCGTGCTCGCGCCGGATTGCTCACGGCGCTGCACCAGCTCGGCGCGCTCCTTGCGGAACTTGTCGTTGCGCGCCTGCCATGGCGCCTTGCCGGCGGGGATCGCGTCCATGCTGTCGGCGAGCGCGCCCGCGATCATGCCGGCATCGCCGACGATACCGAGCGCCACCGGGAAATGACGTCCGATCGCGATCGGATCGATGTCGACCTGCACGATCTTCGCCGCGGGCGAGAGGTTCTCGTATTGGTAGCGGCTGGTGTTGAAGCCGAGCCGCGTGCCGAGCGCGAGCACCAGGTCAGCCTCGCGCGTGAGGCCGCTTGCGACCGGATTGCCGCGCGCCCCCATGCCCCCTGCATACAATGGATGATCCACCGGCGCAAGGTCGCCGTGCCCCGCCGAAGTGGTGATCGGCAGCTGCAGCTTTTCGGCGAGTTTGAGCAGGCTCGCTGTGCCGCGCCCCCATTTGATGCCGGCACCGGCGTGGATCACCGGAGCTTTGGCGGCGAGCAGCATGGCCTTGATCCGGTCGATTGTCGCGCGCTCGACCGCGCCGCCCGCCAGTGCCCCCTGACTGCCTTGCGGCGGGATCGTGACGTCGACGTCGTGGTTGAACAGGTCGCGCGGGATCTGCACCACCACCGGCCCGCGCCGGCCCGAATTCGCGATGCGGAACGCTTCAAGGATGAACTCGGGGATGCGCTCCGGCCGCGGCACCGTGAACACGCGCTTCGTGACCGGCAGGAACACCGTGTGCTGATCGATCTCCTGGAACGTGTCGCGCCCGAGGTGCTCGGTGGAAGGCAGCCCGGTGATCACCACCACCGGCGAATACGCCATCTTCGCCGCGGCAAGCCCCAGCACCATGTTGACCGAGCCCGGGCCGGCCTGCCCGCAGATGAAGAGCCCCGGCGTCTGCGTGACGCGCCCGTAGGCATCCGCCATGTGTGCACCGCAGTTCTCGTGGCGCACGCCGATGTATTCCATGTCTTTCGCATCGTAGAGCGCGTCGTACATCTCGAGCGTGCTCGAGCCCATCAGCCCGAACACCTTGGTGACGCCCGCCGCGCGCAAGGCTTCGACCGCGGCGACGCCACATTTCATTTTTGGCATTACTCCCCCCTGGTGGTGATTAAGTGATTGAGGGATTCAGTGATTCAGTAGCAAGCGCCGCTTCGCGCTCGAAGTCCTAATCACTGTTCACCCAATCACTCAATCACTGCTTCCCCAGCGCTTCCGGGTTCAGCACATTGACCGGCTTGCCGGCCGCAAACCCCAGGATGCCGTCGATCGCCGCGCCGTAGTACGACTCGTACGTGCTCTTCTCGACGTAACCCAGGTGCGGCGTGCAGATCACGTTCGGCATCTTGAGCAGCGGATGGTTGCCGCCGGTGACCGGCTCGTTTTCGTAGACATCGACCGCCGCGAAGCCCGGCCGGCCTTGCTTGAGCGCTTCGGTGAGCGCGCCTTCGGCGATGATCGGCGCGCGGCTGGTGTTGACGATCAGCGCGGTCGGTTTCATGCGCGCGAGATCGGCACCCGTGACGATGCCGCGCGTCTCCTTGTTGAGCGGAATGTGCAGGCTGATGACGTCCGCGCTCTCGAAAAACGCTTCCCGGCTCGCCGCCACCTCAAAGCCCGCTTCACGCGCCCTCGCCTGCGATCCTTCGCGGCCCCAGCAAATGACTTTCATGCCGAACGCCCCGCCGACCTGCGCGACACAGCTGCCGATGCGGCCGAACGCGTAGACGCCGAGCGTCTTGCCGTGCAGCCCGGTGCCGACCGTGGTCTGCCACACGCCCTGCTTCAATTGCTGCACTTCGTGCGGAATATGGCGCAGGCTGGCGAGAATCAGCCCCCACGTGAGTTCGGCCGTCGAGTTGGGCAACCCGCTGCCGGCGGCCGCAACGACGATGCCTTTTTCGGTGCAAGCGGCAACGTCGATGTGATTGGTGTTCCTGCCGGTCTGTGCGATCAGTTTGAGCCTGGGCAGCTTCTCGATCACCGCGCGCGTGAATGGCGAGCGCTGTTGCGTGAGCACGACCGCTTCGGCGTCCTGCAGCCGCGCCGCCAGCCTGGCCGGGTCTTTTTCGGTGTCGTGGAATACGACGACTTCGTGGCTCTTGAGACGCTGGAAACTATTCAGCTTGCGGAATGCATCCTGGTAATCGTCGATCACTGCGATTTTCATTCAATACTCCTCCCGAAGAATCTGTATTATGCGCGCCCGCCGCGATTAAGAATGCCGCCACCCGCCAGCATCATCGCATTGACCCAGAACACAGGCGCCACGCCGAACATCGAGCCGATCGAGCCGAACACGACTGGCACTGCGATGTGGGTGAAGTTGTTGATCGTCAGCCGCAGGCCGAGCGCCTCACCCGATCTGCCCTGCGGCGAATGCGCGTAAGTCAACATCATCGACAGCGGCTGGCCGCAGCCGAGCGCGAGCCCAAGCATGAATCCGGCAAGCGCCAGCAGGGTTGCGTCCTTGAGCATGGGAAACACCAGATAAGTCAGCCCGCCGAGAAACAGCGAATAATTGAGCAGCGCCACCTCACCGGATTTCCGGACCAATGCCGGCAGCACGATACGCACCACAAACGCCGCGGCGGCGACCATGCTCAACACGAAACCGATTGCCGACGCGGACAATCCGATCGAATGACCGTAAATCGGCATGTAGAACTGGAACAGATCGGTGCCGGTCAGCACCATGCCGCTCGTGATCATGGTCCGGCGCAGCGCCGCATTCGCGAGCAGGCTCTGCGCATCCGCAGGCTGGCTTTGCTCGCGTTCCGGTTGCGGTTCCTTGCGTGATGCATCCTTCAGGTTTTTGGAAAATGTCTGTGTGAGTACCGGAACGAGCGCCAACGCCGCCAGCGCGAGATAAGTCAGGCGGTAGCCGAAATGATCGATGGAAAATCCGGCAAACAATGGCCCGATAAAGCCGCCGACCGCTATCATCAGGCTGTAATTGCTGAAGTTCCGGGTGCGGCTGTCGCCCTTGCTGATGGCGCCGAGCAGGCTCTGCACCGAAACGTGGTAGAACACATACGACAGGCCGAACAGCGCCGCCGACATGTAAAGCACGGGCAACACCGGAAATACGGGCGGCAGCAGCAGGCCCGCGATCAGGCCGATCGAGCCGACCAGCATCGGCAGCCGCGGGCCGAGCCGGTCGGAAAGCTTGCCGGCATACAGCGCGAGCAGCGCCGGAAACAACGCGTACATCGCGATCAGCACGCCGACCCAGAACTGCTGCGCGCCGAGATCGAGCGCGAACAGAGAAACGATGACCCGGCTCGCGCGCAAGCAAGTCACGTTGCATAGCGCAACCAGAAAAATGATGTATATCGTCATCGGTTCTGTGGAAGTGCTGCAGAAAAACGCCCGCTCGCGCGGGCGCGGCGCATCGTTCGCATTGATGCGCGGACGGCGCAAACCCCAGCCGCAACTATAGCAGAATGCGGCGTAGCCACGCCGGCAGCGTTCACATAGAATCCGACACGCCATGACACTCATGCTGCGCGCGCTGCGCCATCGCAATTTCACATTGTTCGTCGGCGGTCAGGGCTGCGCGCTGATCGGCTACTGGATACAGCAGCTCGCGGTGAGCTGGCTCGTCTATCGGCTCACCGGCTCGGCGACGCTGCTCGGCGTATTGAGCTTCGCCGCCAACCTGCCGGTGCTGCTGCTTGCGCCGTTCGCCGGCCTGTGGTCGGACCGCCTCAACCGTCACCGCATGATGCTCGCGACCCAGGTGCTCGAAATGCTGCAGGCAGTCGCGCTCGCCGCGCTCGCGTTTTCCGGGCTGATCCAGACCTGGCACATCATTGCGCTCACGATGCTGCTCGGGACCTGCGTCGCGGTCGAGCTGCCGGTGCGCCACGCCTATCTGCTCGAGTTGGTCGGCGACAAGCAGGATCTGCCGAACGCGGTCGCCATGACCTCGCTCGTCGCCAACTGCGGCCGCCTGATCGGTCCCGCGCTTGCCGGCGTGCTGATCGACCGGTTCAGCGAAGCAACGTGCTTTCTGATCAACGCGCTGAGTTATGTCGCGGTGCTGGCGAGCTTCGCGTTCATCCGTGTCCGGTCTCGGCCCGCTGCCGCATCGCACCCGCCAGCGCTGCACGGACTCAAGGAAGGCCTCGCCTACGCGTGGCGCACGGTCCCGATCCGGCTACTGCTGATGCTGCTCGCGGTGGTCGCATTCAGCGCGGCGCCCTATGGCACCCTGATGCCCGCGATCGTGCATGAGGCTTTTGCCGGCAACGCTGAAACCCTCGGCTTTCTGGTCGGCGCCGCGGGCATGGGTGCGGTGTGCGGCACGCTGCTGCTCGCCTCGCGCCGCAACGTGCGCGGGCTCACGCGGCTCATTTCGACGGCGGCGCTGATCGCGGGTTGCGCGCTGATCGCCCTGTCGTGGTCGCGGCAGCTCGCGTTCTCGCTCGCGCTGATGGCGGCGATCGGCTTCAGCATCCTGGTAATTTCAGTGTCGGTCAACATGATCCTGCAAACCATCGTCGACGACGACAAGCGCGGCCGCGTGATGAGCCTGTATACCGCCGCGTTTCTCGGCGTGGTGCCGTTGGGTGGGCTCACCGCCGGCATGCTCGCCGACCGCATCGGGGCGATGACGACCGTCTTCGCCGGCGGCGTGACCTGCGTGCTCGCCGCGCTTTATATGCTGAGAAAATTGCCTCTGTTGCGCCGGCACATCCGGCCGATCTACGCGCGACTCGGCATCAGCGCCGAGTGATTACTTCATTTTTTCCTGCTTCATCGACTCGTCCATTTTCGCGCCCCACTTCTGCGCCGCCTTGCTGACGTCTTCTTTCAGCATGCCGTCCTTCTTCATTTCACCCATCATCGGCTCCTTTTTGACCATGGGCTTGGCGGGCAACTGCTCCGGTGCAGTCCTGGCCTGATCGGACGGCGAAGCGGCATGAATAGGCGGCGCGTAACTGCCGACGAGACACAGCACGCTCAGCGCGGCGGCGGGAACAAACGCGCGGCGAGTGTAGTGCGACATGGCTCCTCCTTGCTTCAACGTGCACGCATGGCTATTCTTCGCCGCGTACACAGTGCTCGTCAAGCATCGCCGCGGCGCAAGCGCTGGCGTGTGTATAATCGCTGCGATTCACGACCGCCTGAATATGGCGCATAAATCATCCGCCGCAATACTTCCCGATGCGCAAGCGATCCGTGCGCGCGTACTGCGCGGCATCGCCGGCAACCGCATCGCGGGCTTGCACTTCCCCGGTCATTTTCTCGCTATCGAGTGGCGGGAAGCAGGCGGCGAGACGGCGCGCCTAGCCGTCGCCGACGGCCCGCATTGCCGCGACGCGAATGGCGAGATCGATGTTTGCGCGCTCGCGATCCTCGCCGATACTGCGCTCGCAACCACCGCGCGTCTCAAAATTGCGGCGGGCGCACGCCTTGCGACTATCCACCTGCAAATCCAGTTCACTGGCACGTCAGCCACCGGCGACCTCGGCGCCGAAGCGCGTCTGCTCGGTTTCAGCGCCGGCGCTGCGCTGCGCCAGTCGCTATCGGCAGCGACGCTCTATGCGAACGGCAAGCCCGTGTGTCACGCGAGCGGCGAGTTCGCG
Organism: Gammaproteobacteria bacterium; assembly: GCA_041483135.1. Classification (GTDB taxonomy): domain Bacteria; phylum Pseudomonadota; class Gammaproteobacteria; order Burkholderiales; family SG8-41; genus PALSA-1004. The sequence goes on along the minus strand of JBGPFE010000028.1, from coordinate 35,102 downwards.
CTGCTCGAGCCGCCGCCGGGCGTCACGCTTGCGCCGTTGCCGTGGCAGCACGCCGAGGCACCGGCGCCTGCCCCAGTCGACGAAAGATCGCTCGCAGCGCACGAGCGCGCAATTCTGAAAGCGTGCGATGCCGCGCTCGCCAAAGCGTCGCCGCAAGTATCGTTCATCCAGCATTTCTGGGGTAGCGTGCCGGGGCGCACGTCACATGGCGCGAGCTGCCACGTCGGCATCGGCCCGCATCTCGGCAATCGCGTCGGGCACGTGCAGGGCGGTATATTGTTCGGCATCGCGGCCAACACCGCGCGCGCGGCGGCGCCGGCGGCCATGCTGCTATCGAACGTGTCGGCGTGGTACATCAGCCCCGGCCACGGCAAGGGGCTTACTGTCAAATCGCATGTGGTGCACGCGGGACGCACAGTCGCCGTGGTCCGCACCGAAATCAAAACCGCAGCCGGCGAGCGCGTGCTCGAAGCGGTCACCCATCACGTCGCGCGCGAGCGCGTGTAACGCAGCTATTCAGCGGCAATGCCCGCGCTCTTGATCACCTTCGTCCACTGCGCGATCTCGGCCTTGATGAAGGCCGCAAATTGCTCGGGCGTACTCGAGGTCGGCTCGGCGCCCTCGCCGGCAATCCGCTCGCGCATGTCGGGCGCGCGCATCGCCTGTGCAATCTCGCTGTTGAGCCGCGTGACGATCTCGCGCGGCGTTGCTGCCGGCGCCAGCACACCGAACCAGGAAATCACCAGGTAACCGGGTACCCCGGCTTCACTCACGGTCGGCAGCCCGGGCGCGGCCGCAGCACGCTTTTCTCCCGTCACCGCGAGCGCGCGCAGGCGTCCGGTCTTGACGTGCGGCAATGCCGCCGTGAGATTGCTGAACATGAGCTGCACCTGGCCGCCGATGAGGTCGGTGAGCGCCGGCCCGCTGCCCTTGTACGGCACGTGCACGAGATTGACGCGTGCGAGGCTCTTGAACAGCTCGCCCGCCAGATGGGTCGCATTGCCGCTCCCCGCCGATGCATAATTGAGCTGTCCGGGCCTGGCGCGGGCTAGCGTGATCAGTTCCTTGACCGATTTCACCGGCAAGGACGGGTGCACGACGATCACGTACTGACCGGTAGTGACCAGGCTCACCGGGGCGAAATCGCGCACGAGGTCGTAATTGAGCTTGCGGTAGAGCCCGCTGTTGATCGCTTGCGCCGGCGTGCCCATGAAGAGCGTATAACCGTCTGGCGCTGTTTTTGCCGCAATCTCGGCGCCAAGGTTGCCGCCGGCGCCGGCGCGATTGTCGACGATCACCTGCTGGCCGAGCTGATCGCCGAGCTTCTGCGCGACGATGCGCGCGACGATGTCGACTGCGCTGCCCGGCGACGACGCGGCGATCAAGCGTACCGGCTTCGATGGATAGGATTGTGAAATGGCCGGCGCCGCGCAAAGCAATGCCGCAGCCGTGACCGCGATTGCGAACCGTCGCTGGACGCAGTGCCACCATCCGGGCAGCCGCGCCCCGTCTCCGCCCCAACACCAACCCCCTCGCCGTGAGCCGGTGCGCCCACCCGGCGACGACGCGGCGATCAAGCGTACCGGCTTCGATGGATAGGATTGTGAAATGGCCGGCGCCGCGTAGAGCAACGCCGCCGCCGCTAGCGCGCTAAGCAGAGTAATCATCGTTCGGATTGCTAGGCTCACACATCCTCCGTCATTTCGGCTTGCCGCCGCTCCGCTTGATGAAGCTGTAGCTGAGATTGATGCCGGTCGTGTGCGGGTTGGTCCACATAAGGCAGTAGCTTTGCGACTGGTGCGACGTGTATTCGCCGTGCAGGTGACGCGTGTTCCTGCGTACCGGGTAGGTAGTCTTGTCGCCGACATGGTAATGAATGTCGAACTGCACCGTTTTCGCAGCGGTGAACACGTAGGCAAGCCGCTGACCGGCGGCGAGCTCGAGACATTCCTCGTGGAATTCCCTGGCCGGCAGCCTGACGTTTTTGCTGTGCGCCCCGGGCGGCATGGCGGTTTCGTGCGCGAGCGCGAATGACGGCAGCAATACGAGCGCCGCAGCGACGCGTTTCATTCGGCCCTCGCGCCCGACGCCTTGACGACCGGCGCCCATTTTTTGATTTCGCTCCTGATGTACGCGCCGAGCGCCTCCGGCGTGCCGCCGACAAGCTCGAAGCCGACGTTCTCCAGCCGCTCCCTGACATCGGGCATTTTCAGCGCGCGCACGATTTCTTCGTGCAGCCGGGAAATGACAGGCCTGGGCGTGCCGGCCGGCGCGAGCACGCCGTACCACGCCGTCGCCTCGAATTTGGGAAAACCCGATTCGGCGATGGTCGGCACGTCGGGCGCCGCCGGCGAGCGCTGCGCGCCGGTCACCGCGAGCGGCCTGAGCTTGCCGGACTTGATGTGCGGCATCACCGACGACATGCCGCTGAACATCGCCTGCACCTGGCCGCCCACCAGATCGATCACCGCCTGGCCGCTGCCTTTGTACGGCACGTGCTGCATGTGTATGCCTGCCGCCTGGTTCAGGAGTTCGCCGGCCAGATGGCCGACGCTGGCGACGCTCGCTGACGCGAAGTTGACCTTGTTCGGATTCGCCCTGGCGTAAGCGATGAATTCCTTGAACGTCCTTGCCGGCACCGACGGGTGCACCACCAGGATGTTGGGCGACGTTGCGATCTGCGTGATCGGCGCGAAATCCCTGACCGGGTCGAACGGGAGTTTCGCGTAGAGGCTCGGGCCGATCGCGAGATTGGCGATGTAGCCGAGCACGATGGTGTAGCCATCGGGCGCGGCACGCGCGACGATCTCCATGCCGATATTGCCGTTGCCGCCCGAGCGGTTGTCGACCACCACCTGCTGGCCGAGCGATTCGCCGAGTTTCTGTCCGATGGTGCGCGCGAGCGTGTCAGTACTGCCTCCGGGTGCGAACGGCACGATGAAGCGGACCGGCCGGTTTGGATACTGCTGCGCAGCCGCGGGCGCTACGGCACACAGCACCGCGCCCACCGCCATTAACCAGTAGTTAATTGCGCGCCACGGTAGCGCTCTCCTCACGCCTCTCTCCCCGCGCCTTCAGCGCTTGCCTATGGCTTCCTGGTCAACTGATCTTCGGCGCGCCAGCGGTCCCACGCGAAACGCTGGTCTTCGCGGATGCTCTCGTCTTCCAGCATTTTGCGCACCAGCGCGGTGACCTCGGATTCGTAGTATTTCTTGCGCTTCTCGAAATTCCAGCGATGCCCCAGTGAAAACACCGGCGATTTGAGTACGTCTTTGAATTTCATGTGCTGTTATCCACTTCGATAATTGATTGAACGTTCGCTCACCGTTGCGGACCGGGCAGCACCGTGACGCCTATCATCGAGTCGCGCGTCACCAGCGCCGCGAGCTCGGCCTCGCTCATGTGCTCGGTATGGGACGGGCGCAGCGGCAGCACCATGTAGCGCATGTTGGCGGTCGAGTCGACAACGCGGATTTCGATATCGTCGGGCAGCGCGGTGCCGAATTCGGCGAGCACGGCGCGCGGCTCGATCACCACGCGCGAGCGGTATTCGGGACTTTTATACCACGCCGGCGGAATGCCGAGCACAGCGCGCGGATAACACGAGCACAACGTGCAGCAGATCACGTGATGCCGCTCGCGCGTGTTCTCCACCACCACCAGTTCGGGTTCCAGGTCGAGGTCGATTTTGAGGAAGCTTTCGATGGCGGGCTTCGCGTCCTTGAGCAGCCATGCTTTGTATTGCGGATCCATCCAGGCATGGGCCACGACCCTGGCGCCGAGCTCGGGATTGCGCGACTCCGTCAATTCGATCTGGCGCTGAATGTCTGAAGCGGTAAAAACGTTTTTTTCGATCAGCAGTTCGCGCAGCGCGCGTTCGAGCAACGCCGAATCGGGACGCACGCCGTGCGACTCATTGACCGGCGCATGCGGATCGCGATCGTGGTGCGGATGAACGTGGTCGTGCGCCATTGTCAGTACGCTTCGAGCCAATGCTGGAATATATCGGCTGTAATCACCGTGTGGCGCTGCGGCTTGCCCCACACATCCATGTAATCGAACGCGACCTGATACAGCGGTTGATGCGGCACGCCGAGCTTGTGGTAGGCAAGCTGTTCGGGGTTCGGGAACGCGCCGAGCACGCGCGCGACGACGCCGCGCTTGCCGCGCAGGTAATGCGGCGTGCGGCAGTGCGTTGCGACTTCCTGCGCGCGCACTTTGACCTTGTCGCCGGGAGCGAAACGCGGCCTCACGTTTTGCCTCCACCCGCCGCGAGCGCAGCCAGCTTGCGCTTCAATTCATCCTCGCCGATCAGGCCTTTCTCGATTGCGAGCTGGCGGATCGCGCGCACCCAGCGCTCGTAATAGGTCAGCCCGAAATAATCATCGTGCGGCAGCGACTCGATCGCGCGGCGCATCGCATCGACGGTGTAATGCCCGTGCTCCGGGTGCGCGAGCAAACGCATCATCGCGTCGACGCGCTGGTCGAAAAACGTCCTGTCGTGCTCGCTGAGATCGACCGGGCCGGCGGGCAGGCCGCCCAGATCGTGCACACCGCGGGTCATGGTTGGCTCGCTTGAATCGGAACGCCAAGTATAGCGCACCGCGGACGGACGTTTAGCGCCCCGGAACGGGGGGCTTGCGCGGCGGCGCAGCGATGAGCTGAGCGCGGTCTTTGAGCAACGGCGCCAGCGCCTTGCCCGCAACAACGTAAGTCCACGCGGCGAGGCTTTTCTCGAGCTTGAGCCGGTCGTCGAGTTTCTTGAGTTCCTCGGCAAACTGCTTATCGCGCCGCGCCTTATCCTCGGCTTTCTCGCCCTTTTCCTGACGGCGCTCGCGCGGCGGCTCGCCGGCGACCGTAAACGACAGATAGTAGTCGTCGCCACCGGGTTTTTTGGCGAGCTTGATGGTGTAAGCAAGATTGTCGAAAGTCTCGGCGACGACGGTGCGCGGTTTCTCAAGGCTTTCCGCCTTGACGTCGGGCGCGACGTCGCTGAACGCAAGCGATGACAACGAGTTGGCGGCCGCGACCGCGACGCTCGCGTCGAGCTGGCCGCCGCCCCCTGCGAATTTCCACTGCCCGTACTCCTCGCTGCGCGCGATCTTCCATTGCGCGCCGTCGCCGCTCGCGGCGACCGACTTGACGCGCTCGGCCTTGAAAAAACCCTTCGTCAGCCAGCGCGCGGGCTTCGCTTCGGCGCTGTTCAGCGCGTCGGATATCACCAGCACCGACTTGCTGCCCGGGCTCAATACGTAACGCCCGACCGGCGTTTCCTGCTTGATCGGCAGCGGGCTGTCCTCGGTCTTGATGACTTTCTTGCCGAGCAACAGGGTGCCGATCACCTTGCCGCTTTTGTCTGCAAGCTCGAGCAAGGTGCCGTCGCTCTCGCCGCCCTTGCCGTCGGGCTGCACGAGGTTGAGCCGTGGCAGCAACGATACGCCGACGCTCTCGGTCTGCACTACTTTGAGATCGGGCAATTTCACCAGCAAATCGCCGATGTCCTGGACGCTGGCGCCGTAGTCGCCGCGCTGCCTGACTACCCAGCGCCCGTCTTTGAGGGCCAGTGTCATGTCACCCTTGCCATCTTTGAGGCGAATCTGCGCAACCTCGTTGACCGGCAGTTTGGCGAACAATTTGGCGCCGGTTTTGGCGTCGGCATTGCGCCACGAGATCAGGTCCTGCCAGAACAGCGCGAGCCCGGCGCCGCCGAGCACGGCCACGAGACCGAGCAGAATCAGAAAACTCCTGCGATTCACTGTGCGGTCCGTTTATTCCGGCGCGCAAGCGCAAGCCCGAGGCCGAGCAGCGCCACCAGCAACGGCACCAGGCCGATATTGACGAGCTTGGTCCAGAACTGCAGCGTGTCGCTCTCGACGCGCAGGTTCTTGCGCAGCTCCTTGAGATCCTTGCGCGTTTCGACCGCTTTCTTCTTGAAGTTCTCGATTTCCGCCTGCTGCTCGGGTGACAGCAGAGTGCTTTGCGCGCCGGCGCGGCTCTTTTGCAGCGCGGCGAGCTTTTCCTGCGTCTGGTTGAGGTTGTCCTCGAGCTCCTTGATCTTGCCGAGGTAGCTTTGCTGCGCGCGCGCTTCCATCTGCTGGATCACGGTCAGCGGGCGCGTGAACGCGGCGCGGCTGCGCAGGCTGGTCAGGTCGAAATCGCCCGCGACGTGCTCGACCAGGCTTTGCGCGAAGTTGAGGTTGCCGTTGCGTGGCACGATCAGGCGCTGGCCAAACACATCCTGGACGTCGACCGCCGCTCCGTCGGTCAGCATATCGACGTCGGACACCAGCACGACCGAGTTTTCCTGCGCCGATTCCTTGAGCTGCGGTGCGGCCTTGGCCTCGTCGGGGGTCGGCCCCGACTTTTTCTTGTCCTTGGACGGCGGCGCATACGGCTTGGGCTTGCCTTCGGGGAACGCGGTCTTGAATTTGCCGGTGAGCCGGATCGCCAGCGGGTACTCCGTACCCGAGGGCTGGTAACCACGCGTCGACGGTTCGCCCGACAGCGTCGCAATGATCAGATCGACCAGCATCGAATTCTTCGACGTATGCACAAGTACTGTCTCGGTAAGTCCCGCGGCCGGCTTGCCGGTGAAGACGCTGCCGAACGGTATCAGCATGGTGCCGACCTGGCTCGTCACCACATCATCCTTGTTGAGCGCGTCCGGCGTGAGCGACAACAGCGTCGGCAGGATGCGCGGGCCAGCGCCGCTCGCATAAGTGAGATCGGCGACGACCTTGCCCATCTCCATGCCGAGGCCCCACTGCTTGAGCAGCCGGTAGAACGTCGACTGGCCGGCCGCGTTGCCGCCGAACGGATTCTGCATGTCCGGTTGCTGGTCGAAATACGCGTAGGAATCGAGAAACGCGATCAGCTTGCCGCCGCGCAGGATGAATTGGTCGAGCGCGAATTCGGTCGCCTCCGAAATATCGCGCGGGTGGATCACCAGCAGCACCTTGATGTCGTCCGGGATCTTGTCGACGTTGAGCTCGATCTTCTTGACCGTGAGGATGTTCTGCAGCTCGGTGGCGAGCACCCACGGCTCGGTCGGCTGCTGTTTCAGCATCGGATTCAACGGCCGGCCCATCACCGGCAGCGCGCTCATGATGCCGACCACCGGCTTGGCGGTCGAAGCGACGCGCGCGATCGCGCGGGTGATGTCGTATTCGAGCAATTGCTCGCGGTCGGGCGCAAGCACCGGCAGCGCCGCTTTCTGGTCGAGAAAATTCACCGCGAGACCGAGGAAGAACTTCTCCTGGGTATTGGTGAGCTGGCCCTCGATGCCGTCGAGCGCGGCGGAGTCTTCGGCGTCGGAATCGGGCTCGGGGTTGAGCTTCTCGATGATGACCTTGCCATTCGAGGCGCGCCGGTATTCGCCGAGCAGATCCTCGACGCGCTTGGCGAACGTCTTGAGGCCGACCGGCACCGCGCTGCTGCCCTGCGAATAGTAGTAACGGATTTTGACCGGCGCTTCGAGCTTGGCGAGTATCGCCCTGGTGCCGGCAGACAGCGTATACACGCTGCCCTGGGTCAGGTCCACGCGTAAATTGAAAGCGCCAAGGATGAAATTGACCGCGATCAGGATCACGAGCAGCGCCATTACGCCGCCGGCGGAATAGAGCATCATTTCGAGGTGCTTTTTATTCATGGCTCGTTACCCCGCGCGATGACCGCGGATGATGACGCCGGTGGCGAAGAGCGCGAAGCCGATCACCGAAGCGAAGAACGCCACGTCGCGCAAATCGATCACGCCGCGCTGGAAGCTTTCGAAATGCGTCATCACGCTGAATGCGGCGATGGTCTGCACGAATACCGGGCTCGCCCACCGCACGAGCAGGTCGGTGACCGGCGTGAAGCCCGCAAGAATCAGGAACAGGCAGATCATCACCGACACGATGAAGCTGATCACCTGGTTGCGCGTCATCGCCGACGTCATGCAGCTGATCGCCAGGTACGCGCCGGCGAGCAGCGCGCTGCCGACGTAGCCGGCGAAGATCACGCCGTTGTCGGGGCTGCCCAGCCAGTTGACGGTGATCCACACCGGGAAAGTCAGCGCGAGCGCGATGATCAGGAACAGCCAGGACGCAAGGAACTTGCCGACGATCGCCTGCCAGGTGGTGACCGGCATCGTCAGCAACAATTCAAGCGTGCCGAGCCGGCGCTCCTCCGACCACAGGCGCATGCCGGCGGCCGGCACCAGGAACAGGTACAGCCACGGATGCCAGGTGAAGAACGACACCAGCGATGCTTCGCCGCGCTCGAAGAAATTGCCGACCGTGAAAGTGAAAAACCCGGTCAGCAGCAGAAAAATGATCAGAAACACGTAGGCGACCGGCGACGTGAAATAGCCGCCGAGCTCGCGCTTCATGATCGCCTTGATGTTGGCCCAGGCGTTCATGCGCGCACCGTATCGGGCAGTGTAATCGAGCGGAACACGTCTTCGAGACGTCCTTCCTTCGAGCGCGCTTTCAGCGCCTGCGGCGTATCGTTGGCAACGATCCTGCCGCGGTCGATGATGATGACGCGCGTGCACGCCGCTTCGACTTCTTCCAGGATGTGGGTCGAGAACACAATCGCCTTCTTCTCGCCCATGCGCTTGATGAGTCCGCGCACTTCGTGCTTCTGGTTGGGGTCGAGTCCGTCGGTAGGCTCGTCGAGGATCAGGATGTCGGGATCGTGAATGATCGATTGCGCGAGGCAGGTGCGGTGCTTATAGCCCTTCGACAGCGTGTCGATGGTCTGATACAGCACGCTTTCCAGAAAGCAGGTTTCGACCGCGCGCTGGACTGCTTTCTTTTTCGCCTCGCCCCTCAAACCGCGCAATTCGGCGGCAAAGCCCAGAAAACCGTGCACGGTCATCTCGGCATACCCCGGCGCATTCTCCGGCAGATAGCCGATCAGGCGCTTCGCCGGCAGCGGGTCTTCGACGATATCGAAGCCGCCGACCGTGACGCGGCCCGCCGTCGGCGGGTAGAACCCCGTGATGACGCGCATGGTGGTGGACTTGCCGGCGCCGTTCGGGCCGAGAAATCCGAGCACCTCCCCGCGCTCCACGCTGAAGGATATGTCGTCGACGGCGCGCTTTGCGCCGAACGACTTCACCAGGTTTTCGACCTTGATCATTATTGTTCCTCCATCGCGCCGACCGGCAGGTCAGCCGGTCGCGCTCGACTTCTTGTTCGCCTCAAACGGGGCCGCGTTGCGGCAATCAAAGCCCGACGCCTGCTTATCGACCAGTAACCGCGCGCGAGGTTCCCGACCTCTGCAGGCCAAGCATCTAAACCCCTGATTTATCTATAGCGCGGCAGGCGCAATAAAAAAGGCCTGCTTGGCGGCAAGCCTTGCGGTCGGACGCGCAGCATTATCGCAGGTTTCAGGCGCGAATGTGAAGGCGCGGCGCAGAATCGCCGGGGTGCGTGTTATTCGGGAAACGAGTTCAGGAAGTACATCGCTTTCAGCAGCGTGCTCGGCTCGCCAAGCGGCCCGTACCAGCGCGCGTAAAGATTGATGATGTCGCCGCTGCGGTAAAGCCGCGCGAGCTCGCGGTTGACCGCGAGCCGGAAGTCCGCATCGCGCCGCATCATCAGCGCGTACGGCTCATACGAAAACATCTCGTCGCTCAAGCGGTAGGAAGCGGCGTCAATCGAGCTCAATGCAAGCCCGATCAGGATAATGCGGTCGGACGCGTAGGCGTCGATCTTGTCTTCGCGCAGCGCCGAGTAGCCGTCAGCGTGGTTGCGCACGAGAACGATCTCGGCCTTGACCTGGGCTTGATCGAGCGCGGCTTTCAGCACCTTTTCGGTGGTGGTGCCGGGAATCACGCTGATGCGCTTGCCGCCGAGGTCCTTGATCGTCTCTATTTTCGACCTGACCTTGGCAATATAGCTGCCGCCGTCGACGAACGTCATGTTGCTGAAATCGACTTTTTCCTCTCGCGTGAGCGTGTGCGTCGTCGAGCCGCACTCGATATCGACCCGGCCATTCATCACCGCCGGGATACGCGTGTTGACGTCTACCTTGACCCATTTGATTTTAAGATCAGCGAGCCCCAGCTGCTGCTGGATGCCGTCGACGATGCGCTTGCAGAGGTCGATCGAGTAGCCCTGCGGCCGGTCGTCGTTGCCGACAAACGAGAACGGCACCGCGGATACGCTGTAGCCGAGCGCGATGGTTCTGGTCGCCTTGATTTTTTTCAGCACGCCTTGTGGCCCGGCGGCGGCAGCAGGGGCGGCGCAGACGCATGCAATCACGAAGACAAGAACAAAGTTTTTCAAGGGTGTCCCTTTTCTTGCAAAAAAACCGCGTTGGTCCGTCGTCCGCGTCTGCGGGCAGATAGGCAGTGGTGCCGGGTGCAGGATTTGAACCCGCGACCTTCGGTTTACAAAACCGCTGCTCTACCAGCTGAGCTAACCCGGCGGCCCGCGAATTATACCGCGCCGCCGCTGCGCCGGCCGCGCGCTGACCGCGACTTTTGGATCAACGCGCGGATTGCGGGATCAGCTCGAGCACGTTTTCGACCAGGCGCACGCGGTCGCCGACTTTGATGTCGGGCTCGGCTACCTGCGTGACGAATCCGAACTGGCCGTTGTCGTAGCGGACGGTGACTTCCCACACGCTGCGCGTGGTCGGTTCGCGCTGCACGCGTTGCGGGCCGCCGCGGCCGAGACTGAACAGCGGCACGGCCTGGGTTTCATTGCCCATGCCGCCGGCACGCGGTGATGAAGTAATGCTCGGCAACGTTTCGTGTTCAGGCGCGACCGGTTTCTCGATGCGCCGGATGTTGTAGACCATGCCGCAATCGGGACACAGAATCACCTGCCTGGGCTTGGCGGCGGCCGGCGGCTGGTCTTCGGCGCTCGCCGCCGTGACGGCAAGACACGCCGCAAGCATCACTGCAGCGGTACGATTATTGTTATGGTTTTGAAACATGGTTGAGCACATGGGTCGGGAACAGTTGATAGGCTACACGCGCCGCCCTTTGCGGGCAACCTCGCCGGGCCGATAAAAAACGGCGGCATCGCTGCCGCCGTTGATTTGAGCGCGCGACCGGCAAGGTGACCGAGTGGCAGTCTCCAAGCGGGCCGAAGTCCGCACCCTACGGTATCTCGGCGATCAATGGCATCAACTGGTACAACGAGTCCAGATCGACCCCGAACACGGTCGTGCGCTTCGATCCCAAGACCAAGAAGTTCCAGAGCTGGATAACCCCGATGGGTGGCAACATCGTGCGCAACACTTCGGTCACGCCGGATGGTAACTTCGTGCTCGCCAACAGCCTGGTCGATATGGTGACGCTGGTTACGGTCCCCAAAGTGAGGCGCTGTACCGCAGGCTGAATTACGCCTGCGCCAGCGCGCGCTCGAGAAAATCGAGCCGGTCCTGCCCCCAATAGGGAATGCCTTTGTGATAATAAGTCGGCGAGCCGAATACACCTCGCTTGAGCGCGTCGGCCGAGTTATGCTCGAATTCGGCGGCAACCTCAGCCTGCGTCGCCGGCGCGAACAGGCGCCCGGCATCGATGCCGTTTTCGGCGGCGATCGCGATCAGGGTCGCGCGGTCGGCGGTATTGCGCTCCTCGGCCCACAGCGCGGCAAGTATCGCGTGCGAAAGGCGCTGCGCATCGAGCCCTGCCTGCTGCGCTGCGATCACGAGATGCGTGGCCGGGCCATTGTCGAGCGGCCGGTCCTGCGGGTAATGGCGCGGCTTGAGATTGAGCGGCATGCCGAGATGCCGGCGCCAGCGGTCGAGCTCGAGCTGGTGGTAATCGCGGCGCGGCTGCACCCGCGTGCGCAGCGGCACGCCGCCAGTCAACGGCACCACTTTCTGGAAATCGAACGGCCGCAACACGATCTGCGCGCCATGACGACTCGCGATCTCGTAAAAACGCGGCCCGCCGAAATATGCCCACGGCGAAGACAGCGTGTAAAAGCATTCGATGGTATTCATCACTCCGCGTTGCTCACACAACAGGCACCGCCTCGACACTCGTCATACCCGTGCCTATAATTAAATCATAACAACGGGGAACCTGGGGATGGAGATCAGTGTGCGCCGCCTGTCGGCGGCGGCCGGCGCAGAAATCAGCGGCGTCGATTTCAAGCGGCCGCTTGCCGTTGCGACGGTCAAGCAAATTCATCGGGCGCTCGGCGAGAACTGCGTGCTGCTGTTCCGCGGCGCTGACATCACGCCCGAGCAGCACATCGCGTTCAGCAAACATTTCGGTCCGCTCGAAGCCCATGTCATCGGCGATTTCGGACTGCCCGGCCATCCGGAAATTTTCGTCGTCTCCAACATCAAGGAAAGCGGCAAACTCAAAGGCGCGGTTTACGCGGGGCAATACTGGCATTCCGATCTCTCCTACATGAAAAAACCTTCGCTGGGCTCGCTGCTGCTGTGCCACGAAATGCCGGACGTCGGCGGCGATACCATGTGGGCCAACCTGTACCTCGCCTACGACACGCTGTCGGCAACGCTGCGGAAATTCGTCGGTGGACTGCGCGCGGTGCACGATTACAGCCACGCCTACGACACCTATTTCGCGCACCTCAAGGAGCGCCCGCCGCTGACGCCTGAGCAGCGCGCCAAAACACCGCCGGTAGAGCACCCGATGGTGCGCACGCATCCGGTGACCGGCCGCAAGGCGCTCTATGTGAATCCGGGCTTCACCACCGGTATCGTCGGCATGCCTAACGAGGAAAGCCGGCCGCTGCTCGATTTCCTGTTCCGCCACTCGACGCGGCCCGAATTCATCTACCGCCACCAGTGGCAGGTGAACGACCTGATCTTCTGGGACAATCGCTGCGCCATGCACTATGCCTTGGCGGACTATGATTTTTCAGTCCGCCGGCACATGCATCGCACGACTATCGCGGGCGACGAACCCTTCTGACGGCGCAACGGGGAGAGAAGGCTAGCCTTCCGCCTCTCAGCCGCCGTTCTCATTGTGGACTTCGGGGAAAAACACGTCTTTCCAGCTTGACGGCTTGACCTTGAGCGCCTCGGTCTTGTACATGAAATCGGCGAACTTCATGAAACCCTGCGGCGTGACGGTGAAGATGAACTGCGGGTCGCTGATAACCTTGTACACGAACTCCGGCGTCAGCTTCGATTTTTCCTCCTCGACGTAGAGTTTGGCCGCCGCCATCTTGTCGCGGTTGATGATGTCCATCGCCTCGCGCAGCGCGGCGACCACCGCCGCGTAAACCTTTGGGTTCTCCGCGCGAAACTTGCTCGTCGCGTAGAGCGAGTTGAGCGTCGACGGGCCGCCGAGCACAGCGTAGGAATCGAGCACGCGGCGCACGCGCGAGTCCTGCAGCTGCTGCTCCTGGAACGGCGAATTGGTGAAATGCGCGGTGATCTCGGTGCCGCCCGACAGCAGCGCCGCGGTGGCCTGCGGGTGGCTCATGCTCACGGTAAGGTTATCGAGCGCGCCGTAGTTCGAATCGCCGAACATCTGCGCCGCCGCCATCTGCAGGATCACGGCCTGGATCGACACCTTGACCGCCGGCAGCGCGATCTTGTCCCTGCCGCTGAAATCGCCGATCGTCTTGACGCCGGGATTGATGGTGTTGAGGTAAAGCGGCAGGCTGCCGAGCGATGCCACGCCCCTGACATCGATGTTGCCGCGGGTGCGCCCCCAGATCTGCAGCACCGGGCCGACCCCGCCGGAAGCGAAATCGAGCGCGCCGGCAAGCAGCGCGGTGTTCATATCGGCGCCGCTGCCGAACGTGTTCCACGTCACATTGAGCGGACCGACGCCCAGCTTGTCGGCCTGGCGCTCGATCAGCTTCGCGTTCTTCATCACCATCAGCGGCAGATAGGCGACGCCGAACTGCTGCGCGATGCGGACTTCCCTGACTTCGGCATGCGTCAGCTGCGCGCACAACGACAGCATGACGGCAATGCACGCGCCCACGCGGCGCACAATGAATTCAGCGTTCATGTTTCCCCCTTGGGTGGCGGGGGGATCGGCGTTATAGGTCACGTGCCGGCCTTTCCGCATGTAACCATCCTACCGCAAAGCAGACTGGCGGGAACAGCCGGTTACTTGACGATCTGCAGCTTCGGCTTGCCGCCGTTGGTGGGCGGCGTAGAAGTGGATTCGGCGACCGGCGCGGCGGTGCCGTCGGCCTGCGCCGCGGGCTCGGGCGGAAAAAACAGGCCCTGGCTGTTTTCCCGCGCGAAGATGCCGATCACGGCCGCAACCGGGATCGAGCACTCGCGTGACACGCCGTTGAAGCGCGCGGCGAACTGGACGGTGTCGTCGCCGATGGTGAGCCGATGCGCCGCGTCCTGGCTGATGTTGAGCACGATTTCGCCGTTCTTCACGAACTCCGCCGGCACGCGCGTCTGCGCATCGACCTTGACCGACAGGTACGGCGTAAGCCCGCTGTCGCTGCACCATTCGTAAATGGCGCGGATCAGATACGGGCGGGTCGAGCGCTCTTTCGCCATGGCGTGGGTTACTTCCGCATCACCTTTTCGGATGCGGTCAGCGAATCGATGAACGCCGGCCGGCTGAACAGGCGCTCGGCGTATTTCATCAGCGGTGCCGCCTGCTTCGGCAGCTGGATGTCGTAGTAGTCGAGCCGCCACAGGAGCGGCACGATCGCGACGTCGAGCATCGAAAACTCGTCGCCGAGCATGTACTTCTGCTTGCCGAACACCGGCGCGATCTGCGCCAGATTATCGCGGATCGCGGCGCGCGCCTTGTCGGCGCTGCGCTGGTTGCCCTTCTCCAGAGTCTCCACGTGGCTGAACATCTCGTGCTCGAAGCGGAACAGGAAAAGCCGCGCCCTGGCGCGCATCACCGGATCGGCCGGCATCAGTTGCGGGTGCGGGAACCGGTCGTCGATGTACTCGTTGATGATGTTCGATTCGTAGAGGATCAGGTCGCGCTCGACCAGCACCGGCACCTGGTTGTACGGATTCATCACCGCGAGATCCTCGGGCTTGTTGTGCAGATCGACGTCGACGATCTGGAAATCCATGCCCTTTTCATACAGCACGTTGCGGCAGCGCTGGCTGAAAGGACAGGTAGTACCTGAATATAAAGTCATCATATAGGTACGCTCAGTGCACGTCTTTCCAGTATTCTTTCTTCAGCAGATACGCGAAGACAAACAGGATGCCCAGCAGCAGCAGCACGGAGATGCCGATCTGCGTGCGCTCCAGGCGCGCCGGCTCGGCCATGTACGTCATGTAGTTGACGAGGTCGGCAACCAGCTTGTCGTATTCGAGCGGCGTCATGGTTCCCGCGCTGTCGGGCCGGATGGTTTTCATCGCCCAGCGCTTCACTTCCTTGCCGTCCTTGTCCTTGCCGGTGATCTCGTCGACCCGCGCCACCGACTTGGCCTGCAGCAGCGCCGCCGTCGCAGCATCGTGCGAGTCGAACTCCTGCACCTCGACCTGATGCTGGCCGTTCAACTGCCACAGCACGTGCGGCATGCTCGAATTCTCGTAAACGAGGTTGTTCCAGCCGGTCGGCCGCACGGAATCGCGGTAGAACGCGCGAAAATAGCTGTAGAGCCAGTCGGAGCCGCTGCCCGCCTCCGAGCTGCGCGAACGCGCAATCACGCTGAGGTCCGGGGTCGGGATATTGAATAATTCGCCGGCCTCGCGCGTTTTCAGCGCCACGTTCATCGGCTCGCCGACCTTGACGCCGGTAAAGATCAGGTTGTCCCTGATCTGGTCATCGGAAAGGCCGAGGTCGCGCAGCCGGTTGTAGCGCATGTAGCTCGCGCTATGACAGTTGAGGCAGTAGTTGACGAACACCTGCGCGCCGCGCTGCAATGACACCAGGTCGTTGAGATTGACTGGCGCTTTCTGCAGCGTCGCGCCATCCGCCGACGCCAGCGCCGCAAGCGGCGCGAGCAGCGCAGCGCAAACCATGGCACGGCCGAAATTCATAACGGTTTTTCTTACCATGTCACCCTCTCCGGCACCGGCTTGCATTTATCCATCGTCGAATACCACGGCATCATCAGGAAGAACAGGAAGTAAAGCGCCGTGCATACCTGCGAAATGAGGGTGCCGATGTCAGTCACCGGCTGGGTGCCTAGATAGCCGAGCACCGCGAACACGATCACGAACACCGCCAGCGCGCTCTTGAAAATCGGCCCCTTGTAGCGGATCGACTTGACCGGGCTCCGGTCGAGCCAGGGCAGCGGAATGAAGATCATCACCGCCACGCCCATCAGCACCACGCCCCAGACCTTGGGTTCGAGCACGTAGAAACCGACCAGCAACGCGGCGCCGGTCGCGACCGCCACCAGCCTGACGAGGTTGTTGCCGACGCTCAGCACGATCAGCGCCACCATGCCGATCACGCCGGCGCCCAGCACCCACATGAAGGTTTCAGTGGTCGCGCGCAGGATCGAGTAATACGGCGTGAAGTACCACAGCGGCGCGATGTGCGCCGGCGTGCGCAGCGGGTCGGCCGGGATGAAGTTATTGTATTCGAGGAAGTAGCCGCCCATCTCCGGCAGGAAGAATATGCAGATGCTGAACACGATCAGGAACACCGCCGCGCCGAGCGTGTCCTTTACCGTATAGTACGGATGGAACGGAATACCGTCGAGCGGCCGGCCGGCCGCGTCTTTTTTGTCCTTGATCTCGACGCCGTCGGGGTTGTTGGAGCCGACCTCGTGCAGCGCGAGTATGTGCGCGGCGACCAGCCCCAGCAGCACCAGCGGCACCGCAATCACGTGGAATGCGAAGAAGCGGTTCAAAGTCGCATCCGACACCACGTAATCGCCGCGGATCCAGACCGCGAGCGTCGGCCCGATGAGCGGTATCGCGTCGAACAGGTTGACGATCACCTGCGCGCCCCAGTACGACATCTGGCCCCACGGCAGCAGGTAGCCGAAGAACGCCTCCGCCATCAGGCACAGGAAAATCAGCATGCCGACAATCCAGATCAACTCGCGCGGCTTGCGATACGAGCCATAGAGCAGCCCGCGGAACATGTGCAGGTAGACGCAGATGAAAAATGCCGAGGCGCCGGTCGAGTGCATATAGCGGATGATCCAGCCGCCCCATACGTCGCGCATGATGTACTCGACCGAGGCGAACGCCTGCGCCGCATCGGGCTTGTAGAACATGGTGAGGAAAATGCCGGTGAGGATCTGCATCACGAGCACCAGCAGCGCGAGCGAACCGAAGTAGTACCAGAAATTGAAGTTCTTCGGCGCGTAATACTCGGCCAGGTGTTCCTGCCAGCTCGACACCAGCGGAAAACGCTGGTCGATCCAGGTCAGCAGGCCGCTGAGCGCCCCGCTGAGCGGGCCGGCGCCGGTAATCGTGACCGGTTGTTTTTTGGCAGCGGCCATGCTTACGCCCCCTCGGTGTCGACGCCGATCAGGATCCTGCCGTCACTCAGGTATTTGTGCGGCGGGATCCTGAGATTGTCGGGCGCCGGCTTGTTCTTGTAGACGCGGCCCGCGAGATCGAACAGCGAGCCGTGGCACGGGCAGTAGAACCCGCCCTCCCAGTTGGCCTCGAACGGCTCGGGTCCGGCCTTGAACTTGTCGACAGGCGCGCAGCCGAGATGCGTGCAGATGCCGACCACCACCAGGTATTCCGGCTTGATCGAGCGATGCTCGTTGCGCGCGTATTTCGGCGTGAGCTCATCCTTCTTGCGCTCGCTCTTGGGGTCGCTGACGACGCTGTCGAGCTTGGACAGCGTGTCGAGCATTTCCTTGGTACGGCGCACCACCCACACCGGCTGTCCGCGCCACTCGAAACGCTGCATCTCCCCGGGAGCGATCTGGCTGATGTCAGCTTCGACCGGGGCGCCCGCCGCCTTGGCGCGTTCCGATGGAAACATGCTGCCGACAAATGGCACTGCACTGACACCCGCTGCGGCGCCGCCAACGACGCTGGTGGCGGCGAGCAGAAAATACCGTTTTCCCTTATCGACTTCCTGGTCAGACATGGAATATCCCCGCTGGCGATTGGACAAAAAAACGTTATTCTAGCGAAAGCTGCGCGAAAACTTAAGCAAAACGTGAAAATTGCCTGCGCGTTCAGGTAATTGCGCGTGCCCGCGCCATTCGTATCGGAGTCCGGATTTACACGCCTATCAGGATTTTCCACGCGCCGAACTGTTCCCGACCAGCTCGGCAGCGCGGTAAATGCGCGATGCGCAACGATGTCCTGGTCGTCAAAACGCCCCGTCGACTAGCAGGTAAAATGGGAACCGGTTGAAATGGTGGTGCGCCGGTTAGGGCAATAATCGCGGCAGCGGGAGACGTCGAGATACACGATAGGTCTCGAGCTTGGCGCGCCGCACGGCGAACGCAAAAAAACACCGTGCATTCCAGCCTGATGATGAAACTGTCCTCAATGCGGTTTTAGCGCCCATGCGTAAACTTTGGCTCATCTTCGCCCAGACCACCACCATCTGCCTCGGCATCCTGTTCGTGGTGTCGACGCTGCGTCCCGACCTGCTGTCATGGAGCGCGCGTCCCGGCGTCGATGTCGTCACCACCAGGGAAACGCCGGTCGAAGCGCCCGCCCGCCGTCCGGCATCGTTCAGCGACGCCGCCAGAAAAGCCATGCCGACGGTGGTCAACATCTACACCAGCAAGGAAACCAAGGTGCCGCGTCAGCCTTTCATGGACGACCCGGTGTTCCGGTATTTCTTCGGCGACCAGTTCGACGCGCAGACCCGGCGCACCTCGAGCCTGGGCTCGGGTGTGATCGTCAGCGACAATGGTTACATACTCACCAACCACCACGTGGTCGAGGCCGCGGACGAAATCGAGGTGGCGCTCGCCGACACGCGCCGCGCCAAGGCGCGCGTCGTCGGCACCGACCCGGAAACCGATATCGCCGTGCTCAAAGTCGACCTCAAGAACCTGCCGGCGATCACGTTCGCGCAGTCGGAGCAGGCGCGCGTCGGCGACATCGTGCTCGCGATCGGCAATCCGTTCGGCGTCGGCCAGGCCGTGACCCAGGGCATCATCAGCGCGCTTGGTCGCAGCCACCTTGGCATCAACACTTTCGAGAACTTCATCCAGACCGACGCGGCAATCAATCCCGGCAATTCAGGCGGCGCGCTGGTCGATGTCAACGGCAACCTGCTTGGCATCAATACTGCGATCTACACTCCCGCCGGCAACAGGCCGCAAGGTCAGGACACCGGTTTTACGGTCGGCATCGGCTTCGCAATTCCGTCGAGCCTGGCCAAGCAGGTGATGGAGCAGATCATCGAGTCCGGTACGGTGACGCGCGGCTATATTGGCATCGGCATGCAAAGCATGACCCCCGAGATTGCGGAGTCGCTCAATCTGCCCAAAGTCAGCGGCGTGTTGGTAACATCGGTGATGAACGGAAGCCCCGCCGACAAGGCGGGGATCAAACCGGGCGACGTGGTGGTCGGCGTCGAAAACAAGCCGGTGACCGATGACGCCAGCACGCTCAGTCTGATTTCGGCGCTCAAGCCCGGCACCACGGCGACGCTCAAGGTCGTGCGCGACAAGAGCAGCCTCGAGCTCAAAGTCAGCGTCGGCAAGCGGCCCCGGCCGAAGCGCGACGACAAGTAGCTGCTAGTGCCGTTCCAACTATTTGCGGCAAACCTAACTGTCCCCGGCGGCCAGATCACCGCCGGCAAGCGACGCGCCTGCGTTGGGAGAAACATGTTGGAACGGCACTAGTCCTTCTTCTGTCCGGTTTCGATTTTGTCAGATTCGCGCCCGGGCGCGGTTTCACCGGGTGCAGGCTGCTCGCCCTCCACCGGCTGCGGCTTGCCCAGGAAACCGGCAACCACCATTCCGAGTTCGTAAAGCAGCCACAGCGGCACCGCCAGCATCAGCTGCGAGATCACGTCGGGCGGCGTGAAAACGGCGCCGATCACGAACGCGCCGACGATCACGTACGGGCGGATTTCCCTCAACTTGTCGACGCTGACGACACCCATGCGCACCAGCAGCACCACCGCGACCGGGACTTCGAACGTGACGCCGAACGCGAGAAACAGGGTCAGCGCGAAGCTCAGATACTTGTCGATGTCTGTCATCCACGCCACGCCCTCGGGCGCGATCGAAGCCATGAACCTGAACACCACCGGGAACACCAGAAAATAGGCGAACGCCATGCCGGCGATAAACAGGAACGAGCTGGTGATCACCAGCGGCAGCACCAGCCGCTTCTCGTGCGCATAGAGGCCGGGCGCGACAAACGCCCACATCTGATACAGCACGTACGGCAGCGCGATCACGAACGCGACCAGGAGCGCGACCTTGACCGGCACCAGGAACACGCCGACGACGTCGGTCGCGATCATCTGTCCGCCCTGCGGCAGCACCGCGAGCAGCGGCTGGGCGAGCAGAGTGTACAGATCCTTCGCCCACGGAAATAAACACAGGAACACGATCAGCACCGCCAGAATGGCGCGCAATAGCCGGTCGCGCAGTTCCATCAAATGGGAAATGAACGTGTCCTGGGTGGTCATGATTGCCGCCGCGCGAATGCGCGCGGGTATCGGTCAGGCTTGCTTGCGCGCGGCCTTGCTCGACGCATCGAGCCCAAGCTCAAGCTGCGGAGTTGGCGCGGCCCCGACCGCGGGGGCGGTGTCGGCGGCTTGCGGAATCGCTGCGGCTTCGGCGGCGTACGGCGGTGGTGCCGGCCTTGGGTCCGTGGCCGACCCGGCGATGCTGTTCAACTGCGCTTCGGTGGTGCTGATTTCTTTGTTCACCGTTTGCTCGATCGAGCGCGCCGCGTCCTGCACGCTCGCTTGCAGCTTCTTCAACTCATCGAGTTCCATCTCGCGCGAGATGTCGGCCTTGACGTCGTTCACGTAACGTTGCATGCGCCCGAACAGATGGCCGAGCGTGCGCGCCACTTTCGGCAGGCGCTCAGGCCCGATCACGATCAGGGCTACGATCGCGATAACAATGATTTCGGAAAATCCGACGTCAAACATGAACGGAACGGTGAAGAGTGAATGGTGAAGGGTGGTAGGCGCGCAGCTTTTGCTTTGCCCCCTCTCGCCTCACGCCCCACACCTCACGTTTTTGATGGCGTTTCCTTCTTGGCTTCGCCTTCGATGGTCTGGCCGGCGGCGGGGGAAATTTCGGCCTTCGTCTGCGATTTTTCCTCTTCCGACTTCATGCCTTCCTTGAAGCCTTTCACCGCGCCGCCGATATCGGCGCCGATATTGCGCAGTTTCTTGGTGCCGAAAATCAGCACCACGACCAGCAACACGATCAGCCAATGCCAGATACTGATTGAGCCCATGTTCCTACTCCTCTACCCTGAAACGCCCGCTAGCGCTGCTTGCGGGACGCTTTTTCGTCGATTCCGGAAATGCCTTCGCGCCGCCGCAGCTCCGACAATACGTCATCGCTCGTCAACCCGTGCCATGCCAGCAGCACCAGGCAATGAAACCACAGATCGGCGGTTTCGCGCACGATGTGCAGTTTATCACCGTCTTTCGAGGCGAGCAGCGTTTCGGCCGATTCCTCGGCGACTTTCTCGAGGATCGCCTCGTGCCCCTTGCCGAACAGGCTTGCGACGTACGAACTCGCCGGGTCGGACTGTTTGTGCGCGGCGATGATCTCCGACAGGCGCCGCAGTATCTTGGTGTCTATCATTTCTTGTAGATCTCGCTCGGGTCCTTCAGCACCGGATCGGTTTCCACCCACTCGCCGTCGACGAGCTTCTGGAAAAAGCAGCTGTGCCGGCCGGTGTGACAGGCGATGCCGCCCGCCTGCTCGACTTCGAGCAGAATCACGTCTTCGTCGCAGTCGAGGTGGATGCTTTTCACTTTTTGCACATGGCCCGATTCCTCGCCCTTGTGCCAGATCTTCTTGCGCGAGCGCGACCAGTAGTGCGCTTCGCCGGTTAGCACCGTTTTCTTAAGCGCCTCGCGGTTCATCCAGGCGAGCGTCAGCACGCGTCCGCTGGCCGCTTCCTGCGCAACCGCCGGCACGAGGCCGTCCTGCGCCCAGTTTACCTTGTTGAGCCAATTATCAGGCATCGTTCAGGGGTTGCGAGTTGCGGGTTTCAAGTTGAAAGCATACAACTTCCAACCCGAAACACGAAACTCGAACTCGAAACTAGATTCTAACCTCGATGCCGCGCTCGGCCATCAGTTGCTTGGCCTGCCGCACAGTGTATTCGCCATAGTGGAAAATGCTGGCGGCGAGCACCGCGTCAGCGTGTCCCCGCACGATGCCGTCGACCAGATGTTCGAGTTTGCCGACGCCGCCGCTGGCAATTACCGGGATGTCGAGCGCGTCCGAAAACGCGCGCGTGAGCTCCAGGTCGAATCCCTGGCGCGTGCCGTCGCGATCCATGCTGGTGAGCAGTATCTCCCCCGCGCCGAGCTGCTGCATCCGGTGGCCCCATTCGAGCGCATCGAGCCCGGACGGAGTGCGGCCGCCGTGGGTATAGACCTCCCAGCGCAACGGATCGGATCCGGGTACGCGCTTCGCATCGATGGCGACCACGATACACTGCGAGCCGTAATGGCCAGCCGCGTCGGCAACCAGCTGCGGGTTTTGCACTGCCGCGGTGTTGATGCTCACTTTGTCGGCGCCGGCATTGAGCAAGCGCTGCACGTCAGCCACCGAACGCACGCCGCCACCGACGGTAAGCGGAATAAAAACCTGCGCGGCGACCGCTTCGACGATGGGCAGAATCAGGTCGCGGCCGTCGCTGCTAGCGGTGATGTCGAGAAACGTGAGCTCGTCGGCGCCCTGCTCGTCGTAGCGCGCGGCGACTTCGACCGGATCGCCGGCGTCGCGCAGGCCCACGAAGTTGACACCCTTGACGACACGCCCGGCATTAACGTCGAGACATGGGATGATGCGCTTGGCGAGGCCTATCGGAACTGAAGAGGCAAGAACGAAGGGCGAAAGTTCAGGCATAGAGTTGCCCTTTACTTTTCACCCTTCGCCGCTTTGGGTTTTGATAGTTTGTCAGCGAGCTTCTGCGCCGCGGCGAAATTGAGCGTGCCCTGATACACGGCACGGCCGGTGATCGCGCCGATGATGCCTTCGGATTCGATTTTGCACAGCGCCTTGACATCGTCGAGGTCGGTAATGCCACCGCTGGCGATGATCGGCACCGTCAGCTGGCGTGCGAGCTCGACGGTCGCCTTGATATTGACGCCGGTCAGCATGCCGTCGCGGCCGATGTCGGTGTAGATGATCGCCTCGGTGCCGTAATCCTCGAACTTCTTCGCGAGATCGATCACGTCGTGGCCGGTCATCTTCGACCAGCCGTCGACCGCGACCTTGCCGTCCTTGGCATCAAGCGCGACCATCACGTGGCCGGTGAACGCTGTGCACGCGTCATGCAGAAAGCCGGGCGTCTTGACCGCGGCGGTGCCGATGATCACGTAGCTGATGCCGCTGTCGAGGTAGCGCTCGATGGTGTCGAGGTCGCGGATGCCGCCACCGAGCTGAACCGGTATCCGGCCGCCGACCGCGTCCACGATGGCCTTTATCGCGCTTTCGTTCCTCGGCTTGCCGGCAGCAGCGCCGTTGAGATCCACCACGTGCAGCCGGCGCGTACCCTGTTTGACCCAGTGCGCGGCCATCGCACCGGGGTCTTCCGAAAAGACAGTAGCATCCTTCATTACGCCCTGCCTCAGGCGTACGCACTTGCCGTCCTTGAGATCAATCGCCGGGATGATCAGCATGCTGCGGTTACGAGTTACAGGCTGTCCTGGAAGGCTCGCGGTGGTCCTGCGTGCGGAGCGGTTGAGAGGAAAACGGGCGTTGAGCGAAAGCGGGGATGAAAGGTAAAGGCCGGGGAGAGGGCTGCAGATTTCATGATACTACACGCCGCGCCGATTCGCATAGCGCTTCAACCGGCCCCTGCCGCCGCCGCCCGCCGCGGGCGGGCGAGCAGCGTTGCCGGCTGCCACTGCGCGAAATTCGCGAGCAGCTGCAACCCGGCTTGCTGGCTTTTTTCCGGGTGAAACTGCACTGCCACCACATTGTCGCGGGCGATCGCGCACGTAAATGGGTAAGGATATTCGCTCGAACCGGCGGCTTCAACGTAATAACTGTGCACGAAATAAAACCAGCTGCCGTCGGGAATGTCGTGCCACAGCGGGTGTGCGGCGGCCCGGCGCACGCGGTTCCAGCCCATGTGCGGCACCTTCAAGCGTGCACCAGTGGCGCCGACCATGGAGTTGGGAAAACGCCGCACCCAGCCCGGCAGCACGCTCAAGCCCGCGATGTCGCCCTCCTCGCTGTGCTCGAACAACATTTGCAATCCAATGCAGATGCCGAGGAAAGGCTTGCTGTAAGCCGCGTCCAGCACGGCCTGACGCAGTCCGCGCGCATCCATTTCACGCATACAATCGGGCATCGCACCCTGGCCGGGAAACACCACGCGCGCTGCGCGCGCCACCAGCACAGGATCGCTGGTCACCGCGACCTTGAGGCCGGGGGCCGCGTGCTCGATCGCTTTCGAGACCGAGTGCAGATTGCCCATCCCGTAATCGATGACGGCGATGTCAGTCATATTAAGCTGTCAGCTGTCAGCGTTCAGCAGTCAGTAACAGCGTGAAGACGGATTTTGCACGAGATTTAGCTGAATGCTGAATGCTGAATCAGAGACTGCCTTTTGTGGAAGGCACGCCCTTCACGCGCGGATCGAGCTCGACCGCCATGCGCAGCGCGCGCCCGAAGGCCTTGAACGCGGTTTCGGCCTGATGGTGCGCGTTGTCGCCTTTGAGGTTGTCGACATGCAGCGTGACCAGCGCGTGATTGGTGAAGCCCTGAAAGAACTCGTGCACCAGGTCGACGTCGAACTCGCCGATGCGCGCGCGCACGAAATCGATTTTGAAATCGAGTCCGGAGCGCCCCGACACGTCGACCACCACGCGCGACAGCGCCTCGTCGAGCGGCACGTAAGCGTGGCCGTAACGGCGGATGCCCTGCTTGTCGCCGAGCGCCTGCGCGAACGCCTGGCCGAGCGTGATGCCGATGTCCTCGACCGTGTGGTGCGCGTCGATGTGCAAATCGCCCTTGGCCGAGATTTCGAGGTCGAACGCGCCGTGGCGCGCGACCTGGTCGAGCATGTGATCGAGGAATGGCACGCCGGTGTCGAGCGTGCCCGCGCCGCTGCCGTCGAGATTCAGCTTGACGCGGATCCGCGTTTCCTTGGTATCGCGTTTGACTTCCGCTGTGCGCTTGGTCATGTCGGGCAGGTCGGTATGGGAGAAGGCGTTTTCGGCGGTCAGGCGTTGAAGGCCGCCGCGAGGGCGCCCAGAAACCGGGTATTTTCGTCAGGGGTGCCGACCGTCATGCGCAGGCAGTCCGCGAGCAGCGGGTGTGCGCCGTTGAGGTTCTTGATCAGAACCCCGCGCTGCTCGAGTCCACTGAAGACCTGGTCCGCTTTGGCCACCTTGAACAATATGAAGTTGGCATCGCTCGCATACGCTTTGACTCCGGGCAAGCGCCGCAGTTCAGCCAGCATCCGCGTGCGCTCGGTGCGGATCGCCGCCGCCTGCGCTTCCAGCACCTCCCAGTGCTGCAACACTTCGGCCGCAACGAGCTGCGTCAGCACGTTCACATTATACGGTAAACGCACTTTGTCGATGTGAGTGAGCCACGCGCTGCGCCCGGCGAGGAGACCTAGCCGCAAGCCGGCCAGCCCGAGCTTGGAAACGGTGCGCATCACCAGCAGGTTCGGAAATTCGGCGAGCCGCGGCATGAACGTGCGGCCGGCGAATGCGTGGTAAGCCTCGTCGACGACAACGATACCCGGCGCGGCATTGATGATGCGCGCCATCACATCGGCATCGAACAGGTTGCCGCTCGGGTTGTTGGGATAGGCAATGAACATGAGCGCCGGCTGGTGCCGCTCTATCGCCGCGATGGTATTGGCGGCATCGATAGTGAAATCGGCGGTGAGCGGCACGCCGACATAACGCATGCCGGCAAAGGTTGCGATCAAGCGAAACATCACGAACGACGGCTCGAGCCCGAGCATCACGGCGCCCGGCTTTCCGGTCGCGAGAGCGAGCGCCTGGATCAACTCGTCCGAGCCGTTGCCGAGCACGAGCTGCATGTCGGCCGGGATTTGCATCGCGGTGCGCAGCCGCGTCTTGAGTTCGCGCGCGCCGGAATCGGGATAGCGGTTGAGCGCGGCGCCGGCGACACGCGCGGCGATTGCGCTGCACAGCTCCTGCGGCAGCCGGTACGGATTTTCCATCGCGTCGAGCTTGACCATGCCCGTAGCATCGGGCACGCGATACCCGCGTAAATCGCGGATCTCGTCGCGGATGATTTCTTCTGGGGTCTTAGGCATAACTCAAAAAGCCTCGCCGCAAAGGACGCAAGGGACGCAAAGGTTAAGAACCAAAAGCCAGGAATATTTGTTTTTCCCTTGGCGTCCTTGGCGGCAAAGCTTCACTTCATCCGGTATTCGGCCGATTTGGCATGCGCCGGCAACCCTTCGCCGCGCGCGAGTTCGGCGGCAATCGTACCCAGTTTGGCCGCGCCTTGCTTCGACACTGCGATCACGCTCGAACGCTTCTGGAAGTCGTAAACGCCGAGCGGTGAAGAAAAG
Source organism: Gammaproteobacteria bacterium (assembly GCA_041483135.1). Lineage (GTDB taxonomy): Bacteria > Pseudomonadota > Gammaproteobacteria > Burkholderiales > SG8-41 > PALSA-1004. The sequence goes on along the minus strand of JBGPFE010000028.1, from coordinate 8,567 downwards.
CGCGCGGTGCGCGAGGTCGGCAGCACGTGGTTGGGACCGGCGCAGTAGTCGCCGAGCGCTTCCGACGTGTAGCTGCCGAGAAATATCGCGCCGGCATGGCGGATTTTCCCGAGCAGCGCCTCGGGATCGGCGACCGCGAGTTCGAGGTGCTCGGGCGCGATACGGTTGACGAGCGCGCACGCTTCTTCGAGGTCGCGCACCTCGATCAACGCGCCGCGTTTTTCGAGCGCGGCCTTGATCACATCGCGGCGCGGCATGTCGGCGAACTGGCGCTCGATGCTGGCAGCGACCCGGTCGATGAACTTTGCATCCGGAGAAAGCAGAACCGCCTGTGCGAGTTCGTCGTGCTCGGCCTGCGCAAACAGATCCATCGCGATCCAGTCAGGATCGGTACTGCCGTCGCATACCACCACGATTTCGGACGGTCCAGCCACCATGTCGATGCCGACCACGCCGAATACGCGACGCTTGGCGGCGGCAACATAGGCATTGCCGGGGCCCACGATTTTGTCGACCTGCGGCACGGTCTGGGTGCCGTAAGCTAACGCGCCGACCGCCTGTGCGCCGCCGATCGCAAACGCGCGGTCGACACCGGCGAGCGCCGCCGCTGCCATGACCAGCTGGTTTTTTTCACCGCCGGGCGTCGGCACCACCATCACGATTTCGCGCACGCCGGCCACCTTCGCCGGCAGCGCATTCATGAGCACCGACGACGGATATGCCGCCTTGCCGCCCGGCACGTAGATCCCGACACGGTCGAGCGCCGTCACCTGCTGGCCCAGGCGCGTGCCGTCCTCGTCGGTGTAGCTCCACGACTGCGCGAGCTGTTTTTCGTGATAGGCGCGCACGCGCGCCGCCGCCTGCTCGAGCGCGTTGCGGCGCGCTGCCGGCAGTGCCGTCAGCGCGTGCTGCATCTCATCGCGCGTGCACTCGAGCTTCGCGACCGCCGACGCCTCCACCCGGTCGAAACGCCGGGTATACTCGAGCACCGCAGCATCGCCGCGTTTTTTTACATCGTCGAGTATTGCAGCAACCGCGGTATCGATCGCGGGATCCTGCGCCGCCTCGAATGCGAGCAGCGCTGAAAACCGTGCTTCAAAGTCGGCCGCGCCTGACCTGAGCCGTTTCAGCGCGATCACTTCACGGCCTTGCTTAAGGCATCGAGCAACGGCTGAATGGCGGCGCGCTTGAGCTTGTATGCCGCCTGGTTGACGATCAGGCGCGCGCTGATCTGCGCGATTTCCTCGACCGCAACCAGGTTGTTGGCTTTCAATGTGTTGCCGGTGCTGACAAGGTCGACGATCGCATCGGCGAGTCCGGTCAGCGGCGCGAGCTCCATCGAGCCGTAGAGCTTGATCAGGTCGACGTGCACGCCTTTTGCCGCGAAGTGCTCGCGCGCGGTCTGCAGGTATTTGGTGGCGACCTTGAGCCGCGCGCCCGAGCGCACCGCCTGCTCGTAATCGTAGCCCTTGCGCACCGCGACCATGAGCCGGCAGCGCGCGATCTTGAGGTCGAGCGGCTGATACACGCCGTTGCCGCTGTGCTCGGCGAGCACGTCGCCGCCGGCGACGCCGAGATCGGCGGCGCCGTATTGCACGTAAGTCGGCACGTCGGTCGCGCGCACGATGATGAGCCGCACGCCGGCGCGCGACGTTGCGATGATCAGCTTGCGCGAGGCGTCGGGATCTTCGGACGCGACAATGCCTGCCGCCTTGAGGAGCGGCAGGGTTTCATCAAGGATGCGCCCCTTGGAAAGAGCGATGGCGATGCCGGACATGCTGTGCGCCGCAAACAGAAAAAATCATTTTACCGCAAAGAACGCCAGGAACTACGGCACGGGCGTGAGGAGCGGGGGTAACGCGCAAAAGCGGACGGCGCGCGATCGTTGCCGGGTTTACGCCTCGCGCCTCGCGCCTCGCGCCTCGCGTTCCGCCGAAACCGAGCCCAAGCCGAGGTCGGCGTCGTAGGAATCGTTGGGATAGTGGAAAGGCACCGGCCCATCGGGTGCGCCATCGAGAAACTGGCGCACGAAGGGATCCTGGGAGACGCGCATTTCCGCCGCGGGCCCGGCGGCGGCGATCACGCCGTCGGAGATCAGATAAACGTGATCGATGACTTTCATGGATTCAACCGCGTCGTACGAGACGACTATCGAAGTCGCTCCAAGCGCGTCGTTGAGACGGCGGACAAGATTGCCGATCACATTGCACGAGATCGGGTCGAGCCCCGAGAACGGCTCGTCGTACATGATCAGCATCGGGTCGAGCGCGATCGCGCGCGCGAGCCCAACGCGACGCGACATGCCGCCCGAGAGCTCCGCCGGCATCAGCTGCGCCGCGCCGCGCAGGCCCACGGCGGCAAGCTTCATCAACACGAGGTCCCGGATCATGCTCTCGGAAAGGTCGGTGTGCTCGCGCATCTGGAACGCGATGTTTTCGAACACCGACAGGTCCGTGAACAGCCCGCCCATCTGGAACTGCATTCCCATTTTGCGCCGCAGACGGTAAAGAGCGACGCGGCTCAGTTCGTGCACGACCTGGCCGTCGACCTTGACGTAGCCACCCACAGGGATCAGCTGGCCGCCGATCAGGCGCAGCAGCGTCGACTTGCCGCAGCCGCTCGCGCCCATGATGCCGACCACCTTGCCGCGCGGAATCGTAAGGCTGATGTCTTTCAGCAACTCGCGGTCCGCATACCCGAAGCGCAGCTTGCTGATTTCAACGATGTTGTCTGATGGCATGGCAAGTCCGGCATTTTCCCGGGCATAGTCTAGCATGTGTCATTATCGAAAAGCCTTGCCGCGAAGGACGCCAAGGACGCGGAGGAAAAGCAAAAGCTTTACTGTTGAATACACCACTCGATCACAACAGTTACCACATTCCCCACATCGGAATAGTGTGAATCAGGCCTGCAGTGGAAATCACTGGAAATCGTAGCGTCTGTTAGAGTGAATTTAAGTTGTGGTTCAGCATTCGTCTTTCCTTCGCGTCCTCTGCGTCCTTCGCGGCGAAGCTTTAAATTTCAATGCACGCGCCGGATGCGCGCGCCGAGCTTGGCGAGTTTTTCCTCGATCGACTCGTAGCCGCGGTCGAGATGGTAGACGCGGTCGATCGTGGTTACGCCGCGCGCGATCAGGCCCGCCAGCACCAGGCTCGCCGATGCGCGCAGATCGGTCGCCATCACGGTGGCGCCGTCGAGATGGTCGACGCCGCTCACCACCGCGGTATTGCCCTCGACCTCTATGCGCGCGCCGAGCCGGCGCAACTCCTGCACATGCATGAAGCGGTTCTCGAAGATGGTTTCGGTGATCAGCGCCGTGCCTCGCGCGACGCTGTTCAACGCCACGAACTGCGCCTGCATGTCGGTCGGGAATGCCGGATACGGCGCGGTGCTGAGGCTAACCGCTTTAAGCGCGCCGTTCGCGCGCAGGTTGATCCAGTCCTCGCCCGACTCGATATGCGCCCCGGCTTCGCGCAGTTTATCGATCACCGCTTCGAGTATGCCCGCGCTCGTGCCGACAAGCCTGATCGCGCCGCCGGTCGCCGCGGCCGCGGCGAGAAAAGTTCCGGTTTCGATGCGATCCGGCATCACGCGATGGCTCGCCGCCTTGAGTTGCGGCACGCCGGTGACCGTGATCACGTCGCTGCCTGCGCCGCTGATCCTGGCGCCCATGGCATTGAGACAATTTGCGAGATCGACGACTTCCGGCTCGCGCGCGGCATTCTCGATGATGGTTTCGCCGGCAGCCAGGGTCGCCGCCATCATCACGTTCTCGGTGCCGGTGACAGTCACCAGATCCATGCTGATGCGCGCGCCTTTGAGTTGTTTCGCGCGAGCATGCATGTAGCCGTGCTCGATTTCGATGATGGCGCCCATCGCCTGCAGCGCCTTGATGTGCTGATCGACCGGCCGCAGGCCGATCGCGCAGCCGCCTGGCAACGACACGCGCGCTTCGCCGCAACGCGCCACCAGCGGACCCAGCACCAGCACGGATGCGCGCATGGTCTTGACCAGATCGTATGAAGCGACCGGATTGCCGAGCGCCGAAGCGTTGAGCTCTACACCGAGCTTGTCGTCGACGGATACCGCGATCCCCATCTGTGCGAGCAGCTCGAGCATGGTCGTCACGTCGCGCAAATGCGGCACGTTGGAGATGCGCAGCGGTTCGCTGCTCAGGATGGCAGCGCACAGAATCGGCAGCGCGGCGTTCTTGGCGCCGGAAATCCGCGCTTCGCCGGCGAGCGGCACGCCGCCCTCGATGATCAATTTATCCATGGCGCAGGCGGCTGACGATTATTTCTTGGCCCAGTCCTCGGGCGTGTAGGTTTGCATCGACAACGCATGGATTTCTTCGCGCATGCGATCGCCGAGCGCGCGATAGACGAGCTGATGCTGCTGCACCTTGCTCTTGCCGCGGAATGCCGCGCTCACGATGACCGCCTCGAAGTGATGGCCGTCGCCGTCGACGCGCACGAATTCGCATTCGAGCCCTTGCTCGATGTAGGATTTGACTTGCTCGGGTTGAACCATTCAGTGCCTCAATTTATAACCGATTTTGATCAACCACAGTGTCAGCAATGATAAAGCCAACAAACACGCTGCCACAATTGTAGCGCTCACCCACGGCGATACGTCGCCAACGCCGAAGAACCCGTAGCGGAAGCCGTCGACCATGTAAAAAAACGGGTTCAGGTGCGACAAGCCCTGCCAGAACGGCGGCAGCGAGTGGACCGAATAGAACACGCCCGACAGAAACGTGAGCGGCAGGATGATGAAATTCTGGAATGCGGAAAGCTGGTCGATCTTTTCGGACTGAATGCCGGCAATGATCCCGAGCACCCCCATGATGCAGCTGCCGAGCCCCGCGAAAATGAGTATCCACAGCGGGTGCGCGAAACGCAGCTCGACGAACCACACCGTAAACACCAGCACCCCCGCGCCGCAAATGAGGCCGCGCGCGACCGCCGCGAGCAGATAGGCAAAGAAAAACTCGCGGTGCGACAGCGGCGGCAGCAGCACGAACACGATGTTGCCGGTCATCTTCGACTGCATCAGGCTCGAGCCGGAGTTCGCGAACGAGTTCTGCAGCACCGACATCATCGCCAGTCCCGGCACCAGGAATGCGGCATAGCCGACGCCGGGATAAGGCTCGAGCGTATTGCGCAGCGTGTGCCCGAACACCAGCAGGAACAGGAGTGCGGTCAGCACCGGCGCGAGCACCGTCTGCACGCTGACTTTCCAGAAGCGCAGCCATTCCTTGTAAAACAATGTGTAGAACCCGGTCATTGTGCGTAGGTGAAGGGTGAATGCGTGAATGAGTGAGCCCCCTCCCCCGGTGACGAGGGAGGGGGCAGGAATTTTTCTTCACTCGTTCACTCCTTCACTCGTTCACTCCTTCACTTCTCATTATTTTCACGAAAACGTCCTCGAGGTCGGGAGGCTGCACTTCCATTTCCTGCACTTTGGCGCCCGCCTCGCGCAACGCCGCCATCACGTGCTCGACCTCTTCGTAATGGCGCAGCGCGAGCCGGAAGCCGGCTTCGCTTTCCTGCGCGAGCAGTGGTCTGAGCGCCGCCGGCAGCGCGTGCGGCACGAGCTTGAGTTTGACGCAGCACCCGGAGATGCGCTTGAGCAGATTCTGCGTCGTGTCGTTGGCGACGATCTCGCCCTGTTTGAGCATCGCAATGCGCCCGCACAAGGCCTCGGCTTCCTCGAGGTAATGAGTGGTCAACACGATGGTGTGGCCGTTCTGGTTGAGCCCGCGGATGAACTGCCACAACGCGTGCCGCAGCTCGACATCGACCCCTGCGGTTGGTTCGTCGAGCACGATCACCGGCGGCTTGTGCACCAGCGCCTGCGCCACCAGCACACGGCGCTTCATGCCGCCGGAGAGCTGGCGCATGTTGGTCTCGGCTTTCTCGCTCAAGTCGAGGTGATGCAGCAATTCGTCGATCCACCCGCGGTTGTCACGAATGCCAAAGTAGCCGGACTGGAAAGCGAGCGTTTCACGGACGGTGAAAAACGGGTCGAACACGAGTTCCTGCGGCACCACGCCGAGAGCGCGCCGCGCCTCCTGGTATTGGCTCGCGACGTCGAAACCCATCACGCGCACACGGCCGCTGGTGGCGATGCTCAAACCCGCGAGAATGCTGATGAGCGTGGTCTTGCCGGCGCCGTTGGGACCGAGCAGGCCGAAAAACTCGCCTGGCGCGATGTCGAGGCTGAGGCCGGCGAGCGCCTGCACGTGGCCGTAGCGTTTGACGACGTGTTCAACTTGGATCGCGGGAACCATCGATGAATTGGAAAACGAGAGGAAAGGAATCAAGCGAATGAAGCGCGATGAATCAATCGCGCCTCACGCCTGACGCCTTGCGCCTCACGCGTTGCTGGCGACCAGATCGGCGACGCCGTAGAGCGCCGCCAGGCTTTTCAGGCTATTCGGCAAATTTCGAAATGAGACACCATGACCGCGGCGCCGCGCCTCGCGCTGCCATTCGAACAGCAGGCTCAGCGCGGTGGAATCAACTTCGGTAACCGCGGCGAGATCGACCACGAGATCGCCGCTGCCAAAATGCTGTTTGCCGGACTCGCACAGCGCCGCAGCATTGGCGATGGTGAGCGCGCCGCGCAGGCGCAGCTGATTGCCGTCGCGTTCGATCATTTCCTGGCTGACTGCCGCTGGGACAGCGTCTTGTTCTTGGTCGACAATGTCGCGATCAAGCCGTCGATCCCGCCCTTCTGGATCTCGGTATTGAAGGTGCTGCGGTAGTTCTGCACCAGGCTCACGCCTGCTATAGTGACGTCATACACCTTCCAGCCCTGATCGGTCTTTTCCATGCTGTAATTGACGTCGATTGGATCGGCGCCGCTGGATTGCTTGATCGACGAGCGCACTACCACCTCGCTGTCGCCAGGCTGCAGCTTGAGCGGTCGGTACACGATGGCCTGATCGCGGTACTGGGCAAACGCGCTGGTGTAGGTATTCACGAGCAGCGTGCGGAATTCGCCGGTCAGGCTCTGCTGTTGCGCGCTGGTGGCCTGGCGCCACGGTGGGCCGATCGCGAGCCGGGTCATGCGCGTGAAGTTGAAATGCGGCAGCACCTTGGCTTCCACCAGATCGAGAATTTTCCTGGTGTTACCCGCCTTAATATCCTTGTCGGCGCGAAGCACTTCGAGCACCTCGTCAGTAACCTTTTTCGCCAGCGTGTCTGGCGCTATGTCCTGCGCCTGCGGCAATGCGGGCACCGCCAGCAATATGCCAAGAAATAAACCAGCTATCAGTTTGTTCATCGCCGCTCCTTCCCGTCTCGTTGTCCTTTATGCCCGCGGTTTCTCACTTGGTGGGAGCGCCCTCGGACGCCTTACTGTACATGAACTGGCTGATCAGCTTTTCGAGCACGACCGCCGACTGGGTAAGCGTGATAGTACCGCCGTTGGCGAGCAGCGCATCATCAGCCCCACCCTCGAGCCCGATATATTGCTCGCCGAGCAGGCCGGCGGTCAGGATCGATGCCGAGGTGTCCTTTGGAAATTTATAGCGCTTTTCGATATTCATGATCACTTTGGCCAGAAATTTCTCATTATCGAAAGTGATTTCGGCCACGCGGCCGACGACGACACCCGAACTTTTCACCGCCGCGCGCGGCTTGAGCCCGCCGATATTGGTGAACTCGGCGGATAGCTGGTAGGTTTCGGTGCCGCCGAGGCTCCCCATGTTGCCGACCTTGAGCGCAAGCAGCGTCAGCGCACAGAGGCCCGCGACCATGAACAGGCCGACCCAGAGATCGATAGTCGAGCGTTCCATTAAACCCCCCGAAACATGAATGCGGTTAAGATGAAATCGAGTCCAAGTATCGCGAGCGAAGACGTGACCACGGTGCGCGTCGTGGCGCCTGAAACGCCTTCGGCCGTCGGCGGCGCGTCGTAGCCCTCGAACAACGCGATCCAGGTCACGGCGATGCCGAATACGACGCTCTTGATCACGCCATTTACTATGTCCTCGCGGAAATCCACCGCGCTCTGCATCTGCGACCAGAACGAGCCCTCGTCGACGCCGATCAGCACCACCCCGATCAGATACCCGCCGTACACGCCCATGGCGCTGAACATCGCCGCCAGGAGCGGCATCGAGATCACGCCGGCCCAGAAGCGCGGCGCGACCACCCTGGCAATCGGATCCACCGCCATCATTTCCATCGCCGACAGCTGCTCGGTAGTTTTCATCAAGCCGATCTCGGCTGTCATCGCCGAGCCGGCGCGGCTCGCGAACAACAACGCCGACACCACCGGCCCCAGTTCGCGCACCAGCGACAGCGCGACCAGCACTCCGAGCGCGGACTCCGAGCCATAGGTCTTGAGCGTCTGGTAGCCCTGAAAGCCGAGCACCATGCCGACGAACAATCCCGAGACCAGGATGATGATCATCGACAGCACACCGGTGAAATACAGTTCGCGCACGATCAATCGCGCCCGCCGGAAGCTGGTTCCCGAATGCGCGAGCGTGAGCGCGAAAAAGCGCGCGGCATAGCCCAGCCGCAGCACGCTGTCGATCGCGTGGCGGCCGACGT
>JBGPFE010000027.1:0-50291 GCA_041483135.1 Gammaproteobacteria bacterium | reverse complement strand
TGGATTTCCTCATGGCTCGGGCTCGCAAAGCAAAGCCGCATCCGGCTGCGGGCGTGGCTCTTGTTCACCGACCACTCGGGCCCCGGGTTGATCGCGACGCCCGCCGCGAGCGCCGACTGGTAGAGCTTCACCGTGTCGACCCCGTCGGGAAGCTTGACCCAGAGGAAGATGCCGCCCTTGGGATCGTCGAACTCCGCCGCTGTCCCGAAGTATTCGGTGAGCGATTCCATCAGCGTCTCGAGCTTGGCGCGCAGCCCCTGCCGCAGCACGGGGACGTGCTTGAAAAAATTCGCCGTGCAGTATTCCGCCAGCACCATCTGCTCCAGCGCGCCGGAACCGGCGTCGGTCTTGAGCGCGAGCATGCGCGACATCACGTCCCAGGGCGCCACGATGTAGCCGACGCGCAGCGCCGGCGCGATCGACTTCGAGAACGAGCCGATGTGGATGACGCCGCCGCGCTCGCTCATCGCGTAGAGCGCGGGCGGGCGCTTTCCCGACCAGACCAGGTCGCAATAGCAGTCGTCCTCGAATATCGGCACGCCGTGCGCCGCTGACAGCCGCAGCATTTCCCGGCGCCGCTCCACCGGCAGGATGGTGCCGGTCGGATTCTGCACGGTCGGAATGGTGTAGATGTATTTCGGCCGTATGCCCTTCCGCTTGAGATCGTCGAGCGCGGTCGAGAGCGCGTCCATCCGCATGCCGTCGCGGTCGAGCGGGATGCCGACCGCGGTGACGCCGAGCCGGTTGAGCCGGTTGATCGAACCCTGGTAGCAGTCTTGCTCGATGATTACGGTATCGCCATGCGCGAGCAGCGCGCCATTGACGAGATCGATCGCCTGCAGCGAGCCCGACGTGATCAGGATGTCGTCGGCTGCGCAGGCGATGCCCGCATCGGCCTTGAGCTTGGCGACGAGGAAATCGCGGAGCCGCCGGTAGCCCTGCGGGCCGCTGTCCAGCCCATAGGTCGAGAGCGTGCGCCCTTCGCGTTTGAGCACCGCATCGGAGGCCGCGATCAGCCCGTCGAGCGGCAGCCGGTCGGGGTCGTTGTTGCCGCCGGTGAAATCGAACTTGACGCGCCCGTTCCAGCGCGCCGCCGGTGGCGGCAGCCCGGCGGGCAGAAGCGGTGCGAAATCGAACGGCACGGAACTCATGGCCGCAGGGCTCCCCTCTTCGGGTTTTTGAATCAATGGGGTCAGTGTAACTTTTCCGCGGCTGTGAGGCGCAAAAATTCTGACCGCGACCGAGAAATGTGACACTGACCCTATTTATTCTGCTGGATTCCCGCCTGCGCGGGAATGACGTTTTTTCGGGCGCGCGTGGTTTTTCAAACCGGTTGGTGTAATCTCGGAGTCATGATGACTCGCGCAATCCACGCCGCGCAGGGGGCACATGCAAATGCTTGAATGGGCCGAGTACACCAAGTTCTTTCTGGCGCTGCTCGTAATCGTCAATCCGTTGGGCGCGGTGCCCGTGTTTGTCAGCATGACCGCGGAGGCCGGCGTCGGGGAAAAAAAGCATATCGCCTTCGTCGCCAGCGTTGCGGTCGCCATCGTGCTCATCGTCGCGGCGATCGGCGGCCAGCCGCTGCTTGCCTTCTTCGGCATCACGATTGCGTCGTTCAAAGTCGGCGGCGCGATCCTGATCCTGTTGCTCGCGATTTCGATGATGCATGCCTCCCCGACCGGGGAAAAACAAACGCCGGAGGAGGCGAAGGAGGCTGTCGACAAGGAAAGTATCGCCGTGGTTCCGCTGGCCATACCACTGCTGTCCGGCCCGGGCGCAATCTCGACGACCATCATTTACGCGACGGAGCGGCCTTCATTGGCTCACATCGGGATCATCATCGCCTGCTGCCTGTTGATCTCGCTCACCACGTGGGGCGCGTTGCGGGTGGCGACTCCGGTCAGTCGATGGCTGGGGAAGACCGGGGTCAACATCGCGATCCGCATCATGGGGCTGCTGCTTGCCGCAGTTGCCGTCGAAATATTCGCGAGCGGCCTGCTGGTATTGCTCCCCGGGCTGAGATAACGACGCGAATTATCTGGGGTCAGACGATTTATTACTCCTGGCGTATGCCCGCGTCCTTGACAACGCGCGCCCAGCGCTGCAGCTCGTCCGCGACCATCTTGCGGAACTGCTCGGGCGTGTTGGGCGAAGGTTCGAGCGCGCTACCGGCGAGGCGCTCGCTCATGTCCGGCGAGGCGACGGCGCGCGCGATCTCGTCGTGCAGGCGCTTGATCACCACTTTCGGCGTGCCGCCCACTGACATCACGCTGTACCAATTGCTCACGTTGACGTCGGGAACGCCGCTCTCGGCGAAGGTCGGCACGTCGGGCAGCAGACGGCTGCGCGTGGGCGAGGCCGCGGCGAGGATCTTGAGGCGCCCGGCCTTGACGAGCGGCAGCGAGACCGGCGGGGTCGACATCGTCGACTGGATCTGCCCGGCGACCACGTCGGTCATGGCGGGGCCGACGCTCTTGTAGGGCACGTGTGTCATGTTGATGCCGGCGCGCAGGCGGAAGAGTTCGCCGGTCATGTGCGTGCCGCTGCCGCTGCCGGCCGAGCCGAGGGTCAGCTTGCCGGGCTGCGCCTTCGCCGCCGCGATGAAGTCCTTGAGATTCGTGGCGTACGGCAAGCCGGGGTTAACGACCAGGATGTAGGGCGTCTGCGCGATCACGGAGATCGGATCGAAATCCTTGAGCGCGTCGTACTGCGGGTCCTTGAAGAAGGCGATGTTGATCGTGAAGCCGGAATCCGCGAGCAGCAGCGTGTAGCCGTCGGGCGCGGCGCGCGCGACGATCTGGGTGCCGACCAGCGAGGCGGCGCCCGGCCGATTGTCGACCACCACCGTCTGGCCCATCTGTTCGGTCAGTTTGAGACCGATCAGCCGGCCGGCGAAGTCCGATCCCCCGCCCGGGGCGAAAGGGACGATCAGCCGGATCGGCTTGCTCGGATAAGCCTGCGCGACAACCAGGGGAGCGGGCAGGCACGTCCCGAAAGCCAGTGCCGCGAGCAGCGCGAACCGCGTCATCGATCGTATCTTCATATCGCAATAACCTCCAGTCTACTCGAGCTTGAAACCTGTCTGCTTGATCACGACCTTCCAGCGCTCGGTCTCCGCCGCGATCTCGCGCCCGAAGTCCGCCGGCGAACCGGGCGTCATCTCGAGCGCCTGCGAATTGAAGCGCTCGATCACGTCCGGAAGCGCAAGCGCCTTGCGGATCTCGCGATTGAGCAGAACGACGATCGCGCGCGGCGTTCCCTTCGGCGCGAGCACGCCGTACCACGCAGCGGCGGTGAAATCCTTGAGGCCGGATTCGTTGAACGTCGGCACCTCGGGAAGCTGGCGCAGCCGTGACGTCGCCGCAACGCCGAGACCCTTGATCCGCTTGCCCTGCACGAGCGGGATGGCCGGCGCCGCCGAATTCATGGCGAGCATGATCTGTCCCGCGAGGAGATCGGCCAGCGAAGCGCCACTGCCTTTGTAGGGAACGTGAACCAGCGTGAGCCCGGTCTGCAGCCGCAGCCGCTCGTAGGTGAAATGCGGCACGCTCGCGAGCCCGCTGCTCCCGATCGCGTATCCGGCGGTCTGTGCTCTCGGCAGCGCCAGCAGCTCCCTGAGCGTATTCGCGGGCAGCGCGAGCGCTCCCGCCAGCATCTGCGGTGCGGCTGCGATCTGGGCGATGGGCTCGAAATTGCCGAGCGCATCGTATTTCGCGTCCTTGAACACGAGCGGATTCACGAGATGCGCGTTGTCGTTCCACACGATCGTGTAGCCATCGGGCTGGGCGGCCGCCACGATCTGGGTGCCGATGATGCCCGCCGCTCCGGGGCGGTTGTCGACCACGAAGGTCTGCCCGAGCGCGCTGGCCAGCTTCTGCGAAACCGTCCGCGCGGTGAAATCGGTGCCGCCTCCCGGCGAATAGGGAACGACGACGCGCACCGGCCGCACCGGATAGTCGGCGGCTAAAGACGCTGTCGCGGCCACGAGCATCACCGCGGCGCTGACTGCGCTTGCCTTATCCATGAATTTTTCTCCAGTGATTCGCATTCGTTCAGATCATTGCGCGAGCGTCGCTTCGGCCGTCTGCGGCAGATCGCCTTCCTCCTTCAGATCGCGCAGGGACCGCTGCCACGCATCGAGCGTCAAATCGATGTCGGCCCGGGTGTGTGCCGAGGACACTATTCCCCCGCGCCAGCTCTTCAGGTCGATCCCGTGCACGAGCATGGCGAGCCGCATCTTCGCCAGCAGGCGCTCGCGCTTGTCGGCCTTGAACCACTCGATCGGCGCGGTTTGCGCATCGAAGGCGGTCGGCCGTATCTCACGGTTGTCCGGATTGGTAAAAAAGTTGAAGAACGAGTGCACGCCGTACACGGCCCAGGGCACGCCCTCCTCCTCCAGCACTGCGTTCATGCCGGCCCGCAGCTGCCCGGCTGACGCACTGGCGCGCGCGCACGCGTCCGTATCCCGGATCAGCTTGAGCGTCGCAATGCCGGCGGCCGCGGATACCGGGTGGGCGTTGTGCGTCCCCTCGTGCGCGATGCGCTCGTGTCCGGCCGCCGCCGACGCTTCGTAATCGAGCCAGTCGAGAATGTCCTTGCGACCGGCGAGGGCCCCGCCGGGCATGCCGCCGGCCACGATTTTCGCCAGCGTGGTCAGGTCGGGCCTGACGCCATAGAGTCCCTGTGCGCCTCCGGGCGCGACGCGAAAGCCCGTTACGACCTCGTCGAAGATCAACAGCACGCCGTGCCGGGCCGTGATCTCGCGCAGCTCCCGCAGGACCGCGGGCGGCGTGGGTATCGCGCCCGAGCTGGCCCCCACCGGTTCGAGCATCACGGCAGCCACATCGCTGCGTTCCGCGAGAACACGGGCCACGCCCGCGACATCGTTCGGCTTGATCAGGATGACATTGGCGACGACGTCAGGAAGCACGCCGGGGGTCGGCGTGCCGTCGAGATGCGCCTTCACGCCGAACGCCGCATGGTCGTGCCACCCGTGGAAGTGGCCCACGAAGCGCACGATCTTGCCCTTGCCGCTCGAGGCGCGGGCAAGGCGGATCGCGAGGTGCGTGGCTTCGGTCCCCGAGGACGTGAAGCGCACGCGCTCGGCCGACGGGATCAGCTCCTGGATGAGATGCGCCCATGCGATCTGCAGCTCGTGCCCCGCGGCAAAGTGCATGCCCTTGCGCAGCTGCGCCTGGGCCGCCTCCACGACCTTGGGGTGCTGATGACCGAGCAGCAGAGCGCCGTGCCCGCCGTAATAATCCACGTACTCGTTGCCATCGATGTCCCACTTGCGCGATCCCATCGCGCGATCGACGTAGAGCCCATGGGGCCACGTGCGCCTCGAGTCGTGCACGATGCCGCTCGGAAACAACCCGCGCGCTTCTTCGTGGCGCTGGGCCGAGCGCGGCGTGCGCTCGAGATATTCGCCAAGGATCCTGGATTCACGCGCAGCTTCGGCATTCATCATGCACCTCTTCCGCCTTGACACTGGTTGATTTCCCGCAACCGTTCCCAGCACTCATTCATCGTACCGTGACGCAAAAGCACCGCTTCCGGGGATATGTCGAATAAATACGGTTAGTGTATCTTTTCTGTGGCTGCATGGCGCAAAAATTCTAACCGCGACCGGGAAACGCATGCTCTGAGTCCCTGCCTCCATTGTTTCCACGTATGCTTTCTGCAAAGGATATCGAAATGACAGGCCTGACGACACTCGGCGTATTTCACACGGCAATCGGCCTGGCTGCGCTCGTCTCCGGGTTCATCGCGCTCGCCCGCGACAGGGAAATCTCTGCGCGGAATCGGCTCGGGCAGTTCTATCTGGCGGCGACTCTGATCACCGCCTTGACCGCACTTGGAATTTTTCAGCGCGGCGGCTTCGGCCCGCCCCATGTGCTGGCCGTGCTCACCCTCGCGGCGCTCGCGGTCGGCACGCTGGCAGCCTTCTCGACGTTGTTCGGGCGCGCGTCGCGTTACGTTCAGGCCATCAGCTATTCCTCAACCCTGCTCTTTCATATGATCCCGGGCGTGACGGAATCGCTGACCCGCCTGCCCCCGGGGGCCCCGCTCGTAGCCTCTGCGGAAGCGCCCGCCTTGCGGGGACTTTATGGCGCGCTGCTGGTGGTATTTCTGATCGGAGTCACGCTGCAGGTACGCTGGCTGCGCGCATCATCGGAATAAATGCAACGATGCGAAGGGATCAGAGCCGAAATACGTTTCCACTTGTTCATAGGTCCCCGGCTCTCTCCGCTCATCAACGATCCTTGCCTCGATCCACGCTCAAGATATTTCGTCTCCGACCGCTTGTTGTGTGTGGGTTAAAGGAGCCGGCAGTTCACCGGCTGATCGCAATCGCGCGGCAGCCCGGGGCATATTAATGGCTGCGCCTTACCACTCAGACATGCGCCAACATTCAGCATTGCTGGAACGCGTTTCAGGAGCGCCAAAGTGATCTTCGCCGCTGCCGGTCGCATAGCCAGGTTCGCAAACACTGCGGCTGCGTGAATTCGTAACGCAAAATTCTTCCTCCATGTTGTCTCGTAGCCGAGACCTATCGTCTTGACCGTACGTGCCGAAAAGACCGCTTCCCTGCGCGCTATTAACTGCTCGCACAAAAGCCATGCCGATTGTATGGCCATGCTGATTCCTTCCGCCACGATCGGGTGAGCCTCGCCTGCTGCGTTACCGACAGTGAAAATGCCGTCATACCGGAACGGCCGAATACCCGGCCGGACAGGACCTGTCGATAACCATGGACCGCTCTGCGTCGCGCCGGAAAATACTTCGCGTACCCCACGACACGAAGCCTGAATGTGTGCGAAAACGGCTTCAGCAGCTCTGGCGGATCCCGACTGATGCCGACAATGCTCGAGACAGTCGCGGCGTATACAACATGAGAAACTCACGCGGCCACTATCGCTTTGGACTATACCCCCGTAGCCACCGGGAAAAACCACGAGCGGCATCAGCCCCGGCGCCAAATCGCAGTTCATGAAATGGGCCTTGAATGCGAACAGGTCCGACGCGCGCGGCGGGTTGCGAATGCCCTGTGTCAGTATCGCCCCGGCCTCCCACGAGCCGTGCGCGGCGATGACGATGCGCGCCTGGAGCTTTCTTGTCTCCCTTGTGCATTTCGCAACGGCGGTGCAAACGAAACCGCCATTGGTCTTCTCCACCCCGGTGAGTGCCCATGGTTGCCACACCTCCGCCCCTGCCTCGCCTGCGTGGGCCAAAAGCAGCGTGTCAAGGTGCTCGCGCCCCAGCGCTCTTCCCCGCCCTTCCAAGCCCTGCCACGGGCAAGGCATGTCAGCGACGAGAATTGTTGCGTCAGCATACAACCCGACCTGCCGGACCTCAGGCCCGGCTTGAGCCAGAAAGCGTTCGGCAACGCCAAGCTCGCGCAGCAGCGGTAAACTTGTTGCAGAGATGAATTCCCCGCACACCTTCCGGCGCGGGAACGACGCTTTCTCGACTACCGCGACCGTCCATCCCGCGCGCGCGAGAATCAAAGCAGCCGTAGCACCCGCAGGCCCTGCTCCGATCACAATAGCGTCGTACGAATTCATTTTATCCCGCTCCATCCTGCACCAGGATTCTGACTGATTCGATGGGCAATAAAGCAGTGACTGAATAGTCCGTGCGCGCGCTCCCGTAGCATCCACCCATGACGTTCCGGCCACAACGCGGACAATTCCCGGCCATCAAACCCGGCGCGCACGCTGACTACTGCATCATGCCGGCTTACGTCGTTGCATCCAGCAACACCCAACAATCGGCTGCCAATCAATGCCAGGCCCGAACGCCGAGGTTCACACGCAATGAACACGCGGGTGCGTTTTGCGACCAAAGGCAGCAACACCATCAATCTCGCCACATCGAAATGATGTAAAAACAAATTCGCGATGATCACGTCGAAAACCTGATCTGTCGGCCGCGCCAGCCATTCGAATACATCCGCCGTTACAGATTCCGGCCTCCATCCCAGGCGCTCCAGGCCATCAAGCGCCTCAGGGCCGACAATGTCCTGGCGATCCAGTAGAACGACATTTACGTCGTTCCACTCCTGCGCGATTCTTTCTGCCAGCCGCAGCATGAAAGCCCCGTCCCCCGCACCGATTTCGGCAATCAAGCGCGGCGATACCCCCGGGGCACTGCGCCTGAGCTCGCGCGCGACGATGATCGCATTGCCCATCATCGCGTTGACTCGCCGCAGGTCGCGGCGTGATCTCATCGCCCGTGAATCCTGAGGCGCAAGTTCATCCAGCCATTCGGGCTCGATACGACGGGGAATATTCATCGACTGCACGCGTCCGGACTAACTTCGCTGCTAGGCCACGCTGAGCATTGCGCCATGACAGCTGAACCCGGCTCCGAACGACGACATCCACCACCATCCCGCAGGCGCATTGCGGCGCAACGCCTCCTGCAGAACGAAATACACAAACGGGCTGCTTATGTTACCGAACTCGCTTAAGACGTTACTGCTCCAGCAGACATCGGCAACGGTAAGTCCCAGCGTCTTCTGCAGAGCGGCCAGTACCTTGCGCCCGCCGGCGTGCAGGATCCATGCGCTTATCTCGCCGCGTGATATTCCTTCGCCCCTCAAGACATCGTCGAGCACCATGTCGGCGTGTTGCGCAGCGAGCGCCGGTACTTGCGGAGTGAGGATATTGCGCAGCATGCCGCCTTTCTGCTCGAAGCGCAGCGCATCACGCGCTGCCGGGTTGATGAGCGAAGAAGCCGCCTTCCATTCGACGCGGCGCGCACTTGAATTCGGCGTGGCAGAGAGTACCGCGGCACCGGCGCCGTCGCCAAAAAGACACGCGCTGATCAGGACACCGGGATCGTTATCGAGATAAAACGCCGCGCTGCAGACTTCGACGCACACCGATAATACCGATTCGCAGCGTTTCGCACCCAGCAATGCCTCGGCAGTCCGCAGGTTAGGCAACGCCGCGCCGCAGCCTTGCCCCACCAGATCCAACGCGAGTATGTCGGGCCTTAACCCGAGGTGCTCCGCTACATAACTTGTGAGCCCAGGGCAAAGGTAGCCCGTGCAAGTGCTGATGATGACGGCGTCAATGTCGCGGGGCTGATAACCCCCCTGCTGCAACGCATCCGCCGCCGCCCGGGAGGCAAGATCGGGGGCATGTTTGGCGAAGCGGCGATGCAGCGTGTCGGGATCTGCATCGAAAACATCGTCGAGCGAGTCAAGTGCGAGATGTCGCGTATGGATGCCATTGTCGCGAAGCAATACTCTCTGCAAAATAGCGCGCGCACTCTTGTCAAGCTGTGCAAACTGGCTGGCGCTTCGGAGCGCATCCCAGCATTGCGCTTGTGTGTACCTATTGGGTGGAGTGGCAGTGCCCAGCCCTACGATAAACATCAGTTAGCCTCGATATGGTTCAGGATGAATGGGGTCAGACACCATTTATTCGATTTCATTCCCAAGATCTTCGCGTCGATCAATGTCGTGCAGCACGCCGGGATCGTCGCACTCGACCAGCACCAGCTCACCCTTGTGCGCGGCGATGATGTCGCGCGCGCCGGCGTCGCCGTCGAGTGCGGCGAGTTGCGCGCCAAAGCGCTTGCCGAAGCCGATCGGATGGCCGCGCTGTCCTTTGTAAACAGGCGCGACGAGGTACTTGCCCGCTTCAAGCTCGCGCACGACTGCGGCGATAGTCGCGCTTTTGATCGACGGCATGTCGGCAAGCGCAATGATCCAGCCGTCCGCGTTGCGCCGCGCACCGACCCCGTGCGCGAGGCTCGCGCCCATGCCGCGTGCCGCGTGCTGACAGACCACGGCATGGCAGCCTTCCTGCTCGAACATGTCCGCGAGCGGAAAGTCGCCGGGCTTCACCACTGCGACCACGTCGAGGCCGGCGGCGAACAGGTTGCGCGCCGCATGCGCGCCGATGGCCACCCCGTCGGGCAGCGGATGCAGCAGCTTGTCGCCGCCGAAACGCGAGCCCGAACCCGCCGCGAGCAGAATTGCGCTGATTTCCAAGGACGTTCCCCAAAGAAGTCATTATATAATTAGCTTGCCCGTGTTCGAGCAGACGCATGAGCGCCGCTCAACACGTATCCGACAAATATACGCAAGCGTCCCCATGCCAAAACTCGCCGCCAACCTGACGATGATGTTCAACGAGGTCGATTTCCTGGACCGCTTCGCCGCCGCCGCCCAAGCGGGGTTCAAGGGCGTCGAGTACCTGTTCCCGTACGATTACGACAGGAACGTGCTCAAGCAGAAGCTCACGGAAAACAAGCTCACTCAGGTGCTGCACAACCTGCCCGCGGGAAATTGGGCCGGCGGGGAGCGCGGCATCGCGTGTCATACTGACCGCATAGCCGAATTCGAGGACGGCGTCGACAAGGCGATCGCCTACGCGACCGAGCTCGGCTGCAAGCAGGTCAACTGCCTCGCCGGCATCCGGCCATCGGGCCGCGATCCGATCGATGCGCGCGAAACCTTCATCCGCAACCTGCAATTCGCGGCGCCGCGGCTCCAGGCCGCCGGCATTAAGCTCCTGATCGAAGCGATCAACACGCGCGACATCCCGGGGTTTTTCCTGAACAACACGCAGCAGGCGGTCGACATCATCAAGGCGGTCGGCTCCGACAACCTGTTCGTGCAGTACGACATCTATCACATGCAGATCATGGAAGGCGACCTCGCGCCGACCATCGAGAAGAACCTGAAGCTGATCCCGCACATGCAGCTCGCCGACACGCCGGGCCGCCACGAGCCGGGCACCGGCGAAATCAATTTCGATTTTCTGCTCGGCTTCATCGACAGGATCGGCTATACGGGCTGGATCGGCTGCGAATACAAACCCGCCGGTAAAACGGTGGACGGCCTCGGCTGGATCCAAAAGTATAAATCTTGAACCGCCAAGGACGCCAAGGTTTAATCTTTCTGGAATTTCCTTCGTGACCCTTGCGTCCTTTGCGGTGAGGCTTTTTCGCTTTTAACGGGAGTAAACATGGCAAACATCGGATTCATCGGTCTCGGCATCATGGGCAAGCCCATGGCGGCGAACCTGATCAAAGGCGGTCACAAACTGTTTCTCAATTCGCGCAGCGGCGTGCCGCCGGAACTCACCGCCGCGGGCGGCACCGCCTGCGCGAGCGCGAAGGAAGTCGCGCAGAAAGCCGACATCGTCATCGTCATGGTGCCCGACACGCCCGACGTCGAGAAAGTGCTGTTCGGCGCGAGCGGTGTCGCTGAAGGTTTGTCGAAGGGCAAGACCGTCGTCGACATGAGTTCGATCTCGCCGATCGAGACCAAGAAATTCGCGAAGCGCATCAATGAGCTCGGCTGCGAATATCTCGACGCGCCGGTATCGGGCGGCGAAGTCGGCGCGAAGAACGCCGCGCTCACCATCATGATCGGCGGCCCGCAGTCGGCGTTCGACAAGGTGAAGCCCGTGTTCGAGCAGATGGGCAAGAACATTACGCTGGTCGGCGGCAACGGCGACGGCCAGACCTGCAAGGTCGCGAACCAGATCATCGTCGCGCTCAACATCGAGGCGGTCGGCGAAGCGCTGCTGTTCGCATCCAAGGCAGGCGCCGACCCCGCCAAGGTGCGCCAGGCGCTGATGGGCGGCTTCGCCGCGTCGCGCATCCTCGAAGTGCACGGCGAGCGCATGATCAAGCGCACTTTCGATCCCGGCTTTCGCATCGAGCTGCACCAGAAAGACCTCTCCCTCGCGCTCGCCGGCGCGCGCGCGCTCGGCGTCTCACTGCCCAACACGGCTACTGCGCAGCAACTGTTCAATGCATGCAGCGCCAATGGCGGCGCCAAGTGGGACCATTCGGCGATGGTGAAAGCGCTCGAGAAACTCGCCAACCACGACGTCGCAAAAAAGTGATGGGTAATGGGTAATGGGTAATGGGTAAACGACTAAAGGATGATAAGCGGGGTATAGTTGGTTTTGGCGCATAACCCATCACCCATAACGCATAACCGCTTTCGATGAATCAGCCCGCACACCACCCTTCCGCCCTGCGCAAGCCGCTGCCCGACGCGCTGCTGGCGGCGCTGAGCGCGCTGCTCGGCGAGCGGGTCGGCACTTCGGAGGCGGTGCGCCAGCACCACGGCAAGGACGAGTCGGCGCACCCGCACGCGCTGCCCGATGCCGTTGTGTTCGCACAGACCACCGAGGAAGTCGCGCAGGTCGTCAAGCTTTGCAAGCAGCACCGCGTGCCGCTGATCGCGTTCGGCGCCGGCAGCTCGGTCGAAGGCCACGTGCTGGCAATCCATGGCGGCATCGCGCTCGATCTCACGCGCATGAACCAGGTGCTCGCCGTCAACGCCGACGACCTCGACGTGACGGTGCAGGCCGGCGTCACGCGCAAGCAGCTCAATCAGCACCTGCACGACACCGGCTTGTTCTTCCCGATCGATCCCGGCGCCGACGCGACCATCGGCGGCATGGCCGCAACTCGCGCATCCGGCACCAACGCGGTGCGCTACGGCACGATGCGCGAGAACGTGATGGGGCTGACGGTCGTGCTCGCCGACGGACGGGTGATCCGTACCGGCGGCCGCGCGCGCAAATCGTCGGCCGGCTACGACCTGACGCGCCTCTTCGTCGGCAGCGAAGGCACGCTCGGCATCATCACCGAAATCACGCTGCGGCTGCATCCGCAACCTGAAGCGGTATCGGCCGCAATCTGCATGTTCCCGAGCGTGGACCAGGCGGTGCGCACGGTGATCGAAACCATCCAGATGGGCGTGCCGATCGCGCGCTGCGAGCTGCTCGATGCGCTCACCATCAAGGCCGTCAACCGCTACAGCAAGCTCGCTCTGCGCGAAGTGCCGATGCTGCTGTGCGAATTTCACGGCACCGCGGCGAGCGTCGAGGAGCAGGCAAAAACGGTACAGGGCATAGCCGCCGAGCACGGCGGCCTCGATTTCGAATGGGCGACGAAGCAGGAAGAGCGCACGCGCCTGTGGCAGGCGCGCCACGACGCGTATCTCGCGTGCATGCAATTGCGTCCGGGCTGCCGCGGGATCGCGACCGACGTGTGCGTGCCGGTATCGCGGCTCGCCGAATGCATCGCCGATACCAACCGGGACATCGCCACGGCCTCGATGCCGATCGCGCTGTTCGGCCACGTCGGCGACGGCAACTTTCATCTCGTGATCCTGGTCGATGCGCAGAACCGAAGCGATCTCGACGAAGCCGACGCGATCAACCAGCGGCTCGTCACGCGCGCGCTGAAGATGGGCGGCACTTCGACCGGCGAGCACGGCATCGGCATCGGCAAGCTCGACTTTCTCGACGCCGAGCACGGCGATGCAGTGGCGGTAATGCGCTCGATCAAGCAGGCGCTCGACCCCGACAACATACTCAATCCCGGCAAAGTCATACGCCAGTGAGCATCGTCGCCACCGACATCGACCGCGCGCGGCAGAGCGAGGCGGTAAGCGCGCTGGCGGCGTTCCTGCCCGAGCGCGCGCTGCTCTATGAGCGCGAGGACGTGCAGCCGTACGAGTGCGACGGCCTGTCCGCGTACCACCAGGTGCCGATGATCGTCGCGCTGCCGGAAACCGAAGGCGAGGTGCAGCGCATCCTCAAGACCTGCCATGCGTTGCGCGTGCCGGTGGTCGCGCGCGGCGCCGGCACCGGGCTGTCGGGCGGCGCGCTGCCGCTCGGCAACGGCGTGCTGCTGTCGCTCGCGCGCTTCATGCGCATCCTCGAGATCGACCCGGCCGCGCGCATCGCGCGCGTGCAGCCCGGCGTGCGCAATCTTGCGATCTCCGAAGCTGTCGCGTCCCTTGGCCTTTACTACGCGCCCGATCCGTCAAGCCAGATCGCGTGCTCGATCGGCGGCAATGTCGCCGAAAACGCAGGCGGCATGCATTGCCTCAAATACGGGCTGACGGTGCACAACATCGTCAAGCTGCGCGCGGTCACGATCGAAGGCGAGCTGCTCGAAATCGGCAGCGATGGGCTCGATGCCGCAGGCTACGACCTGCTAGCGCTGCTCACCGGTTCGGAAGGCCTGCTCGCGGTCATCACAGAAGTCACGGTCAAACTGCTGCCGGCTCCCGAGCGCGCGCAATGCATACTTGCCGCATTCGACGATGTCGCCAAGGCCGGCCAGGCGGTCGCCAATATCATCGCCGCGGGGATTATTCCGGCGGGGCTTGAGATGATGGACAAGCTCACCACCGGCGCGGTCGAGCCGTTCGTCAACGCCGGCTACCCGCTCGACGCTGAAGCGATCCTGTTGTGCGAATCCGATGGCAACGACGCGGAAGTCGCGGAAGAAATCGGGCGCATGAAATCGGTGATGCAGGCGAGCGGCGCAACCGTGGTTCGTGTGTCGCAGAGCGAAGCCGAACGCCACAAGTTCTGGGCCGGACGCAAAGCGGCGTTCCCCGCCGCCGGCCGCCTGGCGCCCGATTACTACTGCATGGACGGCACGATTCCGAAGAAAGCGCTGGCGCGCGTGCTCAACGCGATCACCGAGCTCTCCAAAAAATACGGGCTGCGCTGCATGAACGTTTTCCACGCCGGCGACGGCAACCTGCACCCACTGATCCTCTATGACGCCAATCAGCCGGGCGCGCGGCGCAGGACCGAAGAGTTCGGCATGGAAATCCTGCTGCTGTCGATCGAAGTTGGCGGCACCATTAC
The DNA here is from genome assembly GCA_041483135.1 of Gammaproteobacteria bacterium. Taxonomy (GTDB): domain Bacteria; phylum Pseudomonadota; class Gammaproteobacteria; order Burkholderiales; family SG8-41; genus PALSA-1004. The sequence continues at coordinate 35,634 of JBGPFE010000027.1, read as the reverse complement.
CGGCGAGCATGGCGTCGGCGTCGAGAAAATCGACTCGATGTGCGTGCAATTCAAGCCGCTCGAGCTCACGGCCTTCCACGGCATCAAGGCCGCATTCGACGAACTAACGCTGCTCAATCCCGGCAAGGCGGTACCGACACTGCACCGCTGCGCCGAGTTCGGCCGCATGCACGTCCACGCCGGAAAAGAGAAATTTCCCGATTTGCCGCGATTCTGAAGCTGAACCGCGAAGGACGCGAAGGACGCAAAGGAAACCCAAATAAATCCGGATACGAAGATCACAGAGGAAAACAGCCAAGGCAATCTCGTTAGCAACCCCTGTTTTGTCTTTGTCAATTGCGTTTGGTCTGTTTCTCCTTCGCGTCCTTCGCGTCCTTCGCGGCAAGGCTTTTATGCAAGAAATCATTAACCAGCTGGCCGATACGATACGCACTGCGGCCGCCAGCAAGACGCCGCTGTGCATCCGCGGCGGCGGCAGCAAGGATTTCTATGGCGGGCCGCTGCGCGGTCAAACCCTCGCGGTCAACGCGTACCGCGGCATCATCGACTACGAGCCGACCGAGCTCGTGATCACCGCGCGCGCCGGCACGCCGCTCGCCGAAATCGAGGCAGCGCTGCGCGAACGCGGCCAGATGCTTGCGTTTGAGCCGCCCCATTTCGGCCCCGGCGCCACGCTCGGCGGCTGCGTCGCTACCGGACTGTCCGGCCCGCGGCGGGCCTGCGCCGGCGCGGTGCGCGATTTCGTGCTCGGCGTGCGCATGCTCGACGGCAACGGCAACGACCTGCGTTTCGGCGGCCAGGTGATGAAAAACGTCGCCGGTTTCGACGTGTCGCGGTTGATGACGGGTTCGCTCGGCACGCTCGGCGTGATCCTCGAAGTGTCGCTCAAGGTGCTGCCGCTGCCGGTCGCGGAAACTACGTTGCGCTTCGGGAAAACCGCCGCCGAAGCCATCGCATCAATCAACGAATGGGCCGGCCAGCCGCTGCCGGTCAGCGCCACCGCCTGGAATGGCGGCGATCTCGGAGTGCGCTTGTCGGGTGCCAACGCTGCCGTCGAAGCGGCGGTGAAGAAGCTCGGCGGCGAGCACATCGATCCCGATCAGGCGACACGCTTCTGGCAAGGCATCCGCGAACACACCGAGGCGTTTTTCAAAGCGCAGCAGCCGTTGTGGCGGCTGTCGGTTAAATCCACCACACCGCCGCTCAACCTGCCCGGCGCGCAGATGATCGAATGGGGCGGCGCGTTGCGCTGGCTTGCGACCGACGCCGAGGCACAAACCGTGCGAGAGGCGGCAAAATTCGGCGGCGGTCATGCGACGCTGTTCCGCGGCGGCGACAAGGCGGCGGGCGTGTTTCACCCGCTGCCGCCGGGGTTGCTGACGATCCATCGCAACCTGAAGCGCACGTTCGATCCCGCCGGCATTTTAAATCCCGGCCGCCTGTACGATTCGATGTGAGTATCGGGAGCTCCCAATCATGGCCAACAACTTTCTCGAACAATTGGTCGCCGAGTGGTACGAATACCGGGGCTATTTCGTGCGCCGCAACGTGGCGGTCGGTAAACGCACGAAAGGCGGACATGAGTGCGAACTCGATATCGTCGCCTTCGATCCGGTCGCGCGGCACCTCGTGCATATCGAGCCGTCGATGGACGCGGAAAGCTGGGAAAAACGCGAGCGGCAATTCAGGAAAAAGTTCGACGCCGGGCTCAAGTACATTCCCGGGCTGTTTCCCGGCCTCGATCTGCCGGAGGAAATCGAGCAGATCGTGATTTTCGCGTTCGCAAGCCGCGTCAATCACCCGACGCTCGCCGGCCGCAAAGTGCTGCTGGTGTCGGACCTGATGCGCGAGATCATGGAAGACCTCTCCGACAAGAAAATCGTTTCCGCGGCGGTCCCCGAGCATCATCCGATCCTGCGCACGCTGCAGTTCGTCGTCGAATACCGCAAAAAAGTGTTCGACTCGCTGCGCTAAATCAGAAATCTGAACCGCCGATCAATGCCGATGACCCGAGCCTTCAGCCGTCAGCTCTCAGCGGTCAGCTTGAACCAAGTCCGGCCTCGGCTGATTGCTGAAGGCTGATAGCTGACTGCTCATTTTCACACTTTGCATGCAAACTAATCTAGCCGATTTCATCAAGGACACTCCCGCGGGCCATGAGGCCGATGCGATCCTGCGCAAGTGCGTGCACTGCGGCTTCTGCAGCGCGACCTGCCCCACCTATCAATTGCTCGGCGACGAGCTCGACGGACCGCGCGGGCGCATTTATTTGATGAAACAGGTGCTCGAAGGCGCGCAAGCGACGGCCAAAACGCAGTTGCACCTCGACCGCTGTCTCACTTGCCGCGCGTGCGAGACGACTTGCCCTTCGGGTGTCGATTACGGGCGGCTGCTCGACATCGGCCGCCGCATCGTCGATGAGCAGGTCGACCGCGGCGCCGTCGAAACCGTCATGCGTAACGCGCTGCGCGCCGTGATTCCGCATCCGTCGCGGTTCGCGCGGCTGCTCAGGCTCGGCCAATTCGTGCGGCCGCTGCTGCCCGGCGCGCTCAAGCGCAAAGTGCCGGCGCCGGCGTTCGCCAAACCCTGGCCCGCCAACCCGCATGCACGGAAGATGCTGGTGCTCGACGGCTGCGCGCAGCCGAGCCTGTCGCCTAACACCAACGCCGCAACGGCCCGCGTGCTCGACCGGCTCGGCATTTCGCTCATGCGCGCGCCGCAGGCCGGCTGCTGCGGCGCGGTTTCGTACCACCTCAATGCGCAGGATGAGGGCCTCGACTACATGCGGCGCAACATCGACGCGTGGTGGCCGTATCTTGAACAGGGCGCGGAAGCCATCGTGATGACGGCGAGCGGCTGCGCGACGATGGTCGCCGAGTACGGGCACCTGCTTGCGCGCGACCCAGCCTATGCCGAAAAAGCCAGGCGCGTCTCGACGATGATGAAAGACGTGAGCGAAGTCATCGCGGCCGAGAAAGACAAGGTTAGTGCGTTACTTCACTCATCACCCATCACTCATCACCCATCACTGGCTTTCCACCCTCCTTGCTCCCTCCAGCACGGATTGAAAATGAAAGGCCAGGTCGAAGCGCTGCTCGCGGACCTGGGCTTTGACCTCACGCCGGTGCCGGACTCGCATCTCTGCTGCGGCTCGGCCGGCACGTATTCGATCCTGCAGCCTGCATTGTCGCAACAACTGCTGAAGAACAAGATCGCGGCGCTGACCTCCGGCGCACCGTCGGCGATCGTCACCGCCAACATCGGCTGCCAGTCGCACCTGCAGACCGCGACCGGGCTGCCGGTCACGCACTGGATCGAGGCGCTTGACGCACGCCTTGCGTGACGTGTCCGTTGGTGCCGGCGCCGCCCCGTTGTTTGCCGCAGCGATACGCGGCACCACGGAAGAACTGCGCGTAGGAACACAGCGGATCCCGGCCTATCGCGGCGAGTTCTGGACCGCAAAGCAGCGCCAGGCGTCGGCTATCCACGAAATCTCCTATCGTGCGTGCTTCAAGCCGCAGTTGCCGGCCTATTTCATCGCGCGCCTCACCGGACCTGGCGACATCGTTTACGATCCGTTCAGCGGACGCGGCACCACTGCAATCGAAGCCGCATTGCATGGACGTTGCGTGATCGCAAACGACGTCAATCCATTAAGCGCAATCCTGACGCGGCCGCGGCTCGAGATTCCCGATTTTGAGTCGATCGAGGTGCGTCTCTCTCAAATGCCAATGCGCGCAAACACAACCGCCAAACCCGACCTGTCGATGTTTTTTCATCGCGATACGCTGCGCGAAATCGCCTCGCTGCGCGGTTACCTGCGGCGCAGGCACGCAAGCGGCAATGAAGACGCGGTCGACCGCTGGATCCGCATGGTTGCAACCAACCGGCTGACCGGTCATTCGAAGGGGTTCTTCTCGGTCTATACGCTGCCGCCGAACCAAGCAACGTCAGCGCAAAACCAGATCAAGATCAATCGCAAGCTCAGGCAGAAACCAGAATACCGCGACACGCGCGCCATCATCCTGAGGAAATCACGCCAGCTGCAGCGCAATCTGAGCATGGAGGAGCGTGCCCGACTGCATGCGGCGGCGGCAAACGCGCGCTTCCTGACGACTGCGGCCGATGATACTCGTGACATACGCGAAGGCTCGGTGCAACTTACGGTGACCTCCCCGCCATTTCTCGACGTCGTGCAGTACGCGCGCGACAACTGGCTGCGCTGCTGGTTTAACGCGCTCGACGCCGACGACATTGCCGCGCACATCACGATGTCCCGCACATTAGACGAATGGAATGCCGCGATAGCGCGCGTGTTCGCGGAACTCTATCGCATAACCAATCGCGGCGGCTGGATCGCGTTCGAAGTCGGCGAAGTGCGCAAAGGAAAAATCAGGCTGGAAGAGCACGTCGTGCCACTTGGAATTGCAGCGGGTTTTGCATGCGAAGCTGTGCTCATCAACCAGCAGCGCTTCACCAAGACCGCGAATATCTGGGGCGTCGGCAACAACCGGCTCGGCACCAACACCAACCGCATTGTCGTGTTCCGGAAGCCGCGCTGAAATCACGTAACTCAAATCTTCCGACGACACGGCTCCCCGCACTTCCCTGACCAGCATCTTCCTGGCGTTCTTGACACTCGGATACATCTCCTGCGGAGAACCCATTGCCCACCCGGGGTATTTACGTCATGAATTTGTCGACCGGCGTCGGTAGCTTGACGAGCCGCCCTTGCGAGTTGTCGTCTTTACGGCCTTGGGTGGCGCGGCGCTTGCCATTCTCTAAAGCGGAGCGAACATCAATGCATCCGCAGCCCCTGTATTACCCGAATCGGGGTGGCAAATCACGTAGGTCATGGCACCGGACAGCGGCGAATCATCGCGATTTGATCTAAATCAACACAATTATGGATTGATCCATTAGGATTCATCTTGGGTTAAAAGATTTAAGCCTCAGGAGACCATTATGAAGACCGCCGCATGGATCATAGCTTTATCTGCACTTGCCACCGCATCAGCAATTGCCGCCGACCCGGCCAAGATCGACTGGTCGAAGGTCCCCGTCAGCAATGTGACGCTGTTTTATCCCGGCCAGTCGTCCTACGAGTGGCTGCGCACCAGCAACCACCCCGGGTCGAAGATGGTCCTGGACGGGGCCGCCTGCCTCACCTGCCACACGGGCAGAGAAAAAGCGATGGGCGACAAACTGGTCAAGGGCGGCCCGATGGAGCCGGCGCCGGTCAAAGGCAAGAACGGCTCCGTGGACCTGAAGTTCCAGGCTGCCTATGACGCGAAGAACGCGTACCTCCGCTTCCAGTGGAAGACGCAGAACCCGTACCCCGGAACCGAGCACCAGTACCTGCGCTTCGACGGCAAGGAATGGAAAGTCTACGGTTTTCCCAAGCTCGACAAAGTGGTCCAGGATGGAGCGCAGCCCGGCATCTACGAGGACCGCATGACGATCATGATCGACGACGGCAAGGTGCCGCTGTTCGCGCAGCAAGGCTGCTGGCTGACTTGCCACGATGGCTCGCGTGACATGCCCAAACAGTTCACTGGCGATGAGGTGAAGGCCAACGCGCTGCTCACGGCCATCAAGAAGGGTGATGTGCGCAAGTATTTACCAGCCACCCGCACCAACCCGTCGGACTGGAAGACCGGCAAATCGATGGACGAGATCACCAAGCTCAAGGCCGCCGGCGGATTCGTCGACCTGATCCAGTGGCGCGCGCACCGCTCGCACCCGGTCGGCATGGCCGACGACGGTTACGTTCTCGAGTTTCGCAATTCCGACTCGGGCAAGGACATGTTCGGCGGTAATGCCGACGCGAAGACGCACGAGCCCAGGTTCATGTGGGACGCGAAGAAGGTGGGTTACAAGTCCATCACTGCCGACCAGATGCGCAAGGGCGAGCATTTCCTGATCCGCGAGCAGAATGCGGTGCCGTTCGACCCCAACGCGGGCTGGAAAGAGGGCGACATGATTCCCGACTACCTGGTCAGCCGCGAGGACGCCAGGGGCTCGGCCGCCGACAACAACGCGATCTCCAGCTGGAAGGACGGCATGTGGACCGTCGTAATCATCCGCCCGCTCGGCCTCGCGAACGACGACGACAAGTCCCTCAAGGATGGCGGCGTCTACAACGTCGGCTTCGCGGCGCATGACGACAACATCACCACCCGCGGTCACTTCGTCTCGTTCGTCAGAACGCTGGGATTCGGCGCCAAGGCCGACATCCAGGCCGTCAAGCTGCCATGACCTGAACGCCTCCGCCGATCCGGGCGGGGGCGTCTTTTCCCGGTATCCTGATCGCCAAAGAGTAGCGACCGGACTTGGTTTGGATCGGCTAACAGTTGGGCGATGTTTCCGATTGAAGGTGCCATTCACAGGCGGCATAGTTTTGGGGAAGGCTGAAGCCATTGGCCGAGACGATTGTCAGACAGCGACTCGCAGCGATTCTTGCCGCTGACGTGGCTGGCTATTCACGCCTGATGGGCGGCGACGAGCGGGCGACCGTGGCTGCGCTCGATTCCGCGCGCGGTATCTTTAGAGAACATATCGAGACCCACCAGGGCCGCGTAATCGACATGGCAGGCGACTCCGTGCTGGCGGCGTTCGACACCGCAACCGGCGCGGTTGCCGCCGCGCTTGCGGTTCAGGAAAGCCTTGTCGCAATGGCGGCAACCGTGCCCGAGGATCGCCAGATGCGGTTTCGCATCGGCGTGCATCTCGGCGACGTAATGGAAAAGGCCGATGGCACCGTCTATGGCGACGGCGTCAACATCGCGGCCCGATTGGAGGGGCTGGCCGAGCCTGGCGGGATCACGGTCTCGGACGCGGTGCAGGGCGCCGTCCAGGGCCGCGTGAACGCGACCTTCGCCGATCAGGGCGAGCAGCAGGTCAAGAACATCCTGCACACGGTGCACGCCTATCGGTTGGTGACAGTGCAGCGCGAAGCACTCACCAGCGCTTTGGATCGCTCGAGGAAGCCGTCAAGCGAGAAGCCCTCGATCGCCGTGCTGCCTTTCGCCAACATGAGTGGCGACCCGGAGCAGGAATATTTCGCGGACGGCATTTCCGAGGACATCATCACGGGTTTGTCGAAACTGCGCTGGTTTTTCGTCATAGCCCGTAATTCGTCGTTCGTCTACAAGGGCAAGGCGGATGACGTAAAGCGCGTTGCCCGCGAGCTGGGCGTGCGCTACGTCCTGGAGGGCAGCGTCCGCAAGGGCGGTAATCGCGTGCGCATCACGGCCCAGCTGATCGATGCCTCGACCGGCAGTCACATATGGGCCGATCGCTACGACGGCGAGCTGACCGACATTTTCGCGCTGCAGGACGAGATCACTAAGAAAGTGGTTGCCGCAATCGAGCCGAAGCTGCTCGAGGCTGAGGGTATCCGCTCGCAAAACCGCTCGCCCGAGGATTTCGGCGCCTGGGATATGGTGATCAACGCGAATTCGCTGTTCTGGCGCCTCACCAAGGCGGAAGGCGACGCCGCGATCGAGATCCTCCAGAGCGCCGTCGAACGCTATCCCAATTATGCGCCGGCGCACAGCATGCTGGCGTTTGACATCCTCGTTTCAGGCTATGTCGGATGGCGTTTAACGGAGCCGCAAGTGAGGCAGGCAGCGACCCTCGCCGCCCGGGCGGCGGAACTCGACAACAGCGACCCGTGGGCGCATCTTGCGCTTGGCTATGTAGCCTACACGATGCGGCGCACCGACGAGGCGGTCGAAGAATTCGAGCGCGCACTCGAGCTCAACCCGAACTTCGCCGCCGCCCATGGTTATCTCGGCATGGCCCTCGCGCTCGACGGCCGATCGGACCAGGCGATCACTCATTTGGAGCAGGCGATCCGCATGAGCCCGCACGATCCGCAAAATGCGATCTTCAATGTGGGCCTGGCTGTCGTCCATTATCTCGCCGGGCGCTATGCCGAAGCGGTCGGCTTTGGCCGCAAGTCCTTGCAACTGCGTGACGGAATGACCGGAGGTCATCGAATTTACTGCGCTAGTCTGGCGCAGGCGGGACAGATCGATGAGGCTCGCGCGGCGCTGACGCGATTGAAAGAATTACAGCCCGACATATCGATTGCGTGGATCGAAACGTACGTTCCTTATACGCCCGGCCAGATAGCCAAGTTCCTCGAAGGCATGCGCAAGGCCGGGCTTCAATAGCCGCCTGGATTCGCCGCGGTCAGGGAGCCGGCGCCACCGTGGGAATGGCGACGGCAAAAGGACTAAGTTCGCTGTGCCCTCTGTGGCAAACGCTTTTCAGTTCTTTTGATACGTGCCGATCAGTTCGAACTTTTCGAGGACGTGGCCCTGCATCGCTTTCTCGAGCTGCGCCTTGGTCGGGCGCCTGAGATCGGGCAGCACGGCGTCGAGCGCGTAGAGCTTGTGGAAGTAGCGGTGCCGGCCGATCGGCGGGCACGGCCCGCCGTAGCCCGTGCGCTTCCAGTCATTGAGCCCCTCGAACGTTCCCTTTGGCAGCTCGCCCGCCTTGATGCCTTCCTTGAAGCCCGTGATGTGCGGCGGAATGTTGTAGACGACCCAATGCACCCACGTCAGCTGCGGCGCCGCCGGATCGGGCGCGTCGGGATCGTCGACGATCAGCGCGAGGCTTTTGGTTGCCGCGGGCAAGTCCTTCCACGCGAGCGGCACCGAAACGTCCGCACCCTGACACGTGTACTGCTTCGGGATCGCGCCGTTATGCGCGAATGCCGATGACGTCAAGGCGAGAGCCATCACGATCTCCAGCATAAGTAGCTATTTCAAAAGCACATCGAAACTGCCGATGAACGCGAATGACTTGAGCTTTCAGCGGTCAGCTCTCAGCGGTCAGCTTAAATCAGGTCTGGCCTCGGCTGATTGCTGATAGCTGATTGCTCGTTTTGCCTACAGCTGCGCGAGCATCTTGTCGGCGCCGCTCACTTCGAACTTGCCCGGCGCTTCGAGGTTCAAATTCTTGACCACGCCGTTGTCGACCAGCATCGAGAAGCGCTGCATGCGCACGCCCATGCCGCGCGCGACCAGGTCCAGCTCGAGCCCCAGCGCTTTTGTATACAACGCGCTGCCGTCGCCCATCATGCGAACCTTGCCGATCGCCTTCAGGTCCTTGCCCCACGCCGCCATCACCATCGCGTCGTTGACCGACACGCACCAGATTTCATCGACTTTCTTCGCCTTGATCTTGTCAGCTTCCTGCACGAAACCGGGCAGGTGCAAGGCACTTCACGTCCGCGTGTACGCGCCGGGCACCCCGAACATCACTATTCGCTTGCCTTTGGTCGCCTCCGAAATCTTGACTGCATTCGGTCCGGTCGGGCCGCCATGGGTATATTCGACCGGCAGCTCCCACAACGTGCCATCCGGCAGCTTGTCGCCAACTTTGATCGTCATTGCATCCTCCCTGAGCGGTTAATCGAATCGGTGGTGTGATAGTATACAACCACCAGAAAAATAAAAATGCGCGCTTGATTTGCGTTTGAATTCGCATTATATCCGCGTTCATCCGCGTTCATCCGCGGTTTCAATCTGTTTCAGGTTCAGGCAATCCGCTATGCCGATCAATTACGAAAATCTCCTCGACTGGAAGATCCCGGAAGTCGAGCAGCAGCTTGCCAAACTCGACACCATGCTTTATGCGCTCGGCGTCGGGCTCGGCGCCGATCCGTGCGATGCCAATCAACTCAAATTCGTCTACGAGCAGCACCTGCAGGCGCTGCCGACGATGGCGATCGTCCTCGGCTATCCGGGGCCATGGCACGCGCACCCTGACACCGGCATCACGCGCAGCCACGTCGTGCACGGCGAGCAAGGCTTCACGATACATAAACCCCTGCCGGTCGAAGGCGCGATCGCCGGCCTCACCAAAGTCACCGGCGTCATCGACAAGGGCAAGGACAAAGGCGCGCTGGTGATGACCGAGTGCATGGTGCGCGACAAAGCGAGCGGGGCAACCATCTGCACGCTGACTTCGACGGCTTTCTGCCGTGCCGACGGCGGTTTCGGCGGCCCCCCGGGCCCGGCCAAACCGCCGCACCCGATTCCCGACACGCCGCCCGATGCGGTATGCGATCTGCCGACACTGCCGCAAGCCGCTTTGATTTACCGGCTGTCCGGCGACTACAACCCGCTGCACGCCGATCCCGCCTACGCGCAGAAAGCCGGCTTCAAGATGCCGATCCTGCACGGGCGCTGCACGTTCAGCATCGCCGGCCATGCGCTGCTCAGGACCTGCTGCGGCTACGACCCCGCGCGCTTCAGAAGCATGGCGGGCCGTTTCTCGTCGCCGGTCTATCCCGGCGAGACGATCCGCACCGAGATGTGGCGCAGCGGCAACATCGTGTCGTTCCGCTCGACCGTGCCCGCGCGCGGCGTGACGGTGCTCAACAATGGCCGCGCTGAAATAACGTCGTGAAACGTGAAAAGTGAAAAGTGAAACGTCAAGAATTTGACTCCGCCTTAAAGGCAACAACCGGAAACAAGATCCCCCCTCTCCCACCACCGGTGGAGTGTCGAGGTGGATGATCACATTTCACATTTCACATTTCACGTTTCACGGTTTGGCATATAGGGAGAATAAAGATGTCTCGAATGGTCGAAGGCAAAGTCGTCGTCGTCACCGGCTCCGGCCGCGGGATCGGCGCCGCGATTGCCAAGCTGATGGCAAAGCATGGAGCGAAGGTAGTCGTCAACGATATCGGCGTCTCGCTCGACGGCAAAGGCACTGACGCGACGCCGGCCCAGGAAGTCGTCAACGAAATCAAAAAGACCGGCGGCGAAGCGGCGGCCAACTACGACAGCGTCGCCGAATTCAAGAGCGCGGCGAAAATCGTGCAATGCGCGCTCGACAACTTCGGCCGCATCGACTGCGTGGTCAATAATGCCGGCATTCTGCGCGACGTCATCTTCCACAAGATGACTGAGGAAGACTGGGACGCCGTCGTCAATGTGATGCTCAAGGGTGCGTTCAACATGAGCCGCCACGCGGCCGAGCATTTCCGCCGGCAATCGAGCGGCGCGTTCGTGCACATGACTTCGACCTCGGGGCTGATCGGCGCCATGGGCCAGGCGAATTACAGCGCCGCCAAGCTCGGCATGGTCGCGCTCTCCAAATCGATCGCGGTCGACATGGCGCGTTTCAACGTGCGCTCGAATTGCATCGCGCCGGTCGCGTGGACGCGCATGACCGCGTCGATCCCGGCCAAGGACCCGGCAACCCAGAAGCGCATCGAGCAGCGCATGCAGGTCACACCCGAGCACAACGCGCCGCTGGCGGTATTCCTCGCGAGTGACGCCGCCGCCGGCGTCAACGCACAGGTGTTCGCGACGCGCAAGAACGAGATCTTCCTGATGAGCCAGTCGCGGCCGCTGCGCGGCGTCCACCGCTCCGAGGGCTGGACCCCCGATACCTGCGCCGAGCACCTGTATCCGGCGCTGAAGAGCTGGTTCTATCCGCCGACCGATCGCACCGGCGATGTCTTTCCCTGGGATTCGATCTAATGATCGGGGTGAAGGGGTGAACAAGTGAATGTGTGAACACCCCCTCCCTGCGCCCGCGGAGGGCGGAGCAGGCTCCGTCGGCCGTGGCCGATGGATGCGACCCCGCAGCGGGATGCAACGCGCCGGATCCCCGCGTGCTTATGCGCGCCTCCACGGTCACATCCCCACAAGTGGGGCCCCTGTTCTACGCTCCGGCGCGCCTCCCCCTTGTCAAAGGGGAAGGGGACTTTTCACTCCTTCACTCCTTCACTCCTTCACGCATTTAAGATAACTACCAACCATGTCAGTCAAGCTCGAAAAAAAGGACGGCATCGCGACCGTCACGCTCGACCGGCCGGAGAAGCTCAATGCTCTCTCCGACGAGATGTACGACAAGCTCTACCAGTACTGGAACGAGCTCGCCGCTGACGACACGACGCGCGCGGTCATTCTGACCGCCGCCGGCCGCGCGTTCTCGGCCGGCGGCGACATCACGAACATGGCGAAATCCGACATCGTCTCCGGCCGCGCGCGCGCGCATACGCGCCACCGCATGGTGATGGCGTTGCACAACCTCGAAAAACCGGTGATCGCGGCGGTGCGCGGCCCCTGCTACGGTATCGCGAACGGCATCGTGCTCGCGTGCGACATCATCATTGCGTCGGACAACGCCAAGTTCTCGATGGCGTTCAAGAAAGTCGGCGTAGTGCCCGATGGCGGCGCGATTTTCTTCCTGACGCAATATCTCGGCATCGCCAGGGCCAAGGAACTCGTCTACACCGCGCGTCCGTTCGGCGCGCAGGAGGCGAAAGACATGGGCATCGTCGCGCGGGTCGTGCCCGACGCCGATCTCGAAAAGGAAGCGCAGGCGCTCGCGCGCGAGCTCGCCGACTCAGCGACCTATGCGCTCGCGCTCGCCAAGAAAATGTTCCAGTCGATGTACGTGCCGACGCTCGAGATGCTGCTCGACATCGAGAAGCTCGCCTCCGGCGTCGTGCGCCTCACCCGCGACCACAAGGAAGGCGTGCAGGCATTCAAGGAAAAACGCGCGCCGAAATTTGAAGGCAAGTAACAGGCCCGGGAATTGAGCGCACCTCTACAATCGACGCAAAGCGACGCTGCGTGGCTCACCGAGCTGTGCCTGAGCCGCGTCGGCTTCGTCTTCATCTTCACCACCTACTCCGCCGCGCTGCCGCTCCTGAAAACCGACTGGAGCATGTCGGCGAGCGAAGCCGGACTGGTGCAGTCGGCGTGGCACGTCGGCTATCTGATATCGCTGTTTGCGGTCGGCTTCATTTCCGATCACATCGGCGCCAAGAAAGCCTTCCTCGCCGGCAGCATGCTGGCCAGCCTGAGCGCGCTGCTGTTCGCATTGCTTGCCGACAGCTTCATGTCCGGCCTGCTGCTGTACGGCCTGACCGGGCTGTGCTCGGGCGCTTCCTACACGCCGGGCCTGACGCTCGTCTCCGAGCGCTTTGTCGCATACCAGCGCGGCCGCGCAATGGGCTGGTTTCTCGCCGCGTCTTCGCTCGGGTACGGCGCGTCGCTCATCCTGAGCGGGCTCCTGATGCCGCACGTCGGCTGGCGCGGCGCGTTCATCGCCACTGCATGCGGCCCGCTCTTTGCAACATTGATCTCGTTCTGGATGCTGCGCGCGACACCCAACGTGGTGCATCCGCGCGGCGCCGATCACACCGGCGGCTTCGCGCTGCTTGAAGTCTGGCGCAACAAGCCGGCGATGCTGGTGATCTGGGCCTATGTATTCCACTCATGGGAACTGCTGGGCTTATGGGCGTGGCTGCCCGCATACCTCGCGGTATCGATCACGCACGGCGGCAGCATGACCGTGCAGGCCGCCGGCATTGGCGCGATGCTGACCGCGCTCACCTATATCACCAGCATGGGCGGCAGCATATACGGCGGCGCGCTGTCCGATCGCTGGGGACGCACCAGGGTGATCCTGTGGGGGGCCTGCCTGAGCCTGGTGTGCTCGTTCACGTTCGGCTGGATGATGGCGCTGCCGCTGTGGCTGCTGGTGGCGGTCGCGGCGATCTACAACATCACTGCGATCGCCGACTCGTCGGTATATTCGACCGCGATCACCGAACTGGTGCCGCCGCAATACCTCGGCGCCGCTTACGCGCTGCGTTCGCTGCTCGGCTTCGGCGCCGGGGTCATCAGCCCATGGGTATTCGGTCTCGTGATCGACTGGGCGCGCGGCGAGCCGCTGCGCTCCGAAACGATGGCATGGGGACTCGCGTGGACCGCGCTCGGCGTCGGCGCCGTGCTCGGGCCGCTGATGACGCTCAAGTTGCGCGCGATGCCTGAAGCACGCCGGATGGCGAACGGCCTGCGCTGACGCAGTGCTATTCGAGACGAACGCTACGGCGCGGCGAACCAGCAACGTGTAAATGGCGACCGGTGCGCGAATCAAGGTAAAATCCGATTGAAATCAATATCCGCGCGGAGCAAATCCCTTGGATCAACCAGCCGGCGCAGCAGCGCGCCAGCGCCATGATTTTTCACGCCTGATCAATCCGCGCGCCGTCGCGATCGTCGGCGCATCGACGGATCCGGCGCGCATCGGCGGACATCCGCTCAAGCTGCTGACCGAATACGGTTATCAGGGCAAGGTCTACCCGGTCAATCCCAAGTACAAAGAGATAAAAGGGCTCACCTGCTACCCCGATCTCGCGGCGGTGCCAAAACCGTGCGATGTCGCGCTCGTCGCGTTGTCCGCCGCGCATGTTTGCCGCGTCATTGAACAGTGCGGCGCCGCAGGCATCCCGTTCGCGATCGTGCTGTCCGCCGGTTTCAGCGAAGTCGGCGCCGACGGCAAGGCAATGCAGGAAAAGCTCGTCGCCGCGGCGCGCGCGAGCGGCGTACGACTCATCGGCCCGAACTGCCTCGGCTTGCTCAATCTCAAGGACAACGTCCGCAACGGTTTCGGCGGCACGCTGCAGCTCTCAACGCTCATTCCCGGGCCGTTCGCGATGGTCACGCAATCCGGCGGTTTCGGCTTCGGCGTAATCGCCATCGCCGCCTACTACGGCGTCGGTTTCAACTATGCGATTTCGACCGGCAATGAAGCCGATATCTCGATGCTCGAGCTCACCGAGTATTTCCTCGAGCGCAGCGAAGTCGAGGCGGTGGTCGTGTTCGTGGAAGGCGTGACCGACGGGCGCCGGCTGATCGCTGCCGGCGAGCGCGCGCTCGCGCTCGGCAAGCCGATCATGGTCTGGAAAGTCGGCAACACCGACGTCGGACGCCAGGCAGCGGCTTCGCATACCGCGCGCATGACCGCCGGCTATGAGCTGTACCAGGCCGCATTCCGCCGCGGCGGCTTCATCGAAATACGCGATATCGACGACCTGATCGATGCGCTGAAAGCGTTTCGCGCGCGCCGGCTGCCGCGCAGCAATCGCGTCGGCGTGATCACGCTGTCGGGCGGCGCCGGCGTGCTGCTTGCCGACCGCTGCATCGAGCACGGGCTCGAGCTGCCGCCGCTCGCGGATGCGACCGCCAGCGAGATCCGCAAATTCGTGGTCGCCTTCGCCTCGGTCGCCAATCCGGTCGACGCCACCGCCAACGGTTACAACGACAACTTCGCTTCGTACAACCGCCTGATCGGAACTGTGCTCGCCGATCCCGGCATCGATCAGGTCATCGCACGCGCGCCGCGCGGCCCGGCGGTGACGGTTTGGGCGCAGGGGCTGATCGAAGTCGCGCGCGCGACCGACAAGCCGGTCCTCATCAACTGGCCGACTGCGCCGGACGACCACGCCGAAGTCATGCAATTGCTCGAACAAAACGGCATCCCCTGCATACCCACTCCCGGCCGCACCGTGCACGCGCTCGCCTCGCTCAACCGATTCGCGCAGAAAGAACGCGCATTCGGGCAGCGTCCGAAGCAGCCCGCAACGCGGCTCGTCGTCAAGCAGCCGCTCGATCTGCCGCGAGAGGCGGCACCGCTTGGCGAGCACCGCTCGAAACAGATACTCAAGGCCTACGGCATCCCCGCGGTCGCCGAAACGCTGCTGTCCGCCGATGCGGTTGCCAAACTCGAACGCGCACCGCTGCCCTTCCCGCTTGCGGTCAAGATCGAGTCGCCCGATATCCCGCACAAAACCGAAGCAGGCGTGGTGCGTCTCGACATCCGCAGCCTCGATGAACTGAAGACGGCGGCGCGCGATATAATCAATGCCGCGCGTAACCACCACAAAAACGCGCGCATCGACGGCATCCTGCTGCAGGAAATGGCGGACGGGCTCGAAGTCATCGTCGGCGCCGTCAATGACCGTTACTTCGGTCCGGTGGTGGTGTTCGGCCTCGGCGGCGTGTTCACGGAATTGCTGAAGGATGTCACGCAGAATTTCGCGCCGTTCGACGCCAGCGCTGCCAGGGAGATGATCGCGGAAATCAAAGGCAGTGCGCTGCTGCACGGCTATCGCGGCGGGCCGGCGCTCGATGTCGATGCGCTCGCCGACACGCTGTCGCGCGTCTCGCTGCTGATCGCGGACCACGCCGACCGCATCGCCGAAATCGACATCAATCCGCTGTTCGTGCGGCCCCGGGGTCAGGGCGTCGCCGCGGCCGATGCGTTGATCGTTCTGAAATGACAAGAACGTTGGCCACAGAGGTCACAGAGAACACAGAGAAAATCCGAGTTTCAATAATGACTAGTCTTCTTGCCTTGTTTCTCTCTGTGAACTCTGTGTGCTCTGTGGCTAAGGTTTTTCGGATCTTTGCCTTGGAGAGTTTGGGAATCAATCGTGGAATTATTGTTTAAAACCCGCATCACCGAGCTCTACGGCATCAAGCTGCCGGTGATCGCGAGCGGTCTGATGTGGCTCGCCAACGCCGATTACGTCGGCGCGGCGGTCAACGCCGGCCTGATGGGTTTCATGACGGCGGCGAGCTTTCCCGATCCCGACGCGCTGCGCAAGGAAATACGGCGCTGCCGCGGCATCACGCAAGGCAAGCCGTTCGGCGTCAACGTCGGCATCCGCCAGGGCGGCCAGGATCACGACCGCATTTCGCACGTTCTCGATGTCGTGATCGAAGAAGGCGTGCGCTTCGTCGAAACTTACGGCCACAATCCGGAGGCCTATCTGCCGCGGCTGCACGCTGCCGGCATCAAAGTCTTGCACAAGGTCCCCGCGGTGCGCTTCGCGCGCAAAGCGCAATCGATCGGCGTCGACGCGATCACCGTCGTCGGCGCCGAAGGCGGCGGCCATCCCGGCATGGATCTCGTCGGCACGATGGTGCAGGCGGTGGTCGCCGCACGCGACATCAAAATACCGCTGATCGTCGCCGGCGGCATCGGCACCGGCGCGCACCTCGTTGCCGCGCTCGCGCTCGGCGCCGACGGTGTCGCGATCGGCACGCGCTTTCTGGTCGCGGAGGAAATCCGGGCGCACCGCAAGTACAAGGAACGCCTGCTCGCCACCGACGAGACGCAAACCGCGCTGGTGGTGCAATCGCTCAAAAAAACCCATCGCGTGCTCGCCAACGCGCAGGCGAAGCTCGTGCAGCAGCTCGAAATCGAGCATGGCGGCGATATCGACGTGCTGTTCCCGCAGATCGCCGGCAAGCGCGCGCGGGCCGCTTACGAAAGCGGCGACTTCGAGCAGGCGATACTGTCGTGCGGCCAGTCGGTCGCGTTCGCCGACAAAATCGAGCCGTTCGCGGCCATCGTCGCGCGGCTCGAGGTCGAGGCGCGCACCGCCCTCGCGCGGCTCGACAAGCTGCAGGTCGCGCCTCAGGCCGTCGCGGCAAAAATCAAGCGCGCCTGAGATGAAAACGACGTTTGCAGGATCCATCGCACTCGCCTCCGCTGCCAGCTTGGCGTGCGCGCAGGACTATCCGAATAAGCCGGTGCGCCTGGTAGTGCCTTTTCTCGCCGGCGGCAGCACCGACATCGTCGGCCGCACCGTCGCGCAGAAATTGACCGGGATCTGGGGCCAGGCGGTGGTCGTCGACAACCGTCCCGGCGGCGGCACTGTGATCGGCACCGAACTGGTGGCCAAGGCCGCCCCCGACGGTTACACCCTGCTGGTAACGCCGGCGCCGTTCACGATCAATCCGAGCCTGCTCAACAAGCTGCCGTACGACGCGCTGAACGACTTCGCGCCGATCACGCTGATCAATACGACGCCGCTCGTGGTAGTCGTCAACCCGGGCGTGCCCGCGAAATCGATCAGGGAGCTGATTGCGCTCGCGAAATCAAAACCGGGCAAGCTCAACTTCGGCTCGTCCGGAACCGGCGGCTCGAACCATCTGGCCGGCGAACTGTTCAACACGATGGCCGGCGTGAAGATGGTGCATATCCCGTACAAAGGCAACGCCGGCGCGCTGACCGACCTCGTCGGCGGCCACGTCGACGTGGTTTTCAACGGCCTCACCTCGGCGCTCGCGCTGATCAAGGGCGGCAAGCTGCGCGCGCTCGCGGTCACCAGCCTGCAGCGCGCGGCAACCCTGCCCGACGTGCCGACCGTCAGCGAAACCGGCCTCAAGGGCTTCGAAGCCGTGGCATGGAACGGGCTCGGCGCACCCGCTAAAACGCCGCGCGACGTGATCGTGAAAATCAACGCCGACGTGCTCAAGGTCGTGACTTCGCCCGAGCTCAACGAGCGCCTCAAGGCCGAAGGCTCCGATCCGGTCGGCAGTACGCCAGAGCAGTACGCGACATTCCTGCGGGATGAAATCGCCAAATGGGCGAAAGTCATCAAATTTGCGCGCGTCAAACCCGAATGAAGACGCTGACCAACGCTTTGCTGCTGGCGCTTGTCATCATTTGCAGCGCGAGCGCAAGCGCGCAATATCCTGCCAAGCCGATCCGGCTCGTCGTGCCTTTTCCGGCGGGCGGCCCGACCGATATCGTCGCGCGCACGGTCAGCCAGAAACTCTCCGATTCGCTGGGCCAGCCGGTGGTGATCGACAACCGCGGCGGCGCCGGCGGCGTGATCGGCACCGAACTGGTCGTCAAATCGCCCGCCGACGGTCATACGCTGCTGCTCGGCACCATCAGCGGTCTTGCGGTCGCCATGAGCCTATATCCGAGCCGCGGCTACGACACGCTGCGCGACCTGGCGCCGATCACGCACGCCGTGATGGTAACGAATATCCTGGTGGTCCATCCTTCGCTGCCGGTCAGATCGGTCAAGGAGTTGCTCGCCCTCGCGCGCGCGAAACCGGGCACGCTCAATTACGCATCTTCGGGCAGCGGCACGATCACCAACCTCGCCGGCGAGCTATTCAAGAGCCTGGCGCGCGTCGACATCGTGCACGTGCCGTTCAAGGGCGGCGCGCCCGCGCTGACCGCGCTGCTCTCCGGCGAAGTTTCGATGAACTTCGAGAACAGCCTGATCGTCGTGCCCCACATCAAGTCGGGCAAGGTGCGCGCGCTCGCGGTCACCGGCGCGCAGCGCTCGCGCTCGGTACCGGACCTGCCCACGATCGCCGAAGCCGGTCTGCCCGGCTACAGCGCAAGCGGCTGGTACGGCTTCGTCGCGCCCGCGGCAACGCCCAGGGACATCGTCACGCGGCTCGCGGGCGAGTTCAACCGCATATTGAAACAGCCCGACGTAGTCGAACGGCTGTCGGGCCAGGGCGCGGAACCGGTCGGCGGCACGCCCGAGCAGTTCGGCGCGTTCATACGCGACGAAATCAACAAGTGGGCGAAGCTGGTGAAGAGCGCGAACATGAAAGCGGAGTGACCCGATGAGCGTACTGGTAACCAGGAAAAACGGCATCGCGACCGTAACGCTCAACCGCCCCGACAAGCTGAACGCGTTGTCGGGCGAGATGTACCACGAACTGGCCGACACGTTCACCGCGCTCGGCACGGACGACGAAGCACGCTGCGTGATCGTAACCGGCGCAGGGCGCGCATTCTGCGCCGGCGGCGACGTCGGCAGCATGGGCGACTACGACGTGGTCGCGGGCCGCCAGCGCTCGCTGAGCCATCAACGGATGATCAAGGCCCTGCACAATCTCGAAAAGCCGGTTATCGCGGCGGTGCGCGGGCCGGCGGCCGGCATCGGCGCGAGCATCGCGCTCGCGTGCGACCTGATCGTCGCCTCGGAAACCGCCTATCTGCTGATGGCGTTCAAGAAAGTCGGGATTCCTCCCGACGGCGGCTCGGTGTTCCTGCTCGCGCAGCATCTCGGCATCGCGCGCGCCAAGGAACTCGTTTACACCGCGCGCAAGCTGCCCGCGGCCGAAGCGCATGCAATGGGCATCGTCATGAAAGTCGTGCCCGACGACAAGCTCGAAGACGCGGCCAACGCGCTGGCCGCCGAGATTGCCGCGTCGGCGACTTACGCGCTGCAGCTCGCGAAAAAAATGTTCCAGGCCATGTACGTGCCGACCCTCGAGATGCTGCTCGAGATGGAAAACCTGGCGGTGTGCGGTGCGCGGCTCACGCACGATCACCGGGAAGGCGTGCAGGCGTTTCTGGAAAAGCGCCCGCCGAAGTTCCTGGGGCGCTGAAGTGGCGGGAACCCATCCTTCTCTCGTAACCACCCGCATCGACGCGCGCGCTGCCGGACGCGTTGCCTACGTCACCGTGAACAATGCCGTGCGGCACAATACGCTCGGCAGGCGCGGCAAGGAAGAATTGATTGCCGCATTCAACGCGCTCGCGCAGGACGACGAGCTGCGCGTTGCGGTGCTGACCGGCGCAGGTGACAAATCGTTCATCGCCGGCGCCGATATCGCCGAGATGAAAGACCTCGATCTCGCCGGCGCGGAAGACGTGAGCGCCAAGATCCATCTCGCGTGCGACGCGATCCGCCGCCTGCCGGTGCCGGTGATCGCGCGCGTCAACGGCTACTGTCTCGGCGCCGGCATGGAAATCGCAGCGGCGTGCGACATGCGCGCCGGCGCCGAGCACGCCAGATTCGGCATGCCCGAAGTCAAATTCGGCATTCCGTCCGGCATGGAAGCATGCCTGCTGCCCGGACTCGTCGGCTGGGGCAAGACGCGTGAGCTGGTGTATACCGGCGAACTGATCGACGCTCACGAAGCCTATCGCTGCGGTTTTCTCGACCGTCTGACGCCAGCGGCGGAACTCGATGCCGCGGTCGAGAAGTGGGTTGCCGCAATTCTCGCCGCCGGCCCGCGCGCGATCCGCATCCAGAAGCGGCTCGTCGCGGACTGGGAGCGCATGTCGATCAAGGACGCAGTCCAGCAAGGCATCCGTGCCATCGTCGAAGCGCGCATGACCGATGAACCCAAACTCCTGATGCAGGCGTTCGTCGAGCGCAAGCGCAGGCGCTGATCGATTTCGGGTTGCAGAAACAGTGATTGGGTGATTCAGGAATCAAGCGATTCGGAACAATCGAGCGGCATGACCACGGCCAACTCAATTACTCCATCACTTAATCGCTCAATCACTCAATCACTGAACCATCCCATGGAAGCGTATCTTGACCGCCCCGACGGCTGCAAACTTTTCTACACCGTCGACGATTTCACCGATCCGTGGCGCGAGCCGCCGACCGTGCTGTTCGTGCACGGGCTGGCCGAGAGCGGCGAAGCTTGGCGCGCATGGGTGCCGCATTTCGCGCAGCGCTATCGTGTCGTGCGCGTCGATGTGCGCGGCTTCGGACGGTCATCACCGATGCCGGCCGACTTCGAGTGGACTATAGACGTGCTGATCAGCGATCTGGTCGCGCTGATTCATCATCTCGGCTGCCCGCGCGTGCACCTGATCGGAGCGAAAAGCGGCGGCTCGATGGCGCTCAAGCTCGCCGCCGACTATCCGCAGCTCGTGCAGACGCTGGTGGGCGTGACACCGCCCCTCACCTCGGCTGCCGGCGTCGACGACTGGGTCAGGCAGATCGATCGACATGGCGTGCACGAGTGGGCGCAGCAAACCATGCAGGGCCGGCTCGGCAGTAAAGTCTCGCAGGCCGAAGTTGACTGGTGGGTCGACCACATTCAAGGCAAAACGTCGCTATCCACGATGCAGAGCTATCTGCGCTGGGTGCCCAGCCTCGACATCCGGGCGGACGTCGAAAAGATCGCCTGCCCTACCCTCATCATCACGACCACCGGCAGCGGGCTGCGCACGGTCGACAGCGTCAAAGACTGGCAATCGAAAATCCGGAATTCAAAGCTGATCGTGCTCGAAAGCGACGCGTGGCACGCGGCCGGCGCGCTTCCCGACCTGTGCGCCAAGGCGGCGCTCGAATTCATCGGCCTACAACGCTGAATGACTATGCCAGGAAAACTTACCATCACCCTTGCGCTCATCGCAGCGCTTGCGGCTGCTCTGGCCGCCCCTGCCCTTGCACAATCCTATCCATCGAAGCCGGTGAGGATGATTGTAGGGTATCCAGCGGGCGGCCCGACCGACATTCTCGCGCGCGCCGTCGGCCAAAAACTCGGCGAGGCCTTCGGTCAGCAAGTGATCATCGATAACCGTCCCGGCGCGAGCGGCATCATCGGCGCCGAGCTGGCTGCCAAATCCGCGCCGGACGGCTATTCGCTGCTGATGGTGCCGGCGACCTATGCCGTGACGCCCAGCATCTATCCGAAGATGCCGTACGACAGCGACCGCGATCTCGCCCCGGTTTCGCTGGTCGCCGCGGCGCCGTTCATTCTCGTGGTGCACCCGGCGCTGCCGGTCAAAACCGTGCAGGACCTGATCGCGCTCTCCCGCGCGCGGCCCGGACAGATCAATTACGCCTCGGCCAGCAACGGCGGCATGCCGCATCTCGCGGGCGAATTGTTCAACAACATGACGGGGGCGACTCTCGTGCACATCCCGTACAAGGGCGCGGCGCCCGCCACCACCGACCTGCTCGCGGGCCAGGTGCCGCTGATGTTCAACAATATGCTATCCGCCATGCCGCACGTGAAGGCCGGCAAGCTGCGCGCGATCGCGGTCACGAGCACGCAACGTTCGCCGGCGGTGCCGGGGATACCGACGATCGCCGAATCGGGCATTCCGGGGTATGAAGTGAGCGGCTGGTACGGCGTGCTCGTCGCGAGTGGGACACCGCCGGAAATCGTCGCGAGGCTCAACGGCGAAATCAATCGCGCGGCCCGGCTGCCCGAAGTCGCGCAACGCCTGGCCGGCGACGGCGTGGAAGCGGTCGGCTCCACACCGGAGTACTTCGGCAGGTATCTGCGGCAGGAAACCGCGAAGTGGAGCAAGGTCGTGAGGCGCTCCGGCATTAAGGGGGACTGACATGAAACTGTACTCGGATTGCGTGCTGGCTGCGGTTTGCGCGACGATGGCCGCGTGCGGCGCCGCATCTGCCGCGGAGTATCCAACGCGCCCTGTTCGTGTCGTCGTGCCCTACCCGGCGGGCGGACCGGTCGACATTACGGCGCGCGCGATCGGGCCCAAGCTGGCCGAAGCACTCGGCCAGTCGGTCGTCATCGATAATCGCGGCGGCGCGGGCAGCATCCTCGGTTCCGACCTCGTCGCAAAATCCGCGCCCGACGGCTACACGCTGCTCCTGTGCACCACCGCCAACGCGATCAACGCCAGCCTGATTCCGAAACTGCCCTACGACATGCAGAAGGACTTTGCGCCGATCACCATGGTCGCGATCATCACCAGCGTGCTCGTCGTGCATCCGTCGGTGCCGGCATATTCGGTCAAGGAACTGATCGCGCTCGCCAAAGCGAAGCCCGGGCAACTGAGCTATGCATCCACGGGCAACGGCACGCCGACGCATCTCGCGGCCGAGTTGTTCAAGAGCATGGCCGGGCTCGACATCGTGCATATCCCGTACAAGGGCGCGGCGCTGGCGGTGGTGGATCTGATCAGCGGCCAGGTGCAGCTCTCGCTTATCAGCGCGCCCGGCGTGGTACCCCACATCAAAGCCGGCAGGTTGCGCGCGCTGGCGGTGACCAACGCGAAGCGCTCGGCACTGCTGCCCGAACTGCCGACCCTGAGCGAGGCCGGTTTGCCCGGATACGAATCGGAAGGCTGGCACGGATTGTTCGCGCCGGCGCACACGCCTCAAGTTATCGTCGACCGGCTCTATCGCGAATTCGCCGCGATCCTGCGCACCCCGGAAACGAGCTCGTATCTGTTAAACGGCGGCGCCGAGCCGGTCGGCATGCCGCCCGGCCAATTCACGGTGAAACTGCGCGACGAGATCGCCAAGTGGGCAAGAGTCGTCAAAGCGACCGGCATGAAAGTCGACTGACCGGCGGCACGCTATAATCAGGCGCAGAACGACGATCGCAAGCATCAGACAAGGGAAAGCCATGCCAGACCTCAAGAAATCCTCGCCGCTCGGCGTATTCATCGAGCATTGCAAAAAAGGCGAGCTCGCCTACCAGGTATGCACCGACGACAACACGCCGGTATTCTTTCCGCGCATCGTCGCACCCAAGACCGGCAGCGCCAATCTCGAATGGCGCGTTTCCAAAGGCCTCGGCACGGTGTACTCGACGACGGTGGTGTATGCGGCCAAAGACCAGCCGCCGCACAACGTCGCGCTGATCGACGTCGACGAGGGGTTCCGCATGATGAGCCGCGTCGAGGACATCGACCCGCTCGCCGTCAGGATCGGCATGCGCGTCAAGGTCAGGATCAATCCCGGTGACGACAAGCAGCCGCCCTATCCGGTGTTCACGCCGGCGGGGGGCGCCAAATGAGCGGTCTGAAACGCGGCAGCATCGCAGTCGTCGGCGCAGCCGAATCGGATCTCGGCCAGGTTGCGCCGCATACCAGCCCGCTCGATCTGATGGCGCAGGCCTCGCGCCGCGCGCTCGACGATTGCGGGCTCAAGCTGGCCGATGTCGATGCCGTGTTTGTGGCGGCGACCCAAGTGCGCATGGGCCCGATGGCGCTGGCCGAGTATCTGCGGCTGAAACCCAAATACTTCGACGGCACGCAGATCGGCGGGTCGTCGTTCATGGCGCATGTCGCGCACGCGCAATGTGCAATTGAGGCCGGCGTATGTGAAGTCGCGCTGATCGCCTACGGCAGCACGCAGCGGTCGGTGAGCCGCGCCGCCGCGAGCCCGCGCGAATACAACTACTACGAAACGCCGTACAAACCGATCATGCCGATCAGCGCCTACGCGATGGCTGCCGCGCGCCACATGCATCAATACGGCACCACGCGCGAGCACCTTGCCGAAGTCGCGGTCGCCGCGCGCAAATGGGCGCTGCTGAATCCGGCCGCATGGGAAAAGGAACCGCTCACGATCGAGCAAGTGTTGAAAGCCCGCATGGTGAGCTACCCGTTCACGGTGCGCGACTGCTGCCTGGTGGTGGACGGTGGCGGCGCGATCATCGTGACCTCGGCCGCGCGCGCCAAATCGCTCAGGAAAAAACCGGTCTACGTGCTGGGTACCGGCGAAGCGTTGAGCCACGCAACGATCTCGAACATGCCCGACCTCACCGTGACCGCGGCTGCCGAGTCGGGGCCGCGGGCGTTCAAAATGGCCGGCCTCGAGCCGTCGGATGTCGACATGCTGTCGCTATACGACGCGTTCACCATCACGCCTATCCTGTTCCTCGAAGACCTCGGCTTCTGCCCGAAAGGCGAAGGTGGGCGCTTCGTCTCCGGCGGCAATATCGCGCCCGGCGGCAAGCTCGCGGTCAACACCAGCGGCGGCGGGCTGTCCTACTGCCACCCGGGAATGTACGGGCTGCTGGTGATGATCGAGGCGGTGCGCCAGGTGCGCGGCGAATGTGGCCAACGCCAGGTCAAGGATTGCGAGGTCGCGCTTGCGCACGGCAATGGCGGCGTTCTCTCCAGCCAATGCACGGTGATATTTGGTTCTGCAGCCACCATCTAAGCCGTGCGATGCGCGCCTTTGCGGTCGCATCCCCGCAAGCAGGGCGCGTCGTAGGGCGGAAGAGGGGCCCCTGTGGGGATCTGACCCCGAAGACGCGCACAGGATCGGCAAATGCGACGCGCTTATGATCGGCTCTACGGTCGCATCCCCGCGAGCGGGGCCCCTGCTCCACGTTCCGCCGATCCCTGCTCCGCGCTCCAGCGCGCACGGCAATGGCGGCGTTCTCTCCAGCCAATGCACGGTGCTGTTCGGTGCGCCGTCAACGGTGTAAAGAAATCCGCGCCCGGCCGACTGATAAGCGCTGATAGCTGTCCCGCCGGGAATTTATGGCCGGACAGCCAGTCCTAACACCAACGGAGGCTAACCATGCAACGGCGCACATTCTGGAAGATGCTTGCGGGAACACCGCTTTTCTTCGCATTCGCGCGTCGCGCGGTGGCAGCGCAGGCCGGATCGATGAAGGCGGTCGAGGAACTCCAGAAAAACTGGAAAATGCTGCTCGCCGACGGTGCCGATATTGCGACCTCGGCAGCACCTCTCAACCGCCCGAACGCGGAATGGAAGAAGACCCTCCCGCCTGCGGCTTACGGCGTGCTGCGCGAGGAAGGCACCGAGCGGCCCGGCTCGAGCCCGCTCAACAGCGAGAAGCGGCCCGGCGTCTTCGTCTGCGCGGGCTGCAGCCTGCCGCTGTTCACTTCGGCGATGAAGTACGACAGCGGCACCGGCTGGCCGAGCTTTTTCACCACCATACCCGGCGCTTTCGGCACCAAGACAGACCATAAAATTCTTTACCCGCGCACCGAATACCACTGCGCGCGCTGCGGCGGCCATCACGGCCACGTGTTCGACGACGGCCCGCCACCCACCGGCCAGCGCTATTGCAACAACGGCGTCGCGCTGCGGTTCATTCCCAAAGCCTGACCTGCCGCGGGCATTCCGCTCCGGCATAACGTTTGCTATGCTTGGGGTCGATGCACGCACTCGCGCTCAGACTCGCCCGACCGCCGGATGTCTACCCTATCGCGCTGATGTCGCGCGAGCTGATCGAATCCGGCTTGAGCGGCTGGTCGTGGGATCCCGAGCGCGTGGCCCGCTCGATTCGGGCGCGCGATACCGTCGTGCTGGTGGCGGAAATTCAAAATCCCATCGTCGGCTTCGCGATCATGAATTTCGGCGACGCCAGCGCGCATTTGAGCCTGCTCGCAGTCAAGCCCTCGCACCAGCGCTGCGGCATCGGCAAACGAATGATGGAGTGGTTCGAGGAATCGGCGCTGGTCGCAGGTATCGCCACCATCCACCTCGAACTGCGCACGAATAATGCAATTGCCTGCGACTTCTACCGCGCGCTGGGTTACAAAGAGACGGCTTACATTCCCGGCTACTACCGCGGCGTGGAAACCGCGCTCCGGATGTCGCGCGACATCCGGCGCCAGATATCCGATCGCATCAGTTGATCGGCCCGCCTGGCACCGTCACTCGGCGGTGATGTTCCGTCAGTGAATCACGTACCCGCCGTCGATGACGAGGTTGCTGCCATGCACGAACGTCGCCTCGGTCGAAGCGAGAAAGAGGATCGCCTGCGCGACCTCTTCCGGCCTGCCCCAGCGGCCGAGCGGGATCCGTGCCTGGCGCGCTTCGCGATGGCCCGGCTCGCGTTCCATGCGCGCGCGCGTGAATTCGGTCTCGATCGGCCCGGGGCTCACCGCGTTGACCATGATCTTGTCCTTGGCAAGCTCCAGCGCCATCGCCTTGGTCAGGTAGATCAACGCCGCCTTGGAGATCCCGTAGAGCGCTGAATTTGCGCTCGCGACGATGCCGTTCTGGCTCGCTACCGTGATGATGCGTCCGCCGCCGTTCGCGCGCATCGTCGGCACCACCGCCTGACTCGCGAGAAACGGTGCGCGCAAATTGACCGCAATCAGCTTGTCGAAGTCGGCGCTCGAGTATTCGCCGAACGGATGGCGGATGCGGATACCGGCGTTGTTGATCAGGATGTCGACGCGACCAAAGCTCGCGAGCGCGGCATCGACCATGCGCTTCACGTCTTCGGCATCCGCGAGATCGAACAAGCCGAATTCGGCGCGCGCGAATGCATTCTGCGCGCGGCACTCGGCGGCGACCGCCGACAATTCCTCGCGCGTGCCGTCGGCGGCCAGGTAAACCGCGGCGCCTGCGTCGGAGAGCGCGCGCGCCGTGGCGCGGCCGATGCCGCGCGACGCGCCGGTGACCAGCGCGATTTTTCCGGTTAGTGCCGCCATGCCTAGAAATCCACGTCGGGCTCGGTCTCTCGCGCCACGCGCTTCTGCGAGCGGCGGTGTTGCCACAGCGCGAGGATCACCGAGCCCACCGACAACGCGAGCATGGCCCCGGAAATCGGCCGCGTGAAGAACAGCCACGGATCGGGATCGCTCATGATCGCGCGCACCAGGTTGATTTCGATCTGATCGCCCAGGATCAGGCCGAGTATCAGCGGCGCCAGGGGAAAGCGGAACTTCACCAGCGCGTAGCCGACCAGGCCAAACAGCAGCAGCACGTAGACGTCGTCCATGATGTTGTTCAGCGCATACGCTCCGATCACGCATAGCACCATCACGATCGGGATCAGGATTGACTTGTTGACGGTGACGACGCGCATGAAGAAGCGCGTGCCCAGCAAGCAGATCAGGACCATGATCGGGTGCGCGAGCAGATATGCGGCGTAAATGCCGTAGGCGACGCCCGGGTGCTGGGTGATGAAGAGCGGGCCGGACTGGATGCCGTGGATGGTCATCGCGCCGAGCATCACCGCGGTCACCGCGTCACCCGGAATGCCGAACGCCATGATGGTGACGAGCGACCCTCCGACGTTGGCGTTGCAGGACGCCTCCGAAGCAATGATGCCCTCGGGATTGCCTTTGCCGAAGCGCTCGGGGTGCCGTGAGAACTTTTTCGCCTGGTCGTAGGCCATGACCGTGGCGGCGCTGCCGCCGATCGCCGGCAGCACGCCGATCAGAATCCCGACCAGCGTCGACCAGACCAGCAGGAACGGCTTGGTCAGTATCTCCCAGATTACCTTCAGATGCGACACCGTGAGCGGCGGCGCTTTGACCGGCCCGCCCGATTTCTCGGGCTGATTCATTTTCTCGATGTCGGTCATCAGTTGCGCGAACGCGAAGATGCCGATCAGTACGGGCAGGAACGGAAAGCCGTTGCGCAGGAAATCGCTTCCCAGCGTGAAGCGCGGGACGCTCATGATCGGGTCGGAGCCGATGATGGTGATCACCAGCCCGATCGCGCCGGAGAGCAAACCCTTGATGAGCGAGCCCTCGGTGAGGCCCGCCACCATCGACAGCGCGAAGACAAACAGCGAAAAATATTCCCACGGACCGAACTCCAGCGCGATCGCGGCAAGCGGGCCGGTGGCGCCGATCAGGAATACGCCGCCGAGCAGGCCGCCAAGGAAGGAGGACCAGATGCCGAGCCATACCGCGCGTCCGGGCTGTCCTTTCTGCGTCATCGGAAAGCCGTCAAAAGTGGTAGTGACGGCCGACGGCGTTCCCGGAATGCCGATCAGCGCCGCGGTGATCGCCCCTCCCGCGGAGCCGCCCACGTAAACGCCGGTCATCGCCGCCAGGCCCTGCAGCGGGTCGAGCCCGAAAGTAAAGGGCAGCACCATGATGATGGTCATGGTGATGGTGACGCCCGGCAGCGCGCCGCCGATCAGCCCGGCGAGCGTACCGATAGACAGCGGCACGAGGTATTTCAGGTGCAGGACGTTGACGATCCCCGCTGCGAGCAGTTCGAACATTGGCTAACCGGTTTAGAAACCGGTCCACCGCCCGCGCGGCAGCAGCACGGACAGGTAAACCTCAAAGGCGAGATAAGTAACGATCACCGTCGCGAGCGCAGTGGTGATGACGACCGTCCAGCGCCGCCGCCCCTGCGGCTTCTCGAGCACGGCCTGCAGCGCCACGACGAACAGGAACGTCGCGACCCGGAAGCCGAGAAACGGCAGCAGCAGCACGTACACCGCAAATACCGCGAACGTCACTGTCACGAGGCGGTAATTGCGCTCCTCGGCAGCAGCAGCGGGCGCGGTAACCGCGCCTCGGCTGCGCCAGCGCGACAGCACGTCGGCGGCGATGAGCATGACGGAAAGCGCCGCCATGATGCCGAGCACGATGCGCGGGTAAAAATCCGGCCCGATCGGCACCAGCGCGGACTGCGGCAATCCGCGCGTCATGACCAGCAACGCGATGCTCAGGCCGAGACAGATGAGCCCGGCGATGCCATCCCGACCGAGCATGAAGGGTCTCAGCGCTTCAGCAGCCCGAGGTCGCGCGCAAGATCCTTGTTCAGCACGTCGTTCTGCTTGAGGAACTCGAGGAACGCCTTGCGGTCGAGATAGCGCACGTCGGTGCCCTGCGATTTCATCGATTCCGCGAATGCCGGCTCTTTGGACGCGGCAGCGCATGCCGACTCAAGCTTGGCGAGCACGTCGTTGGGCGTGCCTTTCGGCGCCATGATGCCGCGCGAGACCGCGTAGACGACGTTATAGCCCAGTTCCTTGAAAGTCGGCACGTTCGGCAGCTCGGGGCTGCGCTTCTCGGTGCCGATCGCGAGGAACTTGAGCTGGCCGGCGTCGACCTTGCCTTTCTGCGTCAGGTTGCCGTCGGTCAGGTCGTTATGGCCGCCGAGAATCGCGTTCATGCGCTGCGCGAGGCCGTCGTACGACACGTACTTGAACTTGATGTGGGCCTCTTTTTCGAAAATCGCCGGGAAAAAATGGCTGGTCGAGCCGAGGGTGGCTCCGACCGAAATCTGGCCCGGGCGCGCTTTGGCGTCGTCGACCAGCTCCTTCAGCGTGGTCCACTTGGTCTTCGGGCTCGCGGTCAGCACCGAAGCGGTGGCCGAGATCAGGCAGACCGGCTCGAAATCGGTGTAGTTCACGTCCGAGACGCCGGTGTAGTAAGTGGAATGAATGTAATCGTGCACCGCGTAGAGCGTGTAGCCGTCGGGCGGCGAGTTCTTCGCTTCACGCGCGCCGGTCGTGCCGGATGCGCCGCCGATGTTGGCGATCACCACGGTGGTGCCGCCAAGCGCTTTCTGGAACGCCTGCCCGAACGGACGGAAAATATTGTCGGTATCGCCGCCGGCCGCCCATGGCACTATCAGCTTGATTGGGCGGTCGGGGTAGCCTGCGGCATATGCCGTGAAGGCAAACGCCGCGCATGCCAACGCGGCAGCTAATTTGCGCGTGAAATTCATATGATTTCTCCTCAGGGTGGAATAATTATGGGGCGGTGCCTGGGCATCTTAACAATGCCATCCAGCCGTGACAAGGTAGATCAGCACCGGCCGTGTTGTCCCAGCGCCCATGCCACGTGCTCGCGCACCAATGCCGACGGATGGTCGCGGCGCGTCCGCAGTGCAGCAACCACTTGCGGCGCGGACGCTGCGGATTCGGGAACGTTACCGAGCCCGACCGCAAGGTTGCGCAACCAGCGCTCGTAACCGATGCGGTGGATCGCGCTGCCGAGCAGGCGCGCGTGAAATTCGTCCTCGCTCCATGCGAAAAGCTCGGTGAGCGTGATGTCATCGAGGCCGTTGCGCACCGCGAAATCCGGTTCGCTGCTCGCCTGCGCGAACTTGTTCCATGGACATACGAGTTGACAATCGTCGCAGCCGTAAACGCGGTTGCCGATCAGCGGCCGCAATTCGGGCGGGATGCTGCCGTGGTGCTCGATGGTGAGGTACGAAATGCAGCGCCGCGCATCGAGCCGGTAGGGCGCGACGATTGCGCGCGTCGGGCAAATGTCGATGCACTTCCGGCAGGTGCCGCAGTGGTTTTGCGCTGCATTGTCGACCGGCAGCGGCAGGTCCGTATAGATTTCGCCGAGAAAAAAATACGACCCGGCTTCGCGCGTCAGCAATAGCGTGTGCTTGCCGCGCCAGCCGAGGCCCGCTTTCTCCGCGAGTTCGACTTCCATCACCGGCGCGCTGTCGGTGAATACGCGGTAGTTGAACGCGCCTATCGCGGCTTCGATGCGCCCGGCCAGCCGCTGCAACCGCCGGCGCAGCACCTTGTGATAGTCGCGGCCGAGCGCGTAGCGCGACACAAACGCCTTGCCGGCATCGTTGATCACCGCCCAGCTGTCGGCGGCGCGCGGCGGCAGATAGTCGATGCGCGCGGCGATCACGCGCAGCGTGCCCGGCACCAGCTCGGCAGGGCGCGCGCGTTTGACGCCGTGCTTTGCCATATAATCCATCTCGCCATGAAAACCCGCGCTCAACCACTCGCTCAGGCGCGGTTCGGCGCGGCTCAGGTCGACGTCCGAGATCCCGATTTTCTGAAAACCGAGCTCGACGCCCCACTGCCGGATCTGCGGCGCGAGCGCCACGGTATCGGGCGTCACCGGCGATTGCGTTTCACTTCTCATGGCTTCCAATCATAAACAGCCGCCGGCGCAAATAACACGTTTCCTTGCCGCCGAGGCCGACACCCTGTCGCTGGGCGCGGCGCTGGCCCGGGGTTTGCATCCGGGCATGGTTATTTACCTCAGCGGCGAGCTTGGCGCGGGGAAAACGACGCTGGCACGCGGCGTGTTGCGGGCCCTCGGTGTCACAGACCGGGTCAAAAGCCCGACTTTTACCCTGGTTGAACCTTATACGGTTTCTAGTTTATACTTGTATCACTTTGATTTTTATCGGCTCAATCATGCCGACGAATGGGTGGATGCGGGCTTGCGCGAATACTTCAACAGCGAGTCCGTGTGCCTCGTCGAATGGCCGGAAAAAGCCGGCGGGCAACTGCCCGCACCGGATGTGAGGATCAGGATGGAAGTCGACGGCAGCGGACGCAGCGTCACGCTCAGCGCGGACACGGAGGCAGGTAAAGATTGCTTAAAACGGCTGCAGTACTGAAGCAGCTCGACCCCCGGGCGACCGTTCATGCGGTCAGCCGGTTCAGCGCTCTTGCGCGCCCCGGATTCCTGCTTGTCATCGCGCTGTACCTGCCTGCCATGGCGCCGGCGGCAACCCCGGTCGTATCAACGCGCGTGTGGCCGGCGCAGGACTACACCCGCATCACGCTCGAATCCGCCGCGCCGATCCAGTACCAGGTGCTGCAACTCAAGAATCCCGAGCGGCTGGTGCTCGATCTCGAAGACATCGCGGTCACCCCCGCACTCGAGGGGCTGGCCGGGAAAATCGGCGCCGGCGATCCGTATGTGAAAGCAGTGCGCGTCGGCCGCTTCAAACCCGGCGTGGTGCGGCTGGTATTCGACCTCAAAGCCGAGGCCAAACCCGAGGTATTCACGCTGCGGCCGATCGCCGAATATGGCCATCGCCTGGTGCTCGACATCTATCCTGCGCACGCAGTCGATCCGCTGCTCGCGCTATTTGAAAAATCCCTGGACTCGCAGCCGGAAACACCCGCAGTGCCGGGCGCGCGAGACGCCAAACCCGCCGGTGCGCCGGCTGCCCCGATTGACGGTGCCCGATCCACCCCTGCCGGGATTGCAGCGAAGCCCGGCAGCAGCCCGGGCAAGTCCGACAGCCAGCGGCTGATTCTGATCGCGATCGATGCCGGCCATGGCGGGGAGGATCCGGGCGCCAGGGGCCGCCGCGGCACTCACGAGAAAGACGTCACGCTCGCGATAGCGCGCAAGCTCAAGGCACTGGTCGATCAGGAACCCGGCATGCGCGCAGCGCTCACGCGCGACGGCGACTACTTCATTCCGCTGCAGCTGCGGGTGCAGAAAGCGCGGAACATCCACGCGGATTTGTTCGTGTCGATACATGCTGACGCCTTCATCAAGTCCGATGCACGCGGCTCGTCGGTCTTCGCGTTGTCGGAAAACGGCGCCACTTCGGCCGCCGCGCGCTGGCTCGCGAAGAAGGAAAACGAGGCCGACCTGATCGGCGGTGTCAATCTCGACGTCGCCGATCCCTACCTGAAACAGACGCTGCTTGATCTGTCACAGACCGCGACCATCAACGACAGTCTGAAGCTCGCCAAATCGGTGCTGAACGAGCTCGGCGAAATCAATCCGCTGCACAAGGGGTCCGTCGAACAGGCGGGCTTCGCGGTGCTCAAAGCGCCCGACGTTCCGTCGATCCTGGTCGAAACGGCGTTCATCAGCAACCCGGACGAAGAAAAAAAGCTCAAGGACGAGGCTTACCAGGAAAAAATTGCGGACGCAATCCTGGCCGGGATCAAGCGCTATTTTGCCCAGAACCCTTCGCTGGCGCGCTCGCGTATCGCGGTAACGCCGTGAACCCGGCCGTTCGCCTGGCCTGGGCGGCGGCCGTGCTGTTATTCAGCGCCTGCGCATCCGCCGCCGAGATCGAAGGCGTGAAGCTGCCGGATCGCATTGAATTCGACACCGACGGCTCCGAACTGGTGCTCAATGGCGCAGGGGTGCGCATGCGGCTGATCTTCAAGGTCTACGTCGCCGCCCTGTATCTGCCTGCCAAATCGAGCGACGGCGAGGCGATTCTGCGCACCGAGCAGCCGCGGCGGCTCTTTCTCCAGATGCTGCGGGATCTGAGCGCGGAACAGCTCGTTACCTCGACCAACGAAGCCTTGCGCGAAACCCTGACTCCCGAGGAAAGGCAGCCGCTCGAATCACGGATGCAGCAGTTCAATTCGATTTTCGAAGCGCTGGGCGAGGTCAAAGAAGGAATGCAGATCACCATTGATTATCTGCCCGCGCACGGCACCGTCGTTCGCGTCAATGGCGAGGAGAAGAAAAACATCGCCGGCGCGGATTTCAACCGGGCATTGCTGCGCATGTGGATCGGCGACCGGCCGCGGGACGTCAGGCTGAAAAAAGCCATGCTCGGTATCCCGCCAAGCTAGCGCAACCCGGCCGGCGTTCAGGCTTTCAGCGCGACGAGCACTTCGTCCAGCATCTTCTTCGCATCGCCGAACAGCATGCGGTTGTTCTCCTTGTAGAAGAGCGGGTTGTCGACACCCGCGTAGCCGGAGGCCATGCTGCGTTTCATCACGATAGAGGTCCTGGCCTTCCACACTTCCAGTACCGGCATGCCCGCGATAGGGCTGGTCGGGTCTTCCTGCGCCGCCGGGTTCACGATATCGTTGGCGCCGATGACCATGGCGACGTCGGTATCCGGGAAGTCTGCGTTGAGCTCGTCCATCTCGAACACGATGTCGTAGGGCACCTTGGCCTCGGCCAGCAGCACGTTCATGTGACCGGGCATGCGGCCGGCAACCGGATGAATGCCGAAGCGCACGTTGACGCCCTTCTCGCGCAATTGCTTCGTGATCTCGTACACAGAATGCTGGGCCTGCGCCACCGCCATGCCGTAGCCCGGCACGATGATCACGTTCTTGGCTTCGCGCAACAGTTCCGCCGTCGCCGCGGCAAGGATCGGCACGACCTCGCCCGCCGGCTCATTTGCGTTACCCCCGCTGCCGCTCTTGACCGCCGGCGTACCGCCTCCGGTGCCGAAACCGCCCGCGATCACGCTGATGAAGTGGCGATTCATCGCGCGGCACATGATGTAAGAGAGGATGGCGCCGCTCGAGCCCACCAGCGCGCCAGTGACGATCAAGAGGTCGTTCGACAGCATGAAGCCGGTCGCCGCCGCCGCCCAGCCGGAGTAGCTGTTCAGCATCGATATCACCACCGGCATGTCGGCACCGCCGATCGCCATCACCATGTGGATGCCGAACAGCAGCGCGATTACCGTCATCACGATCAACGGCGTCATGCCGTCGCTCACCGAGCCGGCGTGCAGAAATTCCCGCCCGAAGTAGATGACGATCAGCAGGCCCGCGAGGTTCATCCAATGACGCGCGGGCAGGAGCATCGGCTTGCCGCCGATCTTGCCCGAGAGCTTGCCGAAAGCGATCACCGAGCCGGAGAAGGTCACGGCACCGATCAGGATGCCGATGTAGATCTCCATCTCGTGGATGGCCTTCTCTGCCCCCGTAGAATGGGCCGACGCTGCCGGATCGATGTAGTTCGCGAATCCGACCAGCATGGCCGCGAGGCCGACCAGGCTGTGCATCAGCGCGACCAGTTCGGGCATCTGCGTCATTTTCACGGTGCGGGCGGCGTAGAGGCCGATGCTGCCGCCGACGGCCATGGCGCCGATGATCCAGGTCAGGCCGGCCGGCGTGACGCGCGGGCCGAACACCGTGGCCAGCACGGCGATGGTCATGCCGATCATGCCGTAGAGGTTGCCGCGCCGCGAACTCTCGGGGCTGGATAGCCCGCCGAGGCTGAGGATGAAAAGAATCGTTGCTCCGATGTAGGAGACGGTTGCCAGATTTCCAGACATGTCGTGTCTCCTGGGTTATTTGCGGAACATGGCCAGCATGCGCTGGGTCACGGCGAAACCGCCGAACATGTTGATCG
>JBGPFE010000026.1:0-54064 GCA_041483135.1 Gammaproteobacteria bacterium | reverse complement strand
ATCGGAATCAGACGATTTCTAACCCGCTGTCCCAATCTCTTCCGCAGGCGCGTTCTCCCTCGTCCTACACGAGACACGCCTCTCTTCTCGCCCTCATCCAGATCGGAATGCTCAGCCTAAACTAGAGCGGTACGTAACAGCAGGTCGCGCCACTCTTCGATTTCGTTCAGGAACTCATCGTCGACTTCGGCCGTGCCGCGCTTGTTGCGGCTGGTCGTGGCGAACTTATCGAACGAGCCCTTGAGAATCGCGTCCTTGGAAAAGATCGATGCGATCTCATCCCACTTTTCCGCGTACTGTTCGCACTCCCAATATTGAATGCGGCCTTTCGATGCCTTGTCGTCCTTATCCGGCCGAGCACGGCAGTCATAGACCGCCAGTTCGGCAAAGTTAGACAGGACTGAAACCGGCAACTTGGCCGACCAGGCGTAGCGCCGGAGTTGGTAGGCAGGATTGGCGTCGTCCTTGACATTGACCGCTGGTTTCTTCGCTTCGAGGAAAAACTTACGGGCACCGCCGATCGTGAAGCAGTAGTCTGGCGCCTTAGTCGCGCCGCCGACCTTCACCGCGTCTTCGTGGATGACGTCCTTATAGGCTTCGGCATTACCGGCGGTGTTGTCCACATCCCAGCCCAGAGCCTTGAACAGGGGGTTGAGAAACCGAATGCGGGTTTCGGTTTCGTTGAAGTGCGGATTCTCATAGGTTTCGCGGTTGTGTTGAAACCGCTCTATTAGGTCAAGCACTTCTTTGGGCGCCGGCATTGTGTTGTTTCTATCTATGACTGGTGCGATATTTAAGCCCAATGAATCACGTAATGGAGGCGTTCGCGCCACTGTCTTTATTTCACTTTCATGCCGGGCTGCGCGCCGGAGTCGGGCGACAGTAGATAAAGATCGGGACCATCGCCTGAGGCCGCCAGCACCATCCCCTCCGACACACCGAATTTCATCTTGCGTGGCGCGAGGTTGGCGACGACGACTGTCAGCCTGCCGACCAGCGTTGCCGGATCATAGGCCGACTTGATGCCGGCGAGAACTTGCCGCGTGCCGAGGCTGCCGACGTCGAGCGTGAGCTTCAGCAATTTGTCCGCACCTTCGACGTGCTCTGCCTGGGTTATTCTGGCGACCCTCAGATCAATCTTGGAGAACTCATCAATTGTTATCTGAGGGGCGCCACTATTCTCACCCTCCCTTGCGCCAGCGGGGGAGGGTTGGGGTGGGGGCGCAACTCCCGATTTTCCGGGCGAAGCGGGATGGGGGGTCGAGGCGGTCACTTTGGCGGACTCCTTTTCGATTTCGAACAGCGCGTCGAGCTGCTCTACTTTGACGCGAGTCATCAAATGCTGATACGGGTTGATCGCGTGGCTACCTGGTAGCAGATTGGAAGTATGTTCCCATGCGAGAGGGGCGATGTTCAAAAACTTCTCGGCGCTTTCGGCAAGCCTGGGCAGAATCGGCTTTAAATAAAGCGTCAACAGCCGAAAGAAATTTAGGCTTACAGTACAGACATTGTGAAGCTCTGACGTTTTGGTGTCGTCTTTGGCAAGAAGCCAAGGTTTTTTTTCGTCAAAATACTCGTTGGCTTGGTCGGCAATTGACATGACTATCCGAACCACTTCCGAGAATTGCCGATTGTCGTAGAGGTATTGAATTTCATCTGCAGTCCCACCTTGGACGTTTTTCAGCCTCGTTTCGAAATCCTTGATGCATGACGCAGGTAGAGATGCGGCAAGCTTTCCTCCGAATCGAGTATTGATAAAGGGTGCACTACGGCTCGCAATGTTTATGTACTTGCCGACCAGATTGCTATTCACCCGCGGGACAAAATCATCCGGATTGAAGTCCAGATCCTCGACGCTCGCATTGAGCTTGGCCGCGATGTAGTAGCGCAGCCATTCGGGATTCATGCCGATGTCGAGATAGCGCAGCGGGCTGATGCCGGTGCCGCGCGACTTGGACATCTTTTCGCCGGAGACGTTGATGAAACCGTGCACGTAGATGTTGTTGGGCACCTTGTAGGGCTTGCCGGCGAATTTCAGCATCGCCGGCCAGAACAGCGTATGGAAGTAGATGATGTCCTTGCCGATGAAATGCATCTGTTCGGTCTTCTTGTCGGCTAAGAACTTTTCGAAGTCGATACTCTTCTTTGCGCAGTAGTTCTTGAAGCTGGCGAGATAGCCCACCGGCGCGTCGAGCCAGACGTAGAAGTACTTGCCGGGGGCATCGGGAATCGGGATGCCGAAATAAGGCGCGTCGCGCGAGATGTCCCAGTCGCCGAGCGCCTGGTCGCCTTTGCCTTCCAGCCATTCCTTGGCCTTGTTCGCGACTTGAGGCTGCAAGCGTCCGGGCTCTTCGACCCATTTTTTCAGGAACTCGACGCACTTTTTGTCCGAGAGCTTGAAGAAGTAGTGCTCTGAAGTCTTAAGCAGCGGCGTCGCGCCGGACAGCGTCGAGTACGGGTTCCTGAGCTCGGTCGGCGCGTACACCGAGCTGCAATTCTCGCAGTTGTCGCCGTACTGGTCCTTGGCGCCGCACTTCGGGCACTCGCCCTTGATGTAGCGGTCGGCGAGGAACATGTTCTTGACCGGGTCAAAAAACTGCTCGATTGGTTTTTTGAAGACCAAGCCGGCCTTGTCGAGCTTTCGATAAATGTCCTGGGACAGTTCGACGTTCTCGGGGGAGTCGGTCGAGTGCCAATTGTCAAAGGAGATGTGGAAGCCTTCGAGGTATTTCGGACGCTCGGCTCCGATACGGCTCACCAGCTCTTTCGGAGTTATGCCTTCCGCCTCGGCTTTGAGCATGATCGGCGCGCCGTGCGCATCGTCGGCGCAGACGAAATGCACTTCGTGGCCTTGCATACGCTGGAACCGCACCCAGATATCGGCCTGGATGTACTCCATGATGTGGCCGATATGGAACGAGCCGTTCGCGTACGGCAGGGCGGTCGTGACGAAGATTCTGCGTTTCATGGAGTGCGCGCTGGTCGAGCGTCAGATTGTAACAAACCCCTTACGTTCAAAGGGTTTCCGGACGGTTTCGTTAGGCGTTCCCGGCGTAATTGTTTAAAATCTCGCCCTCACCGCAAACGATTCGGGACTACCCATGGCAATTACGGAGCAACAGGTACAGGCCGCGCTCAAAGAGCTTACCGACCCCAATACCGGCAAGGACTACGTGACCGGCAAGGAAGCGCGCAACATCAAGCTCGACGGCGCCAACGTGTCGCTCGACATCCTGCTCGGCTATCCCGCGAAAACGCAGGTCGAGCCGATCCGCAAGCAGGTCGTCACCAAACTCAAGACCATTCCCGGCATCGGCAACGTGACTGCCAACGTCACCATCAAGATCGTGTCGCACGCGGTGCAGCGTGGCGTCAAGCT
Source organism: Gammaproteobacteria bacterium (assembly GCA_041483135.1). Classification (GTDB taxonomy): domain Bacteria; phylum Pseudomonadota; class Gammaproteobacteria; order Burkholderiales; family SG8-41; genus PALSA-1004. The sequence continues at coordinate 50,685 of JBGPFE010000026.1, read as the reverse complement.
GATCCCGGGCGTCAAGAACATCGTCGCCGTCGCTTCCGGCAAGGGCGGCGTGGGCAAGAGCACGGTCGCGGTCAACCTGGCGCTTGGCCTTGCCGCCGAAGGCGCCAGCGTCGGCATGCTCGACGCGGACATCTACGGCCCGTCGCAGCCGACCATGCTTGGCATCGCCGGGCGGCCGGAGTCCAGGGACGGCAAGCGGCTGGAGCCGATGGAGGGCCACGGCATCCAGGCGATGTCGATCGGTTTTCTGATCGACGTCGAAACGCCGATGGTGTGGCGCGGACCGATGGTGACCCAGGCGCTCGAGCAACTGCTGAACGAAACCAACTGGCGCGACGTCGACTACCTGGTGGTCGACCTGCCGCCAGGCACCGGCGACATCCAGCTCACGCTCGCCCAGCGCGTGCCGGTTACCGGCGCGGTGATCGTTACGACCCCGCAGGACATCGCGCTGATGGATGCGCGCAAGGGGCTCAAGATGTTCGAGAAGGTCAATATCCCGATCCTCGGCATCGTCGAGAACATGAGCCTGCACATCTGCCCCAAATGCGGCCTCGAGGAGCATATTTTCGGCACCGGCGGCGGCGAGCGCATGAGCAAGGACTATGGCGTCGAGCTGCTGGGAGCGCTGCCGCTCGACATCAGGATCCGCGAGCAGGCCGATTCCGGCAAGCCGACGGTGGTCGCCGATCCTGATGGCCGGGTGGCCGAGATCTACCGCGCCATCGCGCGCCGGGTGGCGGTCAAAATCGCCGAGAAGCAGCAGGACCACTCGGCGGCATTTCCGAAGATCGTGGTTCAGAACACCTGAGCGTTCAGCAGTCAGCCATCAGCAATCAGCCGGAACCGCGCGGCCCAGCCGCGGTAAACTAGCCGAAAGCTGACCGCTGAAAGCTGAGCGCTAACTCCATGTCCATCAAATCCGACCGCTGGATCCGCCGCATGGCGGTTGAGAGCCGCATGATCGAGCCGTTCGAGCCGAACCAGGTCAAGGAGGTCAACGGCCACCGCATCGTCTCATACGGCACCTCGAGCTACGGCTACGACATCCGCTGCTCGGACGAATTCAAGCTGTTTACCAACATCAACAGCACCATCGTGGACCCCAAGAACTTCGACGACAAGTCGTTCGTCGACATCAAGGCCGACTCCTGCGTCATCCCGCCCAACTCGTTCGCGCTGGCCCGCACGGTCGAGTACTTCCGCATCCCCCGGAACATCCTGACCATCTGCCTTGGCAAGTCGACCTATGCCCGCTGTGGAATTATCGTCAATGTGACCCCCTTCGAGCCGGAGTGGGAGGGCTTTGTCACGCTCGAGTTCTCCAACACCACCCCGCTGCCGGCCAAAATCTACGCCAACGAGGGAGTCGCCCAGGTTATCTTCTTCGAGTCCGACCCGGATGACGTCTGCGAGACTTCCTACAAGGACCGCGGCGGCAAATACCAAGGCCAAAAGGGCGTCACGCTGCCCAAGATTTAAGCACTCGCCGAGCCGGCCCGGCGACTTGCCCGCTACCCGCAAAGCCAGTATCCACGCCATTTTTCGCATCTTGCGCCCGCGCTCTGTTTGGCCAGCGGCCAGGCGCGCGTTGCCGGCCAGCAAGAGCGGGTGGTAATCGTCGTTCGCGCAGTGCCCGACGGCGCTTCGGCGCTGTGAAGTCGTCCTCGAGCCGCCACTTCGCGTTACACCCGCGGCAACCGCCCGAAAAAATTTTCAAAAAACCCGAAAAAACTCTTGATTCCTGGAACGTAGACCCTATAATTCGCTAAATTTTTACAGTTTTGCGAAGCCGCAAACCAGCAGAGGCCATCATGACGATGATGAAGATTTACCGCGGTGCCGACGATGTTTTTGTTTTAGACATTCCCGAAACGTAGTTTCTACATGGAGACAACGTCGATGGCGATGCGCCCAGTCGCAGTCAAGAAACTCAAGACCGCCCCCGAGGCCGAACACCTCTTCGATACTCATCCCGAGATCAGGCTCGACTTCGAGCATGTCCGGGCAGCCCTGAATAAGGGCTACAGCAAGCCCTTCCTGTTGGTTGACACCAACATCGTCCGCACCAAAGCAAGACGCTTCAAAGCCGCGCTGCCGCGAGTGCAGCCGCACTACGCCGTCAAGGCGAATCCCGATCCGCGCGTGCTCAAGACGCTGATCGAGGAGGGCGTCGGCTTCGAGATCGCGTCGATCGCCGAGCTCGACCTCCTGCTCGGCCTGGGCGTGAAAGCGGCCGATATCTATTACTCGAACCCGATGAAGTCGCGCGCCTATCTGGAGTATGCGGCGGCGAAGGGCGTCGAGTGGTTCGTGCTCGACAGCGTCGAAGAGCTGCGCAAGATCGTGAGCGTCAAGCCCGACGCCAAGCTCTACGTGCGCATCGAGGCGCCGAATGTCGGCAGCGACTGGCCGTTGACGGGCAAATTCGGGGTCAAGAACGACGAAGTCGACGGCATCGTCGCCGAGGCTGCGGCGCTCAAGGCCGACCTTGCGGGTGTGACCTTTCACGTCGGCTCGCAATGCCGCAACCCGGAGAACTGGCGCGTCGGCATCCAGAGCGCCAAGCGCGTATTCAAGAAAATGCGCCTCGCGGGACTCAAGCCGCGTCTGCTCAATATCGGCGGCGGCTTCCCCGTGCGCCATGTGAAACCGATCCCGTCGATCGAGAAGATCGCCGAGGTCGTCAACCACGCTATCCGCGATGTCCCGCAAAACGTGCGCATCATGGCCGAGCCGGGGCGCTACATGGTGTCCGATGCCGGCTATTTCGTGTGCCGCGTGGTCGGCACCGCGACGCGCAGCGGCAAGCGGTGGATGTACTGGGACGCAGGCGTGTTCGGCGGCGTGATCGAGACCACCGAAGGCCTGCGCTACGACATCCAGACCGACCGCACGGGCCCGGCGATACCATGGGCGGTCGCCGGCCCGACGTGCGATTCGGTCGACGTCTGCATGCGCGACGAGATGTTCCCCGAGGACATGCAGGAAGGCGATTTCATTTACATCGCCAATGCCGGCGCCTACACTACTGCCTACGCGAGCAACTTCAACGGCTTTCCATTGCCCGAAGTGCGTGTGATTTAAGCGAGGGTTGAACGGATTAAAAAGCGGGCCGAGCGGCCCGCTTTTTTATTTCTCCGGCGGTTGCTGCCGGTGCTGAGTCTGCGCGCCTAGTGCCGTTCCAACTTGTTTCTCCCAGCGTGGGCGCATCGCTTGCCGGCCGTGATCTGGTCGCCGAGGACAGTTAAGTTTGCCGCAAATTGTTGGAACGGCACTAACGCGGCCTTTCAGCATCGGCCGCCTCTTACTGCCAGGATTTCCATTCCTTCTTGGCTTTCCTCATCCACTCCCTGGCCTGGGCTTCGGCGTCCTTGATCTGGGCTTCGCTCATGATCGCGGCGACTTTCTTCATGTTTTCCCGCGCATCATCGTCGCCTTGTTGCGCCGCGACAGCAAGCCAGTAATATGCCTGCTCGAGGTTCTTCTCGACGCCCGTGCCTCTGGAGTACAACACGCCAAGGTCGGACTGCGCCTGAACGTGACCGCGCAATGCCGCTTCCCGGTACCAACGGGCAGCCTCCGCATAACTCTGTTCGACGCCCTCTCCTTTGAAGAAAAGAATGCCGAGATTGTATTGTGCGCCGGGATCGTTCTGTGCGGCGGCCAGCTGCCACCACTTGAGCGCGGTTTTGATGTTTTTGTCGACGCCGTAGCCGCGCATATATATCAGGCCGAGCGCAGTCTGCGCGCGCCTGTCGCCTTGCTTCGCAAGCCTTTCGTACCAGTGCGCGGCCTCCTTGAAATTCTGCTCGACGCCCATGCCCAGATAGTAGGCTTCCGCAAGCTGGCGCGTCGCGGTTCTGTCGCCGGCCTCGGCGCGGATTTTAAGATCGGTGAGCGGAATGTTTTTCTGCGCCTGCGCGCTGCCGGCCGCAAGCCAGATGGCAAGGCCGGCATACACGACGATGGTCAGGCGATTATGCATGGCGTGATGCCTGGCCCCGGTCGTATACAGTAAGTTTGTAGTTATACGGATTTTTCTCGTCGGCGGTGAAAGCTTGCGACGAATACTCGCGCCATTGCGCGAGATCGAACTGCGGCATCAGGGTATCGCCGGCGACATCGGCGTCGACCACGGTGAGGTAGATACGGTCGGTGAGCGGCAGCGCTGCGGCGTACAGCTGTCCGCCGCCGATGACGAATATCTCGTCGTCGCTGCCGCAGGCGGAAATTGCCTGGTCGAGAGAATTGGCGACTATCGCACCGGGTAACTGATAGTCGCGCTGGCGGGTGACGATCACGGTCGCGCGGCCCGGCAGCAGACGCCCGATCGACTCCCAGGTGTTGCGCCCCATGATGATGTGGTGCCCCATGGTGATTGTCTTGAACATTTTCAGTTCGCCGGGCAGGTGCCAGGGAATTGCGTTGTTGGCGCCGATCACCCGGTTTTTCGCCATCGCGACGATGAGCGAAAGGCGGGGCCTTTCGCGGTTTCGAGTTTCGGGTTTCGAGTTTCGGGTTGGTTGAAGCGGAGAATTCATGCTGATTGCCGGGTTTAGTCCTTACACTTGAAACCTGAAACTTGGAACCCGAAACTGTCGCCGTTAAACGGCGACCGGCGCCTTGATCGCAGGATGCGGGTCGTAGCTTTCGAGCGTGAAATCCTCGTATTTGAAGTCGAACAGATTTTTTACCCCGGGGTTGATGCGCATTGTCGGTATCTTGCGCGGGCTGCGCGACAGCTGCTCGCGTGCCTGGTCGAGGTGGTTCATGTACAGGTGCGTGTCGCCGAAGGTGTGCACGAAATCGCCGAGCTTGAGCCCGCAGACCTGGGCGATCATCATCGTGAGCAGCGAGTAGGAGGCGATGTTGAACGGAACGCCGAGGAAAATATCGGCGCTGCGCTGATAAAGCTGGCACGATAGCTTGCCGTCAGCGACATAAAACTGGAAAAATGCGTGGCACGGCATCAGCGCCATCTTGTCGAGGTCGGCGACATTCCATGCTGAAACGATCATCCGCCGCGAATCGGGGTTCTTCCTGATCTGTTCCAGCACCTGGCTGATCTGGTCGATGTGCCGGCCGTTCGCCGCCGGCCACGAGCGCCATTGGTAGCCGTAAACCGGCCCCAGGTTGCCCTGCGCGTCGGCCCACTCGTCCCAGATCCTGACGCCGTTGTCTTTCAGGTATTTGATGTTGGTTTCGCCTTTGAGGAACCACAGCAGCTCGTGAATGATCGATTTGAGGTGGACTTTCTTGGTCGTCAGCAGCGGAAAACCGGCGTTGAGATCGAAGCGCATCTGGGCGCCGAATATGCTCAGCGTGCCGGTGCCGGTGCGGTCGTTCTTGTGCGTGCCGCGGGTCAATACATGCTGCATCAGGTCGAGGTATTGGCGCATTTCGGTTCAGGATAGGGGATCGAGGATCGGGCGTCGATAAAGCAATGCTCTTGAGCCGTATTAATTTTAGTCGATATTGCCGCGGTACGGTTTTTTCAGCATCCAGTTGACGATGGCTTCGACCGTTTCCCGCTCCTTGCCGAGGTAACCGTGATAGCTGAGTGCCTCGCAGGCATCGGAGCGCGGCGGATCGCCGCCGTGTACCGTAATCAACGGGAACCGCTCGGCCAGCGCCTTTGCGCTGCTGTACGGTGTGAACCTGCAGCCGTTATCGATGTTATGCACGAAAAGCACGGGCGATTTGATCGTCGTGAAATCGAATCCGCTCAAACCGGGACCCGAGCGTGCCGCGAGGAAAAGCGTCGATGTTAGTATGACCCCGGCGATCCCGTCCCCGAGCGCGCGCCCGGTCGCCGCCGCGGAGATGGTGCCGCGGCTGGTGCCGACCAGGAAAACCGGAGTGTTGTCAAAGCGTTTCTTGAGTTCGGCGACCACGGCCGCGGTATCGCCCGCATGCTTGTCGCCAAGCCGGAACCAGTCGTCCATGCCTTGCGGCCGGTCGGACGGCGTATCCATTACGGCCGCGCCGCCGCCGCCGTCGACAAACATCTTGCGTGAACGCACCAGGAAATTGCCTTCGCCCAACTTGATCCGGCCGCCGTCCATGCGCAGCTTGATGTTGCCGGATCCGCCGGGGAACAACACCGCGACGGCGGCCGGTTTTTGTTTCTCGGGAGCGCTCAGCAAGAACGATTGCGTGACCCCGTCGCGTGTCGGCAGCGTCACCAATTCTTCCGCCGCAGCGGCCGAGGTTATGGCTAATAACGCAGCCAGGGTTACCGCGGAGACGGAAATTTTCACCGGCTTTCCCCGAGAGAGTAGCAAAGAGAGATTATAATTTGCCCGGACTCGCCACTCCAAGGATATTCATGCTTGCCAGGCTTAACCAGCATGCTGCCGTGCCAACCGCTGGCGCGCTGCGGAAGCATACCCACATTCTTTTTGTGTTGCCTGACGCAAAGCAGCTGTCGCGCGCATGGCCTGGCAGCGACGTTCTCGAGGCGTTGCTCATCCGCAGGCGAATGAAAGTAAACGAACTAGGCAAGACCGCGCTGACCGGCAATCTCGGACACGGCGCACTGGCAGGCTGGGTCATGCTTGACCTGACCAAATCCGAATTCGAATTGCAATCGGTGGTCAGGGGCGCATTGCATCCGCTGCTTGCCGAGGGCCCGTCGGAAGTGGCTATCGCGGTAGTAGGGAACGACTCGCAACGCCGGCGCGCGGCGCAACTCGCGGTTTACTGTGCCTGGGTCAACGGCGTAACACTACCCGAGCGCAAGAAGAAACCCGAACGCAAGCCGCTCAAGGCGATCCATTTGTATGGTTGCCGTGACAATAACGGATTCTCCGCCCTGCGTGCGCGGGCTGAAGGCAATGTGCTGTGCCGCGAGTTGACGGTATTGCCGCCCAACGAGCTCACGCCGGCGACTTACCGCGAGCGCATCAGGCAGCTCGCCGCGCAGCACGGCTGGAAGCACGAGGATTACGATTTCAAAAAACTCAGGAAAATGGGCGCCGGCGCATTTTGCGCGGTGGCCCAGGGCAGCGTTGCGGACGATGCCGCGATCGTGCACCTGCGTTATTCGTACCCGCGCGCCGTGAAGAACACCGCGTTGGTGGGCAAGGGGATCTGCTTCGACACCGGTGGGCACAATCTCAAGTCGGCGCGTTACATGTACACCATGCACGAGGATATGAACGGCTCGGCAGTCGCGCTCGGCATTCTGCTGGCGGCGACACGCATGAAGCTGCCGGTCAATATCGACTGCTGGATGGCATTGGCGCAGAACAACATCAGTCCGGCCGCTTACAAGCAGAACGAGGTCGTGACCGCGCTCAACGGCACCACCATCGAAGTGATGCATACCGACGCTGAAGGCCGCATGGTGCTCGCCGATACGCTGACGCTTGCCGCGCGCGGCAAGCCGGATCTTATTATTGACTTTGCTACGCTGACCGGCAGCATGCACGTTGCGCTCGGCGACCGTTACAGCGGCGTGTTCGCGACCTCGGACGCACTGGCGGCGCAAGCGGTGGCGGCGGGCGGGGCGTCGGGCGAGCGCGTGTGCGTCTTTCCGATGGATGCCGATTACGACAGCGCGCTTGACAGCAAGATCGCCGACGTCAAGCAATGCACTCTCGAGGGCGAGGCGGACCACATTCTGGCGACGCGCTTTCTCAAGCGCTTCGTCGGCAACACGCCGTGGATGCACGTTGATCTGTCGGGCAGCAGCTGCAAAGGCGGCCTCGGTGCAGTCGCATCCGACGTCACCGGATTCGGCGTTAGCTGGGGCATTACGCTGCTCGAGGCGCGGCGCTGATTCGGGCGGATTGCGGCGCGAGAGTGAGCCAAGACAACCAGTTTCAGTTGCTGCGAGAGCGGCGTTTCCTGCCGTTTTTTGTGACCCAGTTTCTCGGCGCGTTCAACGACAACGTCTACAAGAATGCGCTGATTACGCTGCTCGCGTTTCAGGTCACGCAGGCAACAGCCGGCGGATCGAGCACACTGATCATCCTGAGCGGCGCGCTGTTCATCCTGCCGTTCTTCCTGTTCTCGGCGACCGCCGGGCAGCTTGCCGACAAGTACGAGAAGTCGCGCTTCATCCAGTACGTGAAGTTGTTCGAGATCGCGATCATGGCGATCGGATCGGTCGGTTTTCTGACGCATCATCTCGCGCTGCTGCTCACGGCGCTGTTCTTGATGGGACTGCACTCGACGCTGTTCGGCCCGCTCAAATACGCGATCCTGCCGCAGCACCTCAGGCAGGACGAATTGGTCGGCGGTAATGCGCTGGTCGACACTGGCACTTTCGTCGCGATCCTGGCCGGCACCATACTCGGCATCGTGCTGATCAGCGCGGGATCGTCGGGCGTCATGCTGGTCTGCGGCGGGACTATCAGCATCGCGGTGCTCGGATGGCTTGCGAGCCGCGCGATACCCGGCTCGCCGCCGCCGGCGCCGGCCCTTGCGATCAACTGGAACCCGCTGACCGAAACCGTACGCAACCTCTCTTTTATCAAGCAGAACCGCACCGTGTTTTTGGCGGTGCTCGGCATTTCATGGTTCTGGTTCTTCGGCGCCACATTCCTGTCCCAGTTCCCGCTGTATGCGCGCGATTACCTGGGCGGCGAAGAAGGCACTTACATGCTGCTGCTCGCCGTTTTCTCCGTCGGCATCGGTGCCGGCTCGCTCGCGTGCGAACGCCTCTCGGGCCACAAGATCGAGATCGGCCTGGTGCCTTTCGGCTCGATCGGGCTCACTCTGTTCGCGGCCGATCTCTACTTTGCCACGCCCGTTGCCGCGCACGGTGCAGGCTTGAGCGTGGCCGATTTCCTCGCCGATCACGGCCATTGGCATATGCTCGCCGACCTGCTGCTGATAGGCATGTTCGGCGGCTTCTACATCGTGCCGCTGTACGCGCTGGTGCAAAGCCGCAGCGACCCCGCTCATCTGTCGCGCGTGATTGCCGGCAACAATATCCTCAACGCGCTGTTCGTCGTGCTGTCGGCGCTGCTGGCGGTCGCGATGCTCAAGAGCGGCTTTACCGTTCCGCACGTGTTCCTCGCGACCGCGCTGCTGAATGCGGTGGTAGCGATTTACATTTACACGTTGGTGCCGGAATTCCTGATGCGGTTTCTGGTGTGGCTGCTGATCCACTCTGTTTACCGTCTTGAAAAAAGCGGGCTGGAAAAAATTCCCGAAGCAGGAGCGGCGGTTTTAGTGTGCAATCACGTGAGTTTCGTCGATGCGCTGATCGTCGCCGCCGCCTGCCACCGGCCGATCCGCTTCGTGATGGACCACAACATATTCCGGGTTCCGGTGCTCAACTTCGTGTTCCGCACCAGCAAGACGATTCCGATTGCACCGATGAAAGAAAACCCTCAGCTGCTGGAAAAGGCCTACGATGAAATAGCGAACGCGTTGCGCAATGGCGACCTGGTCGGCATTTTTCCCGAAGGCCGCATTACCGATACCGGTGAAATCTATCCATTTCGCTCCGGCATCACCCGCATCGTCGAGCGCACGCCGGTCAAAGTGGTGCCGCTGGCGCTGCGCGGATTATGGGGCGGCTTCTTCAGTCGCAAGGACGGACCGGCGATGTCGCGTCCGTCCCGGATTGCGCCGTTTTCGAAGATCGGACTCGCGGTCGGTGAGCCGGTGCCGCCGGAGCAAGCGACACCGGAGGGGCTGCAGCAGAAGGTGGCCGCGCTGCGAGGCGACTGGAAATGATCGCGTCGTTAATCGAACACTGAGAGCTGTCGAGGGGCGGGAGGCAATATGTGGTTCGCGGTAGTGGCGTTGTTCGTGGTCGGCAAATTGTATCTGCTCGATCTCGCGAACCCCGGCACGCTGGCGCGCAGCGTGTCGTTCCTCGACGTCGGCGCGCTGGTCATGGTAATTGGCTACGTCGCGCCGGTGCCGCAGTGCGACGCCGAAAAACAGCGGGGATGATCCACGGCAACGGAGATGCGCGGCCCGGAACAGTGTCAAAATACAGGTTGGATTCTTACTTTGGCGTTTGCATCATGTTCGAAGATGTGTTCAAGAAAGACGCAAAGCTTACTACGGCCGTGACAACGGCGCGGAAGAAAACGCGTGCTTCCACGCCCGGCGGAGCGCCGCTTAAGACCAGTGCGCAGGCTTCATCGGATATGTCCGAGGATGAATTGCGGGCCTGGCGAGACAAGATACTCGCGGCAAAATCCGACGATGCGGCTTTATTGCAACTGGCGCATCAAGCACCCAGCGTGGAGTTGAAGCTGGCCGCGCTCCAGGCGCTGACGCAAGAAGACTCATTCAAACAGGCGATGCGCGAATTTCGCGATCAGGACAAGCGCCTGTATCGCGCCGCCAGATCGCGCTGGCAAGCGGCAAGCGGCAAGCGTGTAGCCATTTCCGAAGCCCGGGTCTTGATCGCGGGTGCGCGCGCTTTGTTCGATCAGGAGTCGATTCCCGCGAATCGCGTCGTGGAATTGGATCGTGCGTGGGCAGCGTTGAATGCAGGATTGCTCGATGCGGCGTTGCCGGACGAGTTCGCAGCGCTGCGCGAACAGCTAGCCACCAAGGTGCGCGCGCGCGGAGAGGGTGGGCAGGCGGTAGCTCGCTGGCTGGTTGCGACAGGTAACGCAATTGAACGATTGCGCGCGAGCCTGGGTGGTGTAGCGCAAGGCGACATGCCGCCGACAGAGTCCGCAACCCTGGCTGCGGGCCTGCTGGAATTGCTGGGCAGCGTTCAGGCTACGAGTGATGCGCGCTGTATAGAGAAAACCGACGCCGCCAATCGGGTGCTGGCGCTTGCGTCCAGCGTGGTGCAACGCGCCGAATTTCTGCAGTCATTGTGTGCGTCGGACGCTGCGGACGAAGCAAACGAGAAGCTGAAGATCGAGCAGTGGCGCGGGTTTCCGGAAGTTGCCGAAACTGAATTGCAAACCATACTCGCGCGCCGTTTCGCAGACTGGCGCAATGCGGGCACCGGCGAGCGGCAACGCGAACACGCTGCGCGCCGCGCCCATGAGCACGAACTGGGCGCCGAACAGAGGAAACTGGGATTGAGCTCGATACAGCGCGATGTTGAGGCGGCCGAGGCGGCACACGCTGCTGGGAATACGGCAGAGCTGACGCGCCTGATGAAGGTGATCGATCGTGCGCTCAAACCGGGACCGGTGAATGCCGCGCTCACCCGGCGCATCGAATCGTTGCGCCGGGAGCAAAAGCGCCTGCGGGGCTGGCAGCTCTGGGGCGGCAAGCAGGGTCGTGAGCAACTCGTGACCGAGGCGCAAGTGCTGGCCGGGAGCGCCGCCGGGAAAGTCGCAGTCAAAGCGCATGCCGAAGCCATCGACAAATTGCGCGAACGCTGGAAGGAACTGGACAAGCTTGGTGGTGCGACCAATCAGACCTTGTGGCTCAACTTTGACGGCGCATTGAAAGCGGCCTACGCGCCGGTAGCAGTGCATCTGGACAAACTCAAAGTCGCGCGCAATGAGAATCTGGTAGCGCGCAATCAGATCGTCGATGCGTTGATCCAGGCGGCAGCGAAATTTTTTCCGGTCGAACAACAAGTTGCTGCCCCTTCTCCGGACGCCGGGTCGGACTGGCGGGCGATCGCCCGCGCACTCGAAGAAGCGCAAACCGCCTGGCGAAAATTAGGGCCGGTTGAGCACACCGTACCGCGCAAGGCGCAACAGGGCGAAAACGCGGTCACCATCCGCTACGCGCAAGCTGCGCAAGCGCTGGAGGCGCCGCTTAAAGAAGCCTATCGCCAGGCGATCCAGCAACGCGAACAGCTCATTGCCGCTGCGAAGAATCTCGTTGGGCCCGAGGCAGCCGCGCGCGATGTTCTCGACAAGGTGCGAGCGCTGCAATCGCAGTGGCAGGCCAATGCCAGAGCCCTGACGTTACCGCGCCGTGATGAGAACAAGCTGTGGACTGCGTTCAAGACCGCCACTGATGCGATATTCGCTGCACGCGACGCGGCGCGGGCGGCCAAGGAAACCGAATTCAGCGCCAAGATCAAGGCGCGCGAAGAGATCATCGAGCGCCTGACCGCGCTCCCTCCCGCCAGTACCGCGCCGGAAATCAAACGCGCGATGGCTGAAGCCGATACCGCCTGGCGTGCCGCTGCCGAAGTCCCCAGGCCGCAAGCAACCAAGCTGGACGCACGCTATCGTGCCGCGCGCGATGCTACCACCAAGCGGCTGGGCGAGCTCGCAGTACACGCGGCACAAGCGCGCTTTGATGCGCTCATCGCGAAGATGGCGCTATGCCACGAGCGCGAAGTCGCGACAGACTCCGGGCGTGATATCGCAGCCGAACGGGCAACCGACCTGGATGCCCGCTGGAACGCGGTAGAAAATCTGCCCGATGCCTGGAAAGCCAAGCTGGAAGCGCGTTTCCGAGGGGGCGGCGCTTCTCGGCTCGACCCCCAGCCCGGCCCTCAGTCCAGTGCTCCACCTGGCTCGAAGTCCGGCAATCAATCCAGCGAGGGCTTGCCCGATATCCTGCTCAATCTTGAAGTCGCGTGCGGCATTGAGAGCCCGGACGAATGTCTCGCCGCCCGGCAACACCTGAAACTACGCGCACTGAAAAATTCGATGGAAGGTCGTCAGGCCACCGCTACCACGCCGGCAGACATCGAGCGCTGGCTGCTCGACGCCGCTGCTACTCCGCGCCCCGATGAAGTATCGCGCGAGCGACTGGCAAAAGTCATCGCCGCTGTGCGGCTTCGCCAATCAAGGTAGGAATTGGGGCTATTTCTTGAACGCCCAATACCGGTATTACTGTTACCCCTTCTTTTTGTCCCACACGTAGCGCACGAAACGCTGCCAGCGGTTGGGTTTTTGCGTGAGCTTGTTCGATGCCTTGCCGGCGGCGCGGTCGCGCGCGGCGCTTTGTTTCACGAGCTCATGCAGTTGCCGCATGGTCATGCCGCCGGGGCCTTTCAATTTGTCGGGATCGGGTTTGTCGGCCATCGTTCCACCCTCGGGCGCAGAGGCCTGCTATGCTAAACTCATAATTCGTTTTTTGCGAGTTGAACCAGGCGCTATATGTCCGGCAACACCCTCGGCAAACTGTTCTGCGTGACCTCGTTCGGCGAGAGTCACGGGCCGGCGATCGGCTGCGTGGTCGACGGCTGCCCGCCGGGTCTCGAACTCACCGCAGCCGACATTCAGATTGATCTCGACCGGCGCAAGCCCGGCACTTCACGCCACGTGACGCAGAGGCGCGAGGACGACGTCGTCGAAATCCTGTCCGGCGTGTTCGAAGGCACAACCACCGGCACGCCTATCGCGTTGCTGATTCGCAACGTCGATGCGCGCAGCAAGGACTACTCGAAGATCAAGGACGCGTTCCGCCCCGGCCACGCCGATTACACCTATTGGCAGAAATACGGCATCCGCGATTACCGCGGCGGCGGCCGCCAGTCGGCACGCGAGACCGCGGTGCGCGTCGCCGCCGCGGCAATCGCCAGAAAATGGCTGCGCGAGAAATACGGCGTTGTCGTGCGCGGCTACCTGTCCCGGCTCGGGCCAATTGCAGTGCCGTTCAAGTCGTGGGACGTCGTCGACGGCAATCCGTTCTTCGTCGCGGACGCGGGCGTTGTGCCGCAGCTCGAAGAGTTCATGGACAAGCTGCGCAAATCCGGCGATTCGTGCGGCGCAAAAATCACCACCATCGCATCCGGCGTGCCGGTCGGCTGGGGCGAACCCGTCTACGACAAGCTCGACGCCGACATTGCCTACAACATGATGAGCATCAACGCGGTCAAGGGCGTCGAGATCGGCGCCGGCTTCGCCGCGGTCGGGCAGAAGGGCACCGAGCACTCGGACGAGATGGCGCCGCAGGGTTTTCTCTCCAACAACGCGGGCGGCATCCTCGGCGGAATTTCGACCGGGCAGGACATCGTCGTCAACGTCGCGGTCAAGCCGACCTCGAGCATCCGGCTCGCGCGGCGCACGATCGACAAGCAGGGCAACGCGACGCTGATAGAGACCCATGGCAGGCATGACCCGTGCGTCGGCATCCGCGCTACGCCGATCTGCGAAGCAATGCTCGCGCTGACGCTGATGGACCACGCGCTGCGCCATCGCGCGCAGAACGCCGATGTTGTTTGCGCGACTCCGAAAATCGCCGCGCAGGCGCCGCGCGACGTCGTGGAAAAGTTGCGCAACGCGGCTGCGACCGAAAATCCCGATCCCGACGAGGCGTGACGCAGCGCGTCACGCCTTGCACGGCGTAGCGCCATGCGTGGATTGCCTTACTGGCGGCTGGCCGGTGTTTACTTCTTCTACTTCGCTTATCTCGGCGCGTTCGCGCCGTACTTCAGTCTCTATTTAAGCGCACTCGGCATCGCTGCGGCCGGCATCGGCGTCATCATGGCGCTGCCGCAGCTGGTGCGCATTTTCGCGCCGCACCTGTGGGGCTGGCTTGCCGACCGCAGCGACAGGCGTTTGCGCGTTGCGCGCATCGGGACTGTCATCGGCACCGCCATTTACTGCGGGTTGTTTGCTGCGAGCAGTTTTGAGGCATTGTTCGCGGTCGTCTTGCTGATGAGTTTCTTTCTGAGCGCCGCACTTCCGCTCATCGAGGTCACGACGCTCACGCATCTCGGCGAGCACACTGCGCAGTATGGGCGAATCCGGGTGTGGGGCTCGGTCGGGTTCATCGCGGCCGTGCTTATCGTCGGCTACGCGCTAGACTGGCTGCCGATCGGTGTGTTGCTGTGGATCATGCTCGCGATACTGGCCGGTGCTGTCGCGCTGTTGCTCGCGGTTCCCGAGGCGCCACGAGTGGAACACGCCCACGATCACATACCGATTGCGCACGTCATCAGGCAGCCGCAGGTCGTGGCGTTGATCGTCGCGTGCGCGCTGATGGCAATCGCGCACGGGCCGTACTACACATTCTATTCGATCTATCTCGTCGCTCACGGTTACACCAAAGGCGCGGTCGGCTGGCTGTGGGCGCTTGGCGTGATTTGCGAGATCGCGATTTTCTTCTGGCTGTCGCAGCTCTTCCGCGCGTTCACGCTGCGCCGGGTGCTGATCGCGAGTTTCGCGCTCGCCACCGCGCGCTTCGTGATCATTGCGTGGTGTGCCGACAGCCTGGCTCTGCTGCTGTTCGCACAGACGCTGCACGCGGCTAGCTTCGGCTCGTTTCACGCCGCCGCACTTGGTTACGTGCACCGCTTCTTCCGCGGCCGCAACCAGGCGCGCGGCCAGGCGATTTATACGAGCCTCACATTCGGATTCGGCGGCACGCTCGGCGGGCTGTATGCGGGCTACGCATGGGAGCGGTTCGGCGCGGGGCTCACGTTCACCGGTGCTGCGTTGTTTGCGTTCGCCGGCATGCTGATCCTGTGGCTCAAGCTCGACGCCGCAGGCACCGCCCGCGCGGTAGACGGGAACTAACCATGGCCACGGCGTGCCGAACTATGGGATAATTCCACGTTTCCAAAGGCTTACAGTAAAGCGAGGTTACGATAACACATGGCAGCGCAAACGCTCTATGACAAGTTGTGGGAAAGCCATCTCGTGCATCAGGACGCCGACGGCACCGCGCTGATTTACATCGATCGCCATCTGGTGCACGAAGTGACCAGTCCGCAGGCGTACGAAGGTCTCAAGCTCGCCGGCAGGAAACCGTGGCGCGTGGGGTCGATAGTCGCCACTGCCGATCACAACACGCCGACCAGGAATTGGGACCAGGGGATCAAGGATCCGATCTCGCGGCTGCAGGTCGAAACGCTCGACGCCAACATCAAGGCATACGGCGCGCTCACCTATTTCCCGTTTCTGCATGAGAAACAGGGCATCGTGCACGTGATCGGGCCCGAAAACGGCGCGACGCTGCCCGGCATGACGGTGGTGTGCGGCGATTCACACACGAGCACGCACGGCGCGTTCGGCTGCCTCGCATTCGGCATCGGTACTTCCGAAGTCGAGCACGTGCTCGCGACGCAATGCCTGGTGACGAAAAAATCGAAATCCATGCAAGTGGCGGTCGATGGAAAACTCGGCGCCGGCGTCACCGCCAAGGACATTGCGCTCGCGGTAATCGGCAAGATCGGCACCGCCGGCGGCACCGGGCACGCAATCGAGTTCGCCGGCAGCGCGATCCGCAGCCTGTCGATGGAAGGCCGCATGACGATATGCAACATGACGATCGAGGCCGGCGCGCGCGCCGGCATGATCGCAGTCGACACTACCACCATCGATTACGTCAAAGGCCGCCCGCTCGCGCCACAGGGCGCGCTGTGGGACAAGGCGGCCGCTTATTGGCGAACGCTCAAGAGCGATGATGGTGCCAAGTTCGACAAGGTTGTTACGCTCGACGCCGCGGCGATCTTGCCGCAGGTGACGTGGGGCACTTCACCCCAGATGGTGACGACGGTCGACGGCCGAGTACCAGATCCGGCCAAGGAAGCCGATCCCGTCAAGCGCGAATGGATCGAGCGCGCGCTCAAGTACATGGGACTCAAGCCGAATACGCCGATCACCGACATCGCAATCGACAAGGTGTTCATCGGTTCGTGCACCAACTCGCGCATCGAGGATTTGCGCGCCGCCGCCGCAGTCGTGCGCGGCAGGCAAGTCGCACGCAACGTGAAGCTCGCGATGGTGGTGCCGGGTTCCGGTCCAGTCAAACGGCAGGCGGAACAGGAAGGCCTCGACAAGATTTTCGTCGCAGCCGGCTTCGAGTGGCGCGAGCCGGGCTGCTCGATGTGCCTCGGGATGAACGAAGATCAGTTGTCGCCGGGCGAGCGCTGCGCGTCGACCTCGAACCGCAATTTCGAAGGTCGCCAGGGCGCCGGCGGCCGGACTCATTTGGTGAGCCCGGCGATGGCGGCGGCGGCGGCAATCGCCGGCCATTTCGTCGACGTGCGGGAAATGTAACAGGGATAACACTATGGAAAAATTCGTATCACGCGAAGGGCTGGTGGCGCCGCTTGACCGCGCTAACGTGGATACCGACGCGGTCATCCCCAAGCAATTCCTCAAATCGATCAAGAAGACCGGCTACGGGCCCAACCTGTTCGACGAGTGGCGCTACCTCGATCACGGCGAACCGGGCATGGACAGCGCGAAGCGGCTGCTGAATCCCGATTTTGTCCTCAATCAGCCGCGTTACCGGGGCGCGCAGATCCTGCTCGCGCGCGAGAACTTCGGTTGCGGCTCTTCGCGCGAGCATGCGCCATGGGCGCTGCTGCAATATGGCTTTCAGGCGGTGATCGCGCCGAGCTTCGCGGACATTTTCTTCAACAACAGCTTCAAGAACGGCCTGCTGTTGATTCGGCTCGATGCCAAGGCCGTCGACCGGCTATTCAAGGAGGTGAACACGACACCCGGCTATCGCCTGGTGGTCGACCTCGAGCATCAGAGCGTCACCACGCCCGGCGGCGAGGTGTTCAAATTCGAGATCGATTCGTCCCGCAAGCACAGCCTGCTCAACGGACTCGATGAAATCGGTCTTACGCTGCAGCACGCCGACAAGATCAAGGCGTTCGAAATGAAACGGCGCGAGCAGCAGCCGTGGCTGTTTGGCTGACCTGAAGCTCCCATGAAGATTGCGGTGTTGGCCGGTGACGGCATCGGCCCGGAAATCATTGCGCAGGCGGTCAAGGTGCTCGAGGTGCTGCGGCGCGACGGGCTCAAGCTCGAGCTCGAGCCCGCGCCGTACGGCGGCGCCGGGTATGACGCGCACGGCGATCCGCTGCCGGAACCGACGCTCAAGCTCGCCAAACAGGCCGACGCGGTGCTGTGCGGAGCGGTCGGCGGGCCGCAATACGATGCTTTGCCGCGGGCCCAGCGTCCCGAGCAGGGCATATTGCGCATCCGCAAGGAACTTGGCCTGTTTGCCAATCTGCGTCCGGTATTCCTGTTCGAGGAGCTGGCCAGCGCGTCGTCGCTCAAACCCGAACTCGTGGCCGGGCTCGACATCCTGATTCTGCGCGAATTGACCGGCGATATTTACTTCGGCGAGCCACGCGGCCGCCGCACCAATGCACGCGGCGAGCGCGAAGGCTACGACACCATGCTTTATTCGGAGTCCGAGATCCGGCGCATTGCCGAAGTCGGATTCCAGGCTGCCATGAAGCGCGGCGGAAAGCTCTGCTCGGTCGATAAGGAAAACGTGCTGGAGACGAGCCGCCTGTGGCGCGAGGTCTTGAAAGACGTCGCCAAAAACTATCCGCAGGTCGAGCTGTCCCATATGTACGTCGATAATGCCGCCATGCAATTGGTGCGCAATCCCAGGCAATTCGACGTGATCGTCACCGGCAACATGTTCGGCGACATCCTGTCGGACGAGGCGTCGATGCTGACCGGCTCGATCGGCATGCTGCCATCGGCCTCGCTCGACGCCGACAACAAGGGGTTGTATGAGCCGGCGCACGGCTCGGCGCCCGACATCGCCGGCAAGAACATCGCCAATCCGCTGGCGACGATATTGTCGGCGGCGATGCTGCTGCGCTATACCTTCGACCACGAGGAAGGGGCGCGACGCATCGAAACCGCGGTGAAAAAAGTCCTGGCCCAGGGCTACCGCACCGCCGATATTCACACGACGGAAACGCGCCGGGTCGGTACCGATGGAATGGGCGACGCGGTGGTTGCGGCATTGAAGTAAGGGTTGAGCGCGTCAACCCGGTCATGAGCACAACGTTAAATTTAATTTTTTAAAGACGGTCATGAGACACGTAGGCTTTATCGGATGGCGGGGCATGGTCGGCTCGGTGCTGATGCAGCGCATGCAGGCCGAGCACGACTTCGACCCTATCGACCCGGTATTTTTCACGACCTCACAGGTCGGTGCCGCCAGTCCGGCGATAGGCAAGGATGTTGCTCCGCTCAAAGACGCGCACGACGTCAAGGCATTGAAAACGATGGACGCAATCGTTACCTGCCAGGGTGGCGAGTACACCACCGAGATATATCCGAAGCTGCGTGCCGCCGGCTGGAACGGCTACTGGATCGATGCGGCCAAGACGCTGCGCATGAAAGACGATGCGGTCATCATCCTTGATCCCGTGAACATGCCGGTCATCAAGAACGCACTGGCGAAAAACATTAAGAACTACATCGGCGGCAATTGCACGGTGAGCTGCATGCTGATGGGCATGCACGGCCTATTCGAGCACGATCTGATCGAGTGGATGACTTGCATGACCTATCAAGCCGCTTCAGGCGGGGGCGCGTTGCATATGCGCGAGCTGCTCTCCCAGTTCGGGCTGATCAGCGCCGAGGTGAAGACACTGCTCGCCGACCCGGCTTCGGCCATACTCGAAATCGACCGCAAGGTACACGCCAAGCAGACCGACGGTACCTTGCCGATGGAGCACTTTGGCGGTGTGCCGCTGGCGGGCAACCTGATTCCCTGGATCGACAAGGACATGGGCAATGGCGTGTCGCTCGAGGAATGGAAGGGCGGCGCCGAGACCAACAAGATACTCGGGCGGGGCGTCGCGTTCGGCACGCCGGCTACGCCGATAGAAAGCATTTGCGTGCGTATCGGCGCGATGCGTTGCCATAGCCAGGCGCTCACGATCAAGCTCAAGCAAGATGTGCCGCTCGACGAGATCAGCGACATCATCGCATCGGCAAACGAGTGGGTACGCATGGTTCCGAACGAGTGTGAACTCACGATGCGCGAATTGACCCCTGCTGCAGTGACCGGACGGATGCACATACCCGTCGGCCGCCTGCGCAAGCTGACCATGGGCGGCCATTACCTGTCGGCTTTTACCGTCGGCGACCAGCTGCTGTGGGGGGCTGCCGAGCCCCTGCGCCGCATGCTGCGCATCCTGCTCAACCGGTAACGTGTCACGTTCATCGTTAATTCGGCTGGAAAAAACCAACCTAAACGATAGATTTCAGGAACTTTGCCACGGGGCTGGCCATGGCGCATCTGGTAGAATTGCCATTATCCGCTAGCCAATAGAAACATAAGGTTAGAGGCAAGGTTAGCTTGCAACCCTAACTATTTGATGTTAATTTACTTATCCCTGAAAATAACAAAAGGGTGGGCAGTGCGCGAATTTCCATATAAAACATGGCTATTGGCGGGGGTTTTCCTGCTGATGCCATGGGTTGCACAGGCAGCCGGCTTGGGCAAACTTACCATTCTGTCCGCATTGGGTCAGCCGCTGTCGGCGGAGATCGACCTGATGTCGGTACAGAAAGATGAGTTGTCCACGCTCACTGTACGCATCGCAGCGCCCGAAGCTTTTCAGCAAGCCAACATCCAATACAGCCCGGCGCTGATCGGCATGCGCTTGAGCATCGAACGGCGCGCTGACGGCAAGCCCTACATCAAGATCATCTCGACGCGCGCGGTCAACGAGCCGTTCATCGATCTGCTGGTCGAATTGAGCTGGGCGCAAGGGCGCCTCGTGCGCGAATACACCGCGTTGATCGATCCGCCCGGATATACACCGATCGCACCGATTGCGCCGGCTGCGCCACCAGTTGCGATTACTCCGCCCACGGTGCCCGAGAGCACACCGGTCGAGACCGCACCGCAACCCCTGGCTGGCGCGCCGGTCGGGACCAAGCCCACCGCCGAAGCTCCGGCAGCTGCGGCCGCCCCGCGGCCCGCGGCGGCTCCGACCAAAGCCGAGCGCACCGAATATGGAGTCAAGCGCGGCGACACGCTGTCGAAGATTGCCGCCGGCGTCAAACCCGAAGGCGTCACGCTCGAACAGATGTTGGTCAGCCTCTACCGCACCAATCCCGATGCGTTTGTCGGCAACATGAATCGGTTGAAGACCGGCAAGATCCTGCGCGTGCCGGAGAAAGAGCAGATAGAAACCAGCCAGCCCGCTGCGGTAAAGGAAGTGCGCGTGCAGGCCGCGAACTGGAATGCCTATCGCCGGAAGCTGGCGGAAGCTGCGGGCGAAACGCCGGCACAGGAAACGAAATCCACGGCGAGCGGCAAGATCGCAACCGCGGTCGAAGACAAAGCCGCAGGCAAGGACGCGCCCAAGGAAGTGCTGAAGCTGTCGAAGGGCGAGCCGGCGGCGCCGGGCAAGGCCGGCAGCGGCAAGCCGCTGTCGGCCAGAGAGCGCGTGCGCATGCTCGAGGAAGAAGCGACCGCACGCGAAAAAGCATTGGCCGAAGCCAATGACCGCGTCGTGCAGCTCGAAAAAACCATCAAGGACATGCAGCGCCTGCTTGAAATCAAGGGCCAGGTGCCTGGTGCCCCCGCAGTAAAACCCGCCGCGCCGCAGCCGGCCCCCGGTGCCAAGCCTGAGCCGATGCCACCGGCGAAAGCCGACCAGGTTGCGAAAGCGGATGCTGCCAAAGCGCAGCCCGCCAAAGCGGAACCGGCAAAGGCAGAACCCGCCAAGGCAGAACCCGCCAAGGTGGAACCCGCCAAGGCAGAACCCGCCAAGGCCGATGCGGTGAAGATGGAACCCGCCAAAGACGCGGCCAAGGCACCGGAACAGCCCAAGCCGAAGCCCAAACCCAAGGTGGTTGCGCCACCGCCTTCGCCCGGTTTGATGGAGCAGATAATCGGCGAGCCCTTGTATCTTGCCGCCGGCGGCGGATTGCTCGTGCTGCTCGGTGGCGGCGGCTACTGGTTTGTGCGTCGTCGCAGGGTGCAAGCCGCGGGCGCAGGCCCCGCGGAAAAAACCGCACCTGTTCTCGGCGGCAAGGCTGCTGCTGCCACAACAATGGCGGTGCCGATGATGACCACCGCGCCTGCCGCCGCCGGCGACGATGTCGACCCGCTCGCCGAGGCCGATCTTTACCTGAACTTCGGCCGCGACGCGCAGGCGGAAGAAGTGCTGAAAGAGGCACTCGAGAAAAATCCGAAACACGAAGAAGCGCAACTCAAGTTGCTGCAGATTTACGCTGGGCGCAAGGACAAGGCCGGATTCGAAAAAGTCGCGCGTAATCTGAATACGCAAACCGGCGGCGCCGGCGATAACTGGCTCAAAGCGGCTGCCATGGGCTACGCGTTCGATCCCGGGAATGCGCTCTACGCAGCCGGCAAGTCGGCGCCGGTTGCTGCGATGCCGATCGCCGGTGGCGCAGCCGCTGGTCCCGACCTCGACTTCGATCTCGAGTTGTCGTCGCAGGCCGGTGGTACCAAGACCGATGTCGAACTCGATGCCGGCGCGGCCAATAAGACGGTCATCATGCAGCCCGGCGTACTCGCTGGCATGGCGGCACCCCAGGATACGACGGCAACCCAGGACATCACGGCCGACTCGGGCGCCGCGCGCGCAGCACCTGTGCCAGCGGCTGCCGCGCCGGATTTCACGCTCAATGTGCCGGCAGCCGGGGCTGCACCCGCAGAACCGGACATTACGCTCGATGCGCCGGGTAGTGACGTCGCCAAGACCAACGTAGCCGGCGGCGCGGCCGCACCAATGGCCAGCGTGATCGATTTTAACTTCGATGCGGCGGCACCGGCGCCGGCTGCGCCAGCCGCCGAGGGCAAGGGCATGACCCACGACGGCACCGTCATCATCAGCCCGCAAAACCAGGACAAGGCGGCCGGGCTCAGCATGGATTTTGAGCTTAGCAGTACGGCCAAAATACCGAGCGCGAAGCCTGCGGATGCCGCCACAACCACCGGCAGCATGGCTCCGCTCGCACCCGATTTCAAGCTCGATCTGGGCGATACCGCCGGCGCTGCCGCGCCGCTCGCGCCCGAGTTGAAGCTCGACGACATCAATCTGCGTCTCGACGAAGCACCCAAGGCAGGGGCGCCGCAAGCCGAAGGCGGCGCCAAGGACGATCACTGGTACGACGTGCAGACCAAGTTCGATCTGGCCAAGGCCTATCAGGAAATGGGCGACAAGGACGGGGCGCGCGAGATCCTGCAGGAAGTGATCAAGGACGGCGACGCCGGACAGCAGGCCGAAGCGAAGAAGCTGCTCGAAAGTCTCGGCTGACCCGCTTTACGGTCCAAAGACTGCCGCCAGGTCCATGATCTGAGCGGCAGTTGTTTTTTGGACGTGCGAATTCATCATGTCACGCATTGCACTCGGACTCGAGTATAACGGAGCCGCGTTCTGCGGCTGGCAGACCCAGCCGTCGGGATGCGCGGTGCAGGACGCGCTCGAGCGCGCGCTCACCGGGATCGCGGGCGTGAAGGTCGCAACGATTTGCGCCGGACGCACCGATGCCGGCGCTCACGCCCTGGCGCAGGTCGTGCATTTCGACGCGGGCGTCGAGCGCCCCGATTCGGCATGGGTGCGCGGCACTAATGCGTTATTGCCCGAGGGCGCGGCAGTGCTCTGGGCACATCTGGTGGCGGCAGAATTCCATGCGCGCTACTCGGCATACGAGCGCTGTTACCGTTACGTGCTGTTGAACCACCCGCTGCGTCCTGCGGTCAACCATGGGCGCGTCGGCTGGTTTCACCTGCCGCTCGACCTCGACCGCATGCGCGCGGCCGCGCAGCAACTGGTAGGCGAGCACGACTTCAGCGCGTTTCGCTCGGCCGAATGCCAGGCGAAATCACCGGTGCGCGAGTTGCGGCGCCTCGAAATTCGCAAGAGCGGCGATTACGTGGTGTTCGATCTCGCCGCCAATGCATTTCTGCACCATATGGTGCGTAACATCGTCGGCAGCCTGGTTTACATCGGTAAAGGCAAGTACGATCCGGCGTGGATGGGCGAGGTGCTGGCAAGTCGTGATCGCAAGCTCGCGGCGCCGACGCTGGAGGCGGCGGGATTGTATCTCGCGCACGTCGGTTATGATGCGAAGTGGGGGCTGCCGCACGCAGCGCGCGGCGTATGGTTTTCAGACCATGATGAGTGAGCGGGCGGAACAATGACTACGGCAATAAAAATCTGCGGCATTACGCGCGCTGAGGACGCGCTCGCAGCGGCGGGGTTCGGCGCGCACGCGCTCGGTTTCATTTTTTACGCGAAGACCCCGCGTCACGTGGCGCCGCAACGCGCTGCTGAAATCATCCGCGCGCTGCCGCCATTTGTTAACGCAGTCGGGTTGTTCGTCAATCCGGAAGCGAACGAAGTCGAGCGCGTGCTCGAGCAGGTGCCGCTCAATCTGCTGCAGTTTCACGGCGAGGAAACGCCTGCGTTGTGCGGCCGGTTTCGGGTGCCTTACATCAAGGCGGTACGCGTCAGAGCGGGGCTGGATTTGTTACAATACGCGCGACTTCACAGCGCAGCGCGCGGGCTGCTGCTCGATGCTTTTGTCGAAAGCGCGCACGGCGGCACCGGCACCGCGTTTGACTGGAGCCTGATCCCGCGCGAGTTGCCGCTGCCGGTGATATTGTCCGGAGGCCTCAACCCCGACAACGTCGCGGACGCGATACGCCGCGTCAGGCCGTGGGCGGTCGATGTCAGCTCGGGCGTCGAAGTGAGTCCCGGCATCAAGGATCCACGCAAAATCGCGGCTTTCATGAAAGAGGTGTGCAGTGCAGATGTATGACCTGCCCGACGATAAAGGGCATTTCGGGCCGTATGGCGGCGTGTTCGTCGCCGAGACGCTGATCGAGGCGCTCGATCAGCTCAAGGCCGCGTACGCGCGCTACCGCCGGGATCCGGAATTCCGCGCCGAGTTCGAATACGAGCTCAAGCATTACGTCGGCCGGCCGAGCCCGGTCTACCACGCGAAGCGCTGGACCGAGCATTTCGGCGGCGCGCAGGTTTATCTCAAGCGCGAGGACCTGAATCATACCGGCGCGCACAAAATCAACAACACGGTCGGGCAGGCGCTGCTCGCGAAGCGCATGGGCAAGCCGCGCGTGATCGCCGAAACCGGCGCCGGCCAGCACGGCGTGGCGGCGGCGACGGTGGCCGCGCGCTACGGCATGGAATGCGTGGTCTACATGGGCTCCGAGGACATCAAGCGCCAGGCGCAGAACGTCTACCGCATGAAGCTGCTCGGCGCGTCCGTGGTGCCGGTCGAAAGCGGCTCGAAGACGCTCAAAGACGCGCTCAATGAAGCGATGCGCGACTGGGTCACCAACGTCAACAATACGTTCTACATCATTGGCACCGTCGCCGGCCCGCACCCTTATCCGATGATGGTGCGCGACTTCCAGTCGGTGATCGGCATCGAGGCGAAGCAGCAAATGCAGGAGATGGTCGGGCGCCAGCCCGATGTACTGCTCGCATGCGTCGGCGGCGGCTCGAATGCAATGGGTCTGTTCTACCCGTACATCGACGACAAACAGGTGCGCATGGTCGGTGTCGAGGCCGCGGGTTACGGCCTCGAGAGCGGCAAGCATGCGGCGACACTGTGCGCCGGCAAACCCGGCGTGCTGCACGGCAACCGCACGTACCTGATGCAGGACGACAACGGCCAGATCATCGAAACGCACTCGATCTCGGCCGGACTCGACTACCCCGGTGTCGGCCCCGAGCACGCATGGCTGAAAGACAGCGGCCGCGCTGAATACGTCGCGGTGACCGATGACGAGGCGCTCGCGGCGTTCCACCAGTTGTGCCGGCTCGAGGGCATCATTCCCGCGCTTGAATCGTGCCACGCGCTCGCTTATGCGGCGAAAATGGCGCCGCGCATGCGCCAGGACCAGATCCTGCTCGTCAACCTGTCGGGCCGTGGCGACAAGGACATGCATACCGTCGCCGAGAAGTCAGGCCTCAATTTCCAGTGAAACGTGAAGGGTGAAACGTGAAACGTAGAACCATCGTGGGCATTTGCATTTCACTTATCACTTATCACTTTTCACGGCCTTTTTGATGTCCCGCATCGCCGCCACCTTCGCCGCGCTCAGGAAAGAGAACCGCAAGGCGCTGATCCCGTTCGTTACCGCCGGCGACCCTGACCCGGCGATGACGGTGCCGCTCATGCACGCGCTCGCCGCTGCCGGCGCCGACGTGATCGAGCTCGGCGTGCCGTTCTCCGATCCGATGGCGGACGGGCCGACGATACAGCGCTCGAGCGAGCGCGCCTTGAAACACGGCACTTCCCTGAAACATGTGCTCGGCTTTGTCGCCGAATTCCGCAAGACCAACGGTAAAACGCCGGTAGTCCTGATGGGCTATGCCAATCCGATCGAGGCGATGGGCTACGACAAGTTCGCCGATGCGGCGCGCGCGTCCGGCGTCGATGGCGTGCTGGTGGTCGATTATCCGCCCGAGGAATCGGCGCGGCTGTCGGAACTGCTCGCGCAGCGCGAGATCGACGCCATTTTTCTGCTGGCGCCGACTTCCACCGAGCCGCGCATCAAGCAGTTGGCGCGGTACGCGCGCGGCTACATCTACTACGTTTCGCTGCGCGGCGTGACCGGCGCGGCGCACCTCGATCTCGCTGAGATAGCTCACAGAATTCCCCGGATCCGCTCGCACATCAAGCTGCCGATCGGCGTCGGTTTCGGCATCCGCGACGCGCCAACCGCGTGTGCGGTCGCTAAAATCGCCGATGCCGTCATTATCGGCAGCCGGCTGGTGCAGGAAGTCGAAGCGAGCCCGCGCGAACGCGTACTGGACAATATCTCGGTTCTGGTTAAGGATATCCGCAGCGCACTCGATCGCTGAGGCCATAAGCCCATGAGCTGGTTACAGAAATTACTGCCGCCCAAGATCAAACGCGACACCGGCAGCCCGAAAAAGGTGGTTCCGGAAGGGCTGTGGAGCAAGTGCGATTCCTGCGAAGCGGTGCTGTATCGCACCGATCTCGAACAAAACCTGTTCGTCTGCCCGAAGTGCAGCCACCATAACCGCCTCACGGCGCGCGAGCGCCTCGATTATCTGCTCGACGCCGACGGCCGCTACGAGATCGGCTACGAGGTTGTTCCCATCGACACCCTCAAGTTCAAGGACAGCCGGCGCTATACCGAGCGTCTCGAGGAAGCCAAGAAAGAAACCGAGGAAGATGACGCGCTGGTGGTGATGCAGGGCAGCATCAAGACCATCCCGCTGGTCGCTGCCGCGTTCGAATTCAGGTTCCTCGGCGGCTCGATGGGCTCGGTGGTCGGCGAGCGCTTCGTGCGCGGCGTGCACGTCTGCCTCGAACAGAAGCTGCCGTTCGTGTGCTTTACCGCAAGCGGCGGCGCGCGCATGCAGGAGGGGCTGCTGTCGCTGATGCAGATGTCGAAAACCTGCGCGGCGCTGAGCCAGCTCGGAGCCGCGAAACTGCCGTTCATTTCGGTGCTCACCGATCCGACCATGGGCGGCGTATCGGCGAGCTTTGCGCTGATCGGCGACGCCGTGTTCGCCGAGCCGGGCGCGCTGATCGGCTTCGCCGGGCCGCGCGTGATCGAGCAGACCGTGCGCGAAACGCTGCCCGAGGGATTCCAGCGCTCGGAATTTCTGCTGCAGCACGGCGCCATCGATCTCATCGTCGATCGGCGCGAAATGCGCGACAAGCTCGCCAACCTGATCACGCTGCTGCTCAAGCTGCCTGCGGCGGCCTGAGCAGTTTCGCATTGGAAGTTTCGGGTTTCGAGTTAAAAACCCGGCTCAACCTGTAATCAGCAGCGTATTCACTGCGCATTCGATTCTGCCGCCGAGGCTGTAACTCTCGTGAATCCGCGAACTCAACTCGAAACTCGAAACTCGAAACCAGAAACTCTCGCGCAATGGCTCGAGCATCTCGAACAACTGCATCCGCAGACCATCGCAATGGGCCTCGAGCGCGTTGCGCAGGTCAGACAGGCGCTCGCGCTCGATGCCCGCTACCCCATCATTACCGTCGGCGGCACCAACGGCAAGGGCTCGTGCTGTGCGATGCTCGAAGCGATGCTGCTGCATGCCGGCTATCGCGTCGGCTGCTATACCTCGCCGCATCTGCTGCGCTACAACGAGCGCGTGCGCATTGGCGGTACGGAGGCGGATGACGGTGTATTGTGCCGCGCGTTTGAACGCATCGAATCCGCGCGCGGTGATACGCTGCTCACGTATTTCGAATTCGGCACGCTCGCGGCGATGCTCGCTTTCGCCGAGGCCGGAATTGAAGTCGCGATACTCGAAGTGGGTCTCGGCGGCAGGCTCGATGCGGTCAATGCATTTGACGCCGACTGCGCACTGGTGGCGAGCATTGACCTCGATCATCAGAATTACCTCGGCGACACGCGCGAGGCGATCGGGTTCGAGAAGGCGGGAATTTTCCGCGCGGGACGGCCCGCGGTCTGCGCCGACGCTGATCCACCGGCGGCCCTGCTCACGCACGCACGCGATATCGGCGCCGATCTGCTGCTGATCGACCGCGATTTCGGTCATGCCGCGGACAAAACCCAATGGCGCTACTGGGGGCCGGGCGGCAAACGTCACGGCCTGCCGCATCCGGTGCTGCGCGGCGCCTGCCAGCTTGCCAACGCGGCGGCGTGCATCACCGCGCTCGATCGGCTGCGCGGGCGCGTACCGGTGACGGCGCAGGATATCCGCAGCGGGTTGCTGCAAGCCGAAATCGCCGGCCGCTTTCAGGTGCTGCCCGGCCGGCCGCAGGTGATCCTCGACGTCGCGCATAATCCCCACGCCGCGCGCGCGCTGGCTGCCAATCTCGACAGCATGCCGGCAGGGGGTAAAACGATCGCGGTGTTTGCGATGTTGCAGGACAAGGACGTTGCCGGCGTGGTCAATGCGGTCAAGGACCGCATAACGCATTGGCAGATCGCCACGGCGGAAGGACCGCGTGGCATGGCTGCGCAGCAACTCGCAATGGAGGTTGCGCGCGCGGGTGTCGCAACGCCGGTCACGCAGTTAGAAAATGTGGCCGGGGCGTGGCGCGCAGCCTGTATAATGGCCGCCGAAAATGATAAAATCATCGTTTTCGGATCGTTTCTTACCGTCGCCGCGGTAATGCGCGAGCGGCAACGCGCGAACGCGCGGGCGGGGTGAGGCAGTCAATCCGGACGAACATGGCGAAATCGATTAGCGAAGAAGAACTACAACTCAGAAAACGCGCGCGCCGGCGGCTGATCGGCGCGATAGCCCTGGTGACCATCGTCGCCGTGTTTCTGCCGATGGTCCTCGACCACGAGCCGAAACCGGTCAACCAGGACATCAATATCCAGATTCCCTCGCCCAATGCGGGTGTTTTCACCTCCAAAATCGTGCCGGTCGCCCCCGGCGCGCCGGAGGCCAAATCCGCGGCCAAGCCAATGGCAGAGGCTCCTGCCAAGTCCGATACGCCCGCTCCAAGCGAGCCGCCCAAGGTAGCTGCTTCAGCGCCGGCCGGGAAACCCGTCGCGGAGGTACCGATACCGCCCGCCTACGATACCGAAGCGGCGCCGCCGAAAAAGACCGCGCCGGAACAGCCCAAGCCGCAGGCCAAGCCCGCAGCCAAGCCTGCCGCGAAACCGCCCGCCAAGAGCGCACCCGCGCCCAAGCCGGCGGCGAAACCCGCGGCCGACGCCAAGGCCGGCTTCGTCGTCCAGGTCGCGGCGCTCAAGGACGCCGACAAAGCGAAGCAGATGCAGGAACAAATCGCGGCCGCCGGCATCAAGTCGTATACCGAAGTGGTGCCGACCGCGAAAGGCAACGTGACGCGCGTGCGGGCCGGCCCGTTCGCGTCGCGCGGCGAAGCGGAAAAGATGCGCGATAAATTGAAGGACGTGGGATTGAACGGCAACATCGTTCCCAGGTGAACGTCAGGACATGACCTGGTTCGATTACGCGGTCTTGGCGATTATCGGAATATCGGTCCTGTTGAGCATCATGCACGGTCTGGTGCGCGAACTGCTGGCGCTGGCGTCATGGATCGTGGCGTTTCTGGCAGCGCAGATTTATGCAACCGCCGTCGCGCCGCTGCTGCCGGCGGCGATACCGGACCAGTCGTTGCGGTTGCTGGCGGCTTTTCTGATCGTATTTTTGGTGGTACTGCTGCTGCTGACCTTGCTCGCGATCGCGGTGTCGGGCCTGCTCAAGAAAGCGGGTCTCGGCCTGGTCGATCGCGCGCTCGGCGCAGTGTTCGGATTGGTGCGTGGGCTGGCGATCGTGATGGTGGTGGTACTGCTGGCGGGATTGACGACTTTGCCGCGCCAGCCGGTGTGGCGGCACGCGATGTCGAGCGCGCCGCTCGAAGCGCTGGCCAAGGTGGTTAAAGTCTGGCTACCATACGACTTGTCGAAGCACATCAACTACGAATAGGGAACGTTATGTGCGGCATCCTTGGCGCTGTAGCAAAGAAGCAGGTCAACCAGCTGCTGTATGACGGGCTGCTGGTGCTGCAGCATCGCGGCCAGGACGCGGCCGGCATCGTCACCGCCGAAGGCGCGACTTTCCACATGCACAAGGGCGGCGGTATGGTGCGCGACGTGTTCCGCACCCGCAACATGCGCGCGCTCCTTGGCGCCTGCGGCATCGCCCACACACGCTATCCGACCGCCGGCTCGGCGTGGTCGGGGGCTGAGGCGCAGCCGTTTTACGTCAATTCGCCATTCGGCATCGTGCTCGGACACAACGGCAATTTGACCAATACCGCCAAGCTCAAAGGGGAGCTGTTCCGCCAGGACCTGCGCCACGTCAACACCAATTCCGATTCCGAGGTGCTGCTCAACGTGCTCGCGCACGAGCTGCAGGAGGGCGCCGCCAACTACAAGCTCGACCCGGCGACCATTTTCGCTGCGGTATCGGGCGTGCATCGGCGCTGCCGCGGCGCCTATGCGGTGGTGGCGATGATCGCCGGCTACGGCCTGCTCGCGTTCCGCGACCCCTACGGCATACGGCCGCTGGTGTTCGGCAAGCTCGAGACCGAGCACGGCACCGACTACCTGGTCGCCTCGGAGTCGGTCGCGCTCGATGCGCTTGGTTACGAGCTGGTGCGCGACGTAGCACCCGGCGAGGCGATCTTCATCGACGAAGACGGGCACTTCTACGCGCAGCAGTGCGCGCTCGATCCGACGCTCAACCCGTGCATCTTCGAATACGTGTACCTGGCGCGGCCGGACTCGGTGATCGACGGCATCTCGGTGTATGAGACGCGGTTGCGCATGGGCGAGAGCCTCGCCGACAAGATCCGGCGCGGGCATGCGGACCTGGAGGTCGACGTCGTGATTCCGATCCCGGATTCGAGCCGGCCCGCGGCGATGCAGCTCGCCAAGTATCTCGACCTGCCGTACCGCGAGGGCTTCATCAAGAACCGCTACATCGGCCGCACCTTCATCATGCCCGGACAGGCGACCCGCAGGAAATCGGTGCGCCAGAAACTGAACGCGATCGACATGGAGTTCAAGGGCAAGAACGTGCTGCTGGTCGACGATTCGATCGTGCGCGGGAATACGAGCCGGGAGATCGTGCAGATGGCGCGCGAATCCGGCGCGCGCAAGGTGTTCTTTGCCTCCGCCGCGCCGCCGGTGCGGTTCCCCAACGTCTACGGCATCGACATGCCGACGCGCGAGGAGCTGATCGCGACCGGCCGCACGGACGACGAGATTGCGCGCGAGATCGGCGCCGACCGGCTGATCTACCAGGACCTCGACGCGCTGATCGAGGACGTGCATTCGGTCAATCCCAAGGTCACGAGCTTCGAAGCCTCATGCTTCAGCGGCGTCTACATCACCGGTGATGTCACCAAGGAATATCTCGACGGCGTCGAGGCGCAGCGCCGCGACGGCGCCAGGCAGGCCGAGCTGGCGGCGACGCAGCTCGATCTGAATCTGGAGGTGGTGGACTGACCCTGTCGAGATTTGACAAGTTACCCCGGAGCGGGTAACTTCCGATCTGCGCCGATTTGATATCAGCTTGCGGGCGCTTTATAAATACGGCTAAAGCGAGCCAGAACCCGGTCCGCGCAAGCTGATCGGGTTTTTTATTTTTTGGGATGGAAGTGCGATGACCGACAAATACCAATTGGACACGCTGGCGGTGCGCGCCGGCATCGAGCGCAGCCAGTTCGGCGAGCACTCGGAGGCGCTCTATCTGACTTCGAGCTTCGTCTTCAAGACGGCGGCGCAGGCTGCCGAGCGCTTCGCTGAGCGCGAGAAGGGCCCGATCTACTCGCGCTTCACCAACCCGACGGTGAAGGTGTTCGAGGAGCGGCTCGCGGCGTTAGAAGGCGCCGAGTGCTGTATCGCGACCGCCTCCGGCATGTCGGCGATCCTGGCGATGGTCATGGGGCTCTCGAAGGCCGGCGACCACGTGATCGTGTCGCACAGCGTGTTCGGCGCGACGGTGCAACTCTTCAACAACATCCTCAAGCGCTTCGGGCTCGAATCGACTTTCGTTTCGGCGACCGACGTCGCGGCGTGGCAGAAAGCGGTGAAGCCGAATACCCGGCTGCTGTTCCTCGAAACGCCGTCCAACCCGCTGACCGAAATCTCCGATATTCCGGTGCTTGCCGCGGTCGCGAAAAAGGCCGGCGCGCTGCTCGCGGTCGACAACTGCTTCTGTACGCCGGTGCTGCAGAAACCGATCGAGCTCGGCGCCGACATCGTGATCCACTCGGCGACCAAGTATCTCGATGGTCAGGGCCGGGTGCTCGGCGGCGCGGTGCTGGGCAAAAAGAGCGTGATTTACGAGGGAGTGTTCGGTTTCCTGCGCACGGCGGGACCGAGCTTGAGCCCGTTCAACGCGTGGGTGATTTTGAAGGGCCTCGAAACGCTGAGAATCAGGCTGGAAGCACAATCGGCAAGTGCGCTCGAACTCGCGCGCTGGCTCGAGCAGCAACCCGGGATCGAGCGCGTGTTCTATCCCGGCCTGCCGTCCCACCCGCAGCATGCGCTCGCGATGAAGCAGCAGAAGAATGGCGGCGGGATCGTGTCGTTCGAGGTGAAGGGCGGCAAGGATGCGGCCTGGAAAGTGGTGGACAACACGCAGCTGATATCAATCACCGCCAATCTCGGCGACACCAAGACCACGATCACCCATCCGGCCACGACGACTCACGGACGCATTACGCAGGAGGCTCGTGCAGCGGCCGGCATCAGCGATGGATTGTTGCGGGTCGCGGTCGGCCTCGAGGCGCTCGACGATATCAAGGCCGATCTGGCGCGGGGACTGGCTTAGAGGCGATTCAGGCGCTTGGGAGTTTGATCGCGCGGCAGCCCGCCGTATCGCACGCGAGGTAGCTGCCGCTCGTGTACCAGTCGGCGAGCACCCAGCGCTCGCAGCGATGTCCGTCAACCATGTGCTGATGCAGCGCCGGCCGGTGGGTATGGCCGTGGATCAGGCGCGGGTAGCCGTGATTGCGTAGTTCGGCTTCCACCGCAGTAACAGTCACGTCCATGATCGCTTCGGTCTTGAGCTTTTTTTCTTTGGTGCTGTCCGCGCGCAGCCCGGCGATGACTTGCTTGCGGCTCGCCAGCGGTTGCGCAAGAAATTTCCTCTGCCATTCCATATCCCGCACTTCAGCGCGGAATTTCTGGTACTTGACGTCGTCGGTGCACAGCGTATCACCGTGCATCAACAATGTCGGCGTGCCGTAGAGGTTCACCAGCGTTGGATCGGGCAGCAGCCTTGCATGACACGCTGCAGTAAAGCGCCCGCCGATCAGGAAATCGCGATTGCCGTGCATCAGGTAGAGCGAAACGCCACGGCCGGCGAGTTCGTGCAGCGCGCTCAATACCGAAACGTTGAACGGATCATCATCATCGTCGCCGGCCCAGTATTCGAACAGGTCGCCGAGGATGTAAAGCGAGTCGGCCTGCACGGCCGGGCCGTGCAGGAAGTCAAAGAAAATCTTGTTGATCGCAGGACGGGTGGGGCAGAGATGCAGGTCGGAAACAAAAACGCTGTGCATTTTTAGTGATGGGTAATGAGTTATGAGTTATGGAAAGAGCCAAATGCTGCCGTTGAGATCATCACCCATTGCTCATTACTCATCACACGCTTCTAGACCACTTCCGCTTTCTGAATCACCACGTCTTCGACCGGCACGTCCTGGTGTCCGCCGCGGTTGCCGGTCTTGACGCCCTTGATCTTGTCGACCACCTCGGTACCGGCGGTGACTTTGCCGAACACGCAGTAGCCCCAGCCCTGCGGGTTGGGCGCTTTGTGGTTGAGGAAATCGTTGTTCGCGACGTTGATGAAGAACTGCGCCGTTGCCGAATGCGGGTCCCCCGTGCGCGCCATTGCAAGCGTGTAATTGTCGTTCTTGAGCTTGTTGTCTGCCTCGTTCTTGATGTGCGCGCCGGTAGGTTTCTGTTTCATGCCGGGCTCGAAGCCGCCGCCCTGGATCATGAAGCCGTCGATCACGCGATGAAAAATCGTGTTGTTGAAGTGCCCGCTTTTGACGTAGTTGAGAAAATTGTCGACCGTGGCCGGCGCCTTGGCCGCGTCGAGCTCGATGGTGATGACGCCGTGATTGGTGTGCAGTTTGACCATAAGTGAGTGAAGGAGTGAAGGGTGAATGAGTGAAGGGAATGCGAGCCGGCGGTTTATTTAGCGGCTGGCTTCGCAGCAGCAAGCATTTTTGCTTCCTCGATGATTATCGGCTTGCGCGGCACGTTCTGGAACTGTGGCGCTGGACCGGGCCCGGTATCGACGGCGGCGATCTTGGTGACGACGTCCATGCCTTTGACCACCTTGCCGAACACCGCGTAGCCCGGATTGCCGGGCGCGAAATTGAGCGCCAGGTTATCGTTGACGTTGATGAAGAACTGCGCCGTTGCCGAATTCGGATCAGGCTTGCGCGCCATAGCGATCGTGCCGACTTCGTTCCTGAGGCCATTCGCCGCCTCATTCTGAATCGGCGCGCGGGTTTGTTTTTCCACGAAGTCGACGTTGAAGCCGCCACCCTGAATCATGAAGCCGGGAATGACGCGGTGGAAGATGGTGCCTTTGTACTGGCCCTGACGCACGTATTGCAGGAAATTCTCGACCGTCTTCGGCGCTCGGTCTGCATACAACTCGAGCGTGATCGTGCCCATGGTGGTCTTGAGCTCGACCTGCGGGTCGGCGGCCGACGCCGGCAGCGACAGCAGCAAAGCGGCGATGATGAACAGGGTGCTGAAAGTTTTAAACATGGCGCCTCGCAAAAAACGGGCCGGCGGATGCCGGCCATGTGTTGTCAAACTCGAAACTCGAAACTGTAATTCTTACGCTCCGCCTTCGTAAAGAATGCGCCAGGAACCGTTTTCGTTGATCCAGTACTGGCGCTTCTTCATCTGATTCGTGAGATTGCTGCTCGAATAGTCCTGGTCGAAAGTAACGACCGCCAGATCGTCGCGGCCCGGATAGAGGAAGGCGCTGACGCGATCGATCTTGACCTTGATCCATGACTTGGCGGAATTGACCTGGCGCTTTTGCTGCGACCATGCCGCAAGATCCTGCGCTCCGGACGAGAATCCCGGCGCATAGTGCTTGAGGTAGGTTTCAGTGTCGAGCCTTTCCCAGTCGCGGCGCCAGTCCTCCACGTTCTGCAGCAGGTCCTTGCGCAACCCATCGAGCGCCTCCGGCTTCACCCAGTCGATGCTTTCGGTAATGATGACCGGCGTCACGCCGATCAGCAGGCTCTTGCCGATGACTTCGAGGTCCTGGTTGGTGAGCACCACGCAACCGTCGCTCGCGCGCGGCGGCCGGCTGTAGGTGTCGGAGGGCGTGCCGTGCAGCCAGATGCCGTTGCCGTCACGGCCCTCGCGCCGGTCCCACTCGTTCGGATAGCTGATCGGATAGGCGCCGGCGCCGTAGAAATCGCCCAATTTTTCGCGCGGCAGATTGGCGGTGACGTGATAAACGCCGAGCGGGGTTTTCTTGTCGCCCTGCCGGGTCTTGTCGGCTCCGTTCTTGCCGCTGCTGATGTAATAGTCGGCGACGTATCGGGGCACGCCGTTGTTGTTTTCGAACACGTAGAGCGTCGATTGGCGGGTGTCGACGATCAGTGCCTGCTTCTGGTCGGGATCGAGCTGCAGCAGATACCTGGGCACGCGGTCGGTGGGCCGCTCGAACTGATAGCGCGCGAGCCGCACCCGTGCTTCGTCGCGCAGATCCTTGATGCGCTCGCGCGGTGCGTTCGGCGCCTCGCCGAGCTCGCGCAGCGGCCGTGCGCGCGCCAGCAGCAGATCGCCCTTGAGCAGGTGCGCCAGCCGGAAATTCGGATAGCTCTCGATGACTTTCTCGACTTCGGCAAGCGCCGCGTCGAGCCGGTTGTTGCGGATCTCGATCAGCGTCTTGACCAGCATCGCCTCGGGTTCGAGCTGCGGCTGGCTGGCGAGAGAGGCCGGTTTCGGCACCGGCTGCCGCCCTCCCATTGCCACGGCGTGGCAGGCGCAGGCGCCGAGCGCAATGACCGCGATCAGCTGCGGCAGCAGGCTGATCCTGCCGGTACGGAATAATTTCATCCAGGCCATCAACTGCCGACGCGTTCCTGCTGGATCAGCCAGCGGTCGCCGGCTTTGACCATCACCAGCGTCTTGGTGCTCGCCACTTTAAGGCTCGCCGAGCGGTAGCTCTGGCGGAACGTGACCGTGACGCGGTTGTTGCCGGCAAATTTTATTTTCGGCGATTCGACGTGGACTTCGATTTTCTTCGGCTTGGCGATGCGCGCCTTGCGTGCCGCTTCCCAGTCGCTGCGCGGTTCGCCGCCGGGCGGCTGGAAATCGGGCGCATAAAAACCAAAGTAGCCGTTGACGTCGTTGTCCGACCACGCTTTGGCCCAGCTGCTGACGGTCTTGATCACTTCGCTCGCGGGGTCGGCGGCCGGTTTGGCGGGCTGTCCGACGGGAGTGGATTTTGCGGCCGGCGTGGTTACCGCCGGCGGTGCGGGGGGAGCGGGTTTGGAGGAGGCCATTACGGTCGGCGTCACTTTGGTGCCGGAATCGACCTTGCTCGCCGGCGGTTTGGTGCCGCGCGCGCTGCTCGAGAACAGCTCCTTGATCAATTCCAGCTTGGTCTGGGCCGCGGTGTTGCTCTTGTCGAATTGCAGCGCATTGTCGTAGGCCTGGGACGCCATCTTGGCGTAGATGTCGCCGAGGTTTTCGTGCGCGGTCGCATAGCTCGGGTGGGTGCGGATCGACATTTCGAGCGCGGTGCGCGCCTTGTCGTATTGGCCCTGCTGCGCGTACAGCACGGCAAGGTTGTTGTAGGGCTCCGGCAACTCCGGGTAATCCTCGGTCAGCCCCGTGAAGATCTTGATCGCATCGGCCGACTTGCTTTGCTCGGTGAGGATCAAGCCCTTGAGAAAACGTCCACGCGCATCCTTGGGATTGGTTTTGAGAAAACCATCGACGCGTTCGAGCGCCTGCGCTTGCTGGCCGGCACGGAACAGTTTGGCGGCTTCCTGATAATCGTCGCTCTGCGCGCCGACATAGGGCGCCATCAGCAGGCTGGCAAGCAACAGGGCGATCCGGGTAACCGCGGGCATAGGCGTCATTGTGCTATACTTTTCGTAATTTCAGGGTGTTACTTCACCAAACCTAAAGATTTTACCAAGAACCCCGGCCAAATTAAACACGTCCCGCCGCAGCCCTGACTGCGGCCAGCCCGCTCCCGGCGCCCCATCAGGCGGCCAGCGGGCGCAAACCCCGCCTGCCACGGGTATGAGGGCGGGTGTGCCGGAAGCCTCTTATCACGTCGCCATTCCGCTGCCATGCTCAAGCTCTACAACACGCTGACCCGCGATAAACAGGAATTCAAGCCGATCGCGCCGGGCCAGGTGCGCATTTACGTCTGCGGCATGACGGTTTACGACTATTGCCACCTCGGCCACGCGCGGGTGTGGTTGGTGTTCGACATGGTCACGCGCTGGCTGCGTACCGCGGGCTATGCCGTGATCTATGTGCGCAACATCACCGATATCGACGACAAGATCATCAAGCGCGCCGCCGAAAACAAGGAACCGATCGATGTTCTGACCACGCGCTTCATCCAGGCGATGAACGAAGACGCCGCCGCGCTCGGCGTGCTCAAACCCGACTTCGAGCCGCGCGCGACCGAATTCGTTCCGCAGATGCAGGAAATCATCAGATTGCTCGAGAGTAAAGGGCTCGCTTACGTCGCGCCGGACGGCGACATCAACTATTCGGTGCGCGATTTTCCAGGCTACGGCAAGCTGTCCGGGCGCTCGCTCGAGGACCTGCGCGCCGGAGAGCGCGTCGAGATTACGCAGGCGAAGCGCGATCCGCTCGACTTCGTACTGTGGAAACGCGCCAAGCCCGGCGAGCCGCAGTGGCCGAGCCCGTGGGGGCAGGGCCGGCCTGGCTGGCACATCGAATGCTCGGCGATGTCGAGCACGCTGCTCGGCCAGCATTTCGACATCCACGGCGGCGGGCAGGACCTGCAGTTCCCGCACCACGAGAACGAGATCGCGCAGTCCGAAGGCGCGCATGGAAACACTTTCGTCAATTACTGGATGCACAACGGCTTCGTGCGCGTCGACGACGAGAAGATGTCGAAGTCGCTCGGCAATTTCTTCACCGTGCGCGAGATACTCGCCAAGTACGACGCCGAGGTCGTGCGCTTCTTCATCCTGCGCGCGCATTACCGCAGCCCGCTCAATTACTCCGACCACCATCTCGACGACGCCAGGCAATCGCTCATCACACTTTACACCGCGCTCAAAGCGCATGCCGTCGAGGCCGGGCCGGTGGACTGGAGCAATCCTCACGCTGCGCGTTTCCGCGATGTCATGAACGATGATTTCAACACGCCGGAAGCGGTCGCAGTCCTGTTCGAGCTTGCGAATGAAGTGAATCGCGGCAACTCGCGCGACGCGGCGGTGTTGCTCAAGTCGCTGGCGGCGACGCTTGGCTTATTGCAGCGCAAACCGATGGAATTCCTGCAGGGCGCGCCGGCCGGCGACGGCTGGACGCCGGCTCGCATCCAGGCGCAGATCGACGCGCGGGCGGCGGCGAAGAAGACGAAGAACTATGCCGAGGCCGACCGCATCCGCAAGGAACTGCTCGACGCCGGCGTCGTCCTGGAAGACGCGCCCACGGGCACTATCTGGCGCCGTAATTAGCGTCGTTGACCGCGCAACGGATCGGCCTTGTCCCCAGTCCTCCAGTGCGCAACATTCAATCCCGCCGATAGGGCGATGCCGACATGCTGATCAATCTCATGGATCCGGCCCTGCGGATCGCCACCGGCCACCATCTCGATATCGATACTGACGTAGCGCGGGAACTGGCACGGGCGGGACACGATGTTCATGTCTACTCGCACATGGACATTTCCGCCGATGCGCGCGGGATAATCGCGGCGCATGCCGGATTGACGCCAATTTTCCGGGTAT
Source organism: Gammaproteobacteria bacterium (assembly GCA_041483135.1). Classification (GTDB taxonomy): domain Bacteria; phylum Pseudomonadota; class Gammaproteobacteria; order Burkholderiales; family SG8-41; genus PALSA-1004. The sequence continues at coordinate 11,668 of JBGPFE010000026.1, read as the reverse complement.
CGCCGTATTCCGGGCCGCCGGGCGGTGATTCCGCGGCGGACGAAACCGCGGCATACACGCGCGCAGCGAGGCTTGTGGCGGAGGATCTGCGGCGGGTGCGGGCAGCGGATTTGTGGATCTGGCCGACGTTGTTCTCGAGCCAGCATTCCGCGTGTGTCATCGCCGACCCCGGTATTCCGATGGCGGGCTGCATCATGGTCGAGCCGACATATCTTAATTCCGCGGGCAGGACCCTGTGGCGTCGTACGCTGGCGGAGGCCCACAGCAAAAAAGTCCGCTTTGCATTGGGGATCCTCGAACCGGTGCTGCGCGACGAGTATCTGCCGCTCACAGTCGATGGCCGCCTCAAGACATTTCCTTTCCCGTTCGACCGGATACGCGAACCCGGTCCCGGGAAAAAGCTTCTGACAGTCGGGTTTTTTGGAAATCAGCGGGACGAAAAAGGCGTGGCCCTGTTCGGCACGCTGATCGACCAGCTGCTCGCGCACGGATTCGACATCGTTTTGCACGATAGCAGCGGGTGCAGCGAAGGACAAGGCAACCCGCGGTTGAGGCTGGTGCTCGGGTTCGTGCAAAACCTGCCGGCCGAAATAATAACCTGCGACCTGGTGGTGATTCCCTACCGGGCCGACGAATATAAATACAAAGGCTCGGGCATCGTCTGGTCCGCATTGGCCAACGGCATTCCGGTCGTCGCACCGTCCGGATCAGCCCCGGGAAAATTGGTGGAGGGGCTGGGAGCCGGCAAGTTATTCGATGCTTTTACGGCGGCGTCCGTCCTGCAGGCCATCCTTGATGCGAGGAACGATTACGCAAGTATTTCCCGCGCCGCGCGTGAGGTCAGCGCAAGCTGGATGAAGCAGCACGGGGTCCGTAAATTTGTGGAGGCGATGCTGGATTTTGAGACGTAAGCCCCGCTTCCGGCGCGGCGGGGTAATGTGCGGCGCGCCAGCGGGACAACGGACATCGAGCGCGTCAGAGCGCGCTTTGTTTGCCGCACCACGTCACCCACATTTCCCGGAATGCGTTTTCCAGGTTGCGCGCGCAACCGCGCCCGTCGGCGAGCGGCGATTGCCGCAGCCTGTCGCGCAACCCGGCGCGCAGCCTGGCCAGTGCCGGTAAATCGGCCGCGAGACGGATCGCGATTCCGACGTACTCATTGGCGTTCTGCGCGACGAGTTGCGGCAGACCCGCGTTGTTGAGCATGGAAACGCCGACGCGCGAGGCGTGAGTTGCTCCCGCCAGCACCACCACGGGCAGCCCCATCCACAGCGAGAAGCACGTCGTCGTGGTGCCGTGGTAAGGATAAGCGTCGAGCGCGATGTCCACCCGCTGATGGGTTGCGAGAAATTCATCGTGCGTTACCCTTGGCATTATGTCGAGCCGCTGCGGATCGACGCCGTTGCCCGCGAACAAATCGCGGATGCGTTGTGCGGCGACGCCGCGGTCGACGGTAAGCAGCATCAGCCGCGCGCCGGGCACGCCGGCGAGAATGCGCGACCACAGCGCCACGAGCCGCGGCGTAATCTTGTAGCAGGAGTTGAACGAGCCGAACGTGACGTGCCCTGAACCCTGCGCGGGCAGCGGCCCGGCGCCGGGCGCGTCGTCCGGCGGGCGCCACGCCATGTAGATGCCGGGCAGGCGCGTGAGTTTTTCGGAGTGCAGATGCTCGGTCGTCCCGGGCGGATCGCAGTAAGCGTCGGTGATGCGGTAATCCATGCCCGCCATGCCGGTCGTGTTCGGATAGCCGTTCCACGTGATTTGGACCGGCGCCGGCCGCCGCGCGAATGCGAGCAGCCGGTTGCCGGGAGTATGGCCGCTCAGATCGACCAGAATGTCGGTGGCATCGTTCCTGACCGTCTGCGCCAGTTGCGCATCGTCCATGCCGGCCGTTTTGCGCCAGATGGCCCCGTACGCCTGCAGCCGCTCCGAGTAATCGTCAGGCTGCGCTACATCCGCGTACAGAATCACCGTATAGTTCTTGCGGTCGTGATGTTGAATCACGGATTCAAGGAAAAATGTCACCGCATGCTTGCGGAAGTATGGCGACACGTAACCGACCCGCAGCCGCCGCGCCGGGTCCGGATCGTTGTCAAGCGGCAATGCCGCGTCTTCGAGCGCACGCGCGTGGCGCCCGGCCCATGCGCGGTGCTCCCGGTATACGGCGAGCGGGTCCTGCGCGTCGGCATAGTTGAGCATGCGCAGCAGGTCGCTGTGCGCGGCCGGCGCGTCGGGATTCAACGCGAGCGCGGCACGCACTTCGGCGATCGCCTCGTCCACCCGGCCTTGCTCGAACAGCGCGCCGGCCAGCGTGTGATGCAGCGCGGCGTGTTGTGCATTGCTGCGCAAACCGGAGCGGCAGCAGTCTTCCGCCTCATCGTAGCGCCCGAGCGCATTCAGCAGTGCCGCGAGATTGCTCGAGGCGTCGGCCAGATCGGGCCGCAGCCGCACCGCGCGCCGGTAGTTTTCAATCGCGCCGTTCGTATTACCGGTGGCGGCAAGGACCGCCGCGAGGGTTACCCGGGCTTCCGCTGATTCCGGGGCAAGCTCGGTCACGCGGCGCAGGCAGGCGATGCCTTCGCGCGACTCGCCCTGCGCGAGCAGCGCGGCGGCCAGAAAATTCAGCGCATCGGCATTGTCGGGCTGGCGCGCCAGCACTGAACGGCACAGCGCAACGATTTCCCGCTGGCGCCCCAGTTGCCGCAGCCGCAATGCTTCGCCCGGCCAGTTGTCACCGGCTTCCCGCGCGCCGTGGCTTGCCTGCGGCGCGGGCGCCGCAGGGCGGGTGGCGCTACGCTGCAGCAGCCGCTTGAGCAGGCTTCCGAGCATTTTGTGAAGGGGAATGGGGAATAGGGAATAGGGAATGGGGAAAATCCGCGGTGGCGCGCGCGGTGTGCTTATTACTATTCACGATTCACCGCTCTTGTCAGCTCTTGATGAGGATAGACTCGCGGTGGCCCAGGACGATGGACGCGAGATCGTGCCTGGCGCAGAACTGCTCCCAGGCCTTGTGCGCGCCGGGGCAGAAAATCGAGCCGTCGCACAGGATCACGCCTCCCTTGTTGAGGCGGGGGTAAAAGTATTCGAGAGCGGCGAGCGTCGGCTCGTACAGCGTGAGATCGAGGTGCACGAACGCCCAGTCGCGCTCGGGCAGCATCGCGAATACCTGCGGGATCCAGCCGGCGCAGATCCGCACATTCGGAAAATCGCCGAAGAAGCCGCGCACCAGTTCGGGCGTAGTATCGGTTTTGCCGGCGGGAAAAAACGCTTCCATGCGCGAAGAGCCGGCGGCGTCGCGTACCGGAATCAGGTCGTGGTTGCCGGAGGGACTGGTTCCCGCATAGCTGTCGATCAGATAGAAATCATCGCCGTTGAAACCGGGCTGGCGGCTGCACCACGCGTGACACAGCAGCAACGCGGTGGCGCCACGGTAGACGCCGCACTCGGTGCGCGCGCCGGACACAGCCAGCGTGGCAAGAAAGTACTGCACCAGATCCCAGCGGGTCTGATAGCGCTGGAATACGTTGAACGGCGTTACCGCGGTGCCGGTACGCTCAAGGCAGCGGCTGTAGAGATCGGCGAAGTTTTCGTCGCCCACGCGCGCATGCTCGAAGAGGATGCGGAGATGCGCATCGACGGGCGCCCGCGCGTGCAGCCGATTGAGCTTTTCTTCGGTCTCGAGCGGGTATTCGATGGATTCGTCAACGGCTTTGCTGCCGCCACCGGCCACCAGCGATCGGGTGGCTGCAAGAAGTTTTTTGAATGGCATGGCGTGAAGAACCCCGATTCGGGTTTGCTACTCCGTTCGTTCCCGCAGCTTTGCCATTCAATTCAACGGCAGATCCGCGTGCTGCTTGAACGGCGCGCGCCCTTGCAGCCGACGGTAGTAGACCTCGAGGTTTTTCAGGTTTTCGCGCTCGATCGGCAGCTTGAACCAGCGCACTACTGCCGTGCCGAGCGGAATATCGCCCATCGTGAAGGCGTCGCCGATCACGTATTTGCGGTTGGCGAGATGCCCATCGAGGATCGCCATGCTTGCAGCGAGCTTGTTGCGGGAGTCGTTGACCAGCGCCATATCGCGTTTCTCGGGCGGCGTGCGCACGAGGTTCCAGAATATCGGCCGCAAGTTCGGCCACACCGTCGTCGCGTTCCAGTCCATCCAGCGGTCGGCGTCGGCGCAGGCCTTGGGATCGGACGGGCAGAGCGTGCCCAGGCCGTGCTTGCGCGCGAGGTAGCGCACGATAACCTGCGACTCCCACAGAACGAAACCGTCGTCGTTTATCGTCGGCACCAACCCATTCGGGTTCATCGCCTTGTACTCCGGCGTGTTGTTGACGCCGAACTGCAGGCCCGCGTCGATGCGCTCGTACGGAATGTTCAACTCACCGCAGCACCATAGCACTTTCTGCACATTGATCGAGTTGGTGCGGCCCCAGATTTTCAGCATTTGCTTTTATCTCCTGCAGATTGAGTTTCGAACCGAATGAGGCACGTAGTCTAGCGTGCGCATGGGAGTCGGGCAATGAGGGCTTGAAAGCCGATAGCCACAGAGGACACAGAGGTCACAGAGAAAAAAATTGCGGATGCTCTGTCGTCGAGAGCAGCTGGCGTAATAGTGATTTTTATAGCGGGACTAATGTTCGTAACGTCTTGTTGAACGGCGCACCGCTTTTGCGCGTCCGCTCGTACCTAAGTTAGGCGTCAACCTTGTATTACTGTTCTAAGTTATAGAGTTCTTGCTTCGAGCAAATGAGTTTGTTGTCAGTTCGGATTCCAACAATACAAACGCGTTGAGTCCAGCGATCCCAGACTTGAAGCTCCGCTAAAGTACTAGATGACATTGGCTCAAACCTATACATATACGCCGCACTAACACTTATAATTACAGAAAGTCCGAACCAGAGTTTTCCAATCATTTGTTCTTCCTAATTGACCTGATTGCGTGGCAATTCGCCGGCATTTCGGAGCGCCTCCGGAGGACCAACTATTTCTTCGTTTCCGCTTTCTTGATAATTGTTGTCTTGTATTGTGATGGCCGAAACTAGCAATGGCTGATTCCATGGAATGTCACTAAGTTTTCTTGCATCAGCTTTCACTTTGATCCCTATAACAAACGCCGCAGCGGCGATTTGGCGCGCCTTTGTCTCCGAGTCTGCACGCACGATAACTCTCCCTTGATATGTGCTTGCCTTCCAATCGGGAGAATTCACGCCCCGTGGTTCCAATTTCCAAATTGCCACTACACTATCCTTTGGCGCCTAACATCAATTGGTTGACAAAAATCTGGTGACAGACGTTAGTTGACACTTTTTCCGTCCCCCCACCTTATTCTGCGCTTGCCGTTGTCATCGCTCAAGTAAGGTGGTGAAGAAGTGAAGAAGTGAAGGAGTGAAGGGGTGAAACGTGAAAAGTGAAATGTGAAACGTAATCCCGTCTCCCCATCACTGGGGGGAGAGGGAGATTTGGTTTTTCTCTTTCACTCTTTCACTCCTTCACTCCTTCACCCGACACGTGCTTGTTGAATGCGCTGAAGAAATTTTCGGCGAGCTTTTTCGCGACGCCGTCGACCAGCCGCGAGCCGACCTGCGCGAGCTTGCCGCCGATCATGGCCTTCGCGGCATATTCAAGGCGTGTCGCGCCGCCTTCGGGCTTGAGTCTGACGTCGGCCTGGCCCTTCGCAAAGCCGGCGACGCCGCCCTGGCCCTCGAAGATCAGCGTGTAGGCGTTGGGAGCATCGACGTTGGCGAGCGTGATCTTGCCTTTGAACCTGGCGCTGACCGGCCCGACTTTCGCGCTCATGGTCAGGTGAAATTCGGAGTCGGAGATTTTTTCCATCGACTCGCAGCCGGGAATGCAGACCTGCAGCACCGCCGGGTCGCAGATCGCGTCCCACGTCTCGCGCTGCGGTTTCGGTATGAGTTGCTCGCCCGTGATTTCCATGGCTAGCACTTGTCCGTTTTGCGCGACAGCACGCATTCGCGCGCGAGTTTTTTGAATTCATGTGACGCTACAACGAGGTGATCCGTGACAAACGCCTCGTGATTGCGCTCGACGTCGGCCAGCCGGTAAACATAATTGACCATCAGGCCGGCGGAAAGCTGCATGCCGCGTTTCGAGGTGTCGGCAAGCCAGTCAATCTGCTCCATGCGGGCGCCGTTGCCGAGATGGAAGCGCGCGACCGGGTCGAGCGGCTCGCCGTCTTTTTTCGCCTCGGTCAGATAGTAAGCGCACAACGCCATCAACACGGGCCGCAAGCGGGCGGCAATGTCCGCTTTTTTGAACCAGTCGGGATCCTGCAGGCGCTTGAGCTGCTCAGCGACTTCGGCGCCGCGGGCCGCTGCGGCAAGTTCCGGTGCGATACCGGTCAGCCATGCGCGGAAACCGGGAATCGGCGACAAGGTGGCGAAAGTTTTCAGGCGCCGGAATTCGCGGCCGAGCTCCTGCACGACCTGTTTGATGAGCAGGTTGCCGAATGAAATTCCGCGCAGACCGTCCTGGCAGTTGGTGATCGAATAGAAGACCGCGCAATCGGCGCGCGCGGGGTTCGACTCGCGCGAATCCGGATCGAGCAGCGGCTGGACCGATTCGCTGATGCGGTTGGTCAGCGCAACTTCAATGAAGATCAGCGGCTCGTCGGGCAGTGCCGGGTGAAAGAACGCGAAGCAGCGCCGGTCGGCGGCAAGCCGCCGCTGCAGATCCTTCCAGCCCGCAATCTCGTGCACCGCCTCGTACTGGATCAGCTTCTCGAGAACGATCGCCGGCGTGTGCCAATCGATTTTTTCGAGCCGTAAAAAGCCGCGGTTGAACCACGAGTCGAACAAGTGCTCGAGATCGGCATCGACGGCCAGCCAGTGCGGATTGGATGCGAGTTCGCGCAGCAGCCGGCGGCGCATGCCGACCAGCATTGCGGTGCCGCCTGCTGCCATGTTGAGGCGCCTGAACAGTTCCTGGCGCGGCGGTTCCACGGCGCGCTGCAGCGCAATCAGATTGGGCGGAGAGGAGTCTTGCCGATAGACCGCAGCCATTCGCGCAATCTCGGCTGGATCGGGTGAAAACTCGGCGGCCAGCATGTTGATGAACGGCTTCAGCGCATTGGCCGGCAGCGCTTCGTACCCGGTGAGCGCTTCGCGAGCCAGTGCCGCTCCCGACACCTCGCCACGCTCCGACAGCAGCGCGCGGCACAGCGCGACCACGTTGCGGGCTTTGCGCTCAGCGGTGCGTGTGCTATTGCCGGAGGCGACTACACTCCGCAGCAGTCCTTTGAGAAACGACGGCGCGTTCATGGTGTCCCGGCAGCGGCGACGGGCAGTAATTGGCGCTTGATTGGCAGCGCGCGGGCACAAGCCTGGTGCGTTCGGAGCATACGTTGATGGTTCCGATGCTAGCCGATGCCTTGTGCGTTAGCAACCGAGCCGGCGCGGGCTTGACCCGTTTATGCGCGATGCACTAATCTAGTCTTATGGATAGCGTCGATACCGAAGTTCTGAAGAGTGCCGTCGCCTGGCTCGAGGCCGGACGCAGGGCCACGCTGGCCACGGTAGTGAAGACGTGGGGCTCGGCGCCGCGCCCGGTCGGCGCGATGCTGGTGATCCGCGACGACGGGCATGTGATGGGATCGGTTTCGGGTGGTTGCGTCGAAGACGATCTGATCGAGCGCGTCAAAGCGCATCAGATGAGCGGCGGCAAACCCGAAGTGGTGACGTACGGGGTGACCGCGGATCAGGCGGCGCGCTTCGGTTTGCCGTGCGGCGGAACGCTGCAAATCGTGCTTGAGCCGGTACGGGCGGAATCGCAACTGAAAGAGCTGCTGGCTACCATCGAGCGGCACGAACTGGTCGCGCGCTTTCTCGACATGGAATCGGGAAGCGTGAAGCTGGAGTCTGGCCGGTGGTCGGACGCGCTCGAGTTCGATGGCAGGATTCTGAAAAGCATACACGGTCCGCTTTGGCGGTTGCTGATCATCGGCGCCGGGCAGACTTCGCGTTTTCTCGCGCAGATGGCGCAGGCGCTCGACTATCAGGTCACGGTATGCGACCCGCGCGAAGAATACGCGGATGAGTGGAGCCTGCCGGGAGCAACGCTCGTGCGCGGGTATCCCGACGATGTCGTTCTGCAAATGAATCCCGATCCGCATCTGGCCGTGGTCGCCGTTACCCACGATCCCAAGCTTGATGATGCGGCGCTGACCGAGGCGCTCAAGTCCCCGGCCTTCTATGTCGGCGCGCTCGGTTCGCGCCTCAACAACGAGAAGCGCCGCAAGCGGCTTGCGGAGCTGGATCTTTCTGCTTCGGAAATCGCGCGTCTGCACGGGCCCGTCGGGCTCAAGATCGGCAGCAAGACGCCGGCGGAAATCGCGGTGGCCATCGTTGCCGAAATGACCGCCGTGCGCCGCGGGATGAGGCTCGAATCGATAGGCGTACCGGCTGCCACGCCCGCTACGCCCAACACTGATCCGCTCGCCTGCGGATCTTAAAAAACGAAAAGGCGTTTAACCGCAGATAAACGTCGATAAGGATTTCCTTGTCTGCCTCCCTCGGAGTTTTGGGTTTATCTGTGTTCATCTGCGTTCATCGGCGGTTCCATCAGATTTTCGGGCTCGCTTCTGGCCGCATTTTCCCGGTGGTTTTTCTGTCGCTCGCCGCGCTGCTATTGCAGGCGGCGTCAGTGCATGCGGCCGATGTGCCGCTCGCCAACGGCGTATTCCTGGTTGCCAAGCCGGATTTACTGGATCCCAATTTCCGCGAAACGGTGGTGTTGATCACCGAGCCGCAGGTCGGCGGCGGGCCGATCGGCGTGATCGTGAACCGTCCGGTCGCGGCGCGATTGAGCGAAGCCGTGCCAGGGTTGGGGAGCGTGCCTGAAGCTATCGACCAGATATATGGCGGCGGGCCGGTCGCGCGCAACCAGATGTTGTTTCTGGTGCGCACGCGGGAGAGGCCCGAGCGCGGCTTCCAGGTGCTGGCCGACGTTTATCTTAGCGGTGACCGCGAAATGCTCGAGAAAATTGTCCGCGGTGATGTGAAGGTGGCGGCATTTCGTGCGTACGCCGGCTATTCCGGCTGGGCGCCGGGGCAGTTGCAGTCCGAGATTACGCTCGGCGGCTGGCACGTGATTCAGGCCGACGCGGATACGATTTTTGCAGCCGATGCGTCTACCGTCTGGCCGGAGCTGATCCGGCGCATCAATACGCGCAGCACGAAATTCATGGTGCCACGCGAGATAGGAACCCGTGAATGAGTGAACGAGTGAAGGAGTGAAGGAGTGAAGGAGTGAAGGAGTGAAGGATACCCTCCCCCTTCGGCAAGGGGGAGGGCCAGGGAGGGGGTATTCACTCATTCCCTTGTTCACTCGTTCACCCTGATGATCGGCGTTTATCTGCGGCTGCCTGCGTTAACCTTCGAAAAATTCCTTCACTTTATCCATCCACGACTTGGCGCGTGGATTGTGGCGGCCGGCGTCCTTGACGTTGATCGCTTCGAGTTCGGTCAGCAGCTCGCGCTGGCGCGGCGTCAGATTCACCGGCGTCTCGACCATGACATGGCACAACAGATCGCCGGTGGTCGCCGAGCGCACGCCCTTGATTCCTTTGCCGCGCAGCCGGAACACCTTGCCGGTCTGTGTTTCCGCCGGCACCTTGATTTTGGCGTAGCCGTCGAGCGTCGGAATTTCGATTTCACCGCCGAGCGCCGCGGTGCTGAAGCTGATCGGCATTTCGCAGTGCAGGTCGTTGTGGTCGCGCTGGAATACGGTATGCGGCTTGAGGTGGATCACCACATACAGGTCACCCGCGGGGCCGCCGTTGACGCCGGCTTCGCCTTCGCCCGAGAGCCGGATGCGGTCGCCTTCGTCGACGCCGACCGGTATCTTGACCGACAGCGTCTTGTGCTGCTTGATGCGTCCCGCGCCGCGGCAGGTCGGGCACGGCGATTGCACGAACTTGCCGCTGCCGTGGCATTTCGGGCACGTCTGCTGGATCGAGAAAAATCCCTGCTGCATGCGCACCTGGCCGTGGCCGCCGCAGGTCGGGCAGGTCGTGGGTTGCGTGCCGGGCTTGGCGCCGCTGCCGTGACAGGTCTCGCATTCTTCCATCGCCGGAATGCGGATCCTGGTCTCGGTGCCGCGCGCGGCTTCCTCGAGCGCAATCTCGAGGTTGTAGCGCAGGTCGGCGCCGCGATAGACGTTGGAGCGGCCCCGTCCGCCGCCGAAAATGTCGCCGAAGATGTCGCCGAATGCATCGGCGAAGTTGCCGAAACCGGCGCCGCCGGCAAATCCCGCGCCGGCCGCCGCTGACGGGTCGACACCGGCGTGGCCGTACTGATCATAGGCCGCGCGCTTGCTGGCGTCCGTCAATATCTCGTAGGCCTGTTTCGCTTCCTTGAAATTCTCCTCGGCTTTCGGATTGTCCGGATTGCGGTCCGGATGGAATTTCATCGCGAGCTTGCGATAGGACTTCTTGATCTCGTCTTCGGAGGCGTCCCGGTTTACGCCGAGCACTTCGTAGTAGTCTTTTTTTGCCATTGGTATTAGTGAAGACGTGAAAGAGTGAAGGGGTGAAACAGTGCGGACACGTTAGTCTTTCACTTTGCGTTTTAGAGAGGAGGATAGGCCCACCAAAAGCGCAAATACCTGGTCAATTTCTGCGCCTAATTTAGTCGTATCTTTGATCAACCCCAACCTCATCGCAATCTCGATGTGTGTGTCGAGTTCCGAGAGAGAACCCGATGCGATGCTCAGGAAACGTAGTAGTTCTTTAGTGCCTGATCTGGCGGCGCCTTCAGCAATATTTGCAGCAACCGAAGTTGCGGCGCGCCTCATCTGGGACGTCAGGCCGAAGACCTCATCACGCGGGAAGGCCGCAGTAATCTGATAGACGGTTTCTACCAGTTCAACTGCGGCCTGCCATACGCGGAGGTCGCGGTGTTTGCGCCGCAATACTTACCCTTTCACTCCTTCACTCCTTCACCCATTCACTTCTTCGCATCCTTCACTTCCTCATACTCCGCATCGACCACGTTGCCATCTTCCTTCTTGGCGCCGGCGTCGGCTTTGGCGTCGCCGCCCGCCGCCTGCTGCGCCGCCTGCTGCGCCGCCTGCTCCTTCGCATACATCTGCTCGGCGAGCTTGTGCGCGGCGGCCGCGAGCGCCTGGGACTTGGCGTCGATCGCGTCCTTATCGTCGCTCTTCAGCGCTTCCTCGGCTTCCCTCAGCGCCGTCTCGATCTTGGCTTTCTCGTCCGCGGCAAGCTTGTCGCCGTACTCGGTCAACGACTTCTTCACCGAATGCACCAGCGCGTCGCACTGGTTGCGCGCAGTGACGAGTTCGATCAGCTTCTTGTCTTCCTCGGCATGCGCCTCGGCGTCCTTCACCATGCGCTGGATCTCGTCTTCGTTGAGACCCGAGTTCGCCTGGATCTTGATCTTGTTCTCCTTGCCGGTCGCTTTGTCCTTGGCTGACACGTGCAGGATGCCGTTGGCGTCGATGTCGAACGTGACCTCGATCTGCGGCATGCCGCGCGGCGCAACCGGGAGCTCGGTCAGGTTGAACTGGCCGAGGCTCTTGTTGCCGGATGCCATGTCGCGCTCGCCTTGCAGCACGTGGATCGTCACCGCCGACTGGTTGTCTTCGGCGGTCGAGAAGACCTGCGATGCCTTGGTCGGGATCGTGGTGT
>JBGPFE010000025.1:0-56192 GCA_041483135.1 Gammaproteobacteria bacterium | reverse complement strand
GCTGATATCGTGAACTGGATCGAGGGGTTCTACAATGCAAGAAGGCTGCACTCGGCGTTAAACTATCAATCGCCTGTGCAATTCGAACGCGGGCTACAGGCCGCGTAAGTTTGGTGTTCGTGGAATCGAGGCAGGATCACTGTTACATTTGGGCAGATAATTTTTGTCACCTAATTTCTGTCATCTAATTTTTGTCAACTAATTCTAGTTATGTGCCATTCGCCGAAGGCAAATGGTTGTGGCAAGATAGTGGTGATTCGGAGGCTTAAGCTATGTCCACCGTCAAGGAAGAACTTACCCGCCTGATCCAAGGGCAGCCCGACGACAGCTCGCGCGAGGAAATCGTGCGCGAGCTTGCCTTCCACGTCATGGTCGAGCGCGGGCTTGCCGATTCGGACGCGAAGCGCACCATCTCAAACGAGCAGATGGCGCACCGCATCCGCTCATGGCCACAATAGCGTGGACCGCAGAGGCTCAGCGCTGGCTCGAGGACATCTTCGAGTACATCGCCGCAGATAGCCCCCACGCCGCCGCTCGCACCGTTCAAGAAATCTATGAGCGGACGCAAGTCCTCGCCAGTTTTCCCGAGATCGGACACCGCTTCCCTGCTTCCTCGCGTAACGTCCGAATCCTGCTCTATGGACACTATCGGATCGCATACCCCGTGAAGGATGATGGAAACATCGACATCCTCGGCGTCTTCCACGGCTCCCTTGATATCACGCGGTATCAACTTTGAATGGCACATAACCATCCGATGCAGCCGACCTACTACGGCGGCTGATCGGGAACGTTGGGCCTTCTATGATCATCCTCGCTAAGGTAAATAGGAGACGCCTATGGGTGCTGCTTTCCACCATCTGGGTGGTAGCAGTTTCTGGCTATTACTGGAACGACGTTGCAGTTCGCTATGGCGCGTCTTTCAGCACCAAAGCAGAAATTGACATCCAAGCGCAAGAGTCACGATTCTTCGACTGCCTCAGTCGAACCAGCACTAATTGGCTTTCACTGAAGGCTCAGTATGGCGAAGAATGCAAGACCTATGCGAGGGGAGAGTGCAAGGGCTCGATGACCTGGTGTGCGGACGACTATCTTGTCGATCTTTGCCTTAAAGGCAAAAGCGCTGATTGCCGGAGTATCTATTTCACCAGCGAGTTGCCCAAAGATTTTGATCCCTCCGAGTGGCGCTGGAAGAAGACGCGTGAGCACATCAGTTTTTACTTGAGCACTGATTTCTCGGCGCCTCTGAAAAGCGCTCTAATTCTCATATTCTCAGTTCCGCTTCTACTTGCGTTCTTGCCACGCGTGTCGCGCGCGCTCTGGAGGTGGCTCGCCAATGCCTGAGTCGAGGCCCAACCCGGCAGTCAACCGGACGCTGCGCGATGAAGCCGCGCACCGCCGGTTACTTCTACGTTAGGTTTCTCAATATGGAAATTACGCTAGCTCCCTCGAACATTATTGTCAGAGCCATTTACTGCGTGTCCCTTCTCTTCGTTGGATTTTCACTCTTGCGCGTCTTTGGAGTGTTCAACTTCGGGCGGGGTGGAGACCTGCTGATCATTGTGGCCATGGCTCCGACAGTGATACTTCTTCTTTTAGTTGCTTTTCGATTTGTTGGCGTTGCCATCGGAAAATTTAAACTCAATGTGGCCGCTACTTCTGGACCCCTCTATATCCTTCGCATGGTCGCTATTCTCCTCATGATCGCAAGTGCCTCAGTAGCCATTTTCTCAGTCGTCGGTGCTCTAGCGAGTGGCCGTTCTGGTGGCGCAGGCTTAGCTATCGTGTCGGGCATATTGGGTGGCGGCTCACCTATTGGACTATTGCTTTTCGAAGCCTCACGAATACTGGAACGGGAGCTGTTGATTGAATCACCAGAAACCTAACTGTAAATGCAACGGACCGCCTTCGGCAGCCGTTGATTATCGACGTTGGGCGCCATAGAGCATCGCCTCGCCCCTTGCAACGTATGCCTGCTCAGGTCATAGAACGTCCTGCTAGCGATGCCGAGCGTCACGAGCTTGAGCGCATCCTTCGCCAGATGCCTGGTCCCATGCAACGCTGGAAGCTGGCGGCGGGGAACTTCCTTGTGACGTGGGCTGCGTTAATGCTCGCGCTGGCAGTTCTCTGGCTTCTGCTTGCTTGGCTCGGTCGCAAGTTCGTCGAGGTGAATTTCGGTTTGGGCAGTCCCGCTGGACCGTGGGTGCTGGGCATAGGTGTGCCGCTTATCGCCGTATTTGCCGTCCTTTCGACTGTTCGCTGGGTTCGTGCGTGGCGCGACATCAGGCCCGCTCTTCGCGAAGACATCGAGCACGGCACAGTAGTCGAGGAACACTACACATTTGCGGCGGCAAAGCGCTTCCAAGAGCCGGAACACGGTGGCCTTCTGTACTTCTTGCACTCAGCCAACGAGAGAGCACTCGTTCTCTACGACCACGAGAGTCAGAACCTTGGAGTGCAAGGTGCAGACCCCCTCTCCAGCTCCTTTGTGCCGCGCGCTGAACTTGTCATGGTTCGCGCTCCACACACGCGCTTTGTTCTCGGTAAAGAGTTTTCTGGCCCCGAGCTGAAGGCGGGTGCGCCCAAGGAGCTGACGGCGCCACCTTCGGAGTGGCCGGAACAAGACGAATATTGCAAGTACGGTTGGGGTGAGCTCGAAGCTCGGCTCGCAGGTGCCGAGAAATAGCTTGTCCGGCGCTACCAAGTACTATGACGCCCAACCCTTACATCGAGCGGACATCCAACATCAGGCTTCGCCTGCTGACGGCTGCCGCTCATGTCAAACGTTAGGCCCCAGCCATGAAAGCACACATAGTCTTTCAAGCTATCGTGTTCGTTGGGCTATTGTTTTCTGGCATCCTCTGTTTGTCATCGCATAAGCCAGAAGACTTTACCCAGCGAGATAGGGATCTTTACGCGCAAGGCATCACGAAACTTGAGAACCAAGCTCCATTTGAAAACAAAGAGGATATCGTCGCTTTCGTCAAGGCACTCGTGGAAAATAAGTCATCTGCACACCAGGCTCTTGAGGCACTTGCGGAGTTTACTCAAGAGCTTGGTTACTTCTTGCTTACCTTGGCGCTTTTTCAAGGGGCCGCAATTTGGATTTCGCTCAGTACACGAAGGTGAGAGTGCCTAACCGCCGCTTCGACCACGACCTATGCCATCGTCGCTTCTCTCCGCTGGCTTTGGCGGGTCAAGCGGAACGTTAGACGCTTGTTGGAAACGTCTGCGCCGATCAGGATCGTGACATCCCTCGAAAACGACACGGGCGACCATTGCGTCGATGTCTTCGTGCGCGCCGATGGCACGTTCGGTTTCGAGGAGTACCGCAGGGATCACGAGGATGGAAGAGGATGGTTTCCGCTCAACCATTACTCGAATCAAGTATTCGCTACGGCAGAAGACGCGCTTGCGGAAGCGAAATCGAGAGTGGCATGGTTGATGATGGATCGTGGATAATTCGCAGGGCGTAGACATGACTGAACGCTTCAAGGAGATTTTATGAAGATCGACGGCGGATGCCATTGCGGCAACATCACCTACGTCGCGGAAATCGATCCCGACAAGGTCGGGATATGCCATTGCACGGATTGCCAGACGCTATCGGGTTCCGCCTTTCGCACCATAGTTCCCGCAGCAAAGGATGCGTTTAACTTACGTGCCGGACAACCAAAGATTTATATAAAGACTGCCGAAAGCGGCTCCAAGCGTGCCCAGGCGTTCTGTCCCGAGTGCGGCACGCCGATTTATTCGGCAGCCGTAAGCGAGCCGCAGATATTCATGCTCCGCGTAGGTACGGTACGCCAGCGAGCGGAGCTGCGCCCGAAGACACAAAAGTGGTGCCGATCCGCCCTCGACTGGGTCATGGACCTGCACTCCGTGGAGCAGATTACCAAACAGGCCCGTTAAAGAGCCGTGCCCGGCATCGTATACTTGCTCAGCGGTGGCATGGCTGGCCGTGGATCGCGGATAATTGACTGACTATGCGCATCGCCATCACTTACTGCGTGCCCTGAAACTACCTGCCGCAGGCCGCCAGTCTGGCGGCCGAGATCACGCAGCAACTCGGGACGCAGCCTGAACTGATCAAGGGCGCCAACGGCGTGTTCGACGTCGCCGCCGATGGAGTTATCGTATTTTCAAAGGACCGCGCGCGCCGCTTCCCGGCCGCCGGCGAGATCGTCAAGGCGTTACGCGCAAAGATGTGAATCGTGCCGCGAGCGTGCAATAAGTTGAGGTTCAAACGATGACGCTGCAGCAACTACTCGGCATCGAGCTGCCGATCATCCAGGCGCCGATGGCGGGAGTGCAAGGCAGCGCGCTGGCGGTGGCGGTGTCCAATGCCGGCGCGCTGGGCTCGCTGCCCTGCGCGATGCTCGGCGTCGACGCCATGCGCAAGGAACTCACGGCGATCAAGGCGCAAACCGGTAAGCCTTTCAACGTCAATTTCTTTTGCCACACGCCGCCCACGCCCAGCTCCGAGCGCGAAGCGGCGTGGCGGGCGGCGCTTGCGCCCTATTACAAACAGTATGGAATCGACGCGGCCGCCATTCCCGCCGGGCCGGGGCGCAATCCCTTCAGTGCCGAGGCCGCCGACGCGCTGAGAGAATTCAAGCCCGCCGTCGTGAGCTTTCATTTTGGCTTGCCTTCGGCCGAATTGCTGGCGCGGGTGAAAGCCTGGGGCCCGAAAATACTCTCGTCGGCGACCACCGTTGAAGAGGCGCGCTGGCTCGAAGCCCACGGCGCCGATGCGATCATCGCGCAAGGCCTCGAGGCGGGCGGGCATCGCGGCATTTTCCTGTCGGAAGATTTGACTACGCAAGCCGGCACGTTCGCGCTGTTGCCGCAGATTGCGCGCGCGGTGAAGCTGCCGGTGATTGCCGCGGGCGACATCGCGAATGCACAAGGCGTGGCGGCCGCCATTGCGCTCGGTGCGGCCGGCGTGCAGATCGGGACCGCTTACCTGCTCTGCCCCGAAGCCACTACCAGCGCGGTGCATCGCGCCGCGCTGAAAAGCGGGGATGCCCGCCACACGGCGCTTACGAACCTTTTCACCGGCCGGCCTGCGCGCGGAATCGTGAATCGCGTGATGAAAGAACTGGGCCCGATCAGCGCTGCTGCACCCGCTTTTCCGCTGGCCACCTCCGCGATCGCCCCCTTGCGCGCCAAAGCCGAAAGCCAGGGTAGCGGTGATTTCTCGCCGTTGTGGTCGGGCCAGAATGCCAGTGGATGCAAAGAGGTGCCGGCTGCGCAGCTAACGCGGGAACTGGCCGCCAATCTCTAGCGACGAGCCGCTGCACGGCTGACTGATGCCTCCATTGCCAAGGGTGATATGAGCAAGCACGTTCAAATTGCCTGGTTGAACCAGCCGGAAGTACATGACTACCCGGCGGCCGAGTCGTATTTGAGCCTGATTTTCGAGAAGCGGACGGCGGCAAAATATGCCGGGCAGCTCAGGCGGGCGCCCGTGACGGAATTCAAAGCGAAGGATATTTTCAGGGCCTCGGGCCTGTCTCTGTTGGGCGTCAGCAATTCTCACGTCGACAAAGACCGCACACGAATCCTGTCGGGCCACAAGCTCTCGCCTCTCCTTCTTGTGCGGGACAAGGGCAACGGCAAGGTCATCATTGCCGACGGCTACCATAGAATGTGCGCCGTGTATGCGTTCGATGAGGATGCCCTGATTCCATGCAAAATAGTCTGAGCGACGAGGGGCGCCTCGCCACCCGCGTCGAGCCGGGGGAATTCCTTTAATTCGTGAGCAATCGTGATTCGATTCACCTCTCTCCTGTTTTTATTTGCGCTGCTCGTGACGTACGGCACATCCCGTGCCGTGGAGCGCGGCCCTTCGGAGCAGCAAGAGAGCACATCGACGCTTTCGCGGTACATCCATTGCGACGGATTCGCCGAAGGAGTGCGTGGAACGATTCTGGACCGGCGCCCGCCGGCTGCGGAACCCTGGCGCGAAGTCAGTTTCGGCGGCAAGAGTCAGCGTGTTTCGGTAGTGGACGGCTACCGCGTGATGTACTCGCATCCCAGGAAATTCCCATTCGCGAGGCTCAAGGCCGAACGGTCCGACCCCTCGAGATATGCCGAGGATAAACGGACCGTCACGCTGAACCTGATGGAAATGGAAAAGGCGGACGGCAACCTGAAGCTGGTCAACTTCTCCGAGCAGGGATTCCCGGGACAGACGCTCACGAAAAATAAAATGACCGGCACCACGCTCGGGATGACCCAGATCTTCGCGGACGAGGACGCGGTCATCGTGACGATCTTTTTCCTGAATCAATTGCCGGAGAAACGCAAATTCCAGACTTACGAAGAATTTCTCGCTCTGCGGGACAGCTTTGTCCGCGGTTATATCGAATGCGTGGCAAAAAAGAAAGGCGCCTTGATCCTTTCCCGATAACGCTGACCATTCATTCTAGATGGGTCTCACAAACCCCGGCGGCAGCGTTTCCGCGAACGATTTTCGGCCCGCGATGCGGTCGAGCCAGCGCTGGAGCCGCGGATGCTTCTCCCGCCAGCCGTACGCGTAACGCAGATCGATGTACTGGCACGCGACGCCCAGCACGAGATCGGCGAGGCTGAATTTCGATCCCACCAGGAACGTTCCGTCACGGTAAGCGCGATCGGCGGTCGCAAACGCACGGGCAATGCGCGCTTCCTCGCGCTGCATTTTCTCCGGCATCTGCTTGTCGGCCGGGCGCCGCGTCTCGAGCACGCGCGCGACCGTCGCGTCGATGATCCCGTTGCCGAGCGCCTGCCACCATTGCGATTGCCAGTAACCCGCCGCGTCGTTCGGCTGCAGCGGCTTGCCGTCGAGGCTGTCGAGGTAATGCACGACCAGCGCCGACTCGAACAGGTGGCTGTCGGGACCGATCTGCAGCACCGGCACCTTGCCGAGCGGGTTGCGCGCCGCGATCCCGTTGTCGGCAGCCCATGCGTCCACCACCACGAATTCGCAAGCAATGTTTTTTTCCTTCAGCAGCACGCGCGCCTTGCGCACGTACGGCGAAAACGGCGAGCCGTAAAGTTTCATGATTCTCCTTTATGAGCGGTCAGCATTCAGCGGTCAGCATTCAGCGGTCAGCGGTCAGCGATCAGTAAAACCAAAACTGTTTCGGCGCCGTGAAAAGCTGAACGCTGACAGCTGATTGCTATCGGCTTCAGTCGACCCGCGCGCCGGTCAATTTGATCAGTTTCTCGTACTTCTCGTAGTCGGACTTCAGGCGCTGGGCAAACTCCTCGGGCGTCATGAACCACGGATCTAGCGTCTGGCTGGAAAGGATTCTCGCGACGTCGGGATGATCGAGCGCCTTCCTGATCTCCTCGCTGAGCCGCTCCACGACGGGCCGCGGCGTCGCGGCCGGCGCGAACGCGCCGATCCACGCGGTGAATTCATAGCCGGGAACACCCGCCTCCGCCAGCGTCGGCACGTCCGGGAACTGCTTCACGCGCGCAGCCGAGGTCACCGCGAGGGGGCGCACCTGTTTCGCATTGAGCTGCGGGATGAGCGCCCCGATCGTGGCGATCATCGCCTGGGTCTCGCCCGAGGCGATCCCGATCGCGGCCGGACCGCCGCCCTTGTACGGCACGTGCACCATGGTGGTCCCCGTCATCGAGTTAAGCAGCGCCATGGTGAGGTGCACGAAGCTGCCGTTGCCGGACGATCCGTAGATGATCTCGCCGGGACGCGCCTTGGCGAGCGCGATGAACTCCTTGACCGATTTGACCGGCAGCGACGGATGCACGGCCAGCATGCCGACCTGGACTGCGAGCGGCGTCAGGCCAATGAAATCCTTGAGCGTGTCGTACGGCAGCTTCTTGTAGAGGTGCGCGTTGGCGACGTGGGTCGCCGAGTGCACCATGATGGTGTAGCCGTCAGGCGGGCTCTTGGCGACGATATCGGAACCGATCGTGCCGGCCGCCCCGCCGCGGTTGTCGATCACGAACTGCTGGCCGGTCTGCTCCGACACTTTCTGGAACACGATGCGCCCGACGATATCGTTCGAGCCGCCGGGCGGCCACGGGATCAGCACGCGCACCGTCTTGGATGGATAAACCTGCTGAGCTGCAACAGGACCGGCGCTGCATAACAGTACGGCCAGCGATGCCGCGGCGGCATGGAACGGCAATCTCACGGTGATCCCTTCCATTATCAATCGATCTTGGCACCGGTAAGCTTGATGAGCTTCGCGTATTTGTCGTAGTCCGCTTTCAATCGCGCCTCGAATTCCTCGGGCGTGGCGATCCACGGATCAAGTGCCTGGCCGGCAAGGCTCTGGCTCACGTCCGGCAGCCTGAGTGCTTTGTTGCACTCGGCATTCAGCCGTTCGATGATGGCCCTGGGCGTGCCGGCGGGCGCGAACACCGCGATCCACGGATTCATTTCGTAGCCGGGCACGCCGGCCTCGGCGATGGTCGGCACGCCGGGCAGCACGCCGGAGCGTTTTGCGGACGAAACGCCGAGCGCGCGCAGCCGCCCCGCATTGATATGCGCGAGCACGGTCGAAATCGTCGCCAGCGATGCCTGCGTCTCGCCCGACATCAGCGCGGTCACTTGCGGCGGGCCGCCTTTATACGGAATGTGCACGATGTTGATGCCGGCCATCGACACCAGCAGCGCCATCGACATGTGCGGCGCGCTGCCGTTGCCTGACGATGAATAATTGATTTCGCCCGGACGGCTCTTGGCGAGCGCGATGAACTCCTTCACCGATTTGACCGGCAGCGACGGATGCACCGTCAGCACGCCCGGCTGCGCGGCGAGCAGCGCGACGCCGGTGAAGTCCTTCAGCGTGTCGTACGGCAGTTTCCTGTACATCGACGCGTTGCCGACATGCGTGGTCGAATGCACCATCAGCGTGTAGCCGTCGGGCGGCGCTTTCGCCACGACGTCGGCGCCGATCGAGCCCGCCGCGCCGGCGCGATTGTCGATCACGAATTGCTGGCCCAGGCTATCCCCGACTTTTTGCAGCACGATGCGGCCGACGACGTCGTTGGAGCCGCCCGCCGGCCAGGGAATCACCACGCGTACCGGTTTCACGGGATATGCCTGCGCCAGCACGCCGCCCGTTACGAACAGCAGCAGCAGCGCCACCAGAGTTGTTGCGCGCGCCATCTTTATCCTCCTCGTTTTCTCAGCGCTACGGCAGGCGCCTATTATCGGGAAAAGCCGCCGCCGGTTCAATCTTTCCGTGCAATCACCACGCGCCGGGCAAACCAGTTAAAATTTGCCCATCAATCCGGATGCACGGCAAATCCAGGAGGTACTGCGATGGCGCTTCCGCTCGAGGGAGTGAAGGTGTTGGACTTCACCGCAATCATGGCGGGCCCCTACTGCACGCTGATGCTGGCGGACATGGGCGCCGACGTGACCAAGATCGAAACGTTTCCCGAAGGCGACGGCTCGCGCCGCTTCGAGCCGAAGGTCAACGACGAGAGCTACTGCTTCGCGGTGCTCAACCGCAACAAGAAAAGCATCGCGCTCGACATGAAGCAGGCGCAGGGCAAGGAAATCTTCATGCAGCTCGCGGCGAAGGCCGACATCATCGTCGAGAATTACCGGCCCGGCGTGACCCGTAAGCTCGGCATCGACTACGAGACGGTGAAAAAGATCAACCCGGGCATCATCTATGCGTCGATATCCGGCTTCGGCCAGACCGGCCCTTACGGCAAAAAAGGCGGCTTCGACATCATCGCGCAGGGCATGAGCGGCATCATGCGCATGACCGGCGAAGCGGGCGGCCGCCCCGCCAAAGTCGGCATCGCGATGAACGACATCGCTGCCGGCACCACCGCGCTCTACGCGATCCTCGGCGCCTACATCAAGAAGCTGAAGACCGGCGAAGGCATCTATCTCGAAACCTCGCTGCTCGAAGCCGGGCTCGCGTGGACGTTCTGGGAATTCGGCGCGTACTTCGGAGGGGGCGAGTTGCCGCTCGCGAACGGCACGCGCCACCGCCGCTCGACGCCGTACCAGGCCTACAAGACGAAGGACGGTTACGTCACCGTCGGCGCGAACAACGACAAGCTGTGGACCAATTTCTGCACCCAGGTCATCGACAAGCCGCAGTTGCTGCAGGACCCGCGATTCAAGACTCTACCCGCGCGGTTGAAGAACATCGACGCGCTGCAGGACGAAATCGAGAAGGTGTTCATGACGCAGCCGACTTCGCACTGGGTGCCGAAGCTCGATGCAGCAAGCGTGCCGGGCGGCCCGGTCTACACCTACGACCAGGCCCTCGCCGACCCGCACATCCAGGCGCGCAACATGGTGGTCGAAGTCGACCATCCGAAAATCGGACGCATGAAGAACATGGGCTCGCCGGTGAAAACCAGCGGCGAATTCACGCGGATCAGAATGCCGGCGCCGTGGCTCGGCCAGCATTCCGACGAGGTGCTGAAAAGTCTCGGCTACCGGAACGATCAAATCGCCGCATTGCACGCGCAGGGCGTCGTCTACGACAAGTACCGCGAGAAAGCGACCGCCTAGAGATCACCCGCTTGACGGCCGCTCCTCGTCGCTGCCGTCGAACACGCCGTCGAGCGCGCATTCGGCCTTGTCTTTCGACACCTCGACGGTGCCGTTGAGCTCGCCGTACATGCCGCAGAAACGCATGCGGCCGACGTCCAGGAACTTGATGTTCAGGTGGCCCGGCTTGTATTCGAGCAGCGCGCTGCCTTCGAGCAGCTTCACCGCCGTCGTGCCGTGTTTGATGTCGTCGTCTTCCCAGTGCGTGAATGCGTCGCCACGCCGGCCGTGGATCGAGCACACGCGCGTGCCGAGGCGGCTGTAAAAAGCGAATTCCATCGTCCTGCCCTTGACCACTTCGGCGATCAGCCGCGCCTGATGATCGTTAGGGCCGGTGCGGCACGTCAGTTTCTCCAGCGCCGGCATCCGCGGCTCTTTCGCCGCTTTCCGCGAATGCGGCGCTTTGGTCGCGTCCGCAGCGGCCGCCGCCATCTGCCACGCCAACAAACAAACGATGATCGCTGTCCTGTGCATTTTGGTAATGCCTCCTCCCGACCGTTATCGAATCCGCATCAATTTCGCGGGCGCCGCCGCATTCAAGCCTGCAGCAGCGGCCGCAATTGACGCGCGTCCTTGACCGCTTCGAGCCGCCACACCGCGTCGATCAGCCTGCGCGCCCTGTCCTTGCCGAGCACCGGCGCCATCAGATCGAAGCATTTGGCTCCGACTTCGGCGCGCATCATCGGATTGCCCGGAGTGCCTTTGACCGCTTCGGTATGGTGGCGCAACACGCGGCCATCGCGCGTGGTGATCGCGACCATGGCCTGGCGGCCTCCGGCTTCCCTCAATCTGGCGCTGCCGACCAGCTCGATGCGCTCGCGCACCGCCAATACCCGTCGATCCCGCATGCGCTTCTCGTCGTGGGACGAAGCAAATGTAACGGTGCCGTCGAGCAGCATGATCGCCACGAGGTGCTGCAGGCAGATATCCGGCATGTCGCGGTTGTTGACGATTGCCGCCTCGTGGTCCTGCACTTCGACCCGGATCTGCGCGACGTCGTCCGCCCGCAGGCCGTGCTCGCCGATCAACGCCAGCATCGAATCAAGCGCTGCCTGGATCGGCGAGCCGACCGGCCATTTCTTGATGTTGGCATGCATGATCTCGTAATTCGCGCCGAGTTTTTGCGTCAGGCGCCCGGCATTCGCCTCGCCGCCGAATGCATACAGGAAATTGCGCTCGCCGGACAGCACGTCCTCGACTCCGGTCAGGCCGTGCGCGACCATCGATGCGGCGGCAACGCCGTTGCGCGCCGGCATCCCGCCGAAATCGAAAGCCTTCTCGATGTGATCGGGATCGCGCATCCAGCACGACACGCCGGCCGCCTGCTGCGCGGTATACGACAGCAGATAACGCATGCGCCCGGCATCAAGCCGTGCCAGCGCTCCGGCCGCCGCGGCGGCGCCGAACAGAGCGCCGAAACTGTGCGTCGAGTGACCGGCAAGGTGAAATTTTATGGCGCCGAACGCGAAGTTGAAGCGGCAGCCCATGTCGTAACCCAGCGCGATTGCGCGCAGCAGCGCGCGGCCCGGGCTGCGCTCGCGCTCCCCCATCGCCAGCGCCGCCGGCACTATGGCGCAACCCGGATGGTAAAACGCGGACTGGTGCGAATCGTCGGTCTCGTCGGCATGCGCCGCCATGCCGTTGGCCAGCGCGGCGTTGACCGCCGATGTCACGATGCGCGTGCCGGCAACGCACGCTTGCCTGGCGCCACCTTCGCGTCGCGCGAACGCGGCCGCCATTTTGCCGGGCGCGAGGCGCGCGCCCGACACCATGGCGGCAATCGTATCGAGAATGTGCAGCCTGGTTTTTTCCGCCACTTCGCGCGGCAGCGGTTTTTTCGCTGCCGCCGCCATATAGCCGCTGAGTTCCTGCATCAGCGGTGACACGCCCGCTGCCTGGCCTTTCAATGTTGCCTCGCGGTACTTCGGCGGGTCAATTCGCTTTGGCGCCGATCGCCGCGATCAGTTTGCCCCATTTATCGTATTCCGACTTCATGTAGGCGCCGAATTCCTGCGGCGTGCTGGTTCTGACCTCGAGCCCCTGAATGAACAACATCTGCTTGACGTCGGGCGACTGCAGAGCGCGCACGATTTCCGCGTTGAGCCGATTGACGATCGCACGCGGCGTCCCGGCAACCGTCACTATCCCGTACCAGTTGTCGGCCTCGAATCCCGGCAGCCCCGATTCGGCGACCGTCGGCAGATCGGGCAACACTGTAGACCGTTTAGCGGTCGTGACCGCCAGCGCGCGGATCTTGCCGGCCTTGATCTGCGGCACGGAGGTGGGCGCGGACGAGAAGATAAGCTGCACCTGTCCCGCGATCAGATCGACCATCGCCGGCGCGCCGCCTTTGTACGGGATGTGAACCATGTCGACCTTCGCCATGCTCTTGAACAGCTCGCCCGCGAGATGACCCGCGTTGCCGGCGCCCGACGAGCCATAGCTGAGCTTCCCCGGCTCCGCCCTGGCAAGCGCAATCAGCTCCTGCACCGTCTTCGCGGGCACCGATGGATTGACGACCAGCACGTTGCTTTGGGAAGTCGCCCACGTGAGCGGCGCGAAGTCGCGCAGCGGATTGTAGTTGAGCCCCTTATAGAGATTGGTGTTGACCGCGAGCCCGCCCAGCGAAGCGATCATGATCGTATAGCCGTCGGGTGCCGAATGAGCGGTGATTTCGGAGGCGATGCTGCCGGCGGCGCCGGCCCGATTGTCGACCACCATCTGCTGGCCGAATGCGGCGCTCAATTTGGGAGAAATCGAGCGCGCGACGATGTCGAGCCCGCCGCCCGCCGAATTCGCCGCGATGAACCGGATCGGCTTGGTCGGATAATCCGATTGGGCATGAGCGACCGGCAGCGCGCACGCCAGCGCGATCAAGGCGGCCGCCCGGCACGACACGGCACGAACATGCGCAGTCTTTTCATTCATCATCGTTTGCTCCTCGTTTGGTGCCGCAATCGTTGTGCGGCGATATTATCGGCGGATCGCATTCATTCGCGCATTGCTCTGACGCGCCGGACGGCCATTTGCGCTGCATAATGTAGAATCGAAAACACGGCCTGGACCGCGTGGGACTCCGGGTAAGCCTGCTCGATTCCGGTGGCGTTGGCGAAGCAGGCCCGATTATAGCAAATCGGACAGGGTCGAAACCGGCATCCGGCAGGGAAATCTGGGGGCTCACACATGAAAGCATGGCGCAACCCGTACATCGTTTCGTTCGCGCGCGCAGTCGCGGATTTCAAGACCGGCAAGCAGACGCCGCGCGATTTTCTCGAGCGCTGCATCGCCAACGTCGAACAATACGAATCGCGGATCAAGGCGTTCGTCACGCTCGATCTGACAGCCGCACGCCAAGCCGCCGACGAATCGGCCAAACGCTACAAGGCCGGCAAACCGCTGTCGCCGGTCGACGGCTGCCCGGTCGGCATCAAGGACATCATGGCGACCGCCGACATGCCGACGCAGATGAACTCGCCGGCGTTCAAGGGCTGGCAGTCGGGACAGGATGCGGCGTGCGTGCAGGCGCTGCGCCAGGGCGGCGCGATCATCTTCGGCAAAACCGTCACCACTGAATTCGCAATCGGCTTTTCGGGCCCGACCACCAACCCGTTCGATCCCAGGCGCACGCCCGGCGGTTCGTCGAGCGGCACGGCTGCCGGAGTAGGTTCGGGAATGATGCCGGTCGGGCTCGGCACGCAAACGCAGGGGTCGACGCTGCGCCCCGCTTCGTACTGCGGCGCGGTCGGCTTCAAGCCGACGCTAGGCGCGCTGCACACCGCCGGCATCCATCCTCTGTCCACGACGTGCGACCATCTCGGCGTGATCGGCGCGACGCTCGAAGACACCTGGCGCGTGGCGTCGCAAATCTCGCTCGGCGTCGGCAGCCCCGGTTACGGATTTCTCAACGGCGCATCGGCGACGCTGCCTGCCGCAGTGCAGCCGGGCAAGCTGATCCGGCTCTACACGCGCGGCTGGACCGAGATCGATTCCAATACCGAAGAAGCATTCGACGCGGTGATGAAGGCGCTCGCCGATGCCGGCGTCGAGATCGTCAGCAAGGAGGGCGATCCGCGCATCGCGGCGTTCGAAGACGCGCTCGAGCGCGACATCGACGGCTGCCTCGACATCGTCGCCTACGAAATGAAGTGGCCGTTCGCAGACTACATCGCCCGCTTCGGCGACAAGATCGGCAAGCGCATCCACGGCCTCATCGAACGGGCTGACAAGATGACTCCGGCGGATTACACGGGATTGCTCGAGAAACGCCAGACGATACGACAGCATTGCCGCAAACTTATGGCCGACACTGGCGCCGACAGTTACGTCACGCTCGCCTCATCGGGTCCCGCGATACCTGGCCTCGAATACAGCGGCAGCCGCACGTTCATCGCGTACGGCTCGTGGCTCGGCTTCCCTGCGTTCTCACTGCCGCTGATGCAATCGGATGGATTGCCGTTCGGGCTGCAACTGCTAGGCATCGATCACCGCGACGGCAGTCTCTGCTCGACGGCGAACTGGGTCATGCGCGAATTTGTGTGAGCCGGCGCAAAAACGCGGAGGCTGATTTTCCCAGCCCCCGCGCCAATGGCCTGGCAACGGATTGTCTAATCCACCACGGTGAGCTTGCCGTTCATCTCCTCGTGGCCGCTGCCGCAGAACACGTCGCACAGGAAAATGAATGTGCCGGTTTTGTCGGGCACCAGACGCAGCCGTGTGACCTTGCCGGGAATGATGTCGGCGCGCACGTTGAAGTCCGGCAGGTTGAAACCCATCAGCACGTCCTGCGACCTGAACTCGAGAATCACCGGCACGCCTTTTTTGAGTTTCACCTCGCCCGGCGTGTAATTGAATTTCTTCGCCGTGATCTGGATGACCTTTTCCTTCGGTTCGGCCGATTGGGCGGCGACATAGGCGCCGAGCGAACCCAGCGCCACGACCACCGCCACCACTGCGATGCGCAATGCTTTTTTATCGATCGTCATCGCGTCAGGCCTTTTTCACGACGGGAAACTCGGTGAGCTGGCATGCCGCAGTCTTGATGTCGGTATCGATGCCGCGGAATCCAAGGCCCTTGTAGGGCTCCGCCGGATTCCATGGCAGCGGATTGCGGTTCGGCGCCTTGCCGGCTTCCGGCAGCGGGAACATCAGCCCCTTGGCCGCATGGTGAGCGATGTGCCCGGTCATGTGATGATGTTCCTGATGGATATGGCCGTAGAACACGGTCACGTTTTTGTACGGCATCAACAATTCGATCGCCTTGGCGCCGTCGCGCGTCGCCCAGTCCCATTGCGGATACAGATCGAACAGGGGGCGGTGCGTGAACACCACGATCGGCGCGTCGGTTTTCTGCTGCTTGAGATCCGCCGCGAGCCACGCGAGCTGCTCCTCGCCGATCAGCGCCCTGGGATCGGACACGTTGTCGACCACGATGAAATGCACGCCCTTGTGGTCGAACGTATAGTGCGTGGCGCCGAAGAACTCCTGGAACGCCTTGCCGTTGTCGAGCGACGCGTCGTGCTCGCCGGGCATGAAGCGCACGGTTTTCACCTTCAGATCCTTGACGATCTCCTTGAACTCCGACAGGCGCTTGCGGCGCTCCACCGGATTGTCGGTGGTATGCGTAAGGTCGCCGGTAAACATGATGAAGTCCGGCTCGCGCTCGAGACTGTTGGCCGCCGCGACCGCCTTTTTGAGCGTGCCCTTGGCGTCGGGATTGGGCGGACCTTCGAAGCCCCAATGGGTATCCGACAACTGGATAAAATAGAAGTCGTCCTGCCCCGCCGCAAGCGTATAGCCCGGCAGCCCGGACGCGAACACCACGCCGCCGAGTCCCGCGAGCTTGAGAAAATCCCGTCTGTCGATCGTGTTGGTCATTGCCGTCTCCTGTTTTTGAGGTGAATGAGGTAGAGTCGCGCTTGCTACATCCGTATAACCGGCGCGGCAACGAAAATATTCCCGGCCGGCACGGGAATAAAACGCGCAATAAACCGGTAATAGATCAATAGCCCTGGGCCTGAGCTTGGAACCACAACGACAGACGCGATTCGAGAAAACCGTGATGGCGCATCTGGACGCCGCTTACAACCTGGCGCGCTGGCTCGCGCGCGACGAGCGCGACGCGGAAGACGTCGTGCAGGAAGCGTGCCTGCGCGCGTTCCGTTTCTTCGACAGCTTTCACGGCGGCAATGCGCGCGCGTGGCTGCTCGCGATCGTGCGCAATACCTACTACACGTGGCTTGAGAAAAACCGCACCCAGATGCTCAACGTGCCGTTCGATGAAGAAACGCTGGCAGACGGCGGCGACGCGGCCACACCGGCGTACGAAAGCGTCGAACGCGCGTTACAGCAGGAAGACAGCCGGCGTCTGGTCAACCGCGCGCTCGATCAATTGCCGGCGGCTTTCCGAGAGATCATCGTGCTGAGGGAACTGGAAGACATGTCTTACAAGGAGATCGCGACGATCGCTGATGTGCCGCTCGGCACCGTGATGTCGCGCCTTGCGCGCGCGCGAAAAATGTTGCTGTGCAGCTTGCAGCAGATTGCCCGGGAGTCTTGATATGGATTGCACGCAGACACGCGACTACCTGCACGGATATATCGACCGCGAACTCGATCCGGTCAGCGCGGCCGCGCTCGAACAGCACCTGCAATCGTGCGCCGCATGCCAGCATGTTTACGAACGGCAATCGTCGCTGCGCGCGGCAGTCGGGCGGCAGGCTGCGTATTACACTGCCCCCGGCGATCTCGCCGACCGCATCCGCGCCAGGATCGGCGTCGCCACGGACAAAACCGTAGCCAAACCTCATCGGCCGGACTGGCAGTGGCTGCAACTCGGCGCCGCGGTTGCCGTCACTGCCGTCGTGACCTGGATGGTAACCCTGCAGATGGGCGGCGCGCGACAGGATGAAATCATCGCGGAACAGGTGATCACCGGCCATGCGCGCTCGGTGCTGACGAATCATCTCACCGATGTCGCGTCGTCGGACCAGCACACGGTCAAGCCGTGGTTGAGCTCCAGGCTCGACTTCTCGCCGCCGGTGACCGATCTCACGACGGACGGTTACCCGCTCGTCGGCGGCCGTCTCGACTATCTCGACAACCGGCCGGTCGCGGCGCTGGTCTATCGCCATCGCCAGCACGTGATCGATCTGTTCATATGGCCGGACCCGAAGGCAAACCAGTCATCTGCGATGAAGACTCTATCCAGACAGGGTTACAACGTGCTGCACTGGAGCGGCGCAGGCATGACGTACTGGGCAATTTCCGACCTCAATCAAGACGAGCTGGACGCGTTCACCAGAGTGTTCTCGCAACGATGATGCGCTGATGTCGTCTTCAACAGCGACTTTATTAACGTCCACACTGCGTTGTGGCGTCTTTGTGTGGCGCAACTGATACTGATCCCTATCCGGCGGTTTCAATTTTAAAGGCGGCTAAAAAGTGCCCTGGCAAACATTCCTTTCGGTTTTCGTGACGATTTTTCTGGCGGAAATCGGAGATAAAACGCAACTCGCCACCATGCTCTTCTCCTCTGATATCAACGCAAACAAGTGGCTGGTGTTTTCAGCCTCTTCAGCAGCGCTGGTATCAGCCGCCGGTATCGGCGTATTGGTCGGGGGACAACTGGAGAGATTTGTTTCGCTAAGGACGTTGCAATTGCTTGCAGGTTTGGGTTTTATCGGGGTCGGGATATGGACATTGTGTTCGAGATGAGTTATTACCCCGGAGCGGTTGCCATCCGCCGTCCAACAGCGCGCTCAAAACGGAAGCGGGGCATGCGCTGCGCGCCGGTTAGCCCGGACGTTAACGCTGTGCTCTCAGTGGCGAGAACTTGAGGATGAAGGATAAGGAAAATCCTTATCAGCGTTGATCGGCGTTTATCGGTGCTTGCTTCGATATTCTTATTCGAGGGCCGCCTTCTCACCCAGCAGCACCCGTCGGAAGCGATTCCAGATTGAATATGCGAAACTATGCCGTACGGGAAACGAAACTGCGGGAGGGAAAATGGTTTATGCGATTTTCATGGTGCTGATACTGCTCACCCTCGCCGCCGCATGGCGCGGCCTTGCGCTGGAAGTCCCGCTGTTCGTGCTGACCGCGGTGCTGGTCCTCGCGCACCTGATCGCGGATATGACGACGCCCCTGAGCCTGAGTTTTTGAGAAGATCGCCATGGCACGCCTTTATCTGCTCGCCGCCACCCTCAACGCATGGGTGTTCCTGCTGGTGCTGGCCGGCGCTTTCGGCGTGCAACTGATCGTCGGCGATTTGCCATGTCCGCTCTGCGTCGTACAACGCATCGCCTTGATGCTGTGCGCCCTGGGGTCTTTGCACATACTGATCAATCACCGCGGCGGCACGCTTACCCGAAGTCACGTGGCCACCGGCTGCGGAATTGCCATCGTCGCCGCTCTGATCGGTGCAACGGCTGCGGGGCGGCAAATGCTCCTGCACATCATGCCCGGCGATCAGGGCTTCGGGAGCCCGGTGCTGGGCCTGCATCTTTATACATGGTGTTTGATTGTCTTCATCTGCCAAGTTGCAGCCAGCGGCCTGATGCTGCTTGCGATCGCCCGGTTAAAGGAAGAACGAACCGGCCCCTGGTGGCCAACCGGAATCACGGTCGTCATCTTTGCGGCGATGGTGGGCGGCAATCTGCTTTCCGTGATCGCCGAAGCCGGTCTCAACTGGGAATTGCCCCCTGACCCGGTCGAGTATCTGCTTTTCAAGTGAAGCGGGCTCATGAGCCTGCCGATCCGGGTCGAAATATAGGGGTTTTGCTCTGCAATCAACAGGGCCTGCCAGCGATTACTATATAAATTTGATCATGCCGCCAGAGCTTGTAATCTCGCCGTTCTTTCTCGCCGCCGTCGCGCTCGGGACGCTTGGCGCAATACTGATACTTGCCGGGCTCGCGGCGCTGATGCGTGCCCGACCGCTGCGCTTTGCCCTGCGGACGCTTGCCGGGCTGCTCCTGCTTTCGCTCGGAGGGCTCGCGGGCACGATTGCCGTCGGCATCCAGGGCTACCGGGCGCTCACGCGCGAAGATGTCGCAGCTCGCCTCTGGGTGCGGCCTGCCGGCCCGCAGCGCTACACGGCAACGTTCCGCTTTGCCGATGGCCGCGAGGCGACGTTCGAGCTCGCCGGCGACGAGATCTATGTCGACGCGCACATCCTCAAGTGGCAGCCGATCGCCAACGTGCTGGGCCTGCACACCGGCTACGAACTCGACCGCGTAGCGGGACGCTATCACGCCATTGAGCAGGAGCGATCCGCGGCCCGTACCATATATTCACTCGGTCAGGACAGGCCGGTGGACCTGTTCGGTCTGCGCCAGCGCTACGCATTCCTCGCGCTGCTGCTCGATGCGGAATACGGATCGGCAACATTCGTGCCGGTAACACAACCCGCCGAACTCGAGTTACGCGTCTCCACCACGGGCTTGCTCATCCGCGAAGCGAACCCGCTGCCGAAATAATCGGCGAGGGCTGGGCACTTGATTCCTTGCGAGCGCCGGAATAATTCACTCCGGCCCGGATTGTTCGCAGAGAAAAACATTGAAACCGCCGATGAACGCCCATGAACACGGATAAAAGCAAAGTCGGCTTCGTGCCAAAACCCCTTGACCCGTCGGAGCGGCGTAGGATATTGCGAAAAGGCAATTGCTGATGACGAGACGGTTCGTGTCAACTAATATCCGGCATATAATTTTTGGCAACTAATTTCTGTCAACTAATTGTAGTTAGATGCCAATTGACCATATCCGTCATTGACGTATAATGCGTCTATGTTCAGCTTCATTGAAACGAAGCTATTCTCGCGACTGCTGGACGATTACCTGACTGATGATGAGTACACCTTACTACAGGGTGCTCTAATCGATAGTCCGGAACGCGGCGCGCTGGTGCCGGGGTCCGGTGGCGTGCGCAAGCTGCGATGGGCACAACCCGGGCGCGGAAAGCGAGGCGGAATCAGGGTCATCTACTACGCCAAGACCCGCGAAGGAGTCATTTGGATGTTGACGATCTATGCAAAGAACAAGGCGGAGAATATTCCTGCTCATGTCCTGCGCAAGATCAAGGAGGAAATTGATGGCTAAAGCAAAGCGAAACATCGGACTTGAAATTCTCGAAGGCATCCGCGAGATCAAACGCGGCGAGCATGGACGGGTAATTAATGTTCCTTCCGTGGCTTCCGTTCGCGAACGCACCGGCCTTTCCCAATCAAGATTTGCTCAGCTTCTTGGCGTTTCGGTACGCACGCTCCAAGAGTGGGAGCAAGGGCGGCGCGCTCCTTCGGGTGCCGCCCGCACATTGCTCCTTATCGCGCAAAAGAATCCCCGTGCCCTGCTGGAAGTGGCGTAGTTGGAATCTAACCCTCGCTTGCACCGGACAGCCACAAGCTGCCGGTGAAGCTACACGTTAACTCCGTGTCCTCTGTGCTCTCTGTGGCGAGAACTTAAGGATGAAGAAAATCCTTATCGGCGTTCATCGGCGGTTGCTTCGAATTTCTTATTCGAGATCCGCTTTCTCGCCCAGCAACGCCCGGCGAAAACGATGCCTGAGGATGGTCCCGTCGCGCGGCGGCAGTGCCAACGGCGCGCGATCCGTCGTCACCTTGATGGCAGCGAACACCGGGCCGGGCTGGCGGTAAAGCTTCGGTAGC
Source organism: Gammaproteobacteria bacterium (assembly GCA_041483135.1). Taxonomy (GTDB): domain Bacteria; phylum Pseudomonadota; class Gammaproteobacteria; order Burkholderiales; family SG8-41; genus PALSA-1004. Next base: position 34,986 of record JBGPFE010000025.1, on the reverse strand, counting down.
CAGGCCTTGAGCTGGGCGGCGCTGTATATCGTCGTTGACGCGCGGAAGCCCGCCGCCTTCGCGATGCCCGCGAGATCCACACCGAGCCGGGTGTGAGTCTGCTGCATGCCGGTTTCGCCGTAATGCTCGTTGTCCTCGACGATCACCGCCAGATTGCGCGGCTGCTGCACGCCGATCGTCGCGAACGCGCCGAGCCCCATCAGCATTTCGCCGTCGCCGGTGATCACCAGCACGCGCCGTTTCGGTTGCGCGAGCGCCAGGCCGAGCCCGATCATCGCGGCGCTGCCCATGCCGCCCCACGCGTAGAAGTTGAGCGGATTATCTCCCGCCGCTGCCGTGTCCCAGCACGGCGCGCCGAGCCCTGCGACAATCAGCGCATCGCCGCGCTGCTTCAGAATGACCGCCGCAGCCTGGCGCCGGTCCAGAGTCGGTTTTCTGTGCCTGGCCGTCATTTGAACGCCTTCGCGCCGATTACTCGCTGCGAGATCAGGACGGCGACTGCGCGGTAGGTGCTGAATGCAAGCCGGCCCGCCGCCTCGACCGTTTCCGCGACCTCGCCGGCGCGCTCCACCGTCTGCACGACGACACCCATCGCCGCCAGCGCGGGCGTCGTCGCCTGCGCCATCGGCACCTGCCACGGATTGAATTCGCCCCACTGGCCGCGCATGGTGACGAGCATGAGCAGCGGGACGCGGCACTCCTGGATCATGCCCAGCATGTTGATGCAGTTACCCACGCCGCTCGATTGCAGCAGCAGCACGCTGCGCTCGCCGCCGAGCCAGGCGCCGACCGCGAGCGCGACACCCTCCTCCTCCGTCGTGAGCGGGATCGCGCGCATCCGCCGGTCGGCGCGTACGAGCTCGATCAAGCGCGCGTGTCCGGAATCCGGCACATAAGCGATCTGGCGCATGTCCTGGTCGCGGAACACGCGGTGGATCTGGTCGGGCCAGGAAGGAGGTTTGGAAGAAGACATGGGTTGTGAGTGTTTAGTGTTTAGTGCTGAATGCTGAGTGCTGAACGCTCAGTTTCTGCTTTTATCGGCGTTCGCAGGCTATGTCAAGCCGCTCATTCGGGCTTGATCCCCGCCGCACGCACGACCTTCGCCCATTTCGCGATCTCGCTGCGTATGAGGGCCGCGAACTCGTCGGCGGTCCCCGCCGCCGGCTCGATTCCGTTCGCCGCGAACCGCGACTGCGTGTCCGGATCGGCGAGCACCTGGCGCAGCCCGGCATTGAGGCGGTTCACGATTGCGCGCGGCATTTTGCCCGGCCCCAGCAGCCCGTACCAGCCGTTCACTTCGTAGCCCGCAAGCCCCGACTCGATGAAGGTCGGCACATCCGGCATCGCGGCGGCGCGCCGCGCGGTGGTGACGCCGAGCACCCGCAACCTGCCCGCCACCACGTACGGCTGCAGTGTCGCGATCGAGCCGAAGAACATCGACACCCGCCCCGCGATCAGGTCGGGCAGCACCGCGGCGCCGCCCTTGTACGGAATGTGCTGCATGTCGATACCGGCCGTGTTCTTGAGCAGCTCGGCCGCGAGGTGCGGCGGGCCGCCGGCGCCGGTGGACGCGTAGTTGACCTGGCCGGGGCGCGCTTTGACCCACGCGATGAATTCCTGCACGGTCTTCGCAGGCACGCCCGTATTGATCACCATGATATACGGGCCGTTGCCGAAGAGCCCGACCGGTGCGAAGTCGCGCGTGGTGTCATAGGGCAACGTGCGGAGGATGCTCGGGTTTACCGCGAGCACCGCGGAGGTAACGAGCAGCGTGTAGCCGTCGGGATTGGCACGCGCCACGATCTCGGTGCCGAGGACGCTGCCGGCGCCGCCGCGGTTATCGACGACAAAGGGCTCGCCGAGACGCTCGCCGAGCTTCTCGGCGACGATGCGGCCGAGAATGTCGTTGGTGCCGCCGGGTGCAAACGGAACGATAAGGCGGATGGGTTTTGTCGGATATGTTTGGGTGGTGGCAAGCGCCACCGTGTAAAACCCGGCGGCTTGCGCGCCCTCCCCGCGAGCGGGCCTGCGGCTAACGAGTCCGGACGCGCCGCCTTCTGCAAACGGCACGATAAGCCGGATGGACTTTGTCGGATATGTTTGGGTGGTGGCAAGCGCCACCGTGTAAAACCCGGCGGCTTGCGCGCCCTCCCCGCGAGCGGGCCTGCGGCTAACGAGTCCGGACGCGCCGCCTTCTGCAAAGGGAACAATCAGCCGGATCGGCTTGCTCGGGTAACCTGCGGTCTGCGCAACCGTGAGCCCGGGTGCAAGGAACACAGTGATGAGAATGATTACACGCACGAACATTTTTCCGTCTCCCGCTCTCACGCTCTCCCGGCCTTTCACACCGCCGCCGCGACTGCGTCTCCCATCTCCGCCGTCTTCGCCTGGCCGCCGAGGTCCCCCGTCAGATGTTTCGCTTCTGCGATCACCTTGTCCATTGCGACGTCGATGCGTCGCGCCGCATCCGCCGCTTTCGGCTCACTCTTCTTCAACGCAAGCCATTCAAACAGCATCTTGCCCGACATGATCATCGCGTACGGATTGGCGATTCCCTTGCCCGCTATGTCAGGCGCGGAGCCGTGCGTCGCCTGCGCCATCGCGTGGCGGGCGCTCGCGCAGAGCCCGGGCGCGAGTCCCAGGCCACCGACGAGCCCCGCTCCCTCGTCGGTCAGGATGTCGCCGAACATGTTGGTGGTGACCACCACGTCGAATTGCTGCGGGCTCATCACGAGCTTCATCGCGAAGGTGTCCACCATTATCTCCTCGATCTCGATGCCGGGGAACTCCGCGGCAACCTTGCGGCACTCTTCGGCGAACATGCCGCAGCCCAGCTTGAAGACCGTGTCCTTGTGCACGGACGTGACCTTCCTGCGCCTGTTGGCCTGCGCGTACTCGAACGCCGCGCGCGCGACGAAGTTCGACTTGCGCCGCGTGATCACGCGCAGAGAGATCGTCATGTCCTCGGTCGGCCGGAACTCGCCGTAACCCGTGTACAGGTTGCGGTCGGGCTGGAAGCCCTCGGTCGCCTCGCGCAGGAACATGATATCCACGTTCTTGTGCAGCGACGGCAGGTTCGGATACGACCTGACCGGCTTGAAGTTCGCGATCAGGTCGAAGTCACGGCGGAAGATCGGGTGCGCGTTGACCCAGGTCGGGTCGCCCCGCTTGTAGGCACGGTGGCCGATCGGCCCGAGCACCCAGCCGTCGAGTTGCGCGAGCGACTCCATCGTGCCCGGCGGCATCGTGTGGCCGTAATCCCTGTGCGCCCTCGCGCCGATTGGCAGCGGCTTCCACTCCACCTGCAACTTGGCCTTCGCGGCCGCCGCTTTCATCACCTTGATACACTCGGGCACCACCTCGAGCCCAATGTCGTCGCCTTCCAGAATTCCGATTTTCAACACGACACTTTCCTCCAATCAAGAACCTCAGCCACAGAGGTCACAGAGGTCACAGAGGTCACAGAGACTTATACAAGGGATATCGTCGTCTGTGTTTCTTTTTCATTTCCTCTGTGTGCTCTGTGTCCTCTGTGGCTATGGTTGCGCTTTAGTTACGAGCACTTCGTTTTCAAGCGGCTCGCCGCGCAGGTAGCAGTCGAGATTGCGCAGAAATATCTCCACGCCGCGCCGATAGTTGCCGGTCGAGGTCGCCGAATTGTGCGGCGTGATGATCACGTTCGGCATCGCCCACAACGGCGACTCCGGCGCGAGCGGCTCCGTCGTGAAAACGTCGAGATAGGCCCCGCGCAGATGTCCGCGCGCGAGCGCCGCGGTGAGCGCCGCTTCGTCAACGACTTCCCCGCGCGAAATGTTGACGAATCCCGCGGTGCGCGGCAGCAGCGCGAAGCGCCGCGCGTCCATCAGGCCGCGCGTCTCGGGCGTCAATGGGCACGCGAGCACCAGCCAGTCGCACTTCGGCAGCACCGTATCGAGCGCAGATAGAGGCAGCACCTCGTCGAAATGCTCCACGGGCGCGACGTTCCGCCGCACGCCGATGGTCCTGACGCCGAGCACATGCAGCACGCTCGCCACAATCTTGCCGAGATGCCCCGTGCCGACGATGACGGCGGTCTGGCCGCCGAGATCCGGCGGCGACATCGCGCCGAGCTGCGGCGACCACTCGCGCTTCTGCTGCGCGTGCATCCAGTGCGGAAAATTGCGCGCGAGCATTAAGAGCCCGGTCAAGCCGGTGACCGCGACCGGCACGGCGTTCGCGCCCGCCGAAGTCGTGACCCGCACGCCTCGCCGGATCGACGGCTGGTACGGACGCTGATCGGCGCCCGCCGATACGACCTGCAGCCATTTCAGGTTGGGCGCCGCGTCCACGATCGGCCAATAGGCGGCGGCCGCCGGGCTGAGCTGCGTCTTGATCGTGCCTTCCCAGATGTCGCGCGAGTAAAACGTGACTTCGATGCCCGTGCGCTGCGCGGGAGTAATTTCCACCTCCGGGGTGAACGGCAGGATATCGAGCTTGCGCGGCGCACGCGCGAGAATTTCGTTCAACTGCGCGCCGAACTCGGTCACCACCTTCTGCGAAAGCAGCAGCGAGGATGTCATTGCGACATGACGGATGAAGCGACTGCATCACCCATCTGCGTGGTGCCCGCTTTGCCGCCGAGGTCAGCCGTGAGGTGTTTCGCCTCCGCGATCACCTTCTCCATTGCCGTGTCGATCAGCTTCGCCGCTTCCACAGCCTTCGGCTCGTTGCGCTTGCGTCCGAGCCACTCCAGCAGCATCTTGCCCGACACGATAAGAGCGTAAGGATTCGCGATCCCCTTGCCGGCGATATCCGGCGCCGAGCCGTGGGTCGCCTGCGCCATGCACTGGCGTTCGCCCACGCATAACCCCGGCGCGAGACCCAGGCCACCGACGATGCCCGCGCCTTCGTCGGTCAGGATGTCGCCGAACTGGTTGGTCGTCACCACCACGTCGAACTGCTGCGGATTCATCACGAGCTTCATCGCGAAACCGTCGACCAGCACTTCCGTGAGCTTGCAGTCCGGAAATTCCTTCGCCACCTTGCGGCATTCCTCCGCAAACATTCCGCACACGAGCCGGTAAACCGGCTCCTTGTGAACGGATGTCACGGTCTTGCGCGGGCGCGTGCGCGCAATCTCGAACGCTTCGCGCGCGACCCGGTTGGCGCCGCGGCGCGTGACCACGCGCATCCCGATCGAGATCTCGTCGTTCGGCCGGAACTCCCCGCTGCCGGCGACTATGGTGTCGCTCGATTGCATGCCTTCCGTCACCTCGCGCAGGAACACGATGTCCACGTTCTTGTGCACCGACCGGATGTTCGGATACGACTTCACCGGCTTGATGCTGGCGAACAGATCGAATCGCTTGCGCAAAGGCGGCATGATCCAGGTGGGGTCGTTGCGCGGGTAGGCGCCGTGGCCGATCGGCCCCAGCACCCAGCCGTCATGCTGCCCGAGCGCGTCCACCGTTACCTGCGGCATGGTGTTACCGTGCAGTTCGTGTCCCTTGCGGCCGATCGGAAACTCCTGCCACCGGATTTCGAGCCCCGTCCTGGCCGCCGCGGCCTTCATCACCTTGACAGCCTCAGGCACAACTTCGAGTCCGATGTCGTCGCCCAGCAAAATCCCGATCTTCAGCACGACCGCTCTCCTATCGTCGGGGTGAAGGGGTGAAGGGGTGAAGGGGTGAAGGGGTGAAGGGGTGAAGGATTATGCACCCTCTCCCCGTACCAGGTGAGAGGGATGGGGTGAGGGGTTTCACTCATTCACTCATTCACTCCTTCACTCGTTCACGGTTTATTACTTTGCGAGGCGCCGGGCGACCTTCATGCGCTGCACCGTGTCGCCGGCCAGATGGGTCCAGATGATGCCGTCGCGCACCAGCTTGTCGACGCTTGCATCCATCGCGTAACCCGCACCGCCGTGTACGTCCATATTGATCTGCGTCACTTCCTGTATGACGTCGGTCGAAAAATTCATCACGAGGCCGGGATTCGTGGAAGGCATCTTCCGGTCGTGCTCCCAAGCGACCCGCAGCACAAACGAGCGCAGCGCCTCGGTGAGCATATGCATGCGGCCGATCTTGAGCTGTATCAGTTGCTGCTCGAACAGCGGCTTGCCGCCCTGCAAGCGCGTCTTCGCATGCTGCATGGCCGACTCGCACGCGGCCTCGCACACCCCGAGCGCATTGGATGCCAGTTCGAGGTCGCCGAACAGGTCCCCGCCCGTAGAGTCGCCGCTGCCTTTCCTGATGCCGCCGTTCACCTCGCCCACGACGTTGGCGTGCGGCACGCGCGCATTCTCGAAAACCAGCTCCGCGTTCTGGTAAAAACGCCAGCCGCTCTTGTTGAAGGTCTTGCCGAAACGAAAACCCGGCGTGTCGCCCGGCACCAGGAACATCGTGGTGCCTTGCCTGACACTGACGTTCGGGTTGGTCCGCGCGTCGATGAAGAACAGTTTGCCCACGCCGCCGTTGGCGATGAAGCACTTCTCGCCGTTCAGGATCCACTCGTCGCCCTTGCGTTCCGCCCTGAGCCTGAAGCCGGCCTTCGGATCGTCTTCCGGCGGCAGGCGATTGTCGGAACCGGCATTCGGCTCGGTAATCCCCTTCCCCAGCACAAACGTATCGTCGGCGAGGAATTGCTTCAGAAAACGCTTTTTCTGCTCCTCGCTGCACACGGCGGCAATCAGGTGGCTCCATTTCCAGTTCTGGCTGAAGGCCTTGGAAATCGCGCTGTCGCCCTTGGCCAATTCCGCCATTACCAGGGCCTGCGTCACGAAGTCGGTGCCGTGTCCGCCCCACTGTTTCGGCACAGCCAACGTGCGAAAGCCGAGCTTCGAGCCTTTCTTGATGATCTCCCAGTCCCACGTCTGGCGCGGGTCGGGAATCCGGTCGCGCTGCAGCGAGATGGGACGTATCTCTTCCTGCGCGAATTTCCGCGCCTTCAACTGCCACGCGCGCTGTTCATCGTTCAGTGAAAAATCCATGCTGACTCCTTAACATTGGTGATGAGCGATGGGCGATGAGTGATGAGCGCAGGATTAGCACTTCATTCACTATCCCCCCATTCCCCATTACTCATTACTGATCTTAATTGATATGACCGTTTGTCTCGCTGATTTTCTTTGTGTAAAAAATAGAACCATTTGATACAAGATCGTTTGATCTGTGTCAACTTGCACGCAGCGAATGCAATCAGCCCGCCGCAGGGGCCCCTGCGCGGAGAAACGCCGCAAACTTCAGGTTGACAAGCCCGCCGAATTCGGCGACCTTGTCCGCGTCGCGCAAAACAATGGAGGAAGCGATGAAACCTGCCGCCGTCCTGACAACGCTCGCGCTCGCATGCACGTGGGTTTTAGTCCCGCCCGCAGCGCTCGCCCAGCCCTATCCGAGCAAGACGATCCACATGATCGTGCCGTTTCCGCCCGGCGGCGGGGTCGACTACATCGGGCGCATCGTCGGCAAGGGACTCGCCGACCGCCTCGGCCAACAGGTGGTGATAGACAACCGTCCTGGCGCCAACGCCATCCTCGGCCTGGAAGCGCTGAAGGTATCCGCCCCCGACGGCTACACCATCGCAGCCGCCTCGGCCGGCCCTCTGGCAGTCAATCCGTTCGTCTACGCCAAGCTGCCACACGATACGGTGAAGGACTTCACGTACATCGCCGGCATGGTGACTTTCCCGCTGCTGCTGGTCGCGCACCCGTCGCTGCCGGTGAAGAACGTGAAAGAACTCATCGCGCTCGCGAAAGCAAGGCCCGGCGAGATCACGTACTCCTCGCCCGGCTCCGGCAACACCGGGCACCTCGCCGCCGCGCTGTTCGACTCGATGGCGAAGGTGAAAACCGTGCATGTTCCGTATAAAGGCACGGCGCCCGCCGTGCTTGCCGTGCTGTCCGGCGAGACCCAGATCACCTGGAGCAGCATCCCGGCGATACTCCCGCACGTGCGGGCGGGCAAAGTCAGGGCGCTCGGCGTCGGCAACGCCCAGCGCATTCCGTCGCTGTCGGAATTCCCCACCGTCGCCGAAGCCGGCGTGCCGGGATTCGAGTGCGTCGCCTGGGGCGGCATGATCGGCCCGGCCAACATGCCGAAAGACATCGTCGCGCGGCTCAACCGGGAAATCCTGGACACGTTGAAGCAAAAGGACGTCATCGACCGCATGCTGTCGGAAGGCACCGTGCCGGCGCCTTCCAGCCCCGAGGAATTTCTCGCCTACGAGAAGTCCGAGCTCAAGAAGTGGGGCGAAGTCGTGAAGCTGGCCGGCATCAAGCCCGAGTAATCCGCGCACGCATTCATGGCCGGCACACGCCAGCGGCGCGTCGCTTTCGTCACCGGCGCTTCCACGGGAATCGGCGCCGCCGTCGCCATCGCGCTCGCGAGCGACGGCTGGAACGTAGCGATTGCCGCGACCCGGCTTGCGCGGCTGCGCGACACGGCGCGCAAGCTCGAAAACTCCAGCGCCCGGATCACGCAAGTCGCGCTCGATCTGCGCTCGCTCGCGAGCGTGAAAGCGGCAGTCGCCAAGGTGTTCAAGGCGTTCGGGCGTCTCGACGTTCTTGTGAATAACGCGGGCGTGACGCTGCGCAAGCCCGCGCTCGAGGTCACCGTCGATGAATGGGGAACGGTAATGCAGACCAACGTCAGGGGGACTTTCTTCCTGACGCAGCAGGTGGCGCGCCGCATGATCGCGCGCGGCGCGCCCGGCTGCATCATCAATGTCGCTTCAACGCACGGCTTGGTGGGATTTCCCAACCGCGCAGTTTACGGCATCTCGAAAGCAGCGGTGATCCACATGACGCGCATGCTCGCGATCGAATGGGCGGACCACGGAATCCGCGTGAACGCGATCGCGCCCGGAACCGTGGACACGCCTTCGCGCGCCAAGGCCCTCGCGGATCCCAGGACGAAAAAGATCATGCTCGACCGCATACCGCTGCACCGCTTCGCAATCGCGCGCGAAGTCGCAGCAGTGGTACGCTTCCTCGCCAGCCCGGATGCCGCCTATATGACAGGCCAGACTCTGGTTTTCGATGGCGGGCTTACCGCCTATTGACTGGGACGGGCTTTCGATCGCGCCACGGGCATTCAACCGGGCTTGACAGCGAGGAAGTCCGGATCCTCACGCAGAGGGAGAAGAATTACCAGATCGGAAACGCAAGCCCGCAAGCCCCAGCATATCTGCGCGCTCAATCAATGGCTGCGGCCACTGCATCCCCCATCTGCGTCGTGCTCGCCTTGCCGCCGAGGTCCGCCGTGAGGTGTTTCGCCTCCGCGATCACCTTCTCCATTGCCGTGTCGATCAGCTTCGCCGCTTCCACAGCCTTCGGCTCGTTGCGCTTGCGTCCAAGCCACTCCAGCAACATCTTGCCCGACATGATCATCGCGTAAGGATTCGCGATATTGCGGCCCGCGATATCCGGCGCCGAGCCGTGGGTCGCCTGCGCCATGCACTGGCGTTCGCCCACGCATAACCCCGGCGCGAGACCCAGGCCACCGACGATGCCCGCGCCTTCGTCGGTCAGGATGTCGCCGAACTGGTTGGTGGTCACTACCACGTCGAACTGCTGCGGGTTCATCACGAGCTTCATCGCGAAACCGTCGACCAGCACTTCCGTGAGCCTACAGTCCGGAAATTCTTTCGCCACCTTGCGGCATTCCTCCGCGAACATTCCGCACACGAGCCGGTAAACCGGCTCCTTGTGAACGGATGTCACGGTCTTGCGCGGGCGCGTGCGCGCGATCTCGAACGCTTCGCGCGCGACCCGGTTCGCGCCGCGGCGCGTGACTACGCGCATGCCGATCGAAATCTCGTCGTTCGGCCGGAACTCGCCGGCGCCCGCGATCACGACGCTGCTCGACATCATGCCCTCGTTCACCTCGCGCAGGAACACGATATCCACGTTCTTGTGCAGCGACGGCAGATTGGGATACGACTTGACGGGCTTTACGCTTGCGAACAGCTCGAATCTCTTGCGCACCGGAGGCATCACCCAAGTGGGGTCGTTGCGCGGATAGGCGTTGTGGCCGATCGGCCCCTGCACCCAGCCGTCCACCCCGGCAAGCGCTTCGGCCGTCACTTGCGGCAGAGTATTGCCGTGCAGCTCGTGCCCGCGTTTGCCGATCGGCAGCTCCTGCCACTCGAGCGCGAGCCCGGTCTTGCCTGCTGCGGCTTTCATCACCTTGACAGCCTCAGGCACGACTTCGAGTCCGATGTCGTCGCCCAGAAGAATTCCGATTTTCAGCACGATCGCTCTCCTATCGTCGGGGTGAACGAGTGAACAAGTGAAGGAGTGAAACCCCTCTCCCCGGGTACGGAGAGAGGGTGCATAATCCTTCCCCCTTCACACTTTCACTCCTTCACTCCTTCACTATTCACTGCTTCACTCGCCGACGACGCCGACCTCTTTCACCAATTTTGCCCAGTGCTCGGTCTGGTGCTGCATGAAACCGGCGAAATCCTGCGGCGACTTGCTGGTCACCACTTCCACGCCGCTGTCGTTGAGACGCTTGACCACCGCGGGATCGCTCATCACCCTGATGATGACGGCATGGAGCCGGTTGACCACCGCACGCGGCGTGCCGCTCGGCACGTAAACCCCCTGCCACGATCCGCTCGTCATGCCGGGAAATCCGGCTTCCGCCATGGTCTGCGTGTCGGGCGCCGCAGCGACTCGCCTGGGTGCCGCCACGCCCAGCACCTTGAGCTTCCCGGCCTTGACGTGCGCAATGACCGACGAGAGCGTGACAAAAGCGGTTTGCACCTCACCGCCGAGCAACGCGGTGGTCGCAGGCCCCGCGCCGCCCTTGTAGGGAATGTGCACGAGATTGATGCCGGCCGTGCGCATAAAAAATTCCATCTCCAGGCGGCCGTTGCTGCCGGCGCCGGCCGAACCGAAGTTGAGCTTGCCGGGGCGCGCCTTGGCGTATTCGATGAACTCTTTCACCGTCGCCACCGGCACCGACGGGTGGGCGGCGAGCGCCGTGGGCACGTCCACTACCTGGGTCACGCCGATGAAGTCGCGCACCGGCCTGATCGGGAATTTCGGGTACAGCGCCGGATTGATCGCCATCGTGCCGATGTTGCCGAGCAGTATCGTGTAGCCGTCGGGCGTGGCGCGCGCGGCCATCTCGACCCCGATGTTGCCGGAAGCGCCGCCGCGATTGTCCACCACGATTTGCTGGCCCAGTTCCTGGGAGAGCTTGGGCGAGATCATGCGGGCGACGAGGTCCGAAGCACCGCCGGGCGCAAATGGCACAACCATGCGCACGGGCCTGGAAGGATACGATTCCGAAGAAACTGCTGCCACGCGGTAAAACCCGGCGGCTCCCACGTCCTGCCCGCAAGCGGGCCTGCGGCTAACGAGTCCGGACGTGCACCCTTGCGCGAACGGCACAACCATGCGCACCGGCCGCATTGGATAATCCGCCGCCGGCTGGGCGCTGGCATGACTTGTTGCGAGCAGGCACGCCGTGCACAACCACACAAGCGAAAAGCGCTGTTTCATGGTCGTCCTCCTGATGTCGTTATTTTGGCGCGGCTGCTAGATGCGAGACCACGCACTCGCCGCGGCTTAAGACGCCTTGCGCTTGGCGGCTCGATCCGCCGGCACCGCGGCGCGCGCGATCGCGCCGGCGTCTTTCAGTTCTCCGACCGACCAGCACAATTTGATCAACGCGTCGGCCTCGGCGCGCGACAAGATGCCATCGGTGAGGCCTCGGAACTTCGCTTCGAGGTCCGCGTCGCTCATCGGCCGGTCGAGGCTGCCGATTGCATGTTCGACGTGCTTCTCAAGCGTGCGGCCGTCCTTGAGCTTGATTGTGATGTGCGTCGCGTCCTCGAGCACGCTCTTGTCCACAATTGCCGTCACCTTGTCGCGCAACGCGATCACCTGAGGATCGCGTACCACCGCGTCGCTGTAAACGCTCTCGCCACCTTCACCGTGGATGATGGCCGCTGCCGCCGAGTGATACACGCTGAACTTGCCTTCGAGCCCGGCCTGCGGCGTTTTCCTGCCGGTCAATTCGAGCACCAGCGGGTGCACTTTGAGCGCGATGCTTTCAATCTGCTCCGCCTCGAGCTTGTGCTCGTTGCGCAACTGGATGCAGCCGTCGATGGCCGGATGGATCACGATGCCGCACGCGAAAGGCTTGTAGGTGTTGAGCGCGATTTCCCACGTTTTGCCGAGGCCTTCCGTGATCTCGTCGAAATTGCGCGCGGTGGCGAGCACGTTGGCGAAGCCGCGCGGCGCTTCGATGCCGCGCTCCGAGCTCGTGAAATTCTTCGCTGCGAGATACGCTGCTGTCATCCCGTTCTGCGCGGCGCGCCCGGCATGGAACGGCTTGCTCATGGTGCCGAACATCTCGCGCAACCCGGACGCTTGCGTCGCCGCGATGCCGAGCGCCCAGGTCATCTGCTGCACGTTGAGGCCCAGCACGCGCCCGGCTGCCGCGGCGGCGCCGAATACGCCGGCAGTGCCTGTGATGTGCCAGCCCACGTCGTAATGCGATGGATAGACCGCGTTGCCGATGCGGCATTCGACTTCGACGCCGAGGATGAACGCGTGCATGAAATCCGCGCCGCTCATCGGCTTATGCTCGGCGAGCGCGAGCAAGGCGGAAGCGACTGGCCCGCTCGGATGGATCACGGTCTTCAGGTGCGTGTCGTCGAAATCGAACACGTGCGAGCTCATGCCGTTGACGAGCGCCGCGTGCATGATGTCGAGCCGCTCGCCGCGCCCGAGCACCGTTGCCCGCGCCGGGCCCGAGAACGGCGTCAACGCCGCGAGCGCGCGGTCGATGGTTTCATGCCGGCAGCCGCCGACCGCGCAGCCGGCCCAGTTCAGCACCGAGCGCGTTGCCTCTTGCCTGACTTTTTCCGGAATATCGGCGTAACGCGATTCGACGACGAATTTGGCGAGTGTCTTGGTGACTTCCATGTATTTTCTCTTTGTGAAGGGTGAATGAGTGAATGAGTGATCCCCCTCACCCCAACCCTCTCCCCCGATGACGGAGGAGAGGGAGATTTTACCCTTTACCCTTTACCCTTCACCCTTCACCCTTCACGCTTCACCTCAGGTATTTCTTCTCCCACTCCTCGACATCGGACAGCTGGAGCGCTTCGTTGTACTCTTGCATGCTCAGCATGCGTTCGCGCACGGCCTTGGTGTTGCCGTCACGCTTGAGCGCGCCGAGCGCCTCGCGGATCGCAAAGCCCGCGGCGTTGCGCGCGAGTCCCGGGAAAATCGCGATACGGAAACCCAGTTGCCCGATCTCGGCGGTCGCCAGCTCGCCAAGCTTGCCCCCGCCATCGATATTGACGAGGCACGGCCCGTCGACCGACGACGTCACGCGCTTCAGGTCGTCCAGTATCGTCGGGCCGTTCTTGAGCTCCACGAACAACACATCGGCACCCGCCTTGCGAAATGTCTGCACGCGCTTGATCGCTGCGTCGAGCCCTTGCCCGGATGCGGAATCGGTGCGTGCGATGATGATGAAATCGGGATCGCTGCGCGCCGCCACTGCAGCCTCGATCTTGCTGGCGGCCTCGTTCAGTTCTATCACCGGCCGCGCGCCCGGCAGGTGACCGCAGCGTTTCGGTGATACCTGGTCTTCGATGTGAATCGCAGCAACTCCCGCGGCTTCGAACTCGCGCACCGTATGCTGCACGTTGACCGCATTGCCATAACCGGTGTCAGCGTCGCATATCAGCGGAATGTCCACGCATGCCGCCGCGCGATGCGCGTGCTGCGCGAACAGCGTGAGATCGACCAGCCCGACGTCGGGACGGCCGAGCAGCGACGCCGACACGCCGTTGCCGGTCATGTACACCGCTTCGAACCCGGCCTGCTCGACGAAGCGCGCGCCGTAAGCATCGTAAATGCCGGGCGCGACTATCAGCGGCCCGCCGGTGAGCCGCGCGCGCAGGCGCTGACGTGGCGATTTGCCCTTCATTCGAGCCCCAGTTTCTTCTTGATCGCTGCCAGTTCCTGAATGTCCTGCATCAGCTGCGCCCTGAATTCCGCCGGCCCCATGAAGCCGTCGAGCTGTGTCACCTGGTCGAGATAGGCTTTCCACTCCGGCGCCTGCTGCGCTTTCTGAATTGCGGCAACCAGGCGGTCGAGCACAGGCTTTGGCGTGCCGGCTTTGGCCATGATGCCGCGCCACTGGTAGCGCACCACGTTCCAGCCGCGCTCCTTGTAAGTCGGCACGTCGGGAAAGTCGGCGAGCCGCTGGTCCGACGACACCGCGAGTACGCGCACTTTGCCGGAAGCGATGAACGGTTTGACGTTGCCGGGGTTGGTCGCCGCCGCATCGACGTGGCCGCCGGCGACCGCCAGCAACGCCGGCCCGCCGCCTTTGTACGCAATCCAGTTGACCTTGATCCCGGCGGCTTCGGCGAACACTTCCCACGCCACGCGGTGCGCGCCCATCTGGAACGGCCCGCCGACGTTGAACGCGTTCGGATGCTGGCGCGCGTATTTCACGAACTCGTCGATGCTCCTGAACGGGATCGACGCCGGCACGATCAGGCCGTAAGGATCGATCTGCGAGCGCGCGACCATCTGCAGATCGTCCGGCCTGAAGCTCGCGCTCGGCTCGCTGAAGAGCGACGCCAGCGTCAGTGTGTTCGCCGCAATCACGTAACCGTCGGCAGGCGCCTTGAGCAGATAGTTGATCATGATGAGCCCGTCGGCGCCGCTGCGGTTTTCGACGATGACGTTCTGGCCCAAATCTCTCGTGAGCAGCCTGGCCATGGCGCGCGCGAACAGATCGACCGGCGAGCCGGGTTCGGACCAGCACATCAAGGTGACCGGCCGCGCCGGATATTCCTGTGCGACGGCGGTGAGCGACATCAGCGCCACCGCAAACAACGCGAGCAAATGCTTCACGCAATAGCCGATCGGCGCTTTCAAATCGTTCCTTCTCTTATTTTGCGTTGCGCTGTTACGCGGCGGCTTTGACTTCGAATCGATAGCGACCGAGCTTCGCCTCATCAAGTGCAACACCCAGGCCAGGCCCTGCAGGCAGCGCAAGACTGCCTGAGCCGAGATCGAGCTTGTGCGTGACGATATCGTCCGAGGTCTTGAGCGGTCCTACGCATTCGAGACCGTCGATCACGTTGTTCGACGTCGCGGCGAGCATGATCTCGGCCATGGTATTGATGCCGAGCCCGAAGCCGTGGCCCACGACGCAGCGGATGCCGGCCGCTTCGGCGGTCGCGATCATGCGCCGCGTGTTGAGGAAACCGCCCTGCTTCATCACCTTGACCTTGACGATGTCGGCGGCATGGGCTTCGATGATGCGGATGAGACTCGCGTGATCGAGCACCGATTCGTCGGCCATGATCGGGATGCCGGCGGCATTCGCTTCGCGGCGCACGCGCGCCATGCCGGCGATATCGTCGGCCGGCACCGGCTGCTCGAACAACTGCAAACCAAACGGCGCCACCATGCGCGCAAGCTTGATCGAAGTGTCGGCGTCGTAGCCTGCGTTGGCGTCGATCCGCAGCTTGAAATCCGGACCGACTGCTGCGCGTACCGCTTTGACGCGGTCGCGGTCGGCTTCGATATTGCCGCCGACCTTGATTTTGGCCGAGCGGAAACCGCGTTTCTGCCACGCGAGCGTCTCCGCGGCCGCTTCATCCGGCGGCAGGATGCCGATCCATGCGTTGAACAACAGCGTGTCTTTCACCGCGCCGCCGAGGTAGGTGTATACCGGCACGCCGCACACACGCGCCGTGAGATCGACGCACGCCATTTCAATCGCGGCCTTGGCGTCGAAATATCCATTGATCGCCGGCTCGATTTTCTGCAGCACGCGATGAACGTTGGTCGGATCCAGTCCGAACGCGAGCGGCGCGAGTTTCGTTTCCAGCACGCGTAGACTGTCTTCGATGGTTTCCTTGGAATACCCCGGCGATGGATCGATGTTGCCGAGGCCGATCGCGCCGCCGGTCGCAGTGATGCGCACGAGCGCGCTTTTCTGGATCGACTTGCTGCGATAGGCGTTTTTGTATTCGCCGATCAGCGGCACGGCGACGCCGAAGACTTCGACACGTTCGATTTTCATGCGAGATTCCAGTCCGGATGTTTTTGCAAAAATGCGATCAGGCCGCCATCGCCGAGTATGCGCTGCACCGCCGGCGGCAACACTCCCACCGTGCGGTTGATGTTGCGCGCCGCGACCGCCGCCTTGCCGGCAGCAAGATCGATCGCGATTTCGTCGCCGTCGGCGATGCCGGCGATGTCGCATTCGATCACCGGCAAACCGTTGTTGATCGCGTTGCGGAAGAACTGCCGGCCGAACGACGGCGCGACGATCGCCGCCACGCCCATTGTGCGCATGATATGCACCGCCTGCTCGCGCGACGAATTGATGCCGAAGTTTTTGCCGGCGACGATCACGTCGCCGGACTTGAAGCGCGCCGCGAAGCCCGGCGATACCTGCTCGTAGGCGCTCTGCGCGACATAGGCGTTGTCCTTGCCGGGCAGATATTTGCTCGAGCAATTGAGATCGGTGTTGATCTCATCGCCCAGCAGATGCGCGCGGCCTTTGATTTTGGTATTCATGCCGCTGCCTCCTCGACCGTGATCTCAAGTTTGTTAGCATTGCGTCGGCAGCACTGCGGCACTCGCCTGGTCGCATCCCCGTATAACGGGGCCCCTGCTCCGGGGCTCATGCCGCCCTCCCTGCTATCCATTTGCCGCCGGCGACCTCGCGCGGATCGGTGATTTGGCCGGTCAGCGCGGAAGCCGCGACCGTCGCCGCCGAACCGATCCAGATTTCAGATTTGGCGTTGCCGAGCCTGCCCTTGAAATTGCGGTTGGCGCTCGAAATCGCGACGTCGCCGTCGCCCATGATCAGGTGCCCGGTGATGCTGACACAAGTGCCGCATCCCGCCGCCTCCACCGACGCGCCGGCGCGGGTCAGCGCCTCGATCAGACCTTCGCGCGCGGCGTCGAGATAAACCTGGCGCGACGCCGGCGTCACTATCATGCGCACGCCTTTGGCGATGCGCTGGCCCTTGAGTATCGCCGCTGCCTGTCGGATGTCGTCGAGACGGCCGTTGGTGCAGGTGCCGATCAGCGCGAAATTGATTTTTTGCCCTCTGACATCGGAAACGCCGATCACATCGTCGATGTTGTGATTGCGCGCGACCTGCGGCACGAGAGACGAAACGTCGATTTCAATACGCTCCACGTATTTCGCGTCTGAGTCGGCTTTGACCGGCTTGGGCGCACTTGCTTTGTGCGCCTTGAGCCAGGCGAACGTCTTGTCGTCGGCTTCGAGGAGTGCGGCTTTGGCGCCGAGTTCCGCGGCATGGTTCGACAATGTCATGCGGTCGTCGATCTCCATCGCGCCGACCGCCGGGCCGGCGTATTCGATCGCGCGGTAATTCGCGCCTTCGGCGCCGAACTTACCGAGCATCGAGAGCGTGATGTCCTTCGCCCACACGCCCGGCTGCAATCTGCCCTTCAATTCGATGCGGATGGTCTCCGGCACGCGGAACCACAGCTTGCCGGTCATCATCACCGCCGCCAGATCGGTGCCCTCGACGCCGGTGGCGAAGGCGTTGAACGCGCCGTAAGTCACCGAATGCGTGTCGGTGCCGACGATCAGGTCACCGCACGTGAGGTGACCGCCTTCCGGCATCACCTGGTGGCAGATGCCGTCGCCGACGTCGTAGAGCACCGCGCCGTGCGCATCGGCAAACGCACGCATGTCCCGATGGACATTCGCGGCTTCGATGTTGGGCGGCGGCGAATAATGGTCGAGCACGAACGCGGTCTTCGCCGCAAAGGGCAAATGCTCGACGCCGAGTTTCCGGATCATCCTGAGCGCGTTACCGGCGCGCGCGTCGTGCACCATCGCGAAATCGACGCTCGCGACCACCACGTCGCCCGCACATACGAGTTCGCCGCCGGCGTGCGCAGCCAGAATCTTCTCGGCGATCGTGTAACCCATCTTTCCTCCGGGGCGATACTTGCTGGATGCGGCGAAAAACAAGCCCCGCACAGCATGAGAGGGCGTTATTTTAACAGGGAAATCGCGGCACGCCGGTCAGCGCCTCTCGATGCCGAGCATGGCGCGCGCGGCCATGAAGCTCCACCGGATTGCAGCGCTGGCCCGACTCACTCCGGACGCATGCCCGCTTCCTTCACCACCCTGCCCCATTTTTCGTAATCGGCTTTCAGATAATCGGCGAAATCACGCGGACTGCCGCCCATCGCCTCCGCGCCCTCGTTGGCGAAACGCGCCTTTACGTCGGCGTCTCCGATGATGCGCGCGACCTCGCTGTTCAGTTTGTCGATGACCTCGGGAGGCGTCGCCGGGGGTGCGTACATGCCCCACCACTGGCTGGACTCGAAACCGGGCAGTGTCTCGGCCACCGTCGGCAGGTCTTTGACTGCATCGACGCGCTTGGGCCCGGTCACCGCAAGCGCGCGCAATTTCCCGGCGCGCACTTGCCCTATTGCCGTCGGAATCGCGGTGAACAACACCGATACCTGCCCCGCCACCAGATCGATCAGCGCCGGCGGCCCGCCTTTGTACGGGATATGCACGAGGCTGGTTCCCGTTTGCAGCTTGAACAACTCTCCGGTCAGATGACTGAGCGTACCGCTGCCGTTTGACGCATAGTTGATCGCGCCCGGGCGGGCTTTCGCAAGGCCGATCAGTTCCTTGACGGTGCGCACGGGCAACGATGGATGCACGACCAGCAGATTTGGCGCTGACGCGATAATGATGACAGGCGTGAAATCGCGCAGCGGATCGTATAAGGGTTTGCGGGTGATATGCGGCGCGATGGAATGCGTGCTCGAAGAGGTGATCAGCAGCGTGTACCCGTCGGGCGCGGCGCGCGCCACCATATCCGATCCGATCATGCCGCCCGCGCCGGAGCGGTTGTCGACGATGACCTGCTGCCCGAACACCACGCTCAGTTTCTGCGCCACCGCCCGCGCAAAGAGATCGGTTCCGCCGCTCGGCGGAAACGGCGCAATGACGCGCACCGATTTCGCCGGGTAATTCTGGGCGAGCGCCGCGGGAAGCCCGCACGGCACGATACAACTGATTACCAACGTCTTGACGATTCTTCCGGCGTTTTTCACAAAGCCTCCTGGCCCCCGATTTCTGACCGCCTAATTCATGCTCCACAACATGGAGCCGCGCTCCTGGTCGGACCAGATCCCCTGCTCCCTGCGCCGCTTGCGACGTTCTTCGTGCCATCGCTTGTAGGCGACGTTTTCGGGATTGGTCACCGTATCGCTATCGAGAAATTGCGCTGCCAGGCGCTCGCTGACGCGGCGCGGGGTGCCGGACAGCGGATAACCGAATCGCGTCAGCGTCTCGCCTATCAAGGCCTCGAGGGCCGCGACGTCAGCGGCGGGCAGCCGCGTCTGATACATCGCACAGAAACGGGTCGAAATCGGCTGTGCGGTCCTGGCGTGCAGCGGATGAGTGCTCCAGCTCCGCGCGGACGGTGTCGCGTGCGGTGCGAGCATGCGCGCGTCGAATTCCTCCTGCAGGAATTCGCAGAGCCGGCGTATCGTTGCTTCCGGCGATGCACACAGATCTTCATAGCGGATCTCGATGAACACATCCGCCGGCAGGCGCGCGGCCGAATCCCGGATCGCCATGACATAGCGCTGCCACAGGTTTGCTCCCGAGTAGACCGAATTCGGCCATAATACCGAGTCGGATATGTCGATCGCCTGATCGCGCCCGTCGCGCACGATGTGTATGAACCGCGCATCGGGGAAAAGCGTTTTGATCTCATCCATCCAGAACGCGTTGCGCGGCGTCTTCTCGCCCCAGCGCTGCTTGCCTTCGGACTCGGCATAGGTGCGATGCAAGGCCGCGTAAAGTCCGGCAAACGACGGCTCGACTCCGGCATCGGCGAGGGCCTGCGGCGACGGCTTCAGCGGCCATTTCCCGACGGTCGGCGTTCCCAGGATGTCTTCGGCAAGCGCTACGAGATTCGACCGTTGCGCGAGGTCACCATAGCTATAGAGGTACGGATAGACGAGATCGAAGAGCCAGCCGGGAGGCGGCACCGCCAGCCGCGGGTGGGCATCGAGTATCAACCGCAACAGGGTCGAACCCGAGCGCGGTGCGCTGACTACAAAAAATGGCCGGTCGCGCGTCGTCATGCGGCGCTCCATTGTCAGCGGCGCCGCGCCAGTCGCGAGATCAGTTTTTCGTCGACGGTAAGCCCCAGGCCCGGTGCGTCCGGCATGACGACTTTGCCGTTCTTCACTACGGCCCCACCTTCGGCCACCGGCTTGTCCTTGATTCGCAGCTGATAGTCCATTCCCGGATCGCAGCCCACCAGCCGTACCGCGGCATGCAAATGGCCGGTCGCCGTGTCGAGGAGTGCGCTGCCCTGAGTCCAGTCGATGCGCACCGGAAGATTGGCGGCTTCCGCGATGCGCATCATCTGCAGCGCTTTGTAGAATCCGCCGCACTTGCCCACCTTGAGACTCACCATGTCGGCGACACGCCCTGACACGATCTCGATCATGCTCGCGAGATTCTGGATCGCCTCGTCCGCAACTACTTTCTGCGGCACGGCTTGCGTAATGGCGGCGAGCCCCCTGAGATCGTGATACATCACCGGCTGCTCGATGGCGAGGTTCGCGACTCCTGAAAATCGCCTGAGCAGGATTTCGATCGTGTCCTTGGCCGTGCCCCACATCTGGTTCGGATCGGCGATTACCAGCGCGCTCCCCGGCACTGCTTCTATCATCGCTTCGAGCCGGTCGGCATCGGCATCGAGCGACTCGAGATGGCCGGTCATCTTGGGTTCGAAGCAGGTATAACCTTTGGCCAGCAGCTTGAGCGCGTGTTCCGCCATGCGCTTCGGTTCCGCGCGCGGCATGGTGGCGAGCTGGCCGAAACTTTTCTGAAACGCCCCGCCGAGCAGATTGTAAATCGGCTGGCCCGATGCCTTGCCCATGATGTCGTATAGCGCGATGTCGATCGCGCTGCGCGCCCCGGCGTTGCCTTGCAGAAACAGATGATCGAGCGCCGCGTGAATTGCACCAATCTGGAATGGATCGCGGCCGAGTATCGTGCGGCCGAAAAGCTCGATGGTGGCCTTGAGGCCGGCCTGGGTTTCGCTGGTGACGGGATGCGCGCACGCCTCGCCCCAGCCGGTGATGCCGTCATCGGTCCGGATTTTGACGAAGACATTTTCCTTGTACTGGAGATTGGCGAACCACCCCTCGCGGGCGTGCACCATCGTGCCTTTTTTCTTGCCCGAACCGAATAATGCGTGATATTCGTCAGTCGGTTCGTACCAGACTGGTATCGCCTCTATTTTGGTGATCTTCATGTCTTCCCCCGATCTTCGCCGCCCGGACGGCCTAGTAGCTCGTCGGCCAGTTCGCCAGACGATGCTGGCCGACGCCGCCCGACAGCCTCAGCATGTGCGTGTCCAGCATCTCCTTTAGATATTCCCGTGTCTCGCGCGGATCCAGCACTTCCTTGACGCCGAATACGGCGCCCAAGTCGTACGCCGAACCGTTGCGCGACATTTCCGCCAGCAGTTTCTGAAAACGTTCCGGATCGTCCTCCTCCTTGACGCCGTGCACGACCATGACCGCCGTGCGCGGATTCATGAAACTGACTTCGCTGGTCCACCACGCGGCGATTTCGTCGGCGATTCCCGCGCCGCCCATGTTGATGAAGCCGCGGCCGTAGCTCTTGCGCAGGATGATGCTGATCCTGGGCACCGTGACCTGGAGCAATGCGTTCATCCAGTTGATCACCTTGCCGATCACGCCGCGCTTCTCCGCTTCCGGCCCGATCAGAAAGCCGGGCTGATCCTGCAGAAATACCAACGGGACGTTGTAGCAGTCGCACAGCACGATGAAATCGGTCGCCTTGCTGCACGCGTCGGCGTCCATCGCGCCGCCTTTATGCAACGGATTGTTGGCGACGATCCCGACTGCGCGGCCGTCGATGCGCGCCAGCGCCGTTGTGATGCTGCGGCCGAAACGCTCCTTGATTTCGAAGAAACTGTCGCGGTCGGCAATCAGCCGGATCACTTTGCGAACGTCGTACACCTGGGCCGGCGATTCGGGAATCAGGTCGAGGATGTCCTTGACGGGTTCGTCGGAACCGGCAGGCACCGGCAGTACTGGCGGCGGTTGCCTGTTGTTGGTCGGCAGGAAGCCGAGAAAGCGCTTGATAGCGTCGAGCGCCTGCTGATCGGTGTCGACCACCAGATCCGCGAATCCCGAGTGTTCCGCCAGAATCTGCCAGCCGCCCAGTTCCTCCGGGCTGACTTCGCGGCCCAGCGACATGGATACTACGCGCGGACTCGCCACCGCCATCACCGCGCCTTTGCGCATGACGCAAAAGTCTGAGCAGCACGCATGCCATGCCGCGGAACCGAAGGCATTGCCCAGCACTGCGGCAACCCATGGCGCCTCCCGCGTGCGCAGGAAACGGTTGCCTTCGAAGTTCATGCCCATGCCCTCGCCCATGATGTCGGGCATGCGCACACCCGTCGACTCGCCGAGAAAGACCACCGGGAAGCCGCGCTTGCCGCCGATGTCCTTGACGTGCGCCATCTTGCGGTTATTGGTGTAGCTCGAAGACGAACCCTTTACGGTAAAGTCGTAGCCGACCACCCCCACGCGCCGGCCCGCGAGTTTGCCGAATCCCGTGATCTTGCCGTCGCACGGCGTCGACTCCCGCATCTCCGGAATATAGGAAACGCCAAACAGGCCGGATTCGCGGAACGATCCAAGATCGAGCAGATAATCGATGCGTTCCCGCGCGTTCAGGGTTCCGGCACGCTTGCGCTGCGCGAGCTTCTCCGCGCCGCCCATCGCCTTGGCACGGGTAGCGCGCGCGGCGTGCTCGTCGATCTGTTTTTCGAATTTCACGGTCATTCCGGAACGGAAGTTGCGACGATTAGAGCAAGACGGGACCGGGCGGTCTGTCTCCGGGAAGACATTCGTATTACCATCTTGCAATGCACCAACCGCGGCGCCTGATGGCGGCGGACAACGCAAAACGGAGATTGCCCGGTGGGCAAAGCGTCGACTGATTTCCTCGGACAACTGGCCTCGGACGAGCGCGAAGCGCTGCTGCGGCTCGCGAAGCGCCGTTGCGTCCGCACAGGCCAATTCATTTTCCGCGTGGGGGAACTCAAGCGCGGCGCCTATATTGTTCTGCGCGGACGGCTCAAGTTCTTCCGCCTTTCACCGGCCGGCCGCGAGGTGATCCTGTGGTTCTCTTTTCCCGGGGAGATCTTCGGCCTGGCCGAAGTACCGGCGGTCAAGGGCCGCCGCGTCAACGTTCAAGCTTGCGACGATTCAGAGGTCGCCGTCCTCCCGGATGGCGCGTTCAACCGTTACCTCGACGACCATCCCGACGCTGCGCGGCTGTGCCGCCGCACCATGACCGCCCGTCTCGGCATCCTTACCAACACGCTGGTCAGCCTGGCAGCAGATGATGCTTCGATACGGATAGCCAAGCTGGTTCTACACCTCGGGCTGCACCATGGGACGAGGCGGGGCGGAGAAATCGAACTGGAAGTCCCGCTGACGCATCAGGAAATCGGCAATATGGCGGGCACCAACCGGCAGACGGTAACCCGCGTGCTCGGCCGCATGAAAAACAAAGGCATACTGAGCATCGCCCGACGGCACATACGCATCGACAGCGAAGAGAAGCTCAACCGGCTGATCCGCGACGAAGCGGTCTGATCGCCCGCGGTCGGTGAATGACTTGGCGGGCGTCGCGGGTTTGTGCTATTAACGCGGTTCCCTTGAAAGGAGAAGAAAACCCGCATGATCGACCACGCCGAAAAATCGCTCACCGCCTACGTCGCCGATTTCATTATCGGCACGCGCGCCTCGGATATTCCCGCCGACGTGATGCATCTCGGCAAACGCTCGATCCTCGACGGCATCGGCCTTGCCCTCGCCGGCTCGGTCGCCGAATCCGGACACATCGTGCGCAAATACCTGCAGTCGCTCGGCTGCGCCACGGCCAAAGGCAGCACCGTGATCGGCAGCAGCATGAAGCTGCCGGCGCGCTTCGCGGCGTTTGCCAACGGTGTCGCGATCCATGCCGACGACTACGACGACACGCAACTCGCAGTCGCCAAGGACCGCGTCTATGGCCTGCTCACGCATCCGACCGCGCCGGTACTGCCGCCGGTGCTCGCGCTCGGCGAGCGCGCCGGGCGTTCAGGCCGCGACGTGCTGACCGCCTACCAGATCGCGGTCGAAGTCGAGACCAAGATTTCCGAGGCGATGAATCCGCGACACTATCAGGACGGGTTTCACTCCACCGCGACGGTCGGCGCAATCGCCGCCGGCGTCGGCGCCGCACGCCTGCTCGGCTTGAATCACGAGCAGATCTGCCGCACGCTCGGCATCGCCGCGAGCCAGTCCGCGGGCCTGCGCGAGAACTTCGGCACGATGACGAAACCGTTCCACGCCGGCCGCGCGTGCGAAAGCGGCGTGATCGCAGCCGAGCTCGCCCAGCTCGGTTTCACCGCTACGCTTATCATTCTCGAAGCCGGACGCGGTTTCTTCAAGGCAGCGGGCGGCGGTTACGACCCGCAGGCTATCGCAGGCAGGCTCGGCAACCCATGGACGTTCGCGTTTCCCGGCGTCTCGATCAAGCCGCATCCGAGCGGCTCGCTCACCCACCCCGGCATGGGACTGATGCTCGACCTGATACTGAAGAACGACATCCAGCCGGAGCAGGTGAAGAAGGTATCGGTCGGCGTCAATCGCCAGAACGTAAACGCGCTGATACACAATCGTCCGCACACCGAACTGCAGGCGAAGTTCAGCATGCAGTTCT
Organism: Gammaproteobacteria bacterium; assembly: GCA_041483135.1. Taxonomy (GTDB): domain Bacteria; phylum Pseudomonadota; class Gammaproteobacteria; order Burkholderiales; family SG8-41; genus PALSA-1004. Next base: position 10,171 of record JBGPFE010000025.1, on the reverse strand, counting down.
GCATGGCGATCCTGCTCCTGAGGCGCAAAGCGGGGCTCGCCGAATTCACCGACGCGGTCGTCAACCGTCCCGATGTCAGGGCGATGATCGAAAAAATAGACTATGGCGTGCATCCCGGGGCCGAAGCGGCGGGTTACGAGAAAATGACGACTATCATCGACATCGAGCTCGCCGACGGCCGCAAGATCGGCGGCCGCGCCGACTTCGGCAAGGGCAGCCCGGCGAACCCGCTCAGCGATGACGAGCTTGCCGCCAAATTCCGCGAATGCGCGGCGTGGGGCAAACTGCCGAAGGCGAACGCCGAGAAGGTGATCGAACTCGTGTTCGGTCTCGAGAAACTTAAAAACATCAACGCGCTTACCACGCTGTTGCGTATCGGCGGCAAGACCCGAATGAAATCCAAACCCGCCGGGCGCCGCCGCCGGTAGGACCGGACGACATGAACAGGCTTCCCGTCATCGGCCTGATGCTCGGCGACATGACCGGCATCGGCCCGGAAATCAGCGCCCGGCTGCTCGCCGCCGGAAAATTCAGGAATGACGCACGCATCGTCGTCATCGGCGATGCGCGCGTTCTCGCGCTCGGCTGCAAGGACGCGGGCGTCAACCTGCAATGGCGCACGTACCCCGCGCCGGATGCGATCGACTGGTCGCGCGATGAAGTGCCGCTCATTGACTTGGGTAACATCGACCCTGCCACAATCAAGCGCGGCGAAGTATCAGCTGAATCAGGCCGGCTCGCCGGCGATACGCTCAAGCACATGATCGGACTCGCGCTCGCGCGCAAGCTCGACGGCATCTGCTTCGCGCCGCTCAACAAGGCGGCGCTCAACCGCGGCGGCTGGAAGCACCATGACGAGCACCAGATGTTCGCGGCGCTCACGCAGCATGCCGGTTTTTTCGGCGAGATGAACGTGATCAAGGAATTCTCGACCTTCCGCGTCACCTCGCACGTGGCGCTGCGTGAAGCGATCGGCATGATCACACCCGAGCGCATCACCTCGGCCATCATGCTCGCCGACGCGACGCTGCGCGCGACCGGTCACGCCTCGCCGCGCATCGGGGTCGCCGCGCTCAACCCGCACGGCGGCGAGAACGGGCTGTTCGGCGACGAGGAAATCCGCATCATCAAGCCGGCCATCGAGCAGGCGCGGGCGACCGGCATCGATTGCAGCGGCCCGGTGCCGTCGGACACGATTTTCCTGAGAGCGCTGAAAGGCGAATACGACGGCGTGGTGATGATGTACCACGACCAGGGCCAGATCGCGACGAAGCTGCTCGGCTTCAACCAGGGCGTGACGGTCACGGCGGGACTTAAAACCGTGTTCACGACTCCCGCGCACGGCACCGCGTTCGATATCGTCGGTAAGGGCCGCGCCGACACCGGCGCGCTCGAGCACGCGCTGCGCATCGCCGCCAGAATGGCGGCCGCGCGCCTGCACTGAGCGGCTCGGTATAATAGCGTTCATAACATCAACAGGAGGAATAATGAAACTTGCCGACTTTTCGCGCGCCCGCATACCGGCGGCGTTGATCTCTGCACTAAGCGTGTTCGCCGCACCTGCGCTCGCGGCGGATTACCCGACCAAACCCATCCGCATGATCGTCGGTTTCGCGCCCGGCGGCGGCACCGATACCACGGCGCGCGCGATCTCGGTCAAGCTCACCGACCTGCTCGGCCAGCAGGTGATCATCGATAACCGGGCCGGCGCGGCGGGCAATATAGCAACGGAAATGGTCGCCAAAGCCAATCCCGACGGCTACACCCTGCTATTGGGCACGATCGCCGCGCTCGCGATCAATCCCAGCCTCTATCGCACCAAGCTGCCGTTCGATTCGGTCAAGGATTTCGCGCCTATCATCCAGGCAGTTGATTCCACCAACATCCTGTCGCTGCATCCCTCGGTGCCTGCTAATACCGTCAAGGAGCTGATAGCGCTGGCCAAGACTAAGCCGCTCAATTACGGCTCGTCCGGTGTCGGCGGCACCGGGCACCTCGCCGGTGAACTGTTCAACACCATGGCCGGCGTGAAAATGACGCATATACCGTACAAAGGCGGCGGGCCGGCGATGATCGATCTGGTTGGAGGGCAAGTGCAACTGGTGTTTGCGACCGCCGCAAGCGCGGTGCCGCAGATCAAGGCCGGCAAGATCAAAGGCGTCGCGGTGACCACCGCCAAGCGCTCGGCGTTGATGCCCAACATTCCGACCATCGCCGAATCCGGCCTGCCCGGCTTCGACGCCAACAACTGGTACGGCCTGCTCGCGCCCGCAAAAACGCCGCGCCCGATCATCAATCGCCTGAACGCCGAGGTCACCAAGGTGCTCGCAATGCCCGACGTGAAGAACTTCCTGTTCAACCAGGGCCTCGACCCCGCGCCCGGCACCCCCGAGCAGTTCGGCGCCTACATCAAGTCCGAAATGACGAAGTGGGCCAAAGTCGTCAAAGCATCCGGCGCCAGGGCGGACTGAGCATGCGCGGCGCGATATTTCAATTCGCGCTGCTCTGCGCGGCATGCAGCGGAGTCGCGCTCGCCGCGGATAACTACCCGACCAGGCCCGTACGGATGGTGGTCGGCTTTCCGCCCGGCGGCGCAATCGATCTCGTCGCGCGTTTGCTGGCGCCAAAACTGGCGGAAGCATTCAAGCAGCAGGTGATCGTGGACAACCGGCCGGGCGCGAACGGGGTCATCGCGACGGACTTCACGGCCAAGGCGCCGCCAGACGGCTACACGCTGCACCTCGGCACGCTGTCGGCGCTCGTGATCACGCCGGCAATCACCAAGGTACCGTACGACCCGTTCAAGGATTTCTCGCCGATTGGCCGCACGGTCGCGCTGCAGAACATTTTCATCGCCCATCCCACGCTGCCCGTCAGGAACATCAAGGAGTTGATTGCGCTCGCCCGCGCGCGTCCCGGCCAGCTTAATTACGCGAGTTCCGGCACTGGCAGCACCGGCCATCTGTCGGGTGAACTCCTGAAGACGATGGCGAAAATCGACATGACGCACATACCCTACAAGGGCGGCGGACCGGCGCTGACCGACCTGCTCGGCGGGCAGGTCGAACTATTCGTCGCCATCATATCGACCGCAGTACCCCAGGTAAAAGCCGGCAAGGCGCGCGGCCTTGCCGTGACGGGCGACAAGCGGGCCGAAGCCCTGCCCGACGTGCCTACCGTCGCCGAGAGCGGGGTCAAGGGCTATGAATCGACCAACTGGTACTGCATCCTTGGTCCGGCCAACCTGCCGAGGCCGATTGTCGAGCGCTGGCACAAGGAAATGACGGCGGCACTCAATTCACCCGAGATCAAGCAGGCCCTGTTCGACCGCGGCATCGATGCCGCGTCGACATCCCCGGCGGAATTCACCGCCTATCTCAAGAGCGAGACTGCAAAATGGACCAAGGTGGTCAAGGCTTCCGGCATCAAACCGGATTGAGAAGGCAACGCATGCAGATATTCCGCCGCGTTTTTTGCCTGACCCTGTGCGCCGTGCCGCTCGCCGCCCTTCCCGCACAAACCCTGTAAACCAGATCGGAAATCCATAAAACATGTTCAACCCGTTCAAACAGATCGAGATCATCAAGGCCGAGGTTTTCGCTTCGATGCCCGCGAAGTTCCGCAAGAAGGGCCGCACCCAGTGGTCGGACCCGAACCGCCAGCACGCCGAAGTCGAGTGCTTCCTCGAAGGCCCGGCGTTCGACCGCCAGGGCAATCTCTACATCGTCGACATTCCCTTCGGCCGTATCTTCCGCATCACGCCCAAGGGCGACTGGGACCTCGTTGTCCAGTACGACGGTTGGCCCAACGGCATGAAGTTCCACAAGGACGGGCGCCTCTTCGTCGCGGATTACCGCCGCGGCATCATGGTGCTCGACGTCAAGAGCGGAAAAATCGAGCCGCTGCTCGAAACCGCCTACAGCGAAGGCTTCAAGGGTTGCAACGACCTGCATTTCGCGGCGAACGGCGATCTCTATTTCACCGACCAGGGCCAGTCCGGCATCACCGATCCCACGGGGCGCGTGTACCGCATGAAGGCGAACGGTGATCTGCAACGGCTCGCCGATAACATTCCGAGCCCGAACGGCATCACGACCAGCACGACCGACAAGCATGTCTACGTCGCGGTCACGCGCTCGCAGCAGATCTGGCGTTTTCCGGTCATGCACGACGGGCAGATTTCCAAGACCGGTGTCGCCGTCCAGCTCTCGGGCGGCGTCGGGCCGGACGGCATCGAGATGGACGCCGAGAACGGGCTATGCGTGTGCCATCTGCAGGTCGGCGTGTGGCGCTTCGACCCGAACATGCTGCCGACCCACCTCGTCTGCTCCGACCAACCGCACCATCATCACCTCTCCAACATTGCGTTCGGCGGGCCGGACTACAAGACGCTCTACATCACCGAATCGCTCTCCGGCGACGTGCTGACCGCGAGGATGCCCGTCGCGGGCAAGAAGATTTTCGGTTTGCAGTAGCAGTGCCGGCCGGCTCAGACTTCAACCGGCAGGTCGGTGCGCGCAGACCATTCGTGCCACGAGCCGATATAATTGCGCGCCGCCGTACAATCGGCATGGCGCAAGGCATAGTAGGTGTTCGCCGAGCGGGCGCCGCGGTGGCAGTACAGCATCATATCGCCGCGTGGGTTGATGCCGTGCTGCTGGAGCAGCGCTAAAATGGCTTCCGGCGACTTGAAACGGCCGTTGTCGAGGAATTGCGTCCACTCGATATGTTTCGAGCGCGGAATATGGCCACGGCGCGCGCAGCACGCCGTATTGTCCTTGCCGGCCCACTCGAGGTCATTGCGCACATCGATGACCGCGCAATTGAAGCTGCCGGCACGGCGGCCGATCTCGTCGGCGGCCACGAATCCGCCGGAGCCGATGGAGATCGGAAAGTTTTTCGGCCGCACCGTCGGGATGTCGGTATCGGTAATGACGGGATTGCCTTCAGCCATCCACTGCCTGAGCCCGCCATGCAGCATACGCGTATTGCCATGACCGATATATTCGAGGATCCACAGCTCGCGCGCGGCACGCATGCCGGTGTCTTCGTCGTAAACGACGATCGGACGCTCGCGCGTCGCGCCGACCATACGATAGCGGTCCGCCATGTTCTTGGCGAACTCCTTCATGCCCTCGATTGTGGTGTTCGGCACGAACGCGTTGTACGTCGAAAGCGGCAGGGCGCCCGGGATGTGGCCGCTCGCGAATGCGCCCTGCTGGCGCGCGTCGATCAGCGTCGCGCCTGCGTTCAGCGCCGCGGGCAGTTCCGAGGGCTCTATCAAAAACGATGTATCCACTAAGTCAGTCCTTGAAAAAGTCGTATGGCATATTGAACGTTTCTTCCGGCACCTGCTCCGGCGATTCCCGTCTGAGTCACCGGCAATGTTACCACTAGCGCGCGCAGACAAAAACTGCGCTGCCGCGGGGCATGTTTTAATCATTTACCGCATTTATAAAATATAATCCGGCATGCCCTGCTTGCAATGCCTGCCGGGAATCCAGCCCGGACCAGAGAGGAACATTCATGTTTGAAGGCTTCAAACACGCTCAAATCCAGACCAGCGACCCGGAGGTCAGGATCAACCTGCGCTACGGCGGCAAAGGCCCTGCCGTGCTGTTGCTGCACGGCAACCCCCTCACCCACGTCACCTGGCACCTGATCGCGCCTCGCCTCGCCAAGGAATTCACGGTGGTATGCGCCGATTTGCGGGGTTATGGCGATAGCTCCAAGCCGCGCGGCAGGCCCGATCACTCCAATTACTCGTTCCGCCGCATGGGCCAGGACCAGGTGGACGTCATGGAACAACTGGGATTCAGGCAATTCATGGTGGCGGGTCACGACCGCGGCGCGCGCGCCGGCTTCCGCATGGCGCTCGACCATCCCGATCGCATCCTCAAGTTCGCGAGCATCGACATCATCCCGACGCACTGGCAGCTCACCAAAATGAAATGGACGTACGCGGCGCATTCATATCACTGGTTCTTCTTGTCCCAACCGTATGATTTCCCCGAAATGCTGCTCGCCGGCAAGGAGGAATACTACATGCGCAAGAAGTTCGCCAAGCAAGGCGAGGGGAAGTTCAGCGAGGAAACGATGCGGGAATACCTGCGCTGCTGTACGCCGGAGCAGATACATGGCGTGTGCTCCGATTACCGCGCGACCCTGCATGTCGATTTTCCGATGGACACGGCCGACTTCGAAGCAGGCAACAAGATCAGGTGCCCGGTGCTCGTGCTATGGGCCGAGAAAAGTCACACTCAGCGCGAATTCGACGCGCGCGAAGCATGGCCCCATTATGCCTCCAACATCGTGCGCTACCAGATGCTGCCGTGCGCGCACTATCCGATGGAGGAAGCGCCGGATCTGACCTGTCAGGAGCTTTACGACTTCTTCAGGAGTTGAGGCGCGCGGACGCGCAGATGCCGTGAGCCGGCTTTATCGCGCTGCGCTGCCCGGAGAGCCTTTAAGCTCGACGGTATTGCCCTCGGGATCCTGGACATAAAGCGATGGCCCGTAGCCGTCGGCGCCAAAGCGCAATTTGATTTCCCCGGGCACCGCACCGTTCGAGGCCAGATGCGCGACGAGCGCGTTCTGGTCGAACGGCTCGATGCGCAGGCACAGGTGGTCCATGTTACGCCCCTGGTTTCCCGGCGCGACGCCACCCGTGCGACCGAGTACGCCGTCTACCGACACCAGGTCGATCAGAGACACGCCCGCGCGCAGCTGGACCAGGCCGAGTTCGGGCCGGTCGCGCTCGACGCTGCAGCCGAGCACGTCGCAATAAAAGCGCGTCATGCGCGCCGTGTCTTTCACGCGGAGCACGACGTGATCGAGGCCCAGGATCTCGAACACCGCGTGGTTTTTACGTGCCGGGTTCACCATAAACAAAAATGCCACCGCGCCTGCCGACGCGATGGCATTGTAGTGGAAAAACCGGCTCGCTTACTTGTCGATACCGCCGATGCAGAGATATTTCACTTCGAGAAACTCCTCGATACCGTACTTGGAACCCTCGCGGCCGATCCCCGATTCCTTGACGCCGCCAAAAGGCGCGATTTCGTTCGAAATAATGCCGACGTTGATGCCGACCATGCCGTACTCGAGCGCCTCGGCGACGCGCCAGATGCGCCCGATGTCGCGGCTGTAGAAATAAGACGCGAGGCCGTATTCGGTGTCGTTGGCGAGCTTGATCAGCTCCTGCTCCGTCTTGAAGCGGAACAAAGGCGCGACCGGACCGAACGTTTCTTCGTGCGTCACTTTCATGTTGGTCTTGACGCCGGTGAGCACCGTCGGCTCGAAGAACGAGCCGCCCTTGGCATGGCGCTTGCCGCCGGTCACGACGCGCGCGCCCTTCCCGACCGCGTCGGCGATATGTTCTTCGACTTTCTCCACGGCCTTCATGTCGATCAGCGGGCCTTGCATCACATTGTCCTCGAGACCGCTGCCGATTTTCATGGCGGCGACTCTGGCGCTGAGCTTCTGCGCGAACTGGTCATAGACGCCTTCCTGCACAAACAGCCGGTTCGCGCAGACGCAGGTCTGGCCGGTATTGCGGAATTTGGACGCCATCGCACCCTCGATCGCCGCATCAATGTCGGCGTCATCAAACACGATGAACGGCGCGTTGCCGCCGAGTTCGAGCGACACTTTCTTGACGGTGCCCGCGCATTGCGCCATCAGCTGTTTGCCGACAGCGGTTGAGCCGGTGAACGTGAATTTGCGCACGATCGGATTGCTGGTGAGTTCCTTGCCGATCGGGCCCGCTGCGCCGGTCACTACCGACAGCACGCCTTGCGGGATGCCGGCGCGCTCGGCGAGCTCGCATAGCGCGAGCGCGGAATACGGCGTGTAGCTTGCCGGCTTGATGATCATGGTGCAGCCGGCGGCCAGCGCCGGCCCGGCCTTGCGCGTAATCATTGCGTTGGGGAAATTCCACGGCGTCACCGCCGCGCACACGCCGATCGGCTGCTTGATGACGACGATGCGTTTGTCGGGCTGGTGCTGGGGAATGGTATCCCCATAAATGCGCTTGCCTTCCTCGGCGAACCACTCGATGAACGACGCGCCGTACGCGATCTCGCCTTTCGATTCGGCGAGCGGCTTGCCCTGCTCGGTCGTCATCAGCACCGCGAGGTCTTCCTGGTTCGCCATGATCAGGTCATACCATTTGCGCAGGATCGCCGCACGCTCCTTGGCAAGCTTGCCGCGCCACGCCGGCCACGCGGCGTTGGCGGCTTCGATCGCGCGCCTGGTTTCCACGGCACCCACCTTCGGCACAGTGCCGATCTGCATGCCGTCCGCCGGGTTGTTGACGGCAAGCGTGCTCTTGTCGTCGGCATCGACCCATTTGCCGTCGATGTAGCACTGCTGGCGGAACAGGCTCATGTCCTTGAGCTGAATTGCGGGTTTGACTTTGGTCAGCATGATGTGGATTCCTCGGGATTGTATGACGCTCGTGCAATGTTTGATTATAGCATTCGGGGCTAAAATGTTCCCGCAGAAAACGAGCCTCATCCCGGAAAATTCCCGCGGATTTGGGACTCGGGATAGCCGAAATCCTTGCCGGCAGCGCACACCGGCGCGTTTCTGCCGCGGCTTCCAGGATCCATTCTATTTCCCCGCGCAGTCGTAAAAAACCAACAGAAATGCCCTAAATCCGCGTCCATATCAGCAGATGCGGATACTGTTCTTGACGTTGACGATTCACTGGATATATAAGTGGATCGGGTGTGAATAAGATGCGGTGCCGGTGCTTTCCGCGGCAACAATTCGTCGCTCACTAACAGGGGGGGCCGATGAAACTATTCTCCAGACTAATGTGCCAACTGCTGATGGTGAGCATGGTGCTGCTGCCATTCTCAGCGCAAGCGGGAATGATTGGCACTGATCACGCGATCGCAAGCACACAAGATCAAGCAAACCGGGATAAGGTGCGCGATTTCATGAGCCGTGGCGATGTCGTGAAGCAATTCGAGGCGCTTGGCCTTGCTGCGACGACCGCCCAAGAGCGCGTGAATGCGATGACGCAGGACGAAATCAACCGCATCGCCGGCAAGATCGATACGGCGCCGGCTGGCGGCATGAGCGCATGGGCGATCGGCGGAATTGTGATCGCGATCGGATTGCTCATCTGGTATACTTATGGTCAGTAAATCGGATACTACTTTAACGGGGGTCCAATGAAATCGAGCTTTTACAGATTTGTCTGCCGCACGCTGGTCGTGTGCATGGCGCTGCTGCCATTCTCAACCCACGCCGGTATGATCGGTACCGATCAGATTGTCGCCAGCGCAACAAGCCAGGCCAACCGCGATAAAGTGCGCGATTTCGTAAGCCGCGTCGATGTGCAAAAGCAAATGGAAGTGCTCGGCCTGAGCCCGGCCAACGCCAAAGATCGCGTCGACGCGCTGACCGATGAAGAAGTTCAGCGCATCGCCGGCAAGATCGATTCCGCACCGGCGGGCGCCAGCAGTACCGGCACCGCATGGGTCGTTGGAGCAGTGCTTGTGATAGCGATACTGGTTTACATCTACTGGAAGTAATGTCGTAATCCGGCCTACTGCACGCTTGCAAAGCCCGCCCGTCCGGCGGGCTTTGTTTTGCGCGCAATTAGATTAGCGACGGTCGCTTGGATCGGCTTCGATGATTGATGTCAGCATCGATCGCTTATCCAGTCATCGCGCGCCCAATCGCGGAAAACCCCCTAAGGTGGTCCGCCAGCGTTGTCGGCCGGATTAATTGGCTGCGGGATATACGGCGAGCGCCGTAGCGCAATCCTTGCCGGCCGCAGCACACACCAGCGTGTTTTTGCCTAGACCCCCGGATCCATACGTTGCCCCGTGCAGTAGTAAAACCCGCCAAAACCGCCTTGAATCCGCGGCAACGTTGGTTGGTGTGAATACTCCCCTTGACGTTGACGATACGCTGGAATATAAGGAGGCTAAGTGCTGGTAAATGCCGTTACCGGTGCTTCGGTTGCATCACTTCATCCACCACTGACAGGGGGTCTCTGATGAAATTGTTCTACAAACTGATAAGCCAGTTACTGATCGTAAGCATGGTGTTGCTGCCGTTCTCGACCCAGGCCGGATTGATCGGCACCGACCAGGTCGTCGCCGGCTCAATTGACCAGGCCAATCGCGACAAAGTGCGCGATTTCGTCAGCCGC
>JBGPFE010000024.1:0-56651 GCA_041483135.1 Gammaproteobacteria bacterium | reverse complement strand
CTGTGCTTGAAAAAGCCACAGCTTCGCGCAATCCGCGATTCAAATCAGAGACATCACTAAAATGAAACATTCAATCTCTCGATCAATTACTTGTACGCTTCAATCTAGTCGTTAACCGGACAGTACTGACTCATCACTCATTACACATTACACATTACACATTACACATTACACATCACCCATTATGGAACCGATTCTGGTAACGCGTGACGGCCCGATCGCGACCGTCACGCTCAATAACCCCGACAGGCTCAACGCGCTGAACAAGCCGATGTGGGAAAAGCTCGGCAGCGTGATGCGCGTGCTTTCAGCCGACGACAACCTGCGCTGCGTGGTGCTGCGCGGCGCCGGTGACAAGGCTTTCGCCGCCGGCGCCGACATCTCCGAGTTCGCGCGCGAGCGCGCCGACTCGACACAGGCGAAGCAGTACGGCAGGTTGATACACGCAACCATGCGGGCGGTCGCCGGATGCCGCCACCCGGTAATCGCGCTGATCAAAGGCGCATGCGTCGGCGGTGGGCTCGAGATCGCGGCGATGTGCGACATGCGGATCTGCGGCGAGTCGGGCCGGTTCGGCGTGCCGATCAAGAGCCTCGGCCTGGTCATGGCATATGGCGAGCTGCAGGGCGTGCTGGCGCTCGTCGGCCGCGCGGTTACCCTGGAAATTCTGCTCGAAGGCCGCGTCTTCGACGCACATGAAGCACTGCAAAAGCGGCTCATCAATCGCGTCTTGCCCGATGCCGACGTCGAGCGCGAAACCTATGCGCTCGCGCAACGCGTTGCCGCTGGCGCGCCGCTCGTCGCGCGCTGGCACAAGCAGTTCATCGAGCGACTGAGCGTGGCACCGCAGATTTCCGGGCAAGAGTGGGACGAGGGCTTTGCGTGCTTCGACACGGAAGACTACCGCGTCGGCGTCAAGGCGTTCATCGACAAAGCAAAGCCGCAGTTCACGGGCCACTAATGCGGCTCATATCCCTGATCATACTGCTGCTGGCCTCGACGCTCGTGCAGGCGCAGCCCGATTACGCGCGCGAGCAACGCTGGGCCGACGAGATCACGCCCGGGCTGGTGGTCGGCGATGCGGTTTATCTCGCGCAGAAATCCGGACACAAGTTTCTTGCCATCTACACGGCGCCCGCGCAATCCTGCGCGGCGGTGATCGTCGTGCACGGCCTTGGCGTGCACCCCGACTGGGCGCTGATCGGCGCGTTGCGCAGCGGGCTCGCCGACCAGGGCTATGCGACGCTGTCGGTGCAGATGCCGGTGCTCGCGGCCGATGCTAAAGCCGATGCATACCCGCCGCTGTTTCCCGACGCCGCCGAGCGATTGCATGCGGCGGTCGCATTCCTCAAAACCAAAGGTCACCGCAAAATCGCCATTGCCTCGCACAGCATGGGCGCGCGCATGACTAATTTCTTTCTGGTCGGCACGCCCGACCACGGTGTCGCCGCCTGGATTGCGGTCGGCATCGTACCCAGCGAGTTCGCAGAGCCCGGCAAACTGCGGCTGCCGGTGCTCGATCTCTACGGCGAGCACGACCTGCCGCAAGTGTTGAAGAACGCCGATTCGCGCGCCGCGGTGCTGAAGACGCTCAAAGGCTCGGCGCAGGTCGAGATTGCGGGTGCGGATCATTACTTCGCCGGCCATGAAGGCGATCTGGTCAAACAGGTGCGGCAATTTCTCGATCGGCGCATGAAATAGTCCCAAAGCACGGGATGTAAGCGTTTTCTAGAGTCCGTCATCCGGTACGACGACACGCTCCGTGTACAGGCCTGACAGGTATCGCCAGGAGTTATTGCGCTGCAACGTCAATTCCCGTTGCGGGTGCCGAGGTTGGTGGTATATTGACGCGGCTTATGCCGGAAAGGGGAGCCGGCATTGCCCGCGGCGCAACTTCCAGAGCGCCCGTTTTTGAACGCCCCTCGCTCGGACATGGAAGCGCCCTCGACCACCCGCTTTGCCGTCGGCTTCATCGCTGCGTTCGTGCTGCTTGCACTCAATGCGGTGGTGTCGTACACCACGCTCGATAACCTGGTCGCCGCCAACCGCCGGCTTGCCGAATCCGAGCAGACCATCAAGCTGCTGAGCGAGCTGCGCGTGGGCCTGATCGACGCCGAAAGCGGCCAGCGCGGTTTCATCATCACCGGCGAGGAGCGTTATCTCGAGCCTTACCTGAGCACGCGCCCCGTCATCTCCGCCAAACTTCGAGATCTGGCGCGCCTTACCGCGGGCGATACCGAGGAAAGTGCGCGCGTGGCATCGCTCGAGCCCCTGATCGGCAAAAAATTTGACGAACTGGGAAGCGTGGTCGCCATGCGACGCGACCACGGGCTGGCGGCGGCGGCGGTGCAGGTACAAAACGACCAGAGCAAGGTGCTGGTGGAACGCATCCAACATGTTATCGGCGAGATTCAGAACAAAGAGGAGATACTGCTCGCGTCGCGCAGCGCCGAGTCCGAATTCAACGCGTATATTTCGCTGGTCACCTATATGGTGGCGACCTTCCTGAACGTCTGCCTGCTCGGTGGAATTTGTTTCCTGGTCATCCGCGACACGGTAGCGCGCAAGAAATCCGCCGCGGCGGAGCGCGAGATCAATGAAAAACTCGCGCGCAGCCTGTCCGAGGTGCAGGAACGCAACCAGGAAATCACCTTCCTCTCTCAAATGAGCAGTTTCCTGCAAACCTGCGCCACTTCCGAAGAGGCGTGCACGGCGATTGCGCGCTTCGGGCCGCAGTTGTTTCCGACCGAAGCCGGCGTGATCTATATGTTCCATGCGTCGCGCAACTATGTTGAGCGCGCAGCGTCATGGGGCGGCGCGAATCTGCAAGAAGACATGTTCCAGCCCGTCGACTGCTGGGCGTTGCGGCGGGGCCGCCTGCATGCAGTCGGTGAAAAGGATAATGCGATGGTATGCGCGCACGTCGCGCGCCATGGCGTACCTGCGCAACCCTATATCTGCGCGCCGATGATGGCACAGGGGGAAACCCTGGGTCTCCTCTATCTGCGGGCGCACGCGGTCACAGACAACGCCGCTCCGCTCAGCGAAGCAAAACAACAACTCGCGGCCGCGGTCGCCGAGCAGATCGCGCTCGCGCTCTCCAACCTCAAGCTGCGGGAGACGCTGCGCCAGCAGTCGGTACGCGATCCGCTGACCGGGCTTTACAACCGGCGCTTCCTCGAAGAAACGCTCGATCGCGAGCTGGTGCGTCTCGAACGCAAAAAACTGCCACTGTCGCTGATCATGATCGACGTCGATCATTTCAAGAGCTTCAACGACACTTTCGGCCACGAAGCCGGCGATGCGGTGCTGCGCGATCTCGGCGGGATCCTGCAGCGCTATGTGCGGGGCGGCGACATCGCATGCCGCTACGGGGGAGAGGAATTCACGGTCATCCTGCCGGAAGCCGCCATCGAGGTCGGCTGCCAGCGCGCCGAGATGCTGCGCGAAGCGATGCGCGAACTGCGCCTGGTGCACGACGGCAAGTCGCTCGGCGCGGTCACGCTGTCACTGGGCATCGCGGCGTTTCCGGAGCACGGCAGGAAACGCGAGCATCTGCTGCAGGCCGCCGACGCGGCGCTTTACGAAGCCAAGAATGGCGGCCGCAACCGCGTCGTTATCAGCAGCGCCCAAACGCTCAAGGTGGTCGAGGCCCCGCAGCGCGACCAAGCCGGTCGTTGACAGCGGCCCACCCCGGTTGCTGCGGCACCTGTTCCACCAGTATCGAGTCACACTCCGCCGCATCGAGCGTACGCAGATTGGCGTAGAGGTCATGCGCGTACGTTGCGGCGTCACGCGGCGCAACCGTCCAGGTCAGGCCGGGAAGCATGGGCTGCAGCAAGCTGCGCGTCAGCACCGCGACGCGCTTGCCTTGCCGCGTCAGGCTCGTCGCGAGTTCGAGCAGCAGATCGCCCTCCATAACCAGGAGCGGTGTACGCGGGGCGTAATGCGCGGCGAGCGTGCCGGGTGCGCGCGGGGATGCGCCGTGCGGCGCGGCCACCGGTGCGCCGAATGTCTGTTCGATCTCGTGCGCCGAGACATGCCCGGGACGCAGCAGCACCGGCCGCTCTCCTCTGACATCGACAATGGTTGATTCGATACCAACGTCACTTTGACCGCCGTCGAGCACGAGATCGACGCCGTCTCTGAATTCCTGCCGCACATGCTCGGCGGTCGTTGCGCTGACATGACCGAAACGATTGGCCGACGGCGCGGCTACGCCGCCGCCGAATTTCCTGAGCAGCGCATGCGCGACCGGGTGCGCTGGAATCCGCAAGCCGACCGCATCCTGGCCGCCGGTAATCGCGTCGCTCACGCCCGGCGCACGGCGCAGGATCAGGGTCAACGGACCGGGCCAGAATTTACGTGCGAGTTTGCGTGCGGCGGGCGTGACCTCGCGCGCCCACTGCGGCAGTTGCTCCATGTCGGCGAGATGCACGATCACCGGGTGGTCGGCGGGACGGCCTTTGACGGCGTACAGCTTCCTGATCGCTGCGGGATTGGCTGCGTCGGCACCAAGCCCGTAGACCGTCTCGGTCGGGAACGCAACCAGCCCGCCGCGCTTGAGGATAGCGACGGCTTTGTCGATTTCTGAATTATTCAATCCGCCAGCTATGCGCCTGTCAACATATGCAACGCTTCATGATACTTCTCGGAAGTTTTCGCCAGCACGTCGGGCGGCAGCCTGGGCGCGGGATGCCGCTTGTTCCATGGTTGCGTTTCGAGCCAGTCGCGCACGAACTGCTTGTCGAACGACGGCGGGCTCACGCCGGTGCGGTACTGGTCGGCCGGCCAGAAGCGCGATGAGTCCGGTGTCAAAGCCTCGTCGATCAGGTAGAGCTTGCCATTGTCGTCGGTGCCGAACTCGAACTTGGTGTCGGCGATGATGATGCCTTTGCCGCGCGCGTAATCGGCGGCTTGCGTATAAAGCCCGATCGACGTATCGCGGACTTGCGCCGCCAGCTTGGCGCCGACGGCCTCCTCAACGTCGCGGTAGGTGATATTCTCGTCGTGCTGGCCGGCGGGCGCCTTGCTCGCCGGCGTGAAAATCGGCTGCGGCAATTTCTCGGCCTGCTTGAGACCCGCCGGCAGCCGGATGCCGCAGATCGCGCCGGTTTTCTGGTAATCGCTCCAGCCCGAGCCGACGACGTAACCGCGCACCACCGCTTCGACCAAGAGCGGCTTCAGGCGCTTGACCACCATCGCCCGCCCGACAATCTGTTCGCGCTCGCGCGCATCGGCAACCACCGATTCCGGCGCGATGCCGGTCAGGTGATTCGGAATCACCGGCGCGAGCCTGGCGAACCAGAAATTGGACAACGCGGTGAGCACCCTGCCTTTGCCCGGGATCGGGTCCGGCAATATCACGTCAAACGCCGACAGGCGGTCCGTCTGTATTACCAACAGCTTGTCATCGCCGACGGCGTATATGTCGCGCACCTTGCCGCGGTGCAGGAATTTGAGGCTGCTCAGGCTTGATTCGAACAAAGTCGGGTTGGTCATGGCTCTCGTAAGTTTGACGCCGATGGAGCCGGCGGCCCGTGACGCCGGCGTGATGCGACTATCAGGACAGGTCGGGCAGCTTGGCCGTTTTCACGGCCGCGGCCTGCTTGGCGCGGAACGCGCCGAGCTTTTTTGCGAGTGCGGCGTCATTGAGCGCGAGCATCGCGACCGCGAACAATCCGGCGTTGGCGGCGCCGGCATCGCCGATCGCGAAAGTCGCCACCGGGATGCCTTTCGGCATCTGCACGATAGCCAGCAGCGAATCGAGGCCCTGCAGGTGTTTCGACGGCATCGGCACACCGAGCACCGGCAGCGTGGTCTTCGCCGCCACCACGCCGGCCAGATGGGCGGCGCCGCCGGCGCCGGCGATGAAGCATTGCGCGCCCCGCTTTTCGAGCGCCGCCACCCACTCGATGAGCAGATCGGGCGTGCGGTGCGCCGACAAGGCGCGCGCCTCGTATGGCACGCCGAAATCCTTGAGCTGCCGTGCCGCGTGCTGCATCACGTCCCAGTCGCTCTGGCTGCCCATGACGATACCCACCAATGTTTTTTGCACCGCGCGCTCCTGAAGCACCGAAAACCGTTATTTTAGCTTAACTCGATACCTCAATAAGTTTCGGGATACTTGACGCAAAAATCGACGGCCGCCGTGAGCAGGCGATTCTCCACTGAGCCGGCGTCGTTCAGTCGCTGCATGAAGCGCGCCTCCGCGGGATTATCGAACTCCTGTCCGCAGAACCCGCGCCGCATGAGGCTCACGGCGGCCGCATCTATGCGCGGCCCGAGAGCGTCCGCCGACATGCCGAGCTTCTGCTGCACGAAACCGCATAATGCCGTTCGAAACTCCTGGTAGTAGCGGGAAAAATCCGGTGCGGTGATCAGCAGCGGCCAGTGCTCGTAGCTCGCTTGCCTGAGGCTGCCGCTCCAGCTGTCCTGGTGCCCCTGGCGGATATAAAACAACTCGTCCGTGCAGTGGATTTTGCCCTGCATCGCCGAAATGCAGGACGACAAGTACTGGAAGAAAATCACGTTCCTGGTGGCGACCTCCGTGAGGCGGAAGCTTTCGACAAGATTTTCACGCCGGTGCACGGAATAAAAAGTCGATGCGTATCCCTCGATGTGGGCGATCAGGCGATCAACCGGGATGTCCTGTTCATACCCGCGCATCGGGTGGGGAACGAGAGAAACCGACACCTGCCCCGGCGACGACGTGCCGCTGCGCGCCAGCGCGAACATCGCGACGCGGCCGCGCGCGGCCGTGTACGCCGGATTCCGGTCAAGAAAACCCACGCACCGCTCGACGGCCGCGGGCACCATGAAATCATCGTGAGCGTGCAGCATCACGAAACGCGAATCGATCTTTTCGAGCGTTGCAGCCAGCTTGTCGAGAAATCTGACGCCCCCTTCAAACAGCAACGTCTCAACCCGCAGGTCGGCGTATTCATCGGCGCAGGATGCGACGAATTTCCGGTGGCCGCCGGAACTGTTATCCGACAGAACGATCCGCCCCTTGAAAGACAAATGCCGGAAATAGTCCAGGGCGCGTTTCAAATACGGCGTCCCGTCGAATGTCGGGATCACCACCGAGAAAAGCCCGGGATCGTCGATCTGCATGGTCGTCGGAAAAGCCGCTCTGCTCGGGCACGTGATCGTCGCAAGGCGGCGGCAGGAAAAAAACCCACGCCGATTGTAGCCCAATATGGCTGCTGTTAGAATCGAGTCGTTTTCGCCGCCCGTATCTGCTCTGCAGCGATACTCCCTGGTTTCGAGCATCCATTATTCCGTTCGGGCAACCGACCATCAGCGGTATAAGCCCCGCGTTAACGCAGAAGGATTTCGCCCGTCGTGACCAACGACATCGGAATGAGGCCCGGTAACGAACTCGCCGGCAAGGTGGGATTGATCACGGGCGGCGCACGCAATATCGGCCGCGCCATCGCCCGGTCGCTCGCCGCTGGCGGCGCGGCGGTGATGGTCAATGCCAACACTTCGCGCGCGGAGGCCGAGCAGACCGTCGCCATGGTCAGGCAAGGCGGCGGCAAGGCGGCGCTCCATATCGCCGACGTGACCGATGCGCCCGCGGTCGCCGCGATGATCGTCGCGACAATCAGGCAGTTCGGCCGCCTCGACTTTTTGATCAACAACGCTGCGGTGCGCAGCGAGACGCCGTTTGCCGAGATCGGGCTCGACGATTGGCGCCGCACGTTGTCGATAGTGCTCGACGGCGCGTTCATTTGCACCCAGGCGTGTTTGCCGCACTTGATTCGCGCCGGCGGCGGAGCGATCGTCAACATCGGCGGGCTTACGGGCCACCGGGGCGCGGGCGACCGCGCCCATGTCGTCACCGCCAAGGCCGGGCTCGCCGGCATGACCAAAGCGCTTGCGCTCGATCTTGCGCCACATGACATCACCGTCAACTGCGTGGTCCCCGGCACCGTCGCTACCGTGCGCGGCACGACCAGCGCGCCGGCGCTCCCCGAGCACCGCAAGTCGGTGCCACCGAGCGGGCGCCGCGGCGAACCCGCTGAAATCGCGGCGATGGTGCGCATGCTGTGCGGCCCCGATGCGCGCTATATCACCGGGCAATCGATACACGTGAACGGCGGCGGGTTGATGCCGTGATCGCCACCCCGAGGAGATCGAGCATGCGAGACATTCAGCGCGTCGTTGCCATCATTGTTCTTACGCTGTCGGCCTGCATCGCCGGCGCGCAGACCTATCCGTCGAAGCCCGTGCGGGTGATCGTGCCTTTTCCACCCGGCGCGGGCGCCGATATTACGGCGCG
Organism: Gammaproteobacteria bacterium; assembly: GCA_041483135.1. Lineage (GTDB taxonomy): Bacteria > Pseudomonadota > Gammaproteobacteria > Burkholderiales > SG8-41 > PALSA-1004. The sequence continues at coordinate 48,364 of JBGPFE010000024.1, read as the reverse complement.
CATTTTCACACCCAGGCTGGCCGAGGCGTTGGGGCAGCAATTCATCGTCGACAACCGCGCCGGCGCGGCGGGCCACATCGGCGCGGAGATTGCGGCGCATACCCCACCCGACGGCTACACGCTGTTGTTAACGCCGGCTTCGATCGTGATCAGCCGGACGCTCTATACCAAGCTCAACTACGATATCGAGAAAGATCTCGAACCGATTGCGCTCGTGGCTTCCGCTCCGTTCGTGCTCGTGGTGCATCCCTCATTGCCGGTGCACAACGTGAAGGAGTTGATCGCGCTCGCGAAGGCTAAGCCGGGCGAGCTGTACTACGCGTCAACCGGCAATGGCGGCACTCCGCACCTCTCGACCGAAATATTCAAGATGCAAACCAAGATCAACATCGTGCATGTTCCGTACAAGGGCACACCGCCCGCCGTCACCGACCTTATCGCGGGACAAGTGCAGCTGATGTTCGCCAATACGCTGTCGGTGCTGCCGTTCGTGAAGAGCAGCCGTTTGCGCGCACTTGCCATCAGCAGTGCCAAGCGCAGCGCTGCAGTGCCCGAGTTGCCGACCGTCGCCGAATCGGGCGTGCCGGGGTTTGATGCGGGCACGTGGTTCGGCCTGTTCGCGCCGAGCGGAACGCCGCGCGAAATCATCACCCGGCTCAACGGTGAGATCAGAAAGATCGGGCAGACCTCCGGCGTTCGAGATTCTCTGATCTCACAGGGCGCGGATCCGCTCACCACGACGCCGGAGGAGTTCGGCGCCTTCCTCAAGGCTGAGCTCGTCAAATGGGCGAAAGCGGTGCAGGCAGTCGGCGTACGCGTGCAATAAGGCGACCATGACCGGAGTGACCCGCACCCTCGCCCGCTATCTTGTCGAGTCGAAGTACGCCGGCATCCCCGCCGCAGTCAAACACGAAGCGGCGCGCGCGCTGCTCAATTGGGCCGGCTGCGCGATCGGCAGCTCACGCCACGCAACCGTGGAATGCGCGCTCGCCGCGCTGGGGGAATTTTCAGGCCCGCCGCAAGCCGGCGTGCTCGGCCGCAGCGAGCGCCTCGATATCCTGCATGCGGCGTTGATCAACGGCATCAGCTCGCACGTGCTCGATTACGACGACACGCACGCGCGCGCGGTCCACCCCAGCGCGCCGGTACTGCCCGCGCTGCTCGCGCTCGCCGAATGGCGGCACGTCAGCGGCGCGGATCTGGTGCATGCGTTCGTACTTGGAGTCGAAACGGAATGCCGCATCGGGCTGTCAGTGTTTCCCGAGCATTACGACGTGGGCTGGCACATCACCGGTACCGCCGGCGTGTTCGGCGCCGCTGCCGGCGCCGGCAAACTGCTCGGGTTGAACGAGCAACAAATGACGTGGGCGCTCGGCATTGCGGCTACCCAATCCGCGGGCCTGCGCGAGATGTTCGGCTCGATGTGCAAAAGCTTCCATCCCGGGCACGCTGCGCACAACGGCCTGACCGCGGCGCTGCTTGCGGCCCGGCATTTCACGAGTTCGGAACGCGCAATCGAGGCGCCACGCGGTTTCGCGCACGTACTGTCCACCAGGTTCGATCCCGCCGCCATCACCGAAGGGCTGGGCGCTCGCTTCGAGCTCTCGTCGAATATGTACAAACCTTACGCGTGCGGACTGGTAGTGCACGCTGCAATCGACGGCTGCATCCAGTTGCGCAACGAGCAGGATATACAGCCCGAAGCGATCGAGCGCATCGATCTTGAAGTCTGCCCGATCGTGCTCGAGCTCACGGCCAAAACCAATCCGCAGACCGGGCTTGAGGGTAAATTCAGTGTCTATCATGCGGCGGCGGTGGCTGTGATTTTCGGGGCGGCCGGCGAGCCGCAGTTCAGCGATGGCTGCGTGCGCGATCCGCGCGTGATTGCCCTGCGCGGCCGCGTCACCGCCACACCGGGCGACCAGCTGCGCAAGACCGAAGCCCGTGTTTCCATCAGGCTCAAAGACGGCCGTGCGTTTTCCAAGCATGTCGAGCATGCACTCGGCACGCTGCAGCGGCCGATGAGCGACGCGGACCTGGAGGCGAAGTTTCGCGGGCTCACTGACGGTATACTCGGCACTAAGCAAAGCGACGAACTGATCCGGCTGTGCTGGTCGATAGACGAGTTGCCGGACGCCGGGGAAGTCGCGCGCCAAACCGCGCCCGCCATGCACTGACCCGATCATTCGCGAGCGACGCGGACCAATACATGACAACCAAATCAATAGCCCGAATCTCGCCCGTGATGCAGGAGGTGAGCGCGTATATCGCATCGGCGCTGCGCAAGCCTCTGCCGGCCGCGGTCGCCGAAAAGACCAGACACCACGTGCTCGACACCATTGCGGCAATGGTATCGGGCTCGCGCCTGCTGCCGGGCAAAAAAGCGATTTCCTACGTGAGAACACTCGGCGGCGCGAAGGAAGCGTGCGTGATCGGCAGTCGCTGCGTCACCACCGCGACCAACGCCGCGCTTGCCAACGGCATGCTCGGGCACGCCGACGAAACCGACGACTCGCACGCGCCGTCGCTCTGCCATCCCGGCTGCGCCATTGTGCCAGCGGCGCTGGCAATGGCCGAGCGCGAGCGGAGAAACGGCACCGCACTGCTGCGCGCAGTCGCGCTCGGCTACGACGTGGGCTGCCGGGTCAATCTGTCGCTCAATGCCTACGAGTTCCGCGAGGACGGGCATTCGACTCACAGCTTCGGGCCGATGTTCGGCGCCGCCGCCGCCGCCGGCGCGCTCGCGGGATTCGATCAGCGCCAGGCTCGTCATCTGCTCTCGTATACGGCGCAGCAGGCGTCCGGCGTCTCGTGCTGGATGCGCGACGAGGAGCACATCGAGAAAGCGTTCGATTTCGGCGGCATGCCGGCCCGGAACGGCGTCGCCGCGGCGGCGATGGTCGCGCACGGCTTCAGCGCAGTCGAGGACGTGTTCGCGGGCGAGCGCAACTTTTTCGTCGCTTACGGCCGCGCGCCCGATATCGATGAACTCACTCGCGAACTCGGCGCGACCTACGAAATCATGAACACCAACATCAAGCGCTGGTCGGTCGGCTCCCCGATCCAGGCGCCGCTCGATTCGCTGCTCGATCTCATGCGCGAGCACCACATCATGGCCGATGACATCGAAAAACTGGTGGTGCGCGTCTCGCACCAGGGCGCCAACACGGTCAACAACCGAACCATGCCCGACATCTGCATGCAGCACATGTGCGCGGTGATGCTGCTCGACGGCACCGCCACTTTCAAATCTTCGCACGATATAAAACGCATGCAGAACCGCAAGGTGCTCGAGTTGCGCAACCGCATCGATCTGCATGGCGACGACGCGCTCACCAAAGCCATGCCGAGCCGCCAGGGCATCGTCGAACTCAAGCTGCGCGACGGCCGCGAGTTACGTCATCACACGAAAGCGGTGCGCGGCACCAGCGACAATCCGATGCAGCGCGCCGAAGTCGACGCCAAGAGTTACGATCTGCTGGCGCCCGTTCTGGGCAAGGCGCGCGCGCGCAAGCTGTGCGATATGGTCTGGGGGCTCGACAAAATCGCGGACGCGCGCAAGCTGCGGCCGCTGCTCCAAGCGTGAAATTACTGAAAAGCATAGCAACCGCCGATGAACGCGGATCATTGGGTGAACGAGTGAATAAGTGAATGAGTGAACATCCCCTCCCCGCTGCACGATCCGGCATCCCTCCCCTCTGGTCAAAGGAGGAGGGAAACCTTCACTCCTTCACCCATTCACTCCTTCACGGGATCTTGTCGACATTCATCGGCGGTTTCGCAATTGCCTTGATGCCAGGCGCGCAGGCTCAACCGTACCCGTACAAGCCGATCCGGATGATCGTGATCTCGGCGCCCGGCGGCAGCACGGATATTCTGTCGCGCACGGTCGGCCGCGCGCTCACCGAGGGCATGGGCCAGACCTTCGTCCTCGACAACAAGCCCGGCGGCGGCGGCATCATCGCTTCCGAAACGCTCGCCACCGCGGCGCCCGACGGCTACACGATACTGATGTCCAACACCAGCCACTCGGTGCTGCCAAGCCTGCACGCGAAGCTGCCGTACGATCCGATCAAGGACTTCGCGCCGGTGAGCCTGGTCGCGCTCACGCACAGCCTGCTGCTCGTGAATCCGTCGGTGCCGGCCAGAAGCGTGAAAGAGCTGATCGATCTCGCCAAGGCGCAGCCGGGCAAGCTCAATTACGCGTCCGGGACCACCGGGGCTTCCGCCCATTTCGGCGCCGAACTGCTCAAGTTGATGGCGGGTGTCAACATCGTGCAAGTACCGTACAAAGGCACTGCCGCGCAGCTCACCGCGCTGATCGCCGGCGAAGTACAGATGAGTTTCGTCACCATGCCGGCGGCGCTGCCGCACGTCAATGCGGGGCGTGTGCGCTTACTCGCGATCGGCAGCCCCAAACGTTCGCCTGCATTGCCCGACGTGCCGACAGTCGCCGAATCGGGATTGCCCGGCTTTGACATCGGCGCGTGGAACGGCATCCTTGCGCCCGCGCACACACCGCAGCCCATCATCAGGCGGCTCAATGCCGAGATCGTGAAGATGGTGCAGAACCCCGAAGTCAGGGAGCATGCGGCAAGCCAGGGCGTGGAACTCGTCGGCGATACGCCGCAGGAGTTCGCCGCCTATATCAAGACGCAAATCGCCAGATTCGCTCAAGTGGTAAAAGCGACCGGCATGCGCGCCGACTGAGCGCGGCTGCAAATATAATCCGACGGAAAATACCAGCCATGGATTTCGAGCTGAGTGAAGAGCAGAAAATGTTTCGCGACGCGGTGCGCGGCTTCGCCGAGCGCCATCTCGCCGCCGGTGCGCTGGCGCGCGCGCATCAGGAAGATCATCCGTGGGATGTCGCCAAGCTGATGGCCGAGCAGGGCCTGCTGGGCATCACGATCGCCGAGAAAGACGGCGGCCAGGGCGGCTCCCTGCTCGACGCGGTAATCGCGATCGAAACCGTCGCGCAGGTGTGCCCGCGCAGCGCGGACGTGGTGCAGGCCGGCAACTTCGGCGCAATCCGCGTGCTCGCCGAGTACGGCACCGCGGACCAGAAAAAACGCTACCTGAAACGATTGCTGTCCGGCGAAGGCGTGATCTGCGTCGGCATGACCGAGCCCGACGCCGGCTCGGCCGTGACCGACCTGCAAACGACGGCCACACCCGACGGCAAGGGTTATCGCTTGAACGGCAGCAAGGTGTTCACCACCCATGCCCAATATTCCGACGTGATGGTGGTCTACGTGCGTTTCGGCCCGGGTGTCGGCGGTATCGGTTCGGTGCTAGTCGAGCGCAAAGCCGACGGCGTCAAGCAAGCCAAGCCGTCGAAATTCCTGAACGGCGAAGAATGGGTCACGACCTATTTCGAGAACGCCTACGTGCCGCCGGAGAACGTCGTGCTCAAGGAAGGCGGCTTCAAGAAGCAGATCGCCGGCTTCAACGTCGAGCGCCTCGGCAACACCGCGCGTTCGCTCGCATTCGGACGCTATGCCTACGAGCAGGCTCGCCAGTGGGCGCTCGCGCGCAAGCAGTTCGGGCGCGTGCTCGCCGAATTCCAGGGCCTGCAGTGGAAATTCGCCGACATGAAGATCAAGCTCGACGCCGGGCAGTTGCTGCTCTACCGCGCCGCGCTCAATGCCGACCGCGGCTTTCCGTCGGCGGAAGAGACCGCGATCGCGAAAGCGTTCTGCAACCAGGCCGGTTTCGAAATCTGCTCGGAAGCGATGCAGGTGATGGGCGGCATGGGGTTCACCGAGGAGACGCTGGTCGAATACTGCTTCCGCAAGTGCCGCGGCTGGATGATCGCCGGCGGCTCGATCGAAGTCCTGAAGAACCGCATCGCGGAGAGCGTGTTCGAGCGCACTTTTTCCCAACGCCCGCCCAAAACCTGAAACCTGTCAGCCACAGAGGGCACAGAGTTCACAGAGTAAAAAACAAAATCTTTCGAATTTGAATTCTATCTCTGTGATCTCTGTGTCCTCTGTGGCAAAAGCCCTTCGATTTTTACATGTCAAATAAAAAACTCTCAGAGGCGCTGTTCGCGCCTAAATCCATTGCGCTGATCGGCGCTTCCGGCGACGCGAGGAAAAACACCTCGCGCCCGCAACGCTTCCTGCGCAAGCACGGTTACACCGGCAGGATCGTTCCAGTCAATCCCGGCCGCGACGAGATTTTCGGCGAGAAAGCGTACCCCGATCTTACCGCGGTGCCGGGGCATATCGATCATGCGTTCATCATGGTACCGACTGATGCGGTCGCCGCCGCAGTCGAGCAGTGCGTTGCCAAGAAAGTACCGGTCGTGACGATATACAGCGACGGGTTCGCCGAAACTGGCTCCGCAGGACGCCGCAAGCAGGAACAACTGCTCGCGATCGCGCGCGCCGGCGGCGTGCGGCTGCTCGGCCCCAATTGCATCGGCTTGTTCAGCAGCAAGCCTGCATGCTCGCTGTCGGTAAACGCAGTGCTGGAACAGCTCGAGATCAAGCCGGGGCCGCTTGCGATCGTCTCGCAATCGGGCAGCATGATGGGCGGGCTGCTGTCGCGCGGCCTCGGGCGCGGCGCCGGTTTCTCGAAACTGGTTTCCGTCGGCAACGAATGCGATCTCGGCGTCGGCGAGATCACCGATTGTCTCGTCGACGACCCGCACACTGGCGCGATCCTGCTGTTCCTCGAAACCATCCGCGGCGCGGACCATCTTGCACATGCGGCGCGGCGCGCGTTTGCCGCCGGCAAGCCGGTGATCGTCTACAAGCTCGGCCGCTCCGAAGTCGGACAGGATCTCGCGGCGTCGCACACCGGCGCGCTGGCGGGCGCCGATGAAGTTGCCGATGCCTTCTTCCGCGCGCACAGCATGGTGCGCGTCGACACGCTCGAGAACCTGTTCGAGCTGCCCGCACTGCTCATGGGCCAGCAGCCGGCGCGCCGCCATCGCGTTGCGGTCATGACCACGACCGGCGGGGGTGCCGCGACCGTGGTCGACCGGCTCGGCACGTTCGGCATCGACATAGTGCCGCCGAGCGAGCAAGTGATCGCTAACCTCGCGCAAAAAAACATCAAAATTTCCAGGGCCCGCCTGACCGACCTGACGCTCGCCGGCGCGAAGAAGGAAATCTATGGCGCCGTGCTGAACGAGCTGCTCGCGTCCGACCACTGCGACCTGGTGCTCGCCGTTGCCGGCAGCTCGGCGCAGTTTCAGCCGCAAATCGCGATCGAACCGCTGATCGAAGCCAACCGTCGCGGCAAGCCGCTTGCGGTGTTCCTTGCGCCGCACGCCGAGAAATCACTCGACCTGCTCGCCGACGCCGGTATCGCGGGTTTCCGCACGCCGGAAGCGTGCGCCGACGCGATCCGCGCGTGGCGCCACTGGGCTGCGCCCGCCGCGGTGCCCGCTGCCGACACGGCCAGGCTCAAGGCGGCAGCGCAACTGCTCAAGATGATGCCCGGCAAGAGCATCAACGAATACAACGCATGCCGCGTGTTTGCCGCGCTTGGCATCGAGCATGCGCAATCCGAAATCATCACCACGCCCGGACAGAAGACAAGCATCGAATTTCCGGCGGTCGCCAAAATATTGTCGCCCGATATCCTGCACAAAACCGATGCGGGCGGCGTCGTGCTCGATATCGCCGATGCCGCGCAACTCGCAACGGCAGTCAACCAAATCCTGAACCGGGCCGGCGCCAAGCACCCGAACGCGAAAATCAACGGCATCCTGGTGCAGCGCATGGAGCAGGGGCTCGCCGAAGTGATCCTCGGATTTCGCCGCGATCCGCAGGTCGGCCCAATCGTCGTGCTCGGCATCGGCGGCGTGCTGGCCGAGATCTACCAGGACATCGCGATCCGGCTCGCGCCGGTCGGGATCGAAACCGCGCGCGCGATGATCGAGGAAGTGCGCGGACTCGCCGTCATCCGCGGCTACCGCGGGCTGCCGCGCGGCGATTGCGAAGCGCTGGCGCACGCGGTCGCGGCGATGTCGCAGCTCGCGGCTCTTGAAAGCCGCACCGTCGCCGAGGCCGAAATCAACCCGTTGATCGTCAAGCCCGCGGGTCGGGGTGTCATCGCCGTAGACGGTCTCATCGTGTTCCGTGACAATTGACGTCTGGGCGCGCCGCCTGGCGCCGCCGTGAGGAGAAATGCCATGCTGGTCGAACAACTTGCCGAATACGCAGTCAAGGAACAAAACTCGAAGCTGCCCGCCGACGTGATCCATCACGCCAAGCGCGCGGTGATCGACTGGTACGCATCGCTGCTGCCCGGCAGCCTGGTCGCGCCAGCGACGCTGCTCGAGCAGGCGCTCGCCGAAGACCTCGACCACGGCAACGCGCGGCTCGCTTCGGGCCGGCGCGCAACGCTGCGCGCGGCGGCGCTGATCAACGGCGCGGCTTCGCATTCGGTCGAGTTCGACGACATTTACCGCGACGCCGGCTATCACCCGGGCAGCCCGGTGATTTCGGCCGCGCTCGCCGCGGCACAGGCGCATGGCGCTACGGGCGAACGGTTCCTGCGCGGCGTGATCGTCGGCTACGAAATATCGACTCGCATCGGCGAGGCGATCATGCCGTCGCACTACAAATACTGGCACACCACCGGCACCGTAGGCTCGTTCGGCGCCGCCGCCGCCGTCGCCACCATCCTTGGCTGCAACCGCGAGCAGTTCGCGCATGCGCTCGCCACCGTCTGCACCTTCGCCTCCGGCCTCAAGCAGGCATTTCTTTCCCAGGCGATGACCAAGCCGCTGCATGGCGGGCATGCCGCCGACGTCGGCGCGATGGCGGCGATGGCCGCGGCCAAAGGCGTTACCGGCGCGCTCGACATCCTTGAAGGCGAAGCCGGCTTCGGCGCCGCGATGAGCGTCAACCCGGACTGGAAGAAAGCGCTCAAAGGCCTCGGCACTGATTACCACATCACGCGCGTGACCTTCAAGAACCACGGTTGCTGCGGCCATAATTTCCCGACGATCGACGGCGCGCTGCATTTGCAACGCGCGCACGGTATCGCCGCGAAGGACATCAGGAAAGTGCGCGTCGCGAGTTACAAGGCCGGCATGGACATCGTCAACAACTTCAAGCCCGAAGGCGAATATCAGGCCAAGTTCAGCCTGCCCTATACCGTGTCGCACGCGCTGGTGCATGGCAGCGTGCGGCTGAACGCGTTTGCGCCCGAGCGGCTCAACGATCCCGCGGTGCGCGCGCTGATGCCGAAATTCGAAATCATCAACGATCCGGAACTCTCCAAGGGCTACCCGAATCAGCGCGCCGCGCGCGTCGAGATCGAGACCAGCGACGGCCGCAAGTTCGCGCATTTCCAGCCCTACCGGAAAGGGGATCCCGAAATGCCATTGACCGACGCTGAACTTGATGACAAGTATCTCGAGCTTGCGATGCCGGTCATCGGCGACGCCATCGCGCGCCAACTGCTCGACGCGTTGCGGTCGCTCGAAAAACTCAAGACCGTCGATTTCGAGTTCACTTCCCGGCAGCGCGCTCGCGCCGCGGGTTGAACGTTCGGCGGCATCGCCCACAAAAAACGGGGCCCGCGACGCGCAAGCGCTTCGCGCAAACCACTATCGAGGAGGGAATTTCATGAAATACCTTTTGTTGCAGCTGCTCGCAGGGCTGTTGTCCGGATGCGCGCTCGCCAGCGCGGCCGATACTTATCCGAGCAAGCCGATTCGTTTCGTCCTGCCGTTCCCGCAAGGGCGACGCACCGGATCCCGGCGAGGGGGTTGCTCTTGGGGCGGAGACGGGGCGCGGCCGCCCGGATTATGGCACTGCATACTGAGATGGTTCGCCGGCGCGATGGTCGTCGTGGCTTCACTCGCCGCGGGCACCGTATTCGCTCAAGACTATCCGTCGAAGCCGATTCGTTTCGTCCTGCCGTTTCCGCCGGGCGGCGGCACCGATACGCTGGCGCGCATCGTCGGCCAGAAGCTCGCGCAGGATTTTGGCCAGACTATCGTCATGGACAACCGGCCGGGTGCGGGCGCCAACATCGGCGCCGAAATCGCGGCGCACTCGGCGCCCGACGGCTACACGATCCTCATGGGCAATATCGCACATGCCGTGAATGTGACGCTCTACAGCAAACCCGGCTACGACCTGGTCAAGGACTTCGCGCCGATCACGCTGCTCGCAGCCGCGCCCAACATACTCGTCGTGCATCCGTCGATCGCGGCCAAATCGGTGAAGGAGTTGATCGCGCTGGCAAAGGCGAAGCCGGGACAGCTCAATTACGCGTCGTCCGGCAGCGGCAGCTCGGCGCATCTGGCGGGCGAGCTTTTTAAAAACCTCGCCGGCGTCGATCTCGTGCACATCCCCTACAAGGGCGGCGGGCCTGCGGTCATCAGCCTGGTTGCCGGCGAGGCGGCAATCGGGTTTGCCACCATGCCGTCGGTACTGCCGCAGGTCAAGGCGGGCAAGTTGCGCGCCCTCGCGGTTACCACCGCCAAGCGCTCGCCGGCCGTGCCGGATTTGCCGACGATCGCCGAGGCCGGCGTTCCGGGATATGAAGCCAACACCTGGTACGGCGTGCTGGCGCCGGGCAAAACGCCCAAATCCATCATCGCGCTGCTACATGACAAATTCGTGAAGCTCATGCAATCGGCCGATATCCGGGAACGTGTCGCCGTGCATGGCTACGAACCGGAAACCAATACGCCACAAGAGTTCGCCGCGTACATCAAGTCCGAAATCGCCAAGTGGGGCAAGGTGGTCAAGGCAGCGGGCATACGCGCCGACTGACGCGGTGAACCGCACCGCGCGTGTCGGCATGATTTCGCAAACCCGCAATTCGGTCAGTCCGGCATGACGCTCGCCCGCGAACTAGCCCGCTATGCGCTCGACGCAGAGCTCTCTGACATTCCGGCCTCCGCGCAACACGAAGCCGCGCGATCGCTGCTTAACTGGGCGGGTTGCGCGGTCGGCGGCTCACGGCACGAAACCATAGATCGCCTGCTGGCCGCGCTGCTCCCGTTTTCCGCCGGCCCGCATTGCTCGCTGCTCGGCCGCCGCGAGCGTGTCGATGCGCTGCATGCCGCGCTCGTCAATGGCGTGAGCGCGCACGTGCTCGATTTCGACGACACGCATCTGCGCACGCTGCTGCACCCCGGTGTGCCGGTCGCCTCCGCGCTGCTCGCGCTCGCCGAACGACAGCCGATGAGCGGACAAACGTTCGTGCTCGCATTTCTGCTCGGCGTCGAGATCGAGTGCCGTATCGCCAACGCAGTGTGGTTTGCGCACAACTCGCATTGGTACATCACCGGCACCGCCGGCGTATTCGGCGCCGCGGTCGCTGCATCCATGGCGCTCGGCCTTACTGAGCAGCAGACAACGCATGCGATCGGCATTGCCAGTGCGCAAGCCGCCGGCACGCGCGAAATGGCGGGCACCATGACCAAAAGTTTCATCCACGGCCGCGCCGCGCAAAACGGGATGCTCGCCGCGCTGCTCGGACAACAGGGATTCACTGCCGCGGAATCGAGCCTCGAAGGGCCACACGGCTTCGCGAACGTGCTAGCGCCGCAGCGCGACCTCGCGGCGATCACCGCCGGCCTCGGTACGACATTCGAGATTCTGCAGAATAGTTACAAACCGTTCGCATGCGGCGTGGTCGCGCATCCGGTAATCGATGCCTGCATCCAGCTGCGTAATGAGCATCGCTTGCGCACCGGCGATATCGATCGCGTTTCTCTGGTCGTCAACCCCCGCGCGCTCGAGCTTGCCGGCATTCAATCGCCGCCCAATGGGCTCAAGTCAAAATGGAGCATTTACCATTCCGCGGCGATCGCGCTGGTCGATGGCGCCGCCGGCGAACATCAATATACCGACGAGCGGGTCAACGATCCGGCAGTGCGCGCGTTGCGCGAGCGCGTCGCGGCAACAGCGGACGCCGGCCTCAAGGAAATCGAAGCGAGGGTCGCGGTCACATTGAGGGACGGAACAGTCCTCAGCAAGACAATCGATCGCGTCGTCGGCAGTGCGGAGAACCCGATGAGCGACCGCGATCTCGAGGACAAGGTGCGGGGCCTGACGCATGGCATCCTGACCACGCAAAAGACGTCAGCGTTGATCTCGGCATGCTGGAATGTTGCGAGCCTGGCCGAGCTCTCCCCGCTCGCACAGGCGGCGATTCCAGGAGTGGGGTAAAGTCGTGAAGATATCGGGTATTCAGCCCGAGTGATAATCAGGAGGCACGCATGGAACGGGTAACGGCCAGACTACGCAAACTGCTGGCGCAGCCGCGCTGTGTCGTCGCGCCGGGTGTGGCCGACGCGCTGGCGGCGCGGCTGGTTGCGCTCGAAGGTTTCGAAGCCGTTTACATGACCGGCTTCGGCACGAGCATCACCCGGCTCGGCATGCCCGACGTCGGCCTCCTGACCGCGACCGAAATGATCGACAACGCAAGCCGCATCGTCGACGCCTCGGGCCTGCCGGTGGTCGCCGACGCCGACACCGGTTACGGCAACCCGATCAATACACGCCGCACCATCCGCGATTACGAGAAAGCGGGGGTCGCCGGCGTGCACATCGAGGACCAGGCGTGGCCCAAGCGCTGCGGGCATCTCGCGGGCAAACGCGTGATACCGACCGCGGAAATGGTCGCCAAGATCAAGGCGGCGTGCGATGCGCGGCGCGACCCGGATTTCGTGATCATCACGCGCAGCGACGCGATCGCGATCGAGGGTCTCGAGGCCACGCTCGAACGCGGCAGCCGCTACCGCGAAGCCGGCGCCGATGTGCTGTTCATCGAAGCGCCGGTCGGGCGCGAGCAGGTCGAGCGCGTCGCCCGACACTTCAAGGGCGTGCCGTTGTTGTACAACATGGCGTCGAGCGGCAAGACGCCCGATCTGGCGGCCGACGAGCTCGGCGAGCTCGGCTTCAGGATCTCGATTTATCCGAACTGGGTCATACTCGCCGCGATCCCCGCGATGCAGAATGCGCTGCGGGAGTTGAAGCGCACCGGCTCCATCGCCGGGCTGCGCGACAAGGTCGCGACTTTCAAGCAGTTCACCGAAATCGCCGGCCTGCCGGAAATCCAGCAGCTCGAAGAACGCTACGGCGTGCCCGCAGACCAGCGCGCCAGCCTGTAGCGAATTCCTGCCCCGATCCGTCCGCGCGCGCTATCAGCTCGGCGCCCAGACGCCGTCGATCGGCACTGCCGCGCCGGAGATGTTGGCCGCCATGTCGCCGCACAGGAACACGCCAAGCGCCGCGACTTCGGCAGGCATGATAGGCCGGCGGCTCGGCTGCCGCACGTCGACGAGCTCGCGTATCGCCACTTCCCGAGAGCAGCTTTTCTCGGCCATCTTGCTTTTGATCTGCCCTTCGGCGTGCGGCGTCAGCACCCAGCCGGGAGAAATTGCGTTGCAGGTGACCCCGGTCTCGGCGCACTCCAGCGCAACCGCGCGCGTGAGCCCCACGATCGCGGCCTTGGTCGTCATGTAATCGATGCGGTCCCGCACCACCTTGGTGGCATGGATCGAGGCCATATTGATGATGCGGCCCCACTTGCGCGCCTTCATCGCGGGCAGCGCGAGGCGGATGGTGTGGAACGCCGCTGAGAGATTCACCGCCAGCGCGCGGTCCCATTTGTCCGTCGGAAATGCCTCGACCGGCGCGTAGTGCCGCGTCACCGCGTTGTTGATCAGGATGTCGATCGCGCCGAAGCGCTTCAGCGCGACACCGATCATCGCTTCGACTTCCGCCGGCTTGCCCACGTCGGCCGGATGATAGATCACGTCGACGCCACCCTTGCTGATTTCAATTCGCAACTTCTCGATGTCGCCGGGATTGCCCAAGCCGTTGAACACGATGTTGCAGCCCTCGGCCGCGAATGCGCGCGCAAACGCTTCGCCGATGCCGCCGGTTGCGCCGGTCACCAGCGCAGTCCTGCCTTTCAATGCCATGCTTTTCCCCCTCGGTTGGAGCGAAACGATAATACACGAAACCCGCGCGCGCCCCGTTCAGGTCTCCGTGCTAAGCTTGAATCCGACAGAGGAACACTCTCCATGCAGCGAACCATGTTCGAGAAAATCTGGGACCGCCACGTGATCGTGATGCGCGGTGAGAACGAAGCGCTGCTGCACGTCGACCGCAACTTCGTGCATGAAGGCTCGTTCCACGCGTTCGGCGCACTCGCCGCGGAAGGCCGCAAGGTGCGCAAGCCGCGCCAGACGTTCGCGACGGCTGACCATTACGTGCCGACCCGCAACCGCGAGCGGGGAATCGACGCGGTCACCGACCCCGAAATGCGCAACATGCTCGAGCTGTTCGCAAGCAACACCAAGGCCAACGGCATCGACAACTATTACGGACTCGACGATCCGCGCCAGGGCATCGTGCACGTGGTCGGCCCCGAGCTCGGCATCACGCAGCCGGGGCTCGTCATCACCTGTGGCGATTCGCATACCTCGACGCACGGTGCGTTCGGTGCGTTTGCGGTCGGCATCGGCGCGTCACAGCTGAAGCAGATCCTCGCCACGCAATGCTTGTGGCAGAAAAAACCTAATACCCTGCGCGTGACCGTCGACGGCACGCTACCGCCGGGCGTCACCGCCAAGGACATCATCCTCGCGATCATCGCGAAAATCGGCACCGCCGGCGCGACCGGCCACGCCGTCGAGTACGCGGGCCCCGCCATCCGCGCGCTCAGCATGGAAGGGCGGCTCACCGTGTGCAACATGTCGATCGAGGCCGGCGCGCGCTCCGGCATGGTCGCGCCCGACGACACGACGTTCGCTTACATGGAAGGACGCGAGTTTGCGCCGAAAGGCGCGCACTGGGACAAGGCGCTGGCGTTCTGGCGCACTCTGCCGAGCGACGATGGCGCGCGCTTCGACCGCGAGGTCACGCTGAACGCGGATGACCTCGTGCCGATGGTGACATGGGGCACGAGCCCGGAGGAAGCGGCGCCGATCACCGCGGTGGTTCCCGATCCCGCGACCGCCGCTGATGCGGACAAGCGCGCACACATGGAGCAGGCGCTGCGCTACATGGGGCTCACGCCCGGCACGAAGCTCGAAGAAATCAGGATCGAGCACGCGTTTATCGGTACCTGCACCAACGGCAGGATCGAAGACCTGCGCGCCGCTGCCGCAGTGCTGAAAGGACGCAAGGTCGTGGTCCCGGCGTGGGTATCGCCGGGCTCGACCACGATCAAGCGCCAGGCCGAGGCCGAGGGACTCGACCGGATATTCAGGGACGCGGGTTTCGACTGGCGCGGCTCGGGCTGTTCGAGCTGCGCCGCGATGAACAGCGACAGCGTGCCAGCCGGGAAGCGCTGCGCCTCGACTTCCAACCGCAACTTCGAAGGGCGCCAGGGCAAAGGCGCGCGCACGCACCTGATGAGTCCGGCGATGGTCGCCGCCGCCGCGGTGACCGGCAAGCTCATCGACGTTCGCAAACTGGTTTCTTAATACCTGCCACAGAGGACACAGAGTTCACAGAGGAAAATCAAAAGCGAATCACGGGGTATTTATTTTTGCTCTTACTCTCTGTGTTCTCTGTGATCTCTGTAGCTAAGGATTTTTTATGAAGGCATTCACCAAAATCACCGCCGTCGCCGCGCCACTCGACATGGCGAACATCGATACCGACAAGATCATTCCGGCGCGCTTTCTGCGCAAGCCGCGCGGACCCGGCTACGCGAGCTTGGCGTTCCACGACATCCGCTTCGATGCCAACGGCAAGGAGAAAGCTGATTTCGTTTTGAACCAAACGCCGTACCGCAACGCGAAGATCCTCGTCGCGGGTGCCAACTTCGGCTGCGGCTCGTCGCGCGAGGCGGCGGTCTACGTGATGTACGACTACGGCATCCGTTCGGTGATCGCGCCCTCTTTCGGCGACATTCATTACGGCAACGAGCTGCAGAACGGGATGTTACCGGTGATGCTGCCGGATGAAACGGTGCAAAAGCTGCGCCAGCAATTGCACGAAAAACCCGGTGCACAAATCACCGTCGATCTGGAGTCACAGACCGTGACCGGGCCTGATGGCGCGACCTGCCGTTTCGATATCGACCCGAATCACAGGGAGCGACTGCTCAAAGGGCTCGACGATGTCGGCCTGGTGATGCAGAGCATTAAAGAGATCGAAGCGTTCGAGCAGCGCTACCACGCCGAGATGCCGTGGCTGGCGTGATCAATCACAGTGCCCGCGCCCTGGCTTCGCCTAAGTGATGCCTGTTTGTTTGTAGGGGCACTCGCAACGCCCGACCGTGGTTAGCGGTTAGCGGACAGCCACTCGATCACTTCGCCCGCGTTCTTGTCCGACGGAAACACCGGATAGAACACTTTCACTATCCTGCCGTCGCGCGCGATCAGCGTAATGCGCTTGATGAGTTTCATGCCGTCGGCTTCGAACGTCGGCAGCTTGAGCGTTGTCTGGAATTCCAGTTTCTCGTCGCTCAATATCTCGAACGGCAGATGCAGCCGCTCGACTGCTTCCTGCTGATATGCCGTGTCCTGCGTGGAAAGGCCGAACAGTTCCGCGACGCCGAGTTGCTTCAATTCCTGGTAGTGGTCGCGAAACGCGCACGACTGCGGCGTGCAGCCGCGCGCGCCGGGGATCGCGTTCCAGCCGGTCGGCAGCTCCTGATCCGGGCGGCCGGTGCGCGGGTAGATGTAAACGACCGTCGTGCCCTTGAGTTTCGACAAGTCGACCGTGCGGCCACGCGTTGAGTTGAGCGGAACTGACGGCAGCTGCATGCCGGCCAGGTGATTGCACGCGCCATCGTCCTGCGGCACCGGCAGGTCTTTGGGCAGTTCGTGAACGTTGTCTGTGCGCATATTAAAATCCGTGAAGGAGTGAAAGGGTGAAGGAGTGAAGGGGTGAACGGCAAGGACGTGAACGCGTGAAGGAGTGAAGGAGTGAAAAGTTCCCTCCCCCTTCGACAAGGGGGAGGGCTAGAGAGGGGGTGTTCACTCATTCGCTCATTCACCTCTTCACTTGATCAACAGATTCTTGAGCGTCTGCAGGTAAATCTTCGGCAGTTGCTCGAGTTCTTCCACCTTGATGCATTCGTTGATCTTGTGGATCGTCGCGTTGGTCGGGCCGCACTCGACCACCTGCGGGCAGATGTCGGCGATGAAGCGCCCGTCGGAAGTGCCGCCGCCCGTCGACAGCTCGGTGTCGATCCCGGTCACGGTCTTGATCGCGCGCGCAACCGCATCGACCAGGTCGCCCCTCTTCGTCAGGAACGGCCGCCCGTCGTAGCTCCACTCGAGATCGTACGGCACGCCATGCCTGTCGAGGATGCCGTGCACGCGCGTCTGCAGGGACTCCAGGGTGCTCGCAGTCGAAAACCGGAAATTGAACTTGATGTGCGCGGTGCCGGGAATCACATTGTTGGCGCCGGTGCCGGCGTTGATATTCGAAATCTGCCAGGTCGTCGGCGGGAAGTACTCGTTGCCGTTGTCCCATTTCGTCTGCGCGAGCTCGGCGATGGCCGCCGCGACTTCATGCACCGGATTCTTCGCGAGGTGCGGATAGGCCACGTGGCCCTGCACGCCTTTGACCGTGAGCACGCCGGACAGCGAGCCGCGCCGGCCGTTCTTGATCATGTCGCCGAGCCTCGTGACTGCGGTCGGCTCGCCGACGATGCAGTAGTCCATTTTTTCGCCGCGCTCCCTAAGCGCTTCGACGACGCGCACTGTGCCGTCCACCGACGCGCCTTCCTCATCCGACGTGAACAGCACCGCGAGCGAGCCCGGATGATCGGGGTGCTGCGTGACGAAGTCGGTAATCGCGACGACGAACGCCGCGAGCGAAGTCTTCATGTCGGACGCGCCGCGCCCGTAGAGCACCCCGTCCTTGATCGTCGGCGTGAAAGGATCGCTCGCCCACTGCTCGAGCGGCCCGGTCGGCACCACGTCGGTATGCCCCGCGAAGCACACCAGCGGATTCGCCGTACCGCGGCGCGCCCACAGATTGTCGACCCCGCCCATGCTGGTCTTCTCGCATTGGAAACCCAGCGGCTGCAGCAGGTCGATCACGATATCGAGGCAGCCCGCGTCGTCGGGCGTGACCGAGCGGCGTGAGATCAGTTGTTGTGCGAGTGCCAGGGTATTGATGGCCACGGGACGGCGCTTTCGAAAAACCGGTTTCAGTTTGCATCTTAGCAAATTCGGCCCGGTCTGCCGTGTGCGCGGCAGACGAAACCCGCTAAAATATCAAAAAACTGCCGTCCTTTCTTCAACTCCAGCGGCGCCACGACCATTCACGCAAAAAATCGACAGTGACCGGCTTGCTCGTTTCAAATCGCTTCAACGCCGCATTCGGCAAGGACTTCGTTGCCGCCGCCAGGCATGATGGCGTCGAACTCGACTTGCTGGTCCTGCCGCCCGATTCCGCAGCGCGTATCGACGACGCTGTCGCCGCGCGCGCCGAGATCGCCTATTTCAGCAGCGACGCGTATCCGGAATTCTCAAAACAGTTCTTCTCGGCGACGCGTAAAGCGCCCGGCCTCAAGTGGCTGCAGGTGTTCAACGCCGGCGTCGACCATCCGGTGTTCGCGTCCGTCCTTGAGCGCGGCGTGCGGCTTACCACCTCGTCAGGCACCGCCGCCGAGCCGATCGCGCAGACCGCGATTACCGGTATGCTTTATCTCGCACGCAATTTCCCGCGCTGGACTGCGGGACAGCGCGACCGCCGATGGAACCCGATGCGGCCGCCGGAATTTCCGCGCGACCTGCGCGGCCAGGTGATGCTGGTCTACGGGCTTGGCAGAATAGGGACAGAGATCGCGCGGCTTGCGCGAATCCTCGGCCTGCATGTGATCGGCGTGCGCCGCCACGCCGCCAAGACCGACCACGCCGACGAAATCCATGCGCCGGACAAGCTCGCCGAGCTGTTGCCTAGGAGCGACTGGCTCGTGCTCGCGTGCCCGCTGACCGAGGAGACGCGCGGCATGGTCGACGCGGCGCTGCTCGCCAAGCTGCCGCGCGGTGCGCGCGTCATCAACATCTGCCGCGGCGAGGTCGTCGACGAGCCCGCATTGATCGCAGCGCTGAAGAGCGGGCACCTCGGCGGCGCGTATCTCGACGTCTTCGCACAGGAGCCGCTCCCGCCTGAGTCGCCGCTGTGGCACATGCCGAACGTGGTCGTGACACCGCATAACTCCGCGGCATCGGCCGGCAACGACGCGCGCATCAACGCGATTTTTCTCGACAATATCAGGCGCTGGAACACGAGCCAGCCGCTGATCAACGAAGTCACCAAAACTTGAGCCCGGCCTGCGCGCCGGCATACCGGGGGAGAGACATGAAACCAGCAACCGTTCTTGCTTTTGCCGTCGCCGCGCTCGCGGGCACCGCTGTCTCAGCCCAGAGCTATCCGAACAAAACGGTCCGCATCGTGGTGCCATACGCGCCCGGCGGCAACACGGACTTCACCGCGCGCGTGATCGCGACCAAGCTCACCGACGTGTTCGGTCAGCAGGTCGTGGTCGAAAATCGCGCCGGGGGCGCGACCAACATCGGCTCCGACTTGGTCGCCAAAGCGCCGGCCGACGGCTACACGCTGCTGATGGGCGGCGCCTCGAACGCCATCAACATGAGTCTGTACCAGAAATTGCCATACGACACGCTGCGCGATTTCGCGCCGGTCAGCCTGTGCGTCAAGGGCGCCAACGTGCTGGCGGGGCATCCGTCGCTGCCGGCCAGAAACGTGAAGGAACTGATCGCGCTCGCCAAAACCAAACCCGGCAAGCTCAATTACGCGTCGTCGGGACTGGGCAGCTCGAACATGATGGCGGGCGAGCTGTTCAAGCTGATGGCGGGCGTCAACATCGTGCACGTGCCGTACAAAGGCAACGCGCCGGCGCTCACCGACACGATCGGCGGCCAGGTCGAAATGATCTTCAGCGGCGTGCCGGCGCTGCTGCCGCACTTCCAGAGCGGGCGGCTGCGCGCGATCGCGATCGGCAGCCTCAAGCGCTTCCCCGCGATTCCCGAGGTGCCGACTATCGATGAGTCGGGGCTCAAAGGTTACGAGGCAACGACGTGGTTCGGATTGCTCGCGCCGGTGAAGACGCCGCGCGACATCGTGATCCGGCTCAACTCCGAAGTCGGCAAAATACTCGCCGGCAAGGAGGTCAGCGAGCGTTTCGTCAGCGAAGGCATCGATCCGGTCGGCGGCACGACCGAGCAGTTCGGCGCGTTCATCCGCGACGAGATCAGCAAGTACGCGAAGGTGGTGAAAGCCGCCAACCTCAAGGGCGAATGAGCGTCGGCGCGCAAACGCCGCAACGCGACTTCGCGCGGCTGTTCAATCCGCGCGCGATCGCGGTCGTCGGCGCCTCGCCTGACACCAAGCGCATCGGCGGCCAGCCGATCCCGGTCCTCGTCGAGAGCAAGTTCGGCGGCGGCATTTATCCGGTCAATCCCAAGTACCCGAAGATCGGCGACCTCGCGTGCTATCCCGACGTCTCGGCAGTTCCCAAGCCCTGTGATCTCGCGCTGATCGCGGTCGCGGCGCCGCTGGTGCCCGGCGTCATCACGCAATGCGGCGCGGCAGGGATCCCTTTCGCGATCGTTTTCAGCGCGGGCTTCCGCGAAGTCGGCGCCGAAGGCGCGGCGCTCGAAGCGAAGCTGAAGAAAGCGATCGCAGCGAGCGGTGTGCGCGTGATCGGGCCAAACTGCATCGGCACGATGAATCTTGTCGACCGCGTCTACTGCGGCTTCGGCGTCGGCTTCCGCAACCCGAATCTCAAGCACGGCCCGGTCGCATTCGTGTCGCAAAGCGGCGGTTTCGCCTACAGCGCGGTCGCGCTCGCCGACCACGAGGGCATGGGCTTCAATTACATCGTGTCGGCCGGCAACGAGGCCGACGTGACGACGCTCGAACTCGCCGCCGATTTCCTCGAGCGCGACGAGGTCGAGGTCATGGTGCTGTACCTCGAGGGCGTCAATGACGGCCGGCGGCTGCGCGAGCTCGGCGCGCGCGCGCTCGAGCTCGGCAAACCGATCCTGACCTGGAAAGCCGGCAACAGCGCGATCGGCCGCGCCGCGGCCGAATCGCATACCGCGAGCATGACTGCCGGTTACGAGCTCTACCGCACCGCCTTCCGCGAGGGCGGCTTCATCGAGGTCGCCGACGTGCACGACCTTGTCGACATCACGCGCGCATTCCTCGGCAAGCGGCTGCCGCGCGGCCCCAGCATCGCGATCATCACCACTTCCGGCGGCTCGGCGGTGCTGATGGCCGACGAGTGCGACCGCCAGGGGTTGAAGATGCCGCCGCTCGCCGACGCGACGCTTGCGGCAATGCGGCAGGTCGCGCCGAAGAACTGTTCGCTCGCCAACCCGATCGACCTGACCGCGCAGATCAGCGGCAGGAACGATGAATTCAACCGGATCGTGGAGCTTACGCTCGCCGATCCCAACATCGATCAGGTGATCGTGCGCTACGGCACCGTGCAGGGCGCGGCCGGGGAAGCGTGGGCGCGCAAGCTTATTGAGCTCGTTGCAAAATCGGATAAACCGCTACTGCTGGCGCTGGGACGCGTTCCCGCCGAGGCCACCGGCGCGCTCGATGTGCTTGCCACCCGCCGCGTGCCGTGGGTGCTGACCCCGCTGCGCACCGCGGTTGCTGCCGGCGCCCTGCACCACTACGCGGAGAAACAGCGCCGCTATCGCGCGGTGCGCGGGCGCGGCGGTAAGCGCGCACTCGCGCGCCAGCCGCTGGCGCTAGGCCCCGGCGTCAATCGTCTGAGCGAGCATGAATCGAAGCAATGCCTTGCCGCCTACGGCATTCCTGTTGCGCGCGAACTCGTGCTCGCACCGCAAGCGGTTGCCGCGCTCAAGGAAGCGCCGCTTGAGTTTCCGCTCGCGGTCAAGATCGACTCGTCCGATATCGCACACAAAACCGAGGCCGGCGCCGTGCGCCTCAACGTGCGCGATCTCGCTGAACTCAAGGCCGCAGCGGCAGAAGTCGTCGCCGGCGCCAAACGCTACAAGCCCGGTGCGCGCATCAACGGCGTGCTGCTCGCGGAAATGGCGCGCGGCACCGAAGTGATCGTCGGCGCGGTCAACGACAAGTATTTCGGCCCGGTCGTGATGTTCGGCCTGGGCGGCGTATTCGCGGAACTGTTGAAAGACGTCACCTACCGCTACGCGCCATTCGATATCGAAACCGCGCGTGAAATGATCCTTGAGATCAAGGCGAGCGCTTTGCTCACCGGCTATCGCGGCAGTGCGCCGCTCGCGGTCGATGCGCTCGCCGACGCGTTGTCGCGCGTGTCGCTGCTTGCCGCCGATCACGCCGACCGCATCGCCGAGATCGACGTCAATCCGCTGTTTGTCAGCGCAAGCGGCGTTGTCGCCGCCGATGCATTGATCGTGCTTAAAAATTGACGCGTGTAGCCCGCAGGCCTAGAGTTACGAAAAACCGCAGTACTAATCAGGACACCCTCCCCCGTGTTCCAGCAGGTCGATTTTTCGGCGCTTGAGCTGCCCGCTTCCGCGCGCAGTCTGCAGCAGGAGGTGCGCGAATTTCTGCGCGCCGAAATCGCCGCACAGGCGTTCAAACCGCATTTGGGTCACACCGAGTTCGACGCCGGATTCACGCGCAAGGTCGCCGCGCGCGGCTGGATCGGCATGACCTGGCCCAAGCGCTACGGCGGCCGGGAGCGCTCTTATCTCGAGCGCTTCGTGGTGACCGAGGAAATGCTCGCAGCCGCGGCGCCGTGCGCGGCGCACTGGTTCGGCGACCGCCAGACCGGCCCCAGCCTGCTGCGCTATGGCAACGAGCAACAGAAACAGCACTTTCTGCCGGCGATCGCGCGCGGCGAGTGCTATTTCGCGCTCGGCATGAGCGAGCCCAATTCGGGATCGGATCTCGCGTCGGTCAAAACGCGCGCCGAGCGCGTGCCGAACGGCTGGCGCGTGACCGGCCAGAAAGTCTGGACGAGCTGGGCGCACAAGGCGCATGCGTTTTTCGTGCTGTGCCGCACCGCGCCGGATGCCGGCAACCGCCATGAAGGCCTGTCGCAGCTAATCGTCGAGCTCAACGCGCCGGGCGTCACGATACGCCCGATCCGCTTCATGAACGGCCAGCACCATTTCAACGAAGTATTTCTCGACAACGTGTTCGTGCCCGACGACAAGGTGGTGGGCGATATCGGCCAGGGCTGGCAGCAGATAACTTCGGAACTCGCGCTCGAGAGAAGCGGCCCCGAGCGCTACATGACGACTTTTCCGCTGTTCACAGAACTCCTGCGCCGGCTGGGCGGCACGCCCGATGCGCGCGCCGCTGAAATGGTCGGCAAGCTTGCCGCGCGGCTGTGGTCGTTGCGCCGCATGTCGCTCGCAATTGCGATGACGCTCGACCCCGGTCCCGACAGCGGCGACGGCGTTGTCAAGGCAGCCGTCGATCTCGCGACCGAGGCGGCGCTGGTGAAAGACATGGGAACGTTTTACGAACGTGAAATCATCGACGCCGCGCGCCTGCTCGCCGATGTCGAGCCGACCCCCGATGCAGCCGGCACCTTCGAGCGCTATCTCGCCGAGACCATCGTCTGCGCGCCGGTCGCGACGATACGCGGCGGCACGACCCAGGTGCTGCGCAACATCATCGCGCGCAAGCTGCTAGGACCGCTGAAATGAACGATGTGAGCGATATCCGCGCCATGCTGATCGAGTCGGCGACGCGGCTCTTCGCCGATCACGTCGACGCCAAGCTGCTCGCTGCCGCCAAGCGTGACGGCTGGTCGCCCGGATTATGGAACATCGCCGAGGAAGCACAGCTGCCGCTCATCTCCATCGCCGAGGAGGCCGGCGGCGCCGGCGGCTCGCTGTCCGACCTCGCGGCGGTGTTGCGCATCGCCGGCCGCTATGCGGCGCCGATTCCGCTCGCCGAGACCGCAATCGCCGGCTGGATGCTCGCGCGCAGCGGTCTGCAGATTGCGGGCGGCCCGCTGGCTTTCGGCCCCGTGCACGGCGAAATCATCACCGCCCGCAAACACGGCGCGCAATGGCGTTTGTCGGGCAGCATGCGGCGCGTGCCGTGGGCGCGCATCGCGCAACGGCTGGTCGTGCTCGCCGCCGGCCCCGGCGGCGACATCGTTGCCTGTGTCGACCCGATGCAATGCAAGATCACGCCGGGGCGCAATCTTGCCGACGAGCCGCGCGACGACGTCGTGCTCGACAACGTCGTCGTATCGGCAAGCCTCGCCGCGCCGGCGGCATCCGGCGTGAATCACGCGGCGCTCAGGCTGCGCGGCGCGCTCGCGCGCGCGCTCTCGATGGCGGGCGCCCTGGAGCGTGCGCTCGAGCTCGCGGTACGCTACGCGACCGAGCGGTCGCAGTTCGGCCGCAAGATCGGGCAATTCCAGGCGATCCAGCAGGAACTTGCGCGCTTTGCCGGCGAAGTCGCCGCGGCGGTCGCCGCCGCGCTGTCGGCCGCCGGCGCGCTCGAGCGCGGCGAAGACGCGACGTTGGCGGTTGCTTCCGCCAAAATCCGTACCGCGCAGGCGGCGCAGGAAGGCGCGCTGATCGCGCACCAGGTACATGGCGCGATCGGCGTCACCGACGAATATGCGCTGCACCACTCGACGCTGCGGCTGTGGGCATGGCGCGAGGAATTCGGCAACGAAGCGGCGTGGGCGATCGAGCTCGGGCGCGCGCTCGCGGCGGGCGGCGCCGACCGGCTGTGGCCGGTGTTGACCCGGGATTAGCGCGCATGCGCTGGTGTCGCCTGTTGCCCGGTCTCGCGTTGGCGCTGCTTGCATCAAACGCTCAGGCGCAGCCGCAGTGGAAGCCTGAAAAAAACGTCGAGATCGTGGTGCCGTCGGCGCCCGGCGGCAGCAACGACAAGACCGCGCGCAGCGTCGAACGCGTCATCCACGACAAGCGGCTGCTGGCGACGACGCTGACGGTGGTCAACAAGCCCGGCGGCGGCAACGCGATGACGATGAACTACCTGAACCTCCACCCGGGGGACGGCCACTACGTGATGATAGGCACGCCGACCATACTCACCAACCACATCATCGGCGCAAGCCAGCTCAACTTTACCGATTTCACGCCGCTCGCTTCGCTGTTCAACGAATACATCGTATTTGCGGTGAAAGCCGACGCGCCGCTCAAGAACGGGCGCGAGCTCGTAGAGCGGCTGAAAAAAGACCCCAAGTCGGTGAGTATCGGCTTCGCCACCGCGCTCGGCAGCCATAATCACATTGCGGCCGGGCTGCTCGCCAAAGCGACCGGCGTCGACGTGCGCAGCCTGAAAGTGATCGCGTTCAAAGGCTCGGCCGAGGCGATCACCGCGCTGCTCGGCGGACATATCGATCTGGTGACGACCGCCGCCGGCAACGTCGCCGAGCAAGTGGAGGCCGGCAAGCTCAAGGTCGTCGGCATTGCGGCGAACCAGCGGCTGTCCGGCCCGTACGCCACGGTGCCGACGTGGAAGGAGCAGGACATCAACGTCGTGTTCGGCGGCTGGCGCAGCATCATGGGTCCGAGGGGCATGCCGCCGGCGCAAATCGCGTATTGGGAAAAAACCCTGTCCCAGGTGGTCGCCACGCCGGACTGGAAAGCCGACCTCGAGCGCAATTACCTGTCGAACGATTTCGCGCTGGGCGAGCAATTCAAAACCAACCTCAAGCAGGAATATGCCGACATGAAGGCCGTGCTGACCGAACTCGGCCTCGCCAAAAACTGAACGTTACGCAAGAGGGAAACCCATCATGGCCGCACCCGTAGTCCTGCTCGAACGTCCCGCCGACGGCGTTGCACTGATCCGCATCAACCGTCCGGACGCGCGCAACGCGCTCAACATGGAGGTGCGCAAGCTGATCGCGCAGTACCTGACTGAACTCGGCGACGACATCGCGACGCGCTCAATCGTGCTCACCGGCAACGAAAAATCGTTCGCCGCCGGCGCCGACATCAAGGAGATGGCAGGCGCCGGGCCCATCGAAATGGTCCAGCGCGGCACGCACAAGCTGTGGCGCGTGATCGCCGCGTGCCCGAAGCCGGTGATCGCGGCGATCAACGGTTTTGCGCTCGGCGGCGGCTGCGAGCTCGCGATGACGTGCGACATCATCATCGCCGGCGAGTCGGCGCGCTTCGGCCAGCCCGAAGTCAAGATCGGCATCATTCCTGGCGGCGGCGGCACCCAGCGCCTCACGCGCGCGGTCGGCAAATACAAAGCGATGAAAATCTGCCTGACCGGCGAGCTGTTCAGCGCCAAGGAGGCGTTCGACATGGGGCTCGTCAGCGAGCTCGTGCCCGACGGCGAAGTCGAAAAGCGCGCTATCGAAATGGCGACTCAAATTGCCGCGTTGGCGCCGCTCGCGGTGCAGCAGATCAAGGAAGTGCTGCTCGCCGGCCAGGACGCTTCGCTCGACGCGGCGCTCAGGCTCGAGACCAAGGCGATCCAGGTGCTGTTCGCATCTGCGGACCAGAAGGAAGGCATGGCGGCTTTCATCGAGAAGCGCAAGCCGAAGTTCCAGGGCAAGTAACCGCAGCCCCGCTTGAATCCATTGCAGCAAGCTGCGCCAGCGGCGCCGCCGAAAAATCTGCTCGCGGTCGGTGCGCTGCTGCTCGGCGCCGTTGCAATTGCGACTTCGGCTCTGTTCGTCAAAGTCAGCGAGACCGGGCCGGTCGCGACCGCTTTCTGGCGCGTGTTTCTCGCGCTGCCCTTCCTGTGGGCGTGGTCGGTGCTCGAGCAGCGCGAGCGCCACCGCACGAGTTTCGCCAGCGACCGCCGCTTGCTGATCGCGGCCGGTCTTTTTTTCGCCGGCGATCTTGCCGTGTGGCACTGGTCCGTCGTGCTGACCTCGGTCGCGAACTCGACGCTGCTCGCCAACCTCGCGCCGATTTTCGTCACGCTCGCGGCGTGGCTGCTGTTTCGACAGCGATTGAGCGCAAAATTCCTGGTCGGGCTCGCGACCGCGCTTGCCGGCATGGTAGTGCTGATCGGCGGCGACTTCAAATTGAGCGGCAAGGAGTTGATCGGCGATGCGCTCGGCGTGGTGACGGCGATGTTCTACGCTGGCTACCAGATCACCGTCACCAAATTGCGTGCACGCGTCGCGACCTCGACCATCATGGCGTGGAGCGGTTTGTTCACGGTGATCGTATTGCTGCCGGTCGCGCTCGCTTCCGGCGAGCAGATGCTGCCGGCGAGCGGAACCGGCTGGGTCAAGCTCGCCGGCCTCGCGCTGATCTCGCAGGTCGCGGGGCAAAGCCTGATCGCCTACGCGATGGCGCACCTGCCGGCGACGTTCTCGTCGGTCGGGCTCTTGTTGCAGCCGGTGATGGCCGCGGTTTTCGCGTGGATGCTGCTGGGCGAAGCGGTCAGTACGCTACAGATTCTGGGCGGCGTCACGGTGCTGATCGGCATCCGCATCGTGCACCAGGCGGAGACCGTGCGTTGACAAACCAAATACGCAGCTTGTTGGTCGCAACGGGTTTCATTATGCTTGGGGCCGTTCCTGCGCGCTCGGCCATGCGCGCCGCAAACCCACGGGGAGGTGCCCAATGACAATCATGATGCGCGCTTGTTTATCGCTGCTCGCTTTTTTGCTGCCCGTTTCTGCCGGAGCGCTTGCTCAATCCTACCCGAACAAGGCGGTGCGCATGGTGGTGCCGTTCGCCGCGGGCGCCGGCTCCAACGACATCATGGCGCGGCTCATTGCGCAGAGACTCTCCGACAGCTTCGGCCAGCAGGTCGTCGTCGACAACCGGCCGGGCGCCTCCGGCATCATCGGCACCGATATCGTCGCCAAGGCCCAGCCCGACGGCTATACGGTGCTGATGATGAGCCTCACTCACACCGTCAATCCGAGCCTGTTCAGCAAGCTGCCTTACGACACCGTCAGGGATCTGGTCCCGGTGACGATGGTCGCATCGGCGCCGCTGATGCTGGTCGTGCATCCGTCGGTGCCCGCGAAGTCGGTGGCGGAATTCATCGCCTACGCCAAAGCGAACCCGGGCAAGCTCAACTTCGGTTCGGGCGGACCCGGCACAACGCCGCACCTTGCCGGCGAAATGCTGAAAACGATGGCCGGCATCCAGGTCACGCACATACCGTACAAAGGCGGCGCGCCAGCGCTCGCCGACTTGGTCGGCGGCCAGATTCAGTTCATGCTCGAGAACATTCCCGGTACGCTGCCGTTCGCGAAGGCAGGCAAACTGCGTGCGCTCGCAGTGACCGATCTCAAACGCTCGCCGTTGTTGCCCGAGCTGCCGACGCTCGACGAAGCCGGGCTCAAGGGCTATCAGATCGTCGGCTGGAACGGCCTGTTCGTCCCGGCCGGCACGCCGCAGGCGATCCTCAACAAGCTGCACGCCGAGGTCGTCAAGGCGCTTGCACGACCCGATGTCAAGGAACGTCTCGCGACCATGGGCGCCGACGGCGTCGGCGATACGCCGCAACACTTTGCCGCGTTCATCAAGGCCGAAATTCCGAAATGGGCGAAAGTCGTGAAGGACGCGGGGCTTAAAGTCGAATAGATGCGGGTCAAATAAATGGCAGACATTACCAGACAGCTCGCGCGTTTCATCGTCGACTCGCGCTGGGGCTCGATCCCGAGAGAAATCCGTCACGAAGCGAAGCGCGCGCTGCTCAACTGGCTCGGCTGCGCGCTCGGCGGCTGCCATGACGTAACCGTGGAGACGGCGCTCGCCGCGCTGCGCGAATTCGCGGGACCGCCGCAGGCGGCGTTGCTCGGCCGGCGCGAGCGGCTCGACATTCTGAATGCGGCGCTTATCAACGCAATCAGCTCCAACGTCCTCGATTTCGACGACACGCACCTGCGCACCGTGATTCACCCGACGGTGCCCGTCGCATCCGCGCTGGCCGCCTTGGTTGAACACACGCCGGCAACCGGCGCGCAGCTGCTGCATGCGTTCATCCTCGGCGTCGAAGCCGAATGCCGCATCGGCATCGCGGTCTCGCCCGAACATTACAACGCCGGCTGGCACATCACCGCGACGTGTGGCGTGTTCGGCGCCGCCGCCGCGTGCGGCAAGTTGCTGAAACTCGACGAACGGCAAATGACGTGGGCGCTCGGCATCGCGGCGACGCAAGCAGCGGGCCTGACCGAGATGCTCGGCAGCATGGCCAAGTGCTACAACATGGGCCATGCCGCGCGCAACGGCTTGACGGCCGCGCTGCTGGCGGCAAAAAATTTCACCAGCTCGGAACGCAGCCTGGAAGCGCCGCGTGGCTTCGCGCATGTGCTGTCGCCGCAATGCGATCTCAACGCGATCATCGATCGGCTCGGCGCCACCTGGGAGCTTGCGCACAACGCTTACAAGCCGTATCCGTGCGGCATCGTCGTGCACCCGGTAATCGACGCCTGCCTGCAGTTGCGCGGCGAACGCTCCATCGCGCCCGACGCCATCGAGCGCATTGAAATGCGGGTCCATCCGCTGGTGCTCAAATTGACCGGCAACGCTAACCCGCGCAACGGCCTCGAGGCCAAGCTTTCAGTGCAGCACTGCGCGGCGGTCGCGCTGGTCTTCGGCGCGGCCGGCGTCAAGGAGTTCGCCGATGCATGCGTGCACGATCCCGCAGTCATCGCGCTGCGCGCCCGCGTCGCGGCCAGGGAAGATGCCGCCGTTGGCAAAGAAGCGGCCGAAGTAACCGTGGTGCATAAGGACGGCGCGTCATATAGCAAATATGTGCCGCACGCGACCGGCAGCGCCGAACGCCCGTTGAGCGATGCCGACCTCGAGGCCAAATTCCGCGCGCTCGCCGAAGGGGGCTTCTCGACCTGCAATGCGTACGACGTGATCGAGCTCATCTGGTCGTTCGACAATATCCGCGACGCGGCGGCTCTCGCGCGCACGACTGTGCCTTCCGCCACCGCCGAATTCGCGCGTGCGGCGCGCTGACTACACGCTAAAGGAGCGGCCAACATATGAACCCAAAGAAACTGTTCTCCTGGTGCTGCTTTGCCGGGCTCATTGCAGCGACGCACATCGCCGCGGCCGAGGAATTCCCGGCACGGCCGGTGCGGATGATCATCCCTTTCCCGGCGGGCGGCCCGGCGGATTTCGTCGGGCGGCTGTTTGCGCAGCACCTTACCGACCTCTGGGGAGTGCAGGTCGTGACCGATAACCGGGGCGGCGCCTCCGGCATCATCGGCACGGAAACCGCCGCGCACGCGAACCCGGACGGCTATACGCTGCTCTTCGGATCGACGAGCACCTTCGCCGTAAATTCCTTGCTAATGAAGAAGCTTCCTTACGACGTCTTCCGCGACTTCTCGCTGATCGGCCTCGTGGCCAACGCGCCGCACGTGCTGGCCGTGCGCGAGAACCTGCCGGCCAAGAGCGTGAAGGAGCTCATCGCGCTGGCAAAGCAGCAGCCCGGCAAGTACACGTTCGCTTCCGCCGGCACCGGCACGATCGTCCACATGGCCGGCGAGCTGTTCAAGTATTACGCCGGGATCGACATCGTGCACGTTCCATACAAGGGCGGCGCGCCGGCAACGATCGGGTTGCTGGCGGGCGAGGTGGACATGTTGGTAAACGACCTGTCGGCTGTGCTCGCGCACGTGAAGAGCGGGAAGCTGCGGGCTCTCGCGGCGGCGCACACACGCCGCCTGCCACCGCTCCCGGACACGCCAACGTTTGCCGAACTGGGCATGCCGGGCATCGTATCGAGCACGTGGTGGGGCATCGCCGTGCCGGTGAAGACCCCTGCCGCGGTGCGGAACCGGATCGCAACCGCACATAACAAGGTACTTGCGCGACCGGAGTACGTCGAGCGCCTTGCCGG
Source organism: Gammaproteobacteria bacterium (assembly GCA_041483135.1). Lineage (GTDB taxonomy): Bacteria > Pseudomonadota > Gammaproteobacteria > Burkholderiales > SG8-41 > PALSA-1004. Next base: position 17,624 of record JBGPFE010000024.1, on the reverse strand, counting down.
CCTGGCGATGGAACCTCTCGTTCTCACGCCCGAGCAGACCACCGCATTCATAAAGCGCGAAATCGACAAGTGGCAGACAATCGTCACGGCAGCCCACATTCACATCGATTGACACCTCACGGAGCAAGCCATGCCCTACGCCGATGCAAACGGAGCCAAGCTGTATTACGAGGAAGCCGGGCGCGGCACGCCGATCGTCTTCGTGCACGAGTTTGCCGACGACCTTTACAGCTGGGAAGCGCAAATGCGCTTTTTCAGCCGGCGCTATCGCTGCGTCGCCTACAACGCGCGCGGCTACCCGCCGTCCGACGTGCCGAAATCGCCGGCCAAATACTCGCAGACGATCGCGGCCGACGATATCGCGCACGTGATGCGCCATCTGAAGGTCCGCAAGGCCCATATCATCGGCTGCTCGATGGGCGGCTACGCGACGGTGCACTTCGGGTTGCGCTACGCGCGCATGGCGCTGTCGTTGACCGCGGTCGGTGTCGGCTTCGGCTCCGACCCGGACAAGCGCGGCCAGTTCATGAAGGACAACGCGGTAATGGTGCGGCGTTTCCTTGAGCTCGGCACACGCGAGGCGATCCGGCCGTACCAGGTCGGCCCGGCACGCGTGCAGTTCCAGAACAAAGACCCGCGCGGCTTCGCGCATTTCTGCGCCGGGTTCGCGCGACATTCGGCGCTCGGCTCCGCCAATACGCTGAAGAGCGTGCAGGGCAAGCGCCCGACGATCTACAGCCTCGAACGCGGGCTCTCGAAACTCAAGGTGCCGCTGCATATGGTGAGCGGAGACGAGGACGACAACTGCCTCGAGCCGGGGATCTTCATCAAGCGCGTGTGCCCGTCCGCGACGCTTACCGTAGTCGCGGGAACCGGTCACGCGGTCAACCTCGAAGAGCCCGATCTCTTCAACCGCATCACCGCGGAATTCCTCGCGCAGGTCGACTCCGGACGCTGGCGCCCGCGCGATCCGCGTTCGCTAGGCAAATCGACGATGGCGAAAAAGTAGCCCCGGCCGGACGCAAACGCCGCGCGCCTGAAACGGGATTGCGTCAGCTTATGGCGGAGTTGCCTTTGATCTTGGCCTTGAGCCGCGCCATGTACTTGTCGAGGTCGATGACGAAGCGCACGTGCTCGGCCTCGCCGACCTGCTCGACGTCGTCATAGACTTTCGCCTTGAACGTGAGCCTGCGGCGGTCGATTCCGACGAGTTCGGTTTCGCATCGCACCTTTTTCCCGAGCGGCGTCGGCGCGAGGTGCCGAATATTCACCGACACGCCGACCTGGCCCTGGCCGGGTTTCAGGTACGGCATCGCCAATTCTTGCGACGTTATCTCGACGAACAGCGTCATTGACGGCGTCGAAAATACCTTGTACTCGCCGCGCGACGTGCAGAGTTTTTCCGTCACCTCCCACTCGAGCATGTGTTTCATCCCGACCTTGAGCGCGTCCATCGAAGTTGTCCCGTTCTTTGAGCGTTGAAGTTGCGCAATTGTAAACGATGCCGCTACCAGGCGGCCTGGAGTACGTCGTGGAGCAGCTCGCGTTCGCGTACGAACTCGCGCTGCGGATCGGCGTTGAAGTTCTTCAGCGAAAGCTCGAGCACCTTCGCGAGGCCGGCGCGCGGAAAATCGAGCTCGCGCAGCCGGATGGGCATGCCAAGACCCGCGAACAATTTGTCGAGATGGTCGGCGGCAAGCGCCGGCGCATCGGCAAGCGGCAGGCTCGCATCCCACGCGCCCAGCGCTTGCGCAATGCGTGCTATCGCCTGCGGATCGCGCGCACCGAGCCGGCGCAGCATGGTGCCGGTCAGCGCGGTGTTCGCTTCGCCCTGGCCGATGTGGGGAAACTGGTTGAACAGCGCGGCCGCGAACGCATAGGTGAAGCGCATCGCCCAGTGGCGACCGACGATCGCGCCGCCTTCGTCGGCGTCGCGGTTCTGCAGGAAGGCCGCCGCGCACAGCTCGATGCGCGCCTCCGGGTCCGCTGAATCCATCACGCGCGGCAGCGCGCGCGCGGACAGCCGGTACGCGTGCAGCCTCTCGCCTTCGAGCAGCGGATTGACCTCGGTCCAGCCGAGATTCATCACGCTGCGCCAATGCACCGAGCAGCCGGCCGAGCGCGCGAGCGCTGGCGGCGCGGTCAGCAGTGCGTCAGCGTCCCAGAAGATTGCGACCGGCCGTGTCTTGGGATCAAAAAATTCCATGCGGTGATCGAGCTTGTCGTCGCGCACCGCGGAGCCGCCACGGTTCTGCGCCGAGGTCGGCAGCGTCAGCACGTTGATAATCGGCAGCTTGGGCGCGTTGAGCTTGGGACTCACTGCGGGCCCGTTCTGCGGATAGCGCGTGATGAGTTCGTGCGGCGACCCTTTTTCGGCAAGCAGAATCACGACGACGCGCGCGGCCTGGATTACGCTGCCGCCGCCGACGCCGATGAGGAGGTCGGCTCGCGCCGCGCGCGCGGCTGCGGTTGCCGCCAGAACCGACGGCAGCGTCGAGTCCTTCTCGATTTCGTCGAACACGCCGGCGCACGCGTCGCCCAAGATGCCGCGCATGCGATCGATCAAGCTGGTGTGGCGTGACACCGTACGGCCGCAAACGATGAACGCGCGACCCGCCTTGCGGCGCTTCAATTCGGCGGGCAGGTTCTCGAGCGCGTCCTTGCCGCTGTAGACGCGGCACGGATAGCTGACGACCTTGAAGTCGGTATCGTTCATCCGGCGTTACGCGAAATTATAAAGCGCTCATGTGCGTGCAATGCCGCGAGCGCGTGTCCCGCGTTGCTCATCTCGTCATATACCGGGATGCCGAGGTCGACGGCACGGGCGCGAAAGTCACGCTTGCGCGCTTCGAGCTGCGGCTCGCCGTCCGAGCGCAGCACCAGCACGAAGTGCGCCTGCCCGGGAAAATGCGTCTGCACGCGCATCGCGGCCTGCAGCAGATTGTCGAGCACCTCGGGCTTGGTGCGGCCGGCGAACGCCGACAGGTTGAGATGCATCACCAGCGCGTCGGGCTGGCCCGTCGTGTAGATATCGTCAAGGATTTTTTCGGCTACGCGCCCATCATCTTGCTGCAGGGTGCTGACCGGGCAATCGACCGGGTTGGTGATGCTGGTCCCCGGCGGCAGCTTGAGCGCGGCGAGCGCGGCGAGCGTCGGCTCACCGAACGGCGTCACGTCGAGGCCGAGGCGCGCGAAATAATCGGCCGCGAGCACGCTCGTGCCGCCGCCGTTGCCGAACAGCACAACGCGCCGCGTCGGATGAATGCGGCTCGGCGCGAGCGTCTGGAATATCAGCAGCGTATCGATGAACTGATCGAGCGTGTCGACGAGGATGCAGCCGGTTTGTCGTGACAATGCAGTCCAGGCCCGGTCGTCGCCCGCGAGCGAGCCGGTATGCGAAGCAGCCGCGGCGATGCCTTGCTGCGTGCGCCCGCCTTTCAGCAGCACGACGGGTTTGCGCGCTCGTGCCGCGCGCAGGATCTCGAACAGCCGCCGGCCGTCCCGCGCTGTTTCGATATAGAAACCGATCACCCGCGTCTGCGGATCGGCAAGGTAGAACTCGAGCAGGTCGCTCGGACCGAGATCGGCGCAGTTGCCGACGGTCACCAGGCCGGAAAACTTGATGCCGCGGCCCATGCCGCGGCGGATGATGTCGGTGCCGAGCCCGCCGCTTTGCGAGACGATCCCGACGTGGCCGACTTCCTTCGGCCCGATCTCGGTGAAAGTGACCTTGCCGCGCGGCGTGTAGATGCCGAGGCAGTTGGGGCCGAGCAGGCGCATGCCGCCGGCGCGCGCGGCAACGGCCAGTTGCTCCTGCAGGTCTTTCCCTTCGTCGACTTCGCCGAAGCCGCTGGAAATCACCTGTGCGTAGCGCACGTGGCCGGCGGCGGCGGACAGCATGGCGGGAATCTGCGCCGCGGAAACCGCGATATACGCGTAATCGACGGGCTTCGGCGTAGCAGCGAGGCTGCGGTAAGCGGGCAGGCCGTCTATCTCGGCGGCCGAAGGGTGGATCGGATAAATCTCGCCGTCATAGCCGAATTCGCGGATACGACGGATGAAGACGTTCGGCAACGCGTTGCCCTTGGTCGACGCGCCGATCACCGCGACGGTGCGCGGCGTGATGAGCGGGCTGAATTTTTCGAGTATGGCGCGGTCTTCCATGCGCGGCCGTCAGCTGAGGATGAAGCGCGCGTCGACCGCGACCGCGCCGGCGGCGGAAACGATCAGCGGATTGATATCGGCTTCCTTGAAATCGTCGGCGTGACTCATCAGCAATCCGCCATCCCCGCCGATCTTGAGCAATACGTCGACGATCGCCTCCTGCGACACCGGTTGGCGGCCGCGCGTTCCCTTGAGGATCGCCGCGCCTTTCAATTCGGCCAGCATTTCCTGCGCGTCGAGCCGCGTGATCGGGCAAATGCGGAATGCGACGTCCGCGAGCACCTCGACGAATATGCCGCCGAGGCCGACCATCACCAGTGGGCCGAACTGCGGGTCGCGCACCGCGCCAACGACCATCTCCTGCCCGGCAGCTGCCATTTCTTCGATCAGATAGCCGTCGACGCGCGCGGCGCTTATCTGCGGCGTAACCGCCATCGCGGCGATCGCCCGCTCAACTTCGGCTGCGTTCCGCAGATCGATCCTGACGCCGCCGGCATCGCTTTTATGCGGGAGGTCGGGCGACATCACTTTGACCGCCAACGGCGGGTTCAGCGTTGCCGCCGCCTGCGCGGCGCCGGCCGCGTTACTGACCACCACGGACTTCGGCACGCCGACGCCGAAACTGGCGAGCAATTGCTTGCCGGCATGCTCGTCGAGCGCCATGCGGCCCTGCACGCGCGCAGCCGCAATCAGTTGCGCGCCGTTTTTCATGCCGCCTTCTGCCTGGCGAGCACTTCGGAAATGATGCCGGTGTGCACCTGTCCCGAGCGGAACTGCTCGGAACGCAGGACCGCCAGCACCGCGGGAATGTTGGTCTTCGGGCCCTTGATGTCGAATGCATCGAGTGCCTGCGCGAGCCGCCCGATCGCCTCATTGCGATCAGTGGCGTGCACGATCACTTTGGCGATCAGCGGATCGTAATACGGTGTCACGTCGCGCCCTTCGGCGTAACCGGTCTCGATGCGGATGGATTTGTCCGCGGGCGGCCGGAACACGGCGAGCTTGCCGGGTGACGGGAAAAAATTCTTCGGGTCCTCGGCATAGACCCGCGCCTGGATCGCGTGCCCGGTGATGGAAATCTTCTGCGGCAGTATATCGACGAGCTTCTCGCCGGCGGCGGAGCGGATTTGCGCCTTGACCAGGTCGACGCCGGTCACCTCTTCAGTCACGCCGTGCTCGACTTGCAGCCGCGTGTTCATTTCAAGAAAGTTGAACGACCCGTCGGCGCCCAGCAACATCTCCACCGTGCCGATGTTGTCGTAACCCATTTCCTGCATGATCGCCGCGATCTGGTCCGCGAGGGCGCCGACCCGCACGCGGTCGAGGGCGGGTCCCGGCGCTTCCTCGATCACCTTCTGGTTGCGGCGCTGCACCGAGCAGTCGCGCTCGAACAAGTGAACGGCCGAGCCGTGCCGGTCGCCGAGCACCTGGAATTCGACATGGCGCGGCCGCTCGAGCAGGCGCTCGAGATAGACCTCGGCGGTGCCGAAGCCGCGGCTCGCCATCGAGCGCGAGCGCTCGACCGCCGCCAGCAATTCGCTTTCGTCTTTCGCCGGCAGCATGCCGATGCCGCCGCCGCCGCCCGCCGGTTTGACGAGCACCGGGTAGCCTATCTTTTTCGCCGCGGCGAGGATTGCCGCAGACTCGGCCGGCAGCACGTCCGAGCCTTTCGACATCGGCATCCCGTGCTGCGCCGCGATTTCGCGCGCGCGCGTTTTGTGTCCCATCGCGTCTATCCATTTGGGCGACGGCCCGATGAAACGCACGCCGGCGTCTTCCACGCGTTGCGCGAACCCGGCGTTTTCCGAGAGAAATCCATAGCCCGGATGCACGCCATCGGCGCCGGCGCGCTTGAGCACGTCGAGCAACGCTTCCTGATTGAGATAACTGTCGCGCGCCGGCGCCGGGCCGATCGCATAAGTCTCGCTCGCCATCTCGAGATAGGGCGCGCCGTAGTCCGCCTCGGAATACACCGCGGATGATTTCACGCCCATCTCGTTGAGCGCACGCAGCACGCGCGCCGCCACGGCGCCGCGATTCGCGACCAACACCTTGCTAAACATTCAAGATCCCTGGACCCGCCGACGGACGCAGATATACGCGGATTTCTCGAAACACCCCTGCCGCAGGAAATCAAGCAGTAAATATCGGCGTTGATCGGCGTTCATCTGTGGTTTCATGACGAAATTAATAACTGGTCGGCCAGGTGCGCATCAGATGCTGTCCGACGCCCTTGGTCATGCGCAATTTGTAAACCTCGAGCATGCGGATCAGATAGTCGCGCGTGTCGGCCGGCCGGATCACCGCCTGCGCTGCGAATACCGAGGCGAGCCCCCACACATCGGAACCCTGCTCGATCTCGGCGAGCTTGGACTCGAAATCGGCATCGCCGGGTTTGACGCCGTGCACTATGGTGGTCGCGAATTCGGGGCTCATGAAACTGACTTCCGCCGTCGGCCACGCCGCAATGTCGTCGGAATGCCGGCCACCGCCCATGCACACGTAGGCGCGGCCGTAGCTCTTGCGCAGGATCACCGACAGCTTGGGCACGGTGACGAGCGTCATCGCGTTCATGAAGTTCATGATCTTGCCCGGCGCGCCGCTTTTTTCGGCCTCGGTGCCGATCTGGAAGCCCGGGGTGTCGACCAGCAGCACGATCGGCACGTTGAACGAATCGCACAGCACCAGGAAGTCGACGATCTTGCGGCAGGCATCGGCGTCGAGCGCGCCGCCGCGATGCAGCGGGTTGTTGGCGACGATGCCGACGCTTTTGCCGCCGAGGCGCGCGAGCGCCGTGAGCGCGCTTTTGCCGAAGCGCGGCTTGAGTTCAAACAAGGTGTCCTTGTCGACCAGGCAATTGACGATGCGCTTCATGTCGTAAACGTGGGTGCGCTTCTCGGGCAGGAGCGAGAACACATCCTGCATGCCCGCACCCGATCCGGCCGGCACCGGCGCATCGGGCGGCGCTTCGTTGTGGTGACTGGGCATATACGAGAGGAAACGCTTGATGGCGTCGAACATCGCCGCCTCGGTATCGACCACCTGATCGACGAGGCCGGTCACTTCGGCGTGCAGGCGCCAGCCGCCGAGCTCGTTGAGATCGACTTTCTCGCCGAGCGCCATTTCGATCAGCCGCGGGCTCGACACCGCCATCGTCGCGCCCTTGTGCATCACCGCGAAGTCGGCGAGACATGCGAGCCACGCCGACGAGCCGAATGACGGCCCTATCACGGCGGTCGCGAGCGGCGTCTCGCGGGTGCGGCGGAACTGGGTGATGTCGTTGCCGAGCAGCAGGCCCATGCCGCGCGAACCCATGGCGTCGGGCAATCGCGCGCCGGTCGATTCGCCGATGATGACGAGCGGCATCCCGCGCTCGGCCGCGGTGCGCTTCATGTGGCCGATCTTCTTGCCGTTGGTGGCGCTGGTCGAGGCGCCTTTCACGGTGAAATCGTTGACGACGATCGCGACGTCGCGGCCACTGATGCGCGCGTAGCCCGCGAGCTTGCCGTCGGCCGGCGTCTCGTCCGCCTGCTCGGGATATACCCCGGAGGTGCCGAACAGCCCGGATTCGAGGAAGCTGTCCGCATCGACGAGGCAGGCGATGCGCTCGCGCGCGTTCAACTGGCCGGCCTGTTTGCGCCGGGCGAGTTTCTCGGGCCCGCCCATCGCAAGCGCCTTGGCGCGCCGCACCGCGTATTCCTCGAGCAGTTTTTCAAATGCCATTTCAGTCGTTCCTTGTGTAATGCCCGCGCATCACGGCCGCACGCCCGCGCGCAGGCGCGGCCCGACCCGGGTCCTCATCCCGACCTGCGCGGCCTCGAGGAAACGGCACAGATACGGCCGCGTTTCGCGCGGGTCGATCATGTCTTCGACGCCAAACGCCTCGGCCGTCAGGAACGGCGACGTCATGCGCCGGATTTCCGCTTCGATCTCGGCTTCTTTCTGCGCCGGGTCAGGAGCAGCCTCGATCTCGCGCCGGAATGCGGCTTTGACGCCGCCTTCGAGCGGCAGCGATCCCCATTCCGCCGACGGCCAGGCGATCTTAAAATTGAGCCCGTTGCGGTCGATCGTGCTGCCGCCCGCCATGCCGTAGCATTTGCGCACGACGACGGTGTAAACGGGGACCGTGAGCTGCATATTGAGGTAGCGCCCCTGCATGCCGATGCGCAGAATGCCGGCAGCTTCGGCTTCCATGCCGATCTGAAATCCCGGAACATCGACGAAATAGACGAGCGGGATGTTGAACGAATCGCACAACTCGGTGAAGTGCGTCTGCTTGCGCGCCGCCTTCACATCGACGATGCCGCCGAACATCGGATTGAAGGCGACGACACCGATCACCATGCCGTTCATGCGCGCCAAGCTCGTGATCACGGCGCGCCCGAAAGTTGGCTGAATCTCGAACACCGAGCCCCGGTCGACCACCATCTCGATCAGCTGGCGCATGTTGTAGGGCTGGCGCTGCGAACGCGGAATGATGTCGGCGAGCGCATCTTCGCAACGGTCGATCGGGTCGTCGCACGGCGTGCGCGGCGGCAGCTCCCATACGTTGGATGGCATATACGACAGAAAACGCCGGATCTGGCGCAGGCAGTCGTGCTCGTCCTCCGCTGCGTTGTCGATGGTGCCGGCAGTATCGACCGCCATCTGGTGGCCGCCGAGTTCTTCCTTGCTGACCTTGGTGCCGAACGCGCGCTCAACGACCGGCGGGCCGGCGGCGAAAATCTGGCTGCTGTCTTTCACCATCACCGTCCAGTGCGCAAGGATCGCGCGCCCGGAAGGCCCGCCGGCGGCGGTGCCCATCACCGCGCTCACGACCGGCACGATGCCCATCAGCTCGACCGAGCGCTCGAAGCCGTCCGGCCCCGAGCCGGGAAAGGTCGCATGGCCGCGGCGCGTGATCGAGGTCACGCTGCCGCCGACACCATCGACGAGGTTGACCAACGGAATGCGATAGAGGCAGGCCAGGTCTTCGATGAAGCCGCCCTGACCGCCTTTGCGGCGCTGGCCGCCGAAGCCGGCGCCGCCTTTGATCGTATAGTCCTCGCCGCCGATCGCGACCGGCCGGCCGTCGATTTTGCCGATACCGGCGACATACGGCGCGGGTACAAACGCGACGAGCTTGCCGTCGGCATCGTAACTCGCCTTGCCGGCGAGTTTGCCGACTTCCTGGAAACTGTCCGCATCGAGCACGGCGTTGATACGCTCGCGGATAGTCAGCTTGCCGTCGGCATGGTGGCGGGCGACCGCGTCCGGCCCGCCGCATTGCTCGGCGAGGCAGCGACGGTGGTGAATCTCCTCGATTTCGGCTCTCCAGCTCATGATGTCGTCCTGTGCCGCCGCGATGAATTGCGGCGGCATTCCAAGTTTCGAACGGGGCCGGTGCGGCGGATCAGTAATCTTTGTTCGGCGCTGCACCGGCCACCATCGTAAGGCCGGCTGCATATTGTTGTCAATCAGATTGTTGACAATATGACACAAAGCCGGCTAAGGTATTGTGATGAGAAAATCCCGCCCGCGGCAGAGCGCGGCCGTCCCGCACACCATGACGGCGGTGCAGGCGCCCGCCCCGGCCCCGCTAACGCTGTCGCTGCCGGAACAGATCGCCGCACAGATTTCTGCGCGCATCACGTCAGGCGCCTATGCGCCGGGGCAGCGCATCATGGAGCAGGCGATTGCCGCCGAATTCGCCGTCAGTCGCGGCCCGGTGCGCGAGGCGCTGCGGCTCATCGAGAAAGACGGGTTGGTCACGATACTGGCTCGCCGCGGCGCGCAGGTCACTAATCTCACCATCCCCGAGGTCAAGGAAATCTTCGATATCCGCGCCGCACTGAACGGGCTGCGCGATCGCGGCATCGCCGAAGACCCCGAGCGCCACCGCCTGTTGCCGCTGCTTGAAGCCGAGGTCGCCGGGCTCGCGCGGCTCGCACGGGACAGCAAGCGCGGCGATGATTACGTGGAAGCGGTGTTCAGGCTCAACCGCTTGTTGACGGCGGGATCGCGCAGCGTGCGACTACGCACGATACTCGGCGCGCTCGCGCAGCAGACGCTGCGCTACTCCCGCCTCGGCTTATCGACCGAGCAGCGCCGCCGGCAATCGGTGAGGCACTGGCAGGAGCTGATGAAGGCGATCCGCGATGGCGACGGCGAGCGCGCACAGCGCGTTGCCGAGCGTCGCGTGCTCGATTCACGCGACGCGGCGATCAAGAAACTGCGGGAATTTGCGGAAAGTTGATGTCCGGCGGAACCGGCGCGGCCTTAACTTGAAACGTCGCGCTCCCTCAGGTCAGCCCTCGATAATCGCCACCACCTGGCCCTCGGCGACCGGGTCCTTTACCTTGACCAGGATTTCCTTGAGCGTGCCGCCGTCCTCGGTGATCACCGGGATTTCCATTTTCATCGATTCGATCACGATCAGCGTGTCGCCGCTTTCGACTTTGTCACCGAGCTTGGCCTTTAGCTGCCACACGGTGCCGGTGATTTCGGATTTGACTTCGATTCTTGCCATCGTTGGGGTCCCTGTTGAAACTGCGCTGCAAGTACGCTGCGTTATGCCGGCGCAAGTATAGCATCGGCGGTGCTGCCCGTTGTAACGCCGCGCGCGAGCGCTTACCATTAAGCGCTGCTTTATTCATTATTGGAAAAACACCATGCCCGCACTACCGGTACTGAAGGACTCCGCGCTGTCGCTCGATGAGCGCGTTGCCGTGCTCACGTTCAAGCGCAATGACGTGCGCAATGCGCTGACCGGCACCGAATTGACTTCCGACATCGTCGCGACACTCGCGTGGGCCAATGCCAACTCCGAAGTGTCGGTGCTGATTCTGACCGGCGACGGCAGCGCATTTTCGGCGGGCGGCAACATCAAGACCATGGGTGAACGCTCGAAAGCACCGGCGTTCGAGCTGCAGCAGAATTACAAGCGCGGTATCCAGCGCATTCCGCTCGCGCTGCAGGAAGCGGAGATCCCGGTGATCGCCGCGGTGAACGGTCCCGCGATTGGCGCCGGTTTTGACATGGCCAACATGTGCGATATCCGCATCGGCTCGACCAACGCGCAGTTCGGCGAAACTTTCGTCAATCTCGGCCTCATCGCCGGCGACGGCGGTGCGTGGTTCCTGCAGCGGCTGCTCGGCTATCAGCGCGCCGCCGAGCTCACGTTCACCGGCCGCATCGTCAAGGCTGAGGAGGCGAAACAACTCGGCATCCTGCTCGAAGTGACGGAACCCGACACGCTAATGCCGCGCGCGCGTGAACTCGCCGGCAAGGTCGCCGCCAAACCGCCGCTCGCGGTGCGCTACGCAAAGCGGCTGCTCAAGCTCGCGCAGCAGCAACCGCTGACCGGGCACCTTGACGTGTGCTCGAGCTTCCAGGCGTTGTGCCATAAGACGGAGGACCACGCCGAGGCGCTGGCCGCATTCTTCGAAAAACGGCCGGGCAAATTCAAAGGGCGTTGATGACACTGCTGCCGAAACTGTTGCGCGCGCTGACATCGGTCCTCCTGCTTGTTGCCGCACTCAGTGCCCACGCGCAGGAGGTCAAACTGTTCCCCATCGATGAAGGCGCGGGCGATCAGAGCTGGATGCGTTTCAAGGCGCGGCTGCTCGATGCGCTGGCCCAGCGCGATCACAAATTCGTTCTCGGCGCCATCGACGTCAGGATCCGCAACACTTCCGAACGAGACGGCATCGCCGAATTCAGGAAATTGTGGGAGCCGCAGTCCGCCGACAGCCCGTTGTGGTCGGAACTGTCAAAACTGCTTTTCCTGGGTGGTGTTTTCAGCAAGCGCGAAAACGGGACCTACGAATTCTGCGCGCCCTATGTGCGCTACAAATGGCCGGATAGCGCCGCAGCCGACGCCGGGGGCGCAATCATCGCCGGGGAAGCATTGATGAAAGCCAGGCCGGCGGCGGGCGCGCCAACGCTGCAAACGCTTTCGTATGCCCTGGTGAAAGTGCTCGACTGGGAAGTCGTCGATGAAGACCAAGACAACAAACAACGGTGGGTCAAGATTCAGACCAGGGCGGGCGTCGGCTTCGTACCGGAAGAACAGATCCGCAGCCCGCTCGAGTACCGTGCATGCTTCGCCAAGAACGGTGCGGTCTGGCGCATGACCGGGCTCGAAGTCGGCGAGTAAATCAAGGCGCCATGCCGGCTAATAACTGGTCGGCCAGTTGGCGAGCCGGTGCTCGCCGACGCCGTTTTTCAGGCGCAAGCGATGCACTTCAAGCATGCGGATCAGGTAGTCACGCGTGTCGCGCGGATCGAGCACGGTCTGCGCTTCATACAGCCCTGCAAGTGCCCACGCCGAGGTGTCGCGAGATACTTCTTCAAGCAATTGCTGGAAACGCGCAGGGTCGTCTTCCTTTTTCACACCGTGCAACACGTTGACGCTGACCGCAGGATCCATGAAACCGAGGTCGGCGCCCGGCCAGCATGCGACTTCGTCGGCATTTCTGCCGCCAGCCATGTTGATGTAGGCCTGGCCGTAGCTCTTGCGCAGGATGATGGTGATTTTCGGCACCGTCACCAGCGATAAGGCGTTCATCCAGTTGATCACCTTGCCCGGCATGCCGCGCAACTCGCCCTCGACGCCGATCAGAAACCCCGGCACATCGACCAGGAACACGAGGGGTATGTTGAACGAATCGCACAGCACCATGAAGCTCGTCACTTTCTGGCACGCATCGGCGTCGAGCGCGCCGCCCTTGAACAGCGGGTTGCTGGCGATGAAACCGACGCTTCTGCCGTCGAGCCGCGCGAGCACCGTCGCGACCGACTTGCCGAACCGGTCCTTGAGCTCGAAGCTCGAATCCATGTCCGAGATCGCGGCGACGATCCTGCGCACGTCGTAAACCTTGGTGCGCGATTCGGGCAGGAGATCGAGACTTTCTCTGCACGCATCGTCCGAGCCCGGCGGCACCGGGTACGCCGGCGGCGGCTCGTTGTGATGACCGGGCAGGTAAGACAGAAAACGCTTGATCGCATCCAGCGCCTGCTCGTCGGTATCGACGGCGAAGTCGGCCAGCCCCGACACGCCGGTCAGGATTTTCCAGCCGCCGAGTTCTTCGGGCCCGATCGGCTTGTTGATCGCGATCGAGGTTACCCCGGGGCTCGCGATCGCCATGATCGCGCCTTTGCGCATCACGACAAAATCCGACATTGCGGAATACCAGGTCGACGAGCCGTAGCAGGCGCCGAGCAATGCCGACGCCCACGGCGTTTCGCGCAGCCGCTGGTACTCGGTCGGATCCTGCGCGACGATCGAGCGGCCGGACGCCCCCATGCGATCCGGCATGCGGGCCCCGCTCGACTCGCCAAGGAAGATCAGCGGCAGGCCGCGTTGGGTCGCGGCCTGCTTAACGTGCCTGATCTTCTTCATGTTGACCACTGACGAAGACGCACCCAGCACGGTGAAATCGTTGGAGACGAGCGCGACCTCGCGGCCGTCGATGCGCGCGAAGCCCACAACCTTGCCGTCGGCCGGCGTCTTGTCGCGCACCTCGGGCCGGATGCCGGCCGCGAACATGCCCGACTCGACAAAGCTGCCCCGGTCGATCAGATAGTCTATGCGCTCGCGCGCATTGAGCACACCTTCTGCCTTGCGCCTGGCGAGTTTTTCCGCGCCGCCCATCGCCAGCGCGCGCTCGGTGCGCTCGCGCAGTTGTTTCAGCAAATCCTCGAACGGCACTGCGTGAACCTCCCCGGATAAAGCCGCCCTAGCGGGCGGCATTGCGTATCAAATTACGCGCGATCACGAGTTGCTGGATCTGGCTCGTGCCCTCGTAGAGCCGGAACAGGCGCACGTCGCGATAGAAGCGCTCGACCGCGTACTCCGCCATATAACCGGCGCCACCGTGAATCTGCACCGCGCGGTCGGCAACACGGCCGCACATCTCGGACGCGTAATACTTGCAGCACGCCGCCTCGAGCGTGACATTTCCGCCATTATCGCGCTTGCGCGCCGCTTCCAGCGTCATGCTCTGCGCGGCGAAGATCTCGGTCTTGCAATCGGCGAGCATCGCCTGCACCAGCTGGAACTCGGCGATGGGTTGGCCGAATTGCCTGCGCTCGATTGCATATTTGAGCGCGTCATCGAGCATACGCGTCGCCGCTCCGACGCACACTGCCGCGATATTGAGCCGCGCCTTGTCGAGCACCTTCATCGCGGTCTTGAAGCCGACGCCCTCCCGGCCTCCGATCAGATTCGCCGCCGGCACGCGCACGTCATCGAACACGACGTCGGCGGTATGCGCGCCGCGCTGCCCCATCTTGCGGTCGGGCTTGCCGACGGCAAGTCCGCGCATGTTGCGCTCGACGATGAACGCCGACACGCCATCGGCGTCCTTCGAGTCCGGATCGGTGCGCGCCATTACGGTGAATACGCCGGCTTCCGGCGCATTGGTGATATAGCGTTTCGCGCCATTCAGTATGTAATGATCGCCGTCTCGCCGCGCGCTGGTAGTAAGCGACCCGGCATCGGAGCCGGCGCCGGGCTCGGTCAGCGCGAACGACCCGATCAGCTCACCGCTCGCGAGCCGCGGCAGATATTTCTTCTTTTGCTCGTCGGTACCGTCGATCACGATACCTTGCGAGCCGATGCCGTTGTTGGTGCCGGCGAGCGAGCGAAACGCCGGCGATGCGCGGCACATTTCGATCGACACCAGCACTTCCTCTTCCATCGTCAGCCCCAGGCCGCCGTATTCTGGTGGGATCGTGAGGCCGAACAATCCCATCTCGCGCATTTCCTTGACGATGGCCGCGGGGATCTCGTCGCTGTCGGCGACCTGCTGCTCGGCGGGAATCAACCGCTCGCGCACGAAGCGGCGGACAGTGTCGAGCAGAATGCTGAACGTTTCCTGGTCGCGGATCATCGCCTGCGTGCGGCCTCAAAGCCGCGCTTGGACCCGTTGGATGGTTTTTCTTTTGGGGTCGACGCGCACGATGTCGCCGGTCTCGATCCACCGGTACGGATCACGCGACCACCCCTCGGTAATCGTGATGCCGGCGAATATCGCACCCTGCACCATTACCGGGTTGGTGACGCCGAACACGAACGCTTTCGGCGCGATGCCTTTGTGCTTGATATCGTAAAACGCCCAGCCCGCTGCGATGCCGCCTTTCGCGCTCGGCGTGATCAGTATCTTGTCCTTGAGGCTGTGCCCCTCGAGCGCGTGGCCGGGGCGCGAAATCAGCCCGCTCCAGCGGTCAAGGTCGTACCGCGGGCTGAAGCCTTCGCGCGACACCAGCGCCACGCCTTCGACGACATCGCCGAATGCGCGCTTGACCTTGATCACCGGGGCTCTGCCGCGCGTCTTGCTCACCGCTCTTCCCCGGTCACGGCGATGCGCACGCAGTCGGCGGTGCGGTGCAAGAGGGTATTGAACTTGTGCGCACGGATAATGTTGGCGAGCTTGGCCGAGTTCGTCACGAGGTTGCTCCAGCCGTTTTGCACGCGGATCTGCGCGATATTCTGCAGGATGTAGAAGCACACGCCTTCGAGCACAATGCCGCCGGCGGCTTCGATTTTCTGCAGATACCCGAGCTGCCGCGCGGCGCTTTTGACGCCGTTGCTGGTGGTGACGAACAAATGGCTGCCGGCCTTGATTTTTTTGCCGTCGAGCAGCCCCGCGAGGGTCTTCATCTCGAACAACGATTGCTGCGGCCCCGAGAACACCACCAGGTTCAACGGATTGCCATTGGCGCTGTAACCGGCATAGACGCGTTCGATATCGCGGTTGGTGATCGTGATGACTTCCCTGGGCCGCGCGCCGCCGAACGCGGCCTTCAGAGACGGCGCTTCGGGCGTGACGCCGACCATGTGGAACATGCCCATCGAGCCGTAGCTCGCAAGCGACGCGCCGAGATGCTTCAACTGATCGGCGCTTGGGCAGCGCTTGATGCCGTTGAACACCGGCACCTCGAAATAGTTCTGGTGCGATTCGCCGACCAGCTTGCCAAGCGCACCCCAATCGGCAAGGTCGGTGAGGTCGGCCCTGAGATTGACCTGGAACGTGCCTTTACGATGCCGGTCGAGGTGAAAACCGTATTCAGGCACGCGACCGGTGATGCCGGCGGCGAGAGCCGCCGGGCCGGCCTCGAAATTGGAGCGCGCGCCAAACACCGAGTTGGCGTAGATCACGGTGCCGGTATCGCCCCATGCGACGCGCTCGCCCTGGTGCGGCTGATACAAAGTCTGGTAATTGATGCAGGTGTCCGCCGTCACCACGTCCATCTGACGCAAATACGCAATCAGCTGCTTTTCTTTTTCCGCTTCGTTTGGGTCCTGCTTGAGCGTCGCGACATAGTCGAAATCGATGCAGCGCGCGTTGGTGGTGGTGGGTACCGTACAGCGCGCCTTAAGCTGCGTCATGCGCTCCAGAAAGGCCTTGCCGCTGTCGCCCATCACTTCGATGTCGCCCATCATGTGCACGTTCGACACCGGTACCAGGCGCTTGGCGCCGAAAAATTTACCGACTTCGATCTGCAGC
The DNA here is from genome assembly GCA_041483135.1 of Gammaproteobacteria bacterium. Lineage (GTDB taxonomy): Bacteria > Pseudomonadota > Gammaproteobacteria > Burkholderiales > SG8-41 > PALSA-1004. The sequence goes on along the minus strand of JBGPFE010000024.1, from coordinate 969 downwards.
TCGAGGGCTTGCCTGGCGGCCGCGCCCTTGTCGCCGCGCAGCATCTTCTTTTCTTCCGGGGTAAGCTGCATGGCCGTCACTCGCTCGCTTGCGTGAAGCGGAGAAAAAATTGCCCCGGAAATATTCCGGGGCAAGTTTGGTGTTGCTGTGCGCGAGCCGCTCAGGCATCCGCTTCGGTAATCACATCCCGTCCGGTTCGGTAATCACCTCTGCGCGCTTCTTGCGGACCTGCGGCACGATGACCATGATCAGCAGCGCAAAAGCCACCAGCAGCATGCCGAGCGAGATTGGGCGGGTGAAGAACACGCTCGGGTCGCCGCGCGAGATCAGCATCGCGCGCCGCAGATTTTCTTCCATCAGCGGCCCCAGCACGAACCCCAATATCAGCGGCGCCGGCTCGCAGCCCCACTTCGAGCAATAGTAGCCGAAGGCGCCGTACAGGGCGACGACATACACGTCGAACGAGGCGTTATTGACCGAATATGCGCCGATGCAGCAGAACAGGCAGATACCGGGGAACATCAGGCGGTACGGAATCTTCAGAAACTGCACCCACATGCCGATCAGCGGCAGGTTGAGTATCACCAGCATCAGGTTGCCGATCCACATCGAGGCGATCATGCCCCAGAACAGATCGGGCTTCGATGTCATCACCTGCGGGCCGGGCGCGATACCCTGGATCGTCATCGCGCCCACCATCAGCGCCATCACCGCGCCGGTCGGAATGCCTAACGTAAGCAGCGGGATGAAAGCGGTCTGCGCGGCGGCGTTGTTGGCCGATTCGGGACCGGCGACGCCCTCGATCGCGCCCTTGCCGAAGCGCGAGGGATCCTTGGCGATCTTCTTCTCCACCATGTAGGAGGAGAACGAGGCGATGGCGGGGCCGGTGCCCGGCAGCACGCCGAAGAATGCGCCGATGAAGGTGCCCCTGACGATCGGCCAGAAGGATGTTTTCAGGTCTTCCTTGGT
>JBGPFE010000023.1:0-57119 GCA_041483135.1 Gammaproteobacteria bacterium | reverse complement strand
CCTGCGCCAGCCTTACTGCCTCCGTCCTGAACTCCGCCGTATAGGCCCGATGCGGAATCTTCGCTCTGCTCATTTCCATTCCCTCCATACACCGTTAACATATCAATTTCTTGGTGTATGTGAAACTGGGGCAGGATCACAGAGACCATGCTCATCTACCCCCACTAGGACTTAAGTACTACCCCGTATTCGATATTTCACCGAATACGTTACTCCTCCCATATGTCGGGCGCAATTCGCCGCCCGGAAGCGGGGGATGCATGCATGACAATGGCAATCGAGAACCATCGCAAGGCGCGGCCGCGCGCCCCCGGCTGCTAGAGTCGCTGAAAGCCGCCATAGAAACGCGGCACTACAGCCGGCGCACGGAAGAGGCCTATCTGCATTGGATCAAGCGGTTTATCGTTTTTTCCGGCAAGCGGCACCCGCGTGAACTTGGCGCGCCGGAGGTCACTGCGTTCCTGAGTCACCTGGCGGTAGAGGGTCACGTGGCTGCCGCCACCCAGAATCAGGCGCTGGCGGCGTTGCTCTTTCTCTACAAGGTAGTGATGGGTGAACCGCTGCCGTGGCTGGACGACATCGTTCGCGCCAAACGTCCGGTCAGAAAACCGACCGTGCTTACCGCTGACGAAGCGCGTCGGTTACTGGCGAATCTGCGCGGGCCGAAATGGTTGATGGCAAGCCTGTTATATGGGGCCGGCCTGCGATTGCACGAATGTCTGAACCTGCGGGTCAAGGACGTCGATTTCGGCTATCGGCAAATCCTCGTGCGCGACGGCAAGGGCGGCAAGGACCGCATCACGGTACTGCCCGCCTCGGTTGTCGAGCCGCTGCAGACGCACCTCATCAGAGTTAAAGCATTGCACGAGCGCGACCTCGCCGAAGGCTACGGCGACGTCGAGCTGCCGGACGCGCTGATGCGAAAATACCCGCGCGCGCCCTATGAATGGGCGTGGAAGTTCGTGTTTCCGTCTTATAAGCGCTCGGTCGATCCGCGCACCGGTGTGATCCGGCGCCATCACGTCTACGAGAACTACGTCATTCGTGGCGTGAAGGAGGCGGCGCGCGCCGCCGGCATTGCGAAGCACGTCAGCTGCCACACGCTACGCCACTCATTTGCCACGCATTTATTGGAGAACGGATACGACATTAGAACCGTGCAGGAGCTTTTAGGTCACTCCGACGTTTCAACCACAATGATCTACACCCACGTGCTGAACAAAGGCGGGCGGGGAGTGAAGAGCCCACTCGACCGCGCCGAACAGCCAGTCGAGGAATATCGAGTGGCGTGATCTGCCGGCAGTTGATGAAATTCATCCGCGTTCATCAGTGGCGGATGATGCCGGATTGAGGATCGGGGAATGAGGATTTAGTGAATTTCTACCATGCCCCTTTTTGATTTTCCTTCGCGTCCTCTGCGTCCTTCGCGGCAAAGCTTTTCTTTTGCCTGAGACGAGTTCTAGAAATGCCGCGAAGCGGTGACCGGTTTCACCGAGGGGTCGAGCTTCAATTCGAGCAGCGTGTTCGTTTTCACTTTGCCATGCAGCCTGGAAAGGACCGCGTCGAGCTCTGACTCGCTCGCAGCTTTTGCGTATTTCCAGTCGTAAAGCGTTGCGAGACCGCTGAAATCAATCACCGGCGGCTCGATCGTGAAAAGGTCGAGCGACTTTCCGGTCAATCGGCCTGCGGCTTCGTTGAGCGTCGAGTAGCGGCGGTTAGAAAGGATCACGAGCAGCAGTTTCGTGCCGTGATGCGCGGCGGTCCACAGCGCTTCGCTCGCATAGAGCGCGGAGCCGTCGCCGATGATGGCGACGATCTGGCGCTGCGGGTTGCCGAGCGCGGCGCCGACGGATGCGGCGAGGCCCCAGCCAATACCGCCGCTGCCGTTGATCAGGTATTCACCCGCCCGCAATTTCATCCACTGCCGCACGTCGGAAGTCGAAAGGCCCGACTCGTCGATCCAGATCGCATCCGAAAACCCCGCGAGCAGCGAGTGCACGGCGCGTGACGGGTGAAACACTTTTGCCTGAGATGCGGGCAGCGCGACTGACGGGCGCTGCGGCTTGATCGCGGGACGCTTGATCGCGAGTGCTCGTGTGATTTCAACGAGCGCGGCACGAGTGTCGGCGACTACCGCGAGCGTGAACTCGCCGTCAACGGCGCGCACGTTTTGATTGTTGCCGATCCACAGCTTCGGCTGCGCGAGCTTGACTTCGCTGTAGAGCGTCGTGCGCATGCCGGTGCCGCCGACGAAAAAAAGCAGGTCGTGCTGCGCGAGGCGCTCGGAAATCTGCCTGAAGCTCGGCGGCAGATAGCCGGCGTAGCACGGCGACGAGCTGTTGATCGGCTGCGCGGCGGTGTAAGGCGCGACATAGACCGGCGCTGCGAGCGAACGCGCAAGTTTCTCCAACGCGCCGCTCGCGTCATTCCAATGCACGTCTTCGGCGGCGATGAACGCGGGACGCTTCGCTTTCGTCAACGCGCGCGCGTAGCGCTGCGCTTCAGCGGCGGTGAGCGAAGCAAGCGCTGGAGGTTGCACGCACTCGGGCTTCGCGTCGAGTTCCTGCTCGAGCAGGTCGGGCGGGCAGATCAGCGCGACCGGCGCATAAGGCGGCGTCAGCGCAACGCGCAGCGCCTGTCGCATGTTGGATGCCGCATCAGAGCGCGTGTTGAGCCCGAACACGGCCTTGCAAACGGAGCCCGCCATTTTTTCGAGCGGGCCCCACAGGATAGGATTCGTGTGCAGAAAACGGCGGTCCTGGCCGCCGATCAGGACCAGCAGCGGAGTCTGCGCGATGCCCGCGGTGTAAAGCCCGCCCATGCCGTTGCCGAGCCCCGGCGCGACGTGGAGGTTGACGACGCCGAGCGAACGCGTCGCTCGCGCATAGCCGTCGGCCATCGGCACGGCGGAAACTTCGGAGAGCGCGACTACATACCTGAGCTTGCGCCGCCGCTCGCACAGGCGCACGAGCGGGATTTCGGTGGTGCCGGGATTGCCGAAGATGTGGCGCACGCCGTTCGCTTCGAGCGTGCGCAGCAGCAGCTCGGAAACTTTCATGCTTTTGCCACAGAGGGCACAGAGTTCACAGAGCCGGACCAGCAACGAAAAACGGGTTGCATGTCGATTTCATGGTTTGCTTTTCTCTGTGTGCTCTGTGATCTCTGTGGCTGAAGTGCGGTAGTCATTCCGCCTTGAGGCCGGCGGCCCTGACGACCTTGCCCCACTTGTCGATTTCCGCGCGGAAGAATTTGTCGAACTGCTCCGGCGAGCTGCCGACGGGGGTGAGGCCGAGCGTCGCAAAACGCTCGCGGACTTCACGCACGTTCAACGCTTTCACAATCTCCGCATTGAGGCGCTGCACGATCTCGCGCGGCGTCGCGGCGGGCGCGAATATCCCGTACCACAGGATCACTTCGTAACCGGGCACGCCGGCTTCGTTCATCGTCGGCACGTCGGGCAGGGTGGGGCTGCGCTGCAGGCTCGTGACCGCAAGCGCGCGCAGCCTGCTGCTCTTCACGAACGGCATGATGGACGGGAGCCCCCCGAACCACATGTCGACCTGGCCGCTCGCGACGTCGGTCGCCGCCTGCGGGCCGCCTTTGTAGGGGACATGGACCATCTTGATGCCGGTCATGTACTTGAAGAGTTCACCCGCGATGTGGTCGGACACGCCCACACCGGACGAGGCAAAGCTCAGCATGCCCGGTTTCGCTTTCGCGAGCGCGATGAGCTCCTTGATGTTCTTCGCGGGCAGCGACGGGTGCACGCCGAGCAGGTGCGGCATCGCGGTCGCCTGCGACACGGCCGTCAGATCGCGCAGCGCATCGTAGTTCAGTTTCTGGTACAGCGAATGGCTGATCGCGAACCCGTTGTTCACGATCAGGATCGTGTAGCCGTCGGGCGGCGACTTCGCGACGATCTCGGAGCCGATGTTGCTGCCGGCGCCGGGACGGTTATCGACCACCACCTGCTGGCCCATGCTCTCGCCCATCGGCTGCGCGATCGCGCGCGCGACGATGTCGATGCTCGCGCCCGCCGTGAAGCCGACGATGAGCCGGACCGGTTTCGCGGGGTACTGCTGGGCCGAAACAACGCACGGGCAGCACAGAGCCAGAATCGCGAGCACGGAATTGGTTAATCGCATGAAATCCCCCCTTATATTGTTCACGGCATCACGGGACGTCGAGATCGACGAGCGGCCCGTACTGCTGGCCGCCGAACACGTCGGTGTCATTGATGTCGCCCGAGATCACCGGCCGCGGAATCGTGATCTTGATCGCGCTCGCCGCGTCGTAGTTGATGATCGAGACCGCCTCCGGCGCGAGCCGGTAGGTTTTCGCGAACCACTGCGGGTTGATGATTTTCGCGTCGCGCGCTTTTTCGTACGTTGCGCGGTCCTTGAAAATCACGTCGAACGTGAGCTCGAACGGCCCGGAGTTCTTGCTCCGGATGAGTTTGGTGACTTGCCACAGTTTCGCCATCGCGTCCTCACACGTCCTGGTATTCGATGCGGAACATCTCGAGCGGCGAGCCGGGCTCGACGACGTGATTCATATTGAAGCGGTAGCTCGGGCCGCGCGCGATCTCCGCCGGCGAATACGGAAACGCGATCGAAGTGATGAGCCCGGTCCATTCCGGCACCGGGTAATGTACCGCCATGTGCCCGACCGATTTCATCAGCGCCGTCGCGAGCTCCTGGGTCTGCGCCGTGACCTGGAAGAGCAACCCCACCTCGTGCCCGATCCGGGTTTCGCTTTCGAGCGCTCCCATGGTGGCGTTCTTGCCGAAGACCCGCACTTCGTACTGATACTTGCCCGCGACGTCCGCGCCGAAGACAGCGAGGATCCGGTCCCGGATCGCCTTGTTCATGCCCTCGAGCCACGAATCGAGCTGGCGCAGGATGATCGGGTCGCGCACGCTGCCGACGATGATGCTCTGGTAGCCGGCGAGCTCGGCGCCTTCGAGCTTGACGGTGTAGCGCTCGGCGGACTTGAAAGTGCTGCCCGACACCTTGACCGCGCGGTCGGAGACCGCCTCGTACTTGGCGGCGAACGTATTGAGCACGCCGGAGGGCTCGACGAGTTCGTAGGGCGTGGAGTTCTCGTAAAGATTGTGCGAGGCGATGCTCACCGGGTCGCAGCGGTAGTCGGGGTTCGGCGGCTCGACCACGAAACCGTCGTTGGTGACCGTCGCGAACATGCAATCTGGATATTTGCGCAGCACGACGCACGCCGCGCCGCACTCGAGGATTTTCGCCGCGTGCCACACGGTCGCAGGATTGAAACCTCGCATCACCGGCATCGCCGCGAAAATCGACGTGTCGCTCGAACGCCCGGCGATGATGACTTCCGCGCCATTCTTGAGCGCTTCGATGTACGGCTCGATCCCGCACATGCCGACGATGTGCGTGCTGCGGTCGATGACCGCCGCATCGAGTTTCGGCGCGTTGGCGAGCGGTTTGATTTTGCCCTCGCGCAGCTTCTGCTTGAGATAGCCTTTGTCCTGCTCGCTGTGGATGATCGCGAGCTTGAATTTGAGCTTGTCCTCGCGCGCGATCTCGCGCGCGATGCCGACCAAGCGCGCGAGTTGATCGTCGTTGCCTCCCGTGCACGCGGAGCCGACGATCGCGGGAATCTTCGCGGCGCGCGCGGCGATCAGCATCAGGCGCAGATCGCGCTTGTACGCGGAGTCCGAGAAATGGGTGTCGCTCGAGCCGAGATAGTGCGGCCCGGGATCGGTCGAGCCGGAGTCGACGCCGATGAAATCGGGCTTCAACGCCATCGCGCGCTTCAGCGTCTCCTCGCGGAAGCCGGAGCCGAGCATGCCGGTCGCTGACAGAATGCGGATTTCGTTCATGTGTGTTGTAGGTTAGTGAAACGTAAAATGTGAAATGTGAAGCGTGAAACGTAAAATGTGAAACGTGAAACGCAAAACTCCTTCTCCCTCATCACTGGGGGAGAAGGCTGGGATGAGGGGGATCACCCTTCACCTTTCACCCTTCACTGCGCAAGCGCGGCACGCGCGGCGCTAGCGCATGATGAACGGATTCGGCACTTCCTTCGCGGTCGAGATCCACACGCTTTTGGTCTGCAGGTATTCGTAGATCATGTCCTGGCCGTTCTCGCGCCCGAGGCCGCTTCGCTTGTAGCCGCCGAACGGCGAGAGAAAGGAAACCGCGCGGTAGGTGTTGACCCATACCGTGCCGGCCTGTAGCCGCTCCGCCATCATGAACGCGCGGCGCATGTTCTGCGTCCACACGCCGGCGGCGAGCCCGAACACGACGTCGTTGCCGATCGCGATCGCATCCTCTTCGTCCTTGAATGGGATCACGGAGAGCACCGGCCCGAAAACTTCCTCCTGCGCGATACGCATCGAATTTTTCACGCCGGTGAAAATCGTCGGCTCGACGAACCAGCCGTCGCCGCACTCCGGCCGCGTAGCCTTGGCGCCGCCGAGCGCCGTTTTCACGCCTTCGGACTTTGCGATGTCGATGTAGCTGAGCACTTTCTTGTACTGCGGCAGGTTGGTCACGGGCCCGACCTGGGTGTCGAGGCTCATCGGGTCGCCCATCTTCGCGGTTTTCGCGAAGGCGACGAGCTTTTCGACGAATTTGTCGTGGATCGACTGCTGCACCAGGAGGCGCGAGCCCGCGATGCAAGTCTGGCCGGACGCAGCGAAAATCCCCGAGATCGCGCCTTTGACTGCGTTATCGAGTTCGGCATCGTCGAACACGATGTTGGGCGACTTGCCGCCGAGTTCCATGCTGACGCGCTTGAGTCCTTTCGCGGCCGTTTCGTAAATCTTCTGGCCGGTCACGTCCGAGCCGGTGAACGCGATCTTCGCCACCATGGGATGCTCGACCAGCGGCGTGCCGGCTTCCGGCCCGAAGCCCGTCACGACGTTGACAACGCCCGCCGGGAATCCCGCCTGCTCGATGAGCTTCATGAACTCGAGCAGCGACGCCGACGTGTACTCCGAGGGCTTCAACACCATCGTGTTGCCGGCTGCAAGCGCCGGCGCAAGCTTCCACGCGGTCAGGAGCAGCGGCGAGTTCCACGGAATGATCGCGCCGATGACGCCGAGAGGCTCGTGGCGCGTGTAGTTGAAAGTGTCGGGCTTATCGGTCGGGATGACCTCGCCTTCGATTTTGTCGGCGAGCCCGCCGTAGTAGTAATACCACTGCGCCATGTAGGCGGTCTGCGCGCCCATTTCGGCGATGAGCTTGCCGTTGTCGCGCACTTCGATCTCGGCGAGGAGCTTCGATTTATCGGCGATCAGGTCGCCGAGCTTCCTCAATAGCGCACCGCGCCGGGTCGCATTGAGCTTCGGCCACTCGCCGGACGTGAACGCCTTGCGCGCCGCGCGCACCGCGCGGTCGACGTCCTCGGCGTTGCCGCGCGGGATCAGCGCCCACGGCTTGCCGGTGTACGGATTGTGGCTTTCGAAATGCTGGCCCGAGGCGGAATCGACCCACTGGCCGTCGATGAACATCTTGTAGGTGACGAGCGTTCCTGTTGCGGTATCCATGGTGATTCCCTTAATGAAGGGTGAAAGAGTTAAGGAGTGAAGGAGTGAAGGGGTGAATGGGTGAAAGGAGAAATCAAACTCCCTTTCCCCTGTTACCGGGGGAGAGGTGCGCCGGAACGTGGAGCAGGGGCCCTGCTTTTTGGGATGCGACCGTAAAGGCGCATATAAGCACGCGGATTCCCGGCGCTTTGCATCCCGCTGCGGGGTCGCATCCATCGGCCAAGGCCGACGGAACCTGCTCCGCCCTCCGCAGGCGCGGGGTGAGGGGGTTCACTTCATCACTCCTTCACTCCTTCACTCCTTCACCCTTTCACTCGTTCTCATATTTAGCTTTCGCTGCCCAGGATCTCGGCGACTTCGACCCGGCGCCCCTCGCGCGCGGACTTGACTCCCGCGAGCAGGACGGCGAGCGATCGGGTCGACGCTTCGCCGCCCATCTCGGGCTGCGCCTCGCCGCGCGCCGCGGCCGCAAATTCCTCGAGTTCCTCGACGAGGGTGTCGTTTTTCGCGCACGGCACCGGGCTCTCGCGCGCGCCGCCGCGCTTGATGAACATCAACCCATGGTGCAGGTCGTAGTATGCCGTCGCCTCCTTGCCGTAGATATTCATCAGGTAGTACTCGGAGGCGGAAGCGTAGCAGGCATTGAGCGTCGACAGCGCGCCGTTCTCGTGCTCGAGGATGAGGCTCGCGACGTCGGGATTTTCGCCGGGCAGCACCAGCTGGACGAACGCGCCGCTCACCGCTTTCACCGGCCCCATCAGGTATTCGAGCACGTCGGCGTAATGGATGCCGATCTGCAGCATGACGCCTCCGGGCATGCCCGCGGCGGTGTAGCGCCATGAGCCGGCCTCGAACTTGCCCAGCCGGTCGCGGCTGATGTTGGCTTCGGCATTGACGATTCTGCCGAACGCGCCGTCGTCTATCTGGCGGCGCACCCAGCGGAAATGGCTCTCGCGGCGGCGCTGGTAGCCGAGGGCGAGCGCGACCTTCGCTTTGGAGCAGGCCGCGGTAATCGCGCGCGCATCGGCAATCGTGGTGGCGATGGGCTTGTCGAGGAACACGTGCTTGCCCGCGGCGGCGGCGGCGCGCGTCGTTTCGAGGTGCACGTTGTTCGGCGTCGTATTGACGATCGCCTCGACGCCGCGGTCGTCCAGGATCGCCTCGTAGCTCGGCGCCGCGCGGCAGCCGTACTTGGCGGCGAACGCCTGCCGTTTTTGCCCGGAGCGCGTGTAGCACGCGACGATCCGCAGCTTTCCCGAGCGCACGATCGCATCCGCGAGCACGTCCGACCACCATCCCATGCCGAGGCAGGCGACTGTTACCGGTTGTGCGGCCATTCCCGTTTTTCTTCCATGTCTGTTAATTTGGTAGAAGCAGTCCCGAAAAAAACCAAACGGCGTTCAGCCGCAGGTGGCATAGAAACAACGACTGCCACCAGTAAACGCCGAGTAACGCCGACAACGTCAAAATCATATAGCCACAGAGATCTGAGAGAACACAGAGGGGGCAAATTAGACGGTAATGCAGGTGAGTTTTTTTATTCAGTCTTTTCTCTGTGTACTCTGTGGCCAAAGCTTTTGGATTTTGAGCTTATCCGGGTTCATCTGCGTTCATCGGCGGTTTCATTTGCTTCTGCCAGTTGTCAAGATGCCGGAGGCCGCTCATTTCGCGTCGATGCGGTAGGTTGCCCCGATGGCCTCGATCGCCTCGCGCGCGATGCGGTCATCGAACGCCCAGTCGCCGCCGCTCACGCCGATGCCTCCCACGCACTCGCCGTCGAAAATGATCGGGTAGCCGCCTTCCATCGCGGTCCAGCGCTCCGGACCCGCGGCGAGCGCGAGCCCGATGGCGTGCGTGGTGTCGAGCGGCTGCGCTTGGGCGCCCTTGGCCGTCGTAGGCCGCTTGTTCGAGGCGGCGCAGACCGCCTTGGTGGTCGAGGAATGCACGGTATGAAAGCGCCCGCCGTCCATGCGTTCGAGCATGACGAGGTGGCCCCCGGCATCGGCGATGGCGACCGCGATCGCGATCCCGGCCTCTTCGGCCCCGCCGATCGCAGTGGCCATCATCTTGCGCGCCCCGGCGAGCGTCAGGCGCTTCGTGTTCGCGACATACATGCTGCTCTTCTCCCGGAATTATTTCACGCGGTGGACGGTGACGCGCATCAAGTGCGGGTCCTGCGGCGATAATGTTAGCGTTTTTGGCGGCTTCGCGCCATTTGCGTTGCCGCGACTTCTCCCGGATGAGCGTTTTGAGCGCATGCGGCGGCGCGCGCTGACTGAGCCCGCGCTTTGCTATAATTCAGCCATCCGTAGTCAACTTTCTGCCGGTCCGCGTCAGCGCTGCGCCGGTCCTCCGGAATATCCCATGAAACCGGCCAGCCACGAAGATCCCCATACCGAATTGCGCGGCGCCGTGCGCGCATTGTGCAACCGCTACACCGGCGAGTACTGGCGCAAGGTCGACGCGGAGCGCGGCTATCCCGAGGAATTCGTAAAGGCGCTGACCGACGCCGGCTGGCTGTCGGCGCTGATTCCCGAAGAGTACGGCGGCTCGGGCCTGACGCTCGCCGCGGCGTCGGTGATCATGGAGGAAATCAACCGCTCGGGCGGAAATGCGGGCGCATGCCACGGCCAGATGTACAACATGGGCACGCTGCTGCGGCACGGCTCCGAAGCGCAGAAGCGCAGGTATCTGCCGAAAATCGCGACCGGCGAGCTGCGCCTGCAGTCGATGGCCGTGACCGAGCCGACCGCGGGAACCGACACCAGCAAGATCAAAACCGCGGCGGTGAAGAAAGGCGACCGCTATATCGTCAACGGCCAGAAAGTCTGGACCTCGCGCCTGCAGCATTCGGAATTGATGATCCTGCTCGCGCGCACGACGCCGTTCGACGAGGTGAAAAAGAAATCCGAGGGCATGTCGATTTTCATCGTCGACCTGCGCCAGGCGATGAAGCATGGGCTGACCGTGCGGCCGATCCGCAACATGGTCAATCACGAGACCAACGAGGTTTTCATCGACAATCTCGAGATTCCCGCCGACAACCTGATCGGCGAGGAGGGCAAGGGCTTCAAGTACATCCTCGACGGCCTGAATGCCGAGCGCATCCTGATCGCGGCGGAGTGCATCGGCGACGGCAACTGGTTCATCGAGAAAGCAGCCAATTATGCCAGGCAGCGCGTCGTGTTCGATCGCCCGATCGGCAAGAACCAGGGCATCCAGTTCCCGCTCGCGCGCGCTTATGTCAACGTCGAGGCGGCGAACCTGATGCGCTTCAAGGCGGCGGCGCTGTTCGACGCCCGCGAGCCGTGCGGCGCGGAAGCCAACATGGCCAAGCTGCTCGCGGCGGACGCGTCGTGGGAAGCCGCCAACGTCTGCCTGCAGACCCATGGGGGATTCGGCTTCGCCGCCGAATACGACGTCGAGCGCAAATTCCGCGAGACGCGGCTCTACCAGGTCGCGCCGATTTCGACCAACCTGATCCTGTCGTACATCGGCGAGCACGTGCTGGGGCTGCCGAGGTCTTTTTAGTTCTTGAACCGCCAAGTAGGTCTTGAACCGCAAAGGACGCGAGGGACGCAAAGGAAAAATTTTGAAGGTAATGGATCATTCCTTAGCTGATTGCTTCACATCGTTGACAATGTTGGAGTGATTAGTAATTCGCAAACCGAACCTCCCAACACACAGAACGCAAATAATCGTAAATCGATCGTGTGTATGTCCTTTTGGTTTCCTTCGCGTCCTTTGCGGTTAAAGATTTGTTGTGACCAGACCCCTTGATGGAATAACAGTCGTTGCGCTCGAGCAGGCGGTCGCGGCGCCGTTCGCGACGCGCCAGCTCGCCGATCTCGGCGCGCGCGTGATCAAAATCGAGCGCCCCGGGGTCGGCGACTTTGCGCGCGACTACGACAAGAGCGTGAACGGCATGTCGTCGCATTTCATCTGGCTCAACCGTTCGAAGGAAAGCCTGACGCTCGACGTCAAGCATCGGCGGGCGAAAGAAATTCTGTCGCGGCTGATCGCGCAGGCCGATGTCTTTATCCAGAACCTCGCGCCCGGCGCCACGGGCCGGCTCGGGCTCGACGCGACATCGCTGCTGGCGAAACACCCGCGTCTCATCGTGTGCGACTTGTCGGGCTATGGCGACAGCGGCCCGTACGCGCACAAGAAAGCGTACGATCTGCTGGTGCAGAGCGAAGCCGGCGTGCTGTCCGTGACCGGCACGCCGGAAACGCAGGCCAAGGTCGGGATTTCGATCGTCGACATCAGCGCCGGCATGTATGCGTATTCCGGCATCCTCACCGCGCTTTACCAGCGCGAAAAAACCGGCCAAGGCACGCGCGTCGAGGTGACGATGTTCGAGTCGCTCGGGGAGTGGATGGGTTACCCGCTTTACTACACGCATTTCGGCGGCAAGGCGCCGCGCCGCAGCGGGCCCGACCATGCGACGATAGTTCCGTACGGCCGCATCAAGTGCGGTGGCGGCGCATACGTGATGATGGGGATACAGAACGAGCGCGAGTGGGCATCATTTTGCGACAAGGTGCTCGGCGATTCCAGGCTCGCGAAGGATACGCGCTACGATGACAACACCAAACGCAACCAGCGCCGCGCGGAATTGATCGAGCTGATCGAACGGGTATTCGGCGCGCTGACCGCGGAGCAGGTGGTGGCGAAGCTCGATGCCGCGGGTATCGCCAATGCGCGCGTCAACACGCCGGAAGAGGTCTGGCAGCACCCGCAGTTCAAGGCGCGCAACCGCTGGCGCGAGATGGGCTCGCCGGTCGGGCCGCTCCCGACGCTGCTGCCGCCGGTGACCATGCCCGGGTTCGAAGCGCGCCTCGATCCGGTGCCCGCGATTGGCGAACACAGCGACCGCATCCTCGCGGAGGTCGGCTACAGCGCGAACGAAATCGCTGAATTGCGGGCCGCCGTCGCGGTGTGATTAAAACCTGCCTTAAACCGAACTGCGAGCCACAGAGGGCACAGAGAAAAGATAACAAGAACCTGTTATACCAGCGAATGCTGGAATCTAGACTGATTCAGTCGCCTGGATTTCGGCTTTCGCCGGAATGACACACTTTCTCGTGCTGTTTTTGCTTTTGTTTTCCTCGGTGTCCTCTGTGATCTCTGTGGCTGATGCTTTTCGATGGAGAGCTACGCGCCGAGATCGAGGACAAGGCCCTGCGGCCCGCCGCATTTACCGGTGGCGCCAACGCCGATCAAATGAAGAAAATAATCGCGCGTATCTGGCGCCTGCAAGAAGAATCCGGCGTGCGGGATTTTCTGAAATAGACCGGCACTGCAAAAACTGACTGCAGCGGGCAGGCTCTCGATTCCCGGAGCTCGTTGAGCGGCGCTCTGGCGCCACGTCGAGGGTTATACTTTCTGGTGGAATGAGACGAGCTCGTAGCGGTCGGCCATGCTGAATCGTCCGTCACGACGGCGATTGACATATTCCATCGCAATGAATCTCCGGACCTTCTCTGGCGCGATCCAGTAAACGTAATTCCACCTCGCGCCGGCGGCGCGCACAAACCCATTGCCTTCGACTTTGAATGCATCAAATGTGCCCGCCGGTACGGTGATGCTTTCTCTTCCGGCCACCCTGAAATCGAGTTCGACGTCATCGCTGCTGCCTCTGACACGTGTCAGGCGGAAGCGCGTCGTCCACCTTTTGCCGACGCTGTATTCGGGTACAAAAAATTGTGATGCGGTGAGCAATCTCCCATAATCGTCCTTGATGTAATTTCCAATGAAATCCGTGCTCATCCTGCCGCTGTTGTAGATGACCTCGGTATCCGTGACGCCGGTGACCGTCTGGACAGGATTCTCGCGATCAAGCTTCGTCAGTAAGTCCGTCACGGCGTACGTGTAATTGTCTCCGACGCTGAATCTGCCGTCGGCTTTGCCGGTGCCCTTGCTGAACGGATTGGCGCCGGCAGCCAGCGACGGCGGCAGGCCCGCGACCGTGGCGGAAGGCACGCGCTGCGCCACCATCGGCAATATCTCGTTCCTGATAGCCTGGTCGATTTCCTCCTGGCTCATCGAGTCGGGAAATTCAATCCTGCCCAGGCCCTCTATATTGACTATAGGCATGCGGGTATCAACGCACCATGGATCGCTTGTAGACGAAATCCGCGTTCTTGTTCGCGGAGGGCTCCAGTACACCGCCTGCCGCGGCTACCTGCGCCGCAGTTTCACGCTGCGCGAGCAGGCGGTTCAACCGGAACTGCGCGAGTTCCGAGAACTTGCCGCTCGGGTAGCTACGCAGATAATCTTCGAACGACGCGATTTCCTTCGCGTCCTTGATTTTTTCCCAGATCGCGAGCTCATGCTCGAACTGCTTTTCGAGCTCCTCCTCGGTGAGCTTTTTCGCCTGCTTCGGCGGCTGGAAGTAGAAGTCCTCCTCGAGCGACGTGCTCTCCCACGGAATCTGCAGTCCCTGCGATCGCCGCCGCACCGCGAGCCGCACGCGCTTGAACACATCTTCGATTTTCGACTCGGGCGTTTTCAGCTCGCGCAGCAGGTTTTCCGTGTAAAGGCCGTTCTCGCCTTCGCCGTCGGCCGCGGTATTCCCGGGCGATGTCGCGTAGGCGAGCAGCGAGCCCGGCGGCGCGTCGAACTGGGAAAGCCCTTTCTGCTCGGTGGGCACTTTGCTGCCGAACGGATTGTCGCGGCAGGCATCGAGGATGATGACGTTCATCGGATTGCCCGCCCTGACCAGCCCTTGCAGCAGGGTGTTGATTTCCACCGTCTTCTCGCGCATGTCTTGCAGTTTTTCGACGGCCGCGTCGACCGGGATCAGATAGTTGCGCCACGCGAGCTGGGCGCCATGGCCGGCGTAATAGAACAACCCGACGCCTTTGCTCTTTGCCAGATCGCTGCCGAATGCCTGGATCGAGCCGGTCATCTGCGCGCGGCCGGCATCGAGCAGCAGATTGACCTTGAAGCCGAGCCGCTGCAATTCGCCGCCTATCGCTTTGGCGTCGTTGACAGGGTTTCGCAGCGGCGCTTCCGCGTACCGGGTGTTGCCGATCACGAGCGCGGCGCGCGGCAGCGCGCTCAGCGTCGATTGCGATTGCGCGGCCGGTCCCGGCATCCACAACGGAAACGAAGCCGAGGACACCAGCGCACCCGCTTGCGCGAGCCAGCGGCGGCGCGAGTTCCGGAATTTCGGCGCATTTCGTTTCATGTGATCGCTTGATTTTACATTGTGCACGCGCAGACAGGAAAAAGTCTGGCATCAGATCGGCGGCCGGTCAACATGCGGGCGCGACATGCGCTATAGTTGCGTCCTCGGAAATCCTGATGGTCCGCGGCATGAAGATACTTGCAGTTCACGAAACCGTTGCGCCGATCAGCTCGGATATCCGCAACGCTTACATCGATTTCAGCAAGATGACGGCGAGCGTCGTCGCCATCGTCACCGACGTCAGGCGCAACGGCAAACGCGTCGTCGGTTACGGCTTCAACTCCAACGGCCGTTACGCGCAGAGCGGGCTGCTGCGCGAGCGCTTCATCCCGCGCCTCATGAGCGCCGACTCGCAGAGCCTGCTCAACGACGCCGGCGACAACCTCGACCCGCACCGTATCTGGGATTGCGTGACGGCGAACGAAAAGCCCGGCGGCCACGGCGAGCGCTCGGTCGCGGTCGGCGTGCTCGACATGGCGGTGTGGGACGCGGTCGCGAAAATCGAGGGCAAACCGCTCTACCGCCTGCTCGCCGAGCGCTACCGCGGCGGCACCGTCGACGATAAAGTGTTTATCTATGCCGCGGGCGGCTATTACTATCCCGGCAAGAACCTCACCGCGCTCGCCGACGAGATAAAAAAATATCTCGACCTCGGCTACACGGTGGTGAAGATGAAAATCGGCGGAGAAGATCTCGCCGACGATTTGAAGCGCATCGAGGCGGTGATCAAGGTCGTCGGTTCGGGCAAGAATGTCGCAGTCGATGCCAACGGCCGCTTCGATCTCAGGACCGCGCTCGAATATGCGCGCGCATTGAAGCCTTACGGGTTGTTCTGGTACGAGGAGGCCGGCGATCCGCTCGACTTTCAGCTGCAGGCCGAGCTTGCCAACCATTACGACGGGCCGATGGCGACCGGCGAGAACCTGTTTTCGATGCAGGACGCGAGGAACCTTATCCGCTACGGCGGCATGCGCGCCGAGCGCGACTGGCTGCAGTTCGACTGCGCGCTGTCCTACGGACTCGTCGAATACCTGCGCACGCTCGAAATGCTGAAACAACATGCGTGGTCGCCGCGGCGCTGCATTCCGCACGGCGGTCACCAGATGTCGCTCAATATCGCAGCGGGCCTTGGTCTCGGCGGCAACGAATCGTATCCCGGCGTGTTCCAGCCGTTCGGGGGCTTTGCCGACAACATGCCGGTCGAGGGCGGCTACGTGCGCATGCCCGATGTTCCAGGCATCGGCTTCGAGGCCAAGTCCAGTCTGTATGCAGTGATGAAGAATCTCGCAATGGAGTAAACTCGTGCGCGCTGCCGGCGCCGAAGTCGGGTAAAGAGGGATTTAATGGATACCACCGAGAAAAACAATCCTCACGCCACGCGCGGCGAGAACGAGCGCAAGGTCCTGGTGCGCGATCAGACACCGCACATTTTCCGGCCGATCGCTTTCCGCTCGGTGACCGCGCGCAACCGCATCATGGTCTCGCCGATGTGCCAGTATTCGGCGACCGACGGCGTGCCGAACGACTGGCACCTCCAGCATCTCGGGTGTCGCGCGGTCGGTGGGGCGGGTATCGTGTTCACCGAGGTGACTCACGTCGAACCGCGCGGACGCATTTCGCCTTATTGCCTCGGCTTGTGGAACGACGGGCAGCGCGACGCATTTGCCCGCATCGTCCGGTTCGTCAAGGCGCAGGGCGCGGCGGCGGGCATCCAGATCGGGCACGCCGGCCGCAAAGGCTCGGTTGCGCGGCCGTGGGACGGCGGCAAGCCGCTGACTCCGGAGCAAGGTGGATGGCAGGCAGTCGCGCCGTCGCCGCTTGCGTTCGGCGACGGCTATCAGGTCCCGCTCGAAATGGACCGGAAGACGATAGACGGCACGCTCAAGCTGTTTGCCGAAAATACACGCCGCGCGCGCGAAGCGGGATTCGACGTGATCGAAATTCATTCCGCGCACGGCTATCTGATCCACGAGTTCCTGTCGCCGCTGGCGAACCGCCGCACCGACCGCTACGGCGGCAGCTTCGAGAACCGGATTCGCTTCCTGCTCGAAACAATCGACGCGGTGCGCTCGGAGTGGCCGGACGACAAACCGCTGTTCGTGCGTATTTCCTCGACCGACTGGATCGAAGGCGGCTGGGACCTCGAGTCGAGCGTCAAGCTCGCGCAAGCGCTGAAAGCCGGCGGCAAGGTCGATCTCATCGACTGCTCGAGCGGCGGCATGTCTGCGCAGCAGAAAATCAGCATCCACCCGGGATACCAAGTGCCGTTCGCGGCGGAAATCCGCAGCCGCGCCGGTATTGCGACCGGTGCGGTCGGGCTGATCTACAGCCCGGACATGGCCGAGCAGATCGTCGCCAACGGCCAGGCGGACCTGATCATCATGGCGCGCGCAATGCTGAACGACCCGTACTGGCCGCTGCATGCCGCCAAAGCGTTGAAGGCAAAAATCCCGTGGCCGTCGCAGTACGAGCGCGGCAATATTTTCTGAAAGTTCGGGCTAGACCGGCCGGCTGGCACCGCAATTCCAGCACTCGGTGAACTGGCCTTCGAGCACTTCGCCGCATTGAGAGCATGTCCAGCGCTCGTGGCCGTATTTGAGCGCGGCGGTTCCACGCAGAAACTCGATCACCAGGCGGTCGGCGTGTGCGGCGAGCGCATCGTCGAGTATCCATACCGTCGGCAAGATCGGCAACTCGCCATACGCGCCATAGAGCTGGTCGCCCCTGACTACGGCGCGTATGCCGTCGGCTTCGAGCAGGCCTTTGATCATGTGTGCCTCGGTCGGGTGCTTGGCTGTGTGGATGAGCTTCATCGCATGTCCTGCGCGACCCATTGTGCATCGAAACCGGGTCAAGTCAACCGCGCCGGGCGGTATAATCGGGTTTGCCCGTTATCGCCGGCGATGGCCCTAGCGGCAGGGTTTGCAGCGCTTTACTCTTCAGCCATGTTTGAAAACAAACAACAGCCGCTGATTCCGCAGCCGCGTTTCGTGCGGCGTCTCACCTCGGCGGTCGCCATATCGGGCGTGATCGCGGCGGCGGCACTGGCGATCGGCGTGCTCGGCTACCACTACTTCGGTGATTTGCAGTGGATAGACGCCCTGCATAACGCTTCGATGATACTCGGCGGCATGGGCCCGGTGGCGGAGATGAAAAGCGATGCCGCAAAATTATTCTCTTCGGCGTACGCGCTGTTCTGCGGCCTGGTCTTCATCTCGGTGATCGCGGTTACGCTGGTGCCGATCATGCATCGCATACTGCACAAGTTTCACGTGGACGAAAGCGACTTGAAAAAGTAGACAATATCGGAACAGGGGGCGTCGCCCCCTTGTAAATCCCCCAAATCAGGGGAAGCGTTGATTCGCGGAATCATGAAATCAGAGCTTCCATAGCGAAGTTAACAGGAGAATGGTTTTGGCAACGCTCAATATCTTCAGTGCCGGTGCCGCGCAGGCGGTGGTGATGCAGATCGCCGAGAAATTCCAGCGCGAAAGCGGCAATCTGGTCAACGCCAGCTACGGCGCGGTCGGCGCGATGAAAACACGCGTCGTTGCCGGCGAACCGGCGGACGTGATCATCCTTACCGCGGCGCTCATCGACGAGCTGATACAACAGGGTTGGGTCGTGCCGGGATCGCGCGTCGATCTCGGCAAGGTCGGCACCGGCGTCGCGGTGCGTGCCGGCACGCCGCTGCCCGATGTAAGAAATGCGCGCGTGCTGCGCGGCAATATGCTGGCGGCGGCCCGTATCCTGTGCCCGGATCCGGCGGTCGCGACTGCCGGCAAGGTGGTGATCAGCGTCATCGATCGGCTTGGCATTGCCGGAGAGGTCAAGCCGCTGCTCGAATATTTCCCGAACGGTCATGCGGCGATGGCGAATCTCGCGCAAAGCAGCGGCACGCTCGAAATGGGGATCACGCAAATCACCGAGATCGTGGCGAACAAAGGCGTCACGCTCGCCGGGCCGTTGCCGCCGGAGCTGCAGAATATCGCGGTGTATTCGGCCGGGCTGGCCGCGCGTTCGTCGCATCCCGAGCGCTCGAAGGAATTCATCCGGCGCCTGACCGGTTTTAACGCGCAGGCCGTGCTGAGCGCGGCCGGTTTCGACGTCGGCCGTTAGAGCCTATCACATAACGAAACACGCGATCCGCCGGCGCAGTTAGACCATGAACGCTCCCACCAGCGTCAACTCCGTTTCCGAACTGCTGGCTGATTGCATTGCTGCGCTGAGCGTCGACAGAATTCCGGCACTGGTGCGCACGCGCGCCGAAGAGGTGTTGATCGACGTCGCCGGACTGTGCGTGGCCGCGCGCAACACCGATTACATCCGCGCGTTGATTGCGGGCGTCGACCGCGGCGGCTCCTGCAGCGCGCTGGGTCACGGCGGCGGGTTCAGCGCGGAAGATGCGGCGATGATCAACGGCACTGCCGCGCACGGCGAGGATTTCGATGACACGTTCGAAGGCGGGCCGGTGCATAGCGGCGCCATCATCGTGCCGGCGGTGCTGGCCGCGTGCGAGCGCTTCGGCCGCAATGGACGCGCCGCCCTCATCGGCATGGTCACTGGCATCGAGACGCTGTGCCGGTTGAGTCTGGTCGTTCCGAAAGCGATCCACAAGGCGGGCTTTCATCCGACCAGCGTGCTTGGCGCGATGGCCTCGACGCTTGCCGTATCGGCCACGCTCGGCTTTAACCGAAAACAAACCGTCGATGCGCTCGGCATCGCCGGCAGCATGGCTGGCGGCATCATCGAATATCTCGCCGAAGGTGCGTGGACGAAGCGGCTGCACGCCGGCTGGGCGGCGCGCATCGGCCTGCACGCGGCGCGCATCGGGCAGCAGGGCTTTCTCGGGCCGCGCACCGTGTTCGAGGGCACGCACGGGCTGTTCAACGGCTTCGCGCGCAGCGCTGCGGGTGATTACGATGCCGTCACGCGCGATTTCTGGCGCGAATGGCTGATGCAGAGCCTCACGTTCAAGCCGTACGCGACCGGCACCATGAACCAGCCGTATATCGATTGCGCGCTGCGGCTCGCGCGCAAAGGATTTTCCGCCGCCGATGTTACCGAGGTATTGTGCGAGACCGCGGAGGGTTATGTGCATCGCCTGTGGGAGCCGCTCGAGTCCAAGCACCGGCCGGCCAACGATTACGCCGCCAAATTCAGCACGCCGTTCAACATCGCGGTCGCATTCGTGACCGGCGGCGCCGGGCTCGAAGCATTCAGCGCGAAGACCGTGCGCGATGCGCGCATCCTGGCGCTCGCCTCCAAGGTGCGCTACGTGGTCGACCCCGCCAATCCATATCCGCAAGCATTCACCGGGCACATCAGGATGACGCTGAAAGACGGGCGCGTGTTCGAGGAGCGCCAGCCGCATATCCGCGGCGGCGTGCACGAGCCGCTGTCGCGTGAGGATCTCGAGCGCAAATTCCGCGGCAATGCCGCTTATGGTGGCTGGAGCGACGCGCGTGCGGACGGGTTTCTGCATTTCGCCGGGACCGTGTTCGGCGGCAAGCTCGATATGTCGCCGTTCCGGGGTTGACTGCGCACCAACGCACGGCGATGGCCTTCACCCAGACGCCACCGGAACTCGGCAACCAGTACACGACCGACCACGCGCTGCGTGAGCTGCTGACGCGCGCGCTGCCGGCTGACGTATTGCACGAGATCGAACCCTCGCTTGCCGAGTTGGGGAGGCTGGCCGGGGACGATCTCTGCCGCATGCAGCTTGCCGATCACGGCAATGAGCCCGCTCTCATGCAGTGGGACGCGTGGGGCAATCGCATCGACCGCATCGAAGTCTCGCCGCTGTGGCGCGTCGCCGAGCGCATAGCCGCCGAACACGGCCTGGTCGCGACCGCCTACGAGCGAAAGCACGGCGAGAATTCGCGCCTGCACCAGTTTGCGCTCGCCTATCTGTTCATGCCGTCGACCGATTTTTATGCTTGCCCGCTGGCAATGACGGACGGCGCGGCATGCGTACTGCTTGGATCGGGCAACGACAAGCTGATTAAACGCGCGGTGCCGCATCTGACGACGCGCAATCCGCGGGAGTTCTGGACCAGCGGCCAGTGGATGACCGAGAGTATCGGCGGTTCCGACGTCGGTCTCACCGAAACCGTCGCGCGCAGCGACGGCAACCAGTGGCGCTTGACCGGACGCAAATCGTTTACTTCGGTGATCACTTCGCAAATGGCGCTGACGCTGGCGCGGCCGGAGGGCAATCCCGCCGGCGGCAAGGGGCTCGCGCTGTTTTACATCGAGACGCGAGATGCGCAGGGCAGGCCGAACAACATCCTTGTCAATCGCCTCAAGGACAAGCTCGGCACGCGCAAGGTGCCGACCGCCGAGCTTGAGCTCGACGGCACGCCTGCCGAATTGGTGATGGGTGCAGCCGACGGCATCCGCAACATCGCGCCGCTGCTCAACATAACGCGCACCTGGAACAGCGTGAGTGCGGCTGCATTCATGCGGCGGGGACTCGCGCTCGCGCGCGATTACGCCAGGCGCCGCATCGCATTCGGCGCGCCGCTTGCGCAAAAATCACTGCATGTCGATACGCTTGCCGGACTCGAAGCCGAGTTCCAGGGTGCGCTGCAGGCGGTGTTTTCAGTGGTCGAGTTGCTCGGCCGCAGCGAGGCGGGGCGCGCGAGCGAGCAGCAGGCGGTGCTGCTGCGGCTGCTGACGCCAGTCGTCAAGTTGACGACCGCGAAGCAGGCAGTCGCGGTGCTGTCCGAAGTGATCGAGTCGTTCGGCGGGGCCGGCTATGTCGAGGACACCGGGCTGCCGCTGCTGTTGCGCGACGCGCAGGTGCTGCCGATCTGGGAGGGCACGACCAACGTGCTGGCGCTCGACACGCTGCGCGCATTGCCCGCCACCGGCGGCATCGAGGTCGTGCAGCGCGAAGCGCGGTTGTTGCTGCAAGGCGTGCGCGAGAAGAGCCTGATCAGGATCTCGGCGCTGGTCGAGCAGGCGCTGGAAGCGTCTGCGGCATGGCTCAAGCACGCGCAGCACGCGGGCGAGGCGGAGCTCGAAGCGGGCGCGCGGCGGTTTGCGCTGACGCTGGGACGCACGCTCGAGCTCGCACTGCTCGCGCGCCAGGCGCAATGGGCACTCGACAATCGGCGCGGCAGCCATGCGCTCGCCGCGGCGCGCCGTTTCAGCGCCACCCCGATCAACTTGATCACCAGCATTGACCGCAGCGATTCGAATCTACTGCTTGCCGGCGACTAATGCCGTTCCAACTATTTGCGGCAAACCTGACTGTCCTCGGCGGCCAGATCGCTGCCGGCAAGCGTCGCACCCACGTTGGGAGAAACAAGTTGGAACGGCACTAAGCCGGACCGGAGGAGCAATGCAAAGCACGATGATGAACTATCCGCTCACGCTCGCGCATATCCTCGAGCGCTCGAGCAAGCTGTTCGGCGCATCGGAAATCGTCTCGCGGCGGCCCGACAAGTCGTTGCACCGTTATCGCTACCGCGACTTTCACCGCCGCACACTCGCGCTCGGCGGTGCGCTGCAGGCGGCAGGGCTCGGCAAAGGCGATCGCGTCGCGACGCTGATGTGGAACCACTATGCTCACCTCGAAGCTTATTTTGCGATCCCGTGCGCGGGCGGCGTGCTGCATACGCTCAATCTGCGCCTGCATCCCGACGATATTGCCTATATTGCGAAGCATGCGGGCGACCGCTTTCTGATCGTCGACGACGTGATGCTGCCGCTCTACGAAAAATTCAAGGACAAAGTCAAATTCGAGCGCGTGATCGTGGTGCCTTTGAGCGGCGCCAGGGTTTCCGCCGGTTACGAGGATTACGAGCAATTCATTGCCGGCGGCGTCGCGATGAACGTGCCACGGCTCGATGAAAACGATGCGGCCGGCATGTGCTACACCTCGGGCACCACCGGTAAACCGAAGGGCGTGGTTTACTCGCACCGCGCGCTCGTTTTGCATTCGATGGCCTGCGCGATGACTGACACGCTCGGCCTCCGGCAGAGCGACTCGCTGTGCCCGGTGGTGCCGATGTTTCACGTCAACGCGTGGGGATTGCCGTTCACCGGCGTGATGGTCGGCTGCAAGCTCGTGCTGCCGGGCCCGCATCTCGACGCCATGAGTCTGCTCGATCTGTATCAGTCCGAGCAGGTGACGATGACCGCCGGCGTGCCGACGATCTGGGCGGCCATCCTGCAGGCGCTCGAAAAAAATCCGGCGCAATGGAGCCTCACGCCCGGCATGCGCATGATAGTCGGCGGCGCGGCGGCGCCCGAGGCGATGATTCGCGCGTTCGACCGCTTCGATCTGTGCGTGCTCCATGCGTGGGGCATGACCGAAACGACGCCGCTCGGCACCACCGGTTATCTCAAGCGGCATCTGCAGACATTGCCGGAAGACGCGCGCTACGCCTATCGCAGCAAACAAGGCGTGCCGGCGCCATTTGTCGAGGTGCGCGCGATGACCGATAAGGGCGAAGCGCCATGGGACGGCGCGACGATGGGCGAACTGCAGGTGCGCGGACCGTGGATCGCCGCAAGTTACTATCAGCTCGATGCGGAGGCCGATAAGTGGACAGCCGACGGCTGGTTCCGCACCGGCGATGTGGCGACGATAGATTCTGAGGGCTACGTCAAGATCACCGACCGCACCAAGGATCTGATCAAGTCGGGGGGCGAGTGGATCAGCTCGCTCGATCTCGAAAATGCGCTTGCCGGACATCCGGCGGTGCAGGAAGCGGCGGTAATCGCAATTGCGCATCCGAAGTGGGACGAGCGCCCGCTGGCGGTGGTCGTGTTAAAGCCGGGAAAGACCGCGACCGGGCAGGAGCTGCGCGACTATCTCGCGCCCCGGTTCGCCAAGTTCTGGCTGCCGGAAGGATTTGCGTTCGTCACCGAGATTCCGCGCACCTCGACCAGCAAAATGATGAAGGCGAAGCTGCGCGAGCAGTTTCACGATTGGCGCTGGGAGCGATAAGCTCAATCAGCCTCGATCCAGGTCGTTTCCCGCGTGCCGCCGCAGTATTCGGCGGTCAACGCAACCAGGCGTTCCAGGGCCACGCGTAGAACGGCAGCGCTGGTATTGCGATTGCCCTGGATGATGTAGAAGCAGTCGGTGGTCGCGATGTTCACTTTTGTTTTCTCGACCTGGCGAACCTCGAGCCGGCATAGCACCTCGTTGCCGTCGTCGACGTAGCAGTATTCGCCGGCCGTGATGGTCTCGGGCGCGGCCTGCCCGAGCGGCACGAAGCGCTCGCTGCCGTCGGTAAGGCGCAGCGTAATGTTACCGTCGATCTTGCCCAGGTCGTGCGCGCCGAGCGAGAGCCGCGTCTCGAGCGACACGCAGTTGTAGATGTCGACCAGCAGGTTGATCGCCGGCACGATCCGCTTGCGCAGGAAAAGCGACACCAGGCTTTCGGCCGCAGACGGGAAGCGGCGATTGGAGCGGCCAATCGCGTCGTGCAAATCGCGAAATCCCTTGAGCACGGGGTCGGCCGCCAGGCAGTCCGGCGGCAGTTCGGATCGCAGGCGCTCGACCAGTTCAGCGCGGTAGCGTTCGAAGCGAGGATCGCGCTCTCGGTTGGCGAGCCCGCGCATGACGGCATAGGCGCCACGCACGCCCAGCGCACGTACCTCATCGGTGATCCGGAACTGGACTTTGGCCATTTGAGAGCATTGTCCGAGAACGGAGTATGTTGCGCAAACCGCTGATTATCCGCTTGAATCAGAGAGGATGGGCGATCGGCCCGCGGGCACCGTGGATGACCAAGGCATAGCGATTGTGACGACCGGCATCGGGCATATGGCGACCAAACGCGGTGCACGGCGACAACCCGCGGTAACGCGTGTCCGGTAAGCAGGGTCGGACGAGTGGATTTTTCGGCCTGCTTGGAGGATGATTATCAACAAACACAACTATGTGGTTGATATTCCAACGTTTGCTGTATTTCAGACAGGCGGCTATCAGCCCGGCAGGAGAGGGACACGGTGTCAGAAGAAGCCACGACCTACCGTAACGCGCTGCCGCTCAAATCAATGCTGCTCGAGTACCGGCTCGAGTCGGTATTGGGCGCCGGCGGCTTCGGCATGACTTACCTCGGCTGGGACACCAATCTCGAGAAGCACGTAGCGATCAAGGAATACCTGCCGGGCGAACTCGCGCTCCGCGCGCTCGACGGCAGCCTGGTGCCGGTCAACACCGAACACGAGTTTAATTATAAATGGGGGCTCGACCGCTTCATCCAGGAAGCGCGCACGCTCGCCAAGTTCAGCCATCCCAATATCGTGCGCGTCAACCGCTTCTTCGAGGCAAACGGCACGAGCTACATGGTGATGGATTATGAAGCCGGCGAATCGCTGTACCAGAACTTGAAACGGGCGCCGATGCCGTCTGAGGCAGCGCTCAAGAATATCGTGATGCCGATTCTTGACGGCTTGCAGGCGGTGCACCAGGCCGGGTTCCTGCACCGCGACATCAAGCCCTCCAATGTTTTCATCCGCGAGAACGGCACGCCGGTGCTGCTCGATTTCGGCTCGGCGCGGCTGGCGACCGGCAGCATCTCTAAAAGTCTGACGGCGATCGTGTCCCCCGGCTATGCGCCGCTCGAACAATATACGAGAGACGGGAATCAGGGGCCGTGGTCGGATATCTACGCGCTGTCGGGCGTGATCTATCGCGCCGTGACAGGCGAGAATCCGCCTGATGCAGTAAAGCGCATGAAAGCGGACACCGTGCCGCAGACGCTGACCGCGGCACGCACGCGCTACAGCGAGCGTTTCCTGAAAGCGATCGAATGGGGCATGATGATCGACGAGCAGATACGCCCGCAAAACGTCGCCGACTGGCGCGAACTTTTCAGCGGGCGCATGCCGATGTCGGCGTTCAATCGCGGGGCGGACAATGCCGTTGCCCCAACGCAGCGCGCCACGGACACGCCGCCGACCGTGCCCGTAACGGCGGCAAATGCGGCTGCGCGAAAGAACCCGACCGGTGCCCCGACGGCAATGCAGAGCGTTGCGGGCTCAAGAGTGTTGACGCCGAAGCGCTGGAGATGGCTGCGGCGCGGCGCGTTCCTGCTCATATTGGCCATTGCGGTTTCGGTGTTCTTCAAGCAGCGCACGATGGAACGGGAACTGCAAAAACAGGCCGCCGCGCAGGCGCAAGCGTCGCTGCCGGCCGCGGATTTCGAACGTCAGGTCACGCAACGGTTCGAGGCTGCCGACACCAACAGGAGCGGGGATTTGAGTCGCGACGAGCTGACTAAACGCTTTCCCAGTTACGCCAGCCGCTTCGACGAGATCGACGTAAATCGCGACGGCGTGGTTTCTCTCGATGAGCTGGGGAAATTCATGCAGAACGAAGGCTTGACCGGCGAAATCAATCAAGCGCAGCGCGCTCAGACACCGGCCGCGACACCGCAAGCAGAAACCGCCGTTGCGCTCACTCCGCAGTCTGCGCCTGCTGCGCTGGTCACGGATAGTTCGCGCGCCGCGGCGTCGTCGGGCGGCGCAAGCGGTGTACAGATTTCGACGGCGCTGCAGAAAGAGTTTGACACTGCCGATCGCGACGGCAATGGCTATCTGACTCCGGACGAGGTCAGAGGCAGGTTTCCATTCATCGCCAAGAATTTCGACAAGGTGGACACCGATCACGACGGCCGCATTTCTCCCGTCGAACTATGGCAAATGCGCCGCAAACAACAAGCCGCGACGCGGCGGCCATAGCCTGAGCGATGATTGCTCACCCGGCCGCGCGTATGCGCAATGCCATCGCATGCCGTGCGGCATATCAGTTTGTTCTTGGAATTCGGCGTATTTTCAGCCATCATGCGCGCAAGCGGGCGTCTCTTAAGACGCTGAATCGCCGCGCAGGAACCGGGGCTTAAATGGTTGAGATACTGAATTACCGAAATTCGCTGCCGCTCGACTCGATGCTGCTCGAGTACCGGCTCGAGTCCATCCTCGGGGCCGGCGGTTTCGGCATGACCTATCTCGCCTACGATACCCACCTCGAAAAGAAGGTCGCGATCAAGGAGTATCTGCCGGTCGAGCTGGCGGTGCGCGCGCTCGACGGCAGCATCGTACCGATCAACACCGGCACCGAATACAACTACAAATGGGGGCTCGACCGCTTCCTGCAGGAAGCGCGGCTGCTCGCCAAATTCATTCATTCCAATATCGTGGCCGTCAGCCGCTATTTCGAGGCGAACGGCACCGCCTACATGGTGATGAATTACGAATCGGGCATGTCGTTCAACCAGTTGCTGAAGCGCATTCCGCAACCCGACGAGCCGATGCTGATGAAAATACTGATGCCATTGATCGAAGGACTGCAGGCGGTGCACGAGGCCGGCTTCCTGCACCGCGACATCAAGCCGTCGAATATTTTCATTCGCGATACTGGCGCGCCGCTGCTGATCGACTTCGGCGCGGCGCGGCTCGCGATTGGCGGCGCGACGCGCACCATGACTTCGATACTCACGCCGGGCTACGCTCCTCTCGAGCAGTATTCGAAGGACGGCAACCAGGGGCCCTGGACCGATATCTATTCGCTCGCCGCCGTGATGTATCGCGGGGTGGTCGGCGACAATCCGCCCGATGTGGTCACCCGAATGACCGAAGATATCGTAATGCGCTCGTTGATAGCCGCACGCGACCGCTTTACCACTAGATTTCTGCACAGCATCAATCGAGGCTTGGAAATCGACGAGAAAAAACGGCCGCAGACCGTGCCCGAATGGAAAGCGATGTTCACCGGCGAGGCGTTTACGGTGCCGGTGCCGACTCCAAGCAAAAATACCGACGCGGGGGCCGCGGGTAACGCGGTCGAGGATGCGCCGACGGAGCGCGTCGATAATACGACGCTGCTCGATCTCACGACCACCGCGCGCAAACGGGAGTCCATGGAGAAATTGACGCAGCTGGCTGCCGGTATCGCCGTCGGCGCGCTCTTGCTGTATCTGGTCATCGGCAGCGAGCAATGGTTCCAGCAACCCGGCGGCAAAAATCCGGAGAAAACCGGGACCGCTATCGACACTAAGGCACAACCCAAGCCGGCGAAACTGACTGCGCGTGAGTTCTACGCGCTCGACCGGGACCGCAGCGGTTATTTGACGCCCGACGAGGTCAAGGGGGACGCAGTGCTAGAGCAGAACTTCAAGAAGATCGACACCAACCGCGACGGCCGGATCTCGCTGGAAGAATTTACCAACTACCCGCCGAACTGACCGGCGGAGATCATTCCGGCGCCAGCAGGAAATCCCTGACCACCCTTATCTGATCTTCCGCCATCAGCATCGGCGCGTGGCCAATGCCGGAAAATTCGACGAGCCGCGGGCGCGGGCCGCGCTTTTGCATTTCATCCGCGGTGGACTTGAGCAGCAGGTCCGATTCAGCGCCGCGCAGCACGAGCGTCGGGCATGAGATCGTGTCCCAGTAATTCCACAGGTTGATGTCCTCAGGCGGCCCTTTGCGAAACGGCGCCGCGATGTCGGGGTCGTAGCACATGCCCCAGCTGCCGTCGGCGTGCTGTTTCGCGCCGTGCAGCGTCAGGTGGCGCCACTGCGCGTCGGTGAGCGGCCCGAACGGCGCCGAAATCTGGCGTACGTAGGCCTCGAGCTCGTCGAGCGTCCTGAAGTGCGGGTCTTTGCCGACGTACGCGGCGATGCGCGCGAGAGAGGCCTTGGGAATCAGCGGCCCGACGTCGTTCACGACGAGCTTGCGGATCGGCGAGCGCGGGCGCGAGGCGAGCAGCATGCCGAGCATGCCGCCCATCGAAGTGCCGACCCAGTACAGCGAGCGCGAGCCGTATCGCCGGGTCAGCAAATTGGCGAGCTTGCCGAGCCAGCCTGCCGGCGCCGGCCACGCCGTGACGCGCGCAATGAGCGCGTTCGCATCGGCCATGTACTGGGGATAGCCGTAATCGTCCTTGTGGTACAGCCAGTCGCTGCGGCCGCGGCCTACCACGTCGGGGCAGACCACGCGGCATTCGCCGGCCAGAGCTTGCGCGAGAAAATCGAAGTCGCGGCAATTGCGCGTGAGCCCGTGCACGCAGATCACGACGCGCCGACTCGCGGGATCGCCCCAATCCGTGTAGCACACCTTATGAAAGCCGTGGATGCTGAGGCCCTGGACGTAGTCGGTTCTCATGTCGGTGCCGAATGATGAATGTGAAGCGTGAAGTGTAGGGGCTTGTCCGGGAACATTCCACTCATCGTCTAGAGCAGCGCGAACGTGCCGCCGCCGGCGCCGATAAATATCACGATATGCACCCAGCTCCAGACCAGGTACGTATTCCTGAGCTTGTCCGGCAGGTAGTTGGAAATGAGAAAAAGTCTGCCGTCCGCGGGCTTGCGCAGCACGTGAGTGCCGTCGCTCATGCGGATTTCGCGCTGCTGCGCTTCGGCTTCACGTCTGGCCTGATGCCGCGCAAGCTCCCATTCCTTCAGATCGATGGCGCCATCCTGGTTGAGATCGAAGCGCTTGAGCAGTTCAGGCTGGTCCTTTTTCCATTCGGCCAGCAGCGCGCCGA
This sequence comes from Gammaproteobacteria bacterium, assembly GCA_041483135.1. GTDB lineage: Bacteria > Pseudomonadota > Gammaproteobacteria > Burkholderiales > SG8-41 > PALSA-1004. Next base: position 27,878 of record JBGPFE010000023.1, on the reverse strand, counting down.
TATCGGCATCGAGGTCGAGCCCGCCGTCGGGGCCGCTGATAGTGGCAAACTCACCAAGCGCATAAATCCGCTCCTGCGGCAACAGCAGCCACTCGGTGTAGCGATACTGGTCTTTGGTCCAGGTTTGCTTGCGCGAGGTGACCACCTCTACGCCTTCCGGGTCGATCACGCATTTCCCGGTTGAATCCCTGATTACGAACGGATCGTCACTATCGCCCGATTCCATGGACGACCATTTATCGTCCGACGATTTTTCCTCGATTTCGTAATGGAACCAGACACACGGGAGATTCGTCAGCTTCGACACGATCGGCGTTCCACCCGGTTCCTCGGCACGGCCGGAGACTTCGACGTAACCCTGCGCCGCCGTCGCGATGTTCGAAGGCGGCGTATCGGCGATCTGACGCAGCCGCCGGTAGTTGCCGATCCATGCCGTGAAGCTGACCAGCGACATCGCGCCGAGCGCGTACGGCCACACCGCCGCCGAGTTCGCGTGCGCGGCGGTCCCCAGTATTAGAAAATGGATTCCACCTGTCAGCCAGTTGCTGGACTGGGAAAGAAACCAACCACGCATGCGCCGGCTATCCTGCGCTCAAGGCTACTTGAACAATTCCTTGACGTCGACGTCGGTTTTTTCCGCGCTGCCGAATTCGAGCAGATGCGCCGGCTTGAAGTTGAACATGCCGGCAACGATGGTGTCCGGGAACTGCTCGATGCGCACGTTGTTGATGTTGGCGGACTCGTTGTAGAACTCGCGCCGGTCGGCGATCGCGTTCTCGAGGCCAGTGATGCGGCTCTGCAGCTGCAGGAACGTTTGATTGGTCTTGAGTTCGGGATATTGCTCGGCGACCGCGAACAGGTTGCCGACGCTCGCGCGCAAGCCGTTCTCGGCCGAGCCGAGCGCGCGGATGTCCTGCGATTCGCGCGCGGCGAATACCCGGGAGCGCGCGTCGATGACCTTCTGCAGGGTTTCCTGTTCGAATTTCATGTACTGCTTGCAGGTCTCGACCAGTTTCGGGAGCTCGTCATGGCGCTGCTTGAGCAGCACGTCGATATTGGCCCAGGCTTTCGCGACATTGTTCTTCACCTGCACCAGATTGTTGTAAATCATGATCAGGTAAGCGACGGCCGCCACGATCACGGCCAGTATGACTATCGAGACGACGCCCATGCCGAACCTCCCTGCGGATACAGTATCGAAACGATGCGCAGTATACCATCAGCATGGGCGCAGATTATCTGCCATGGTCACCACGTGTACTGTACGCTGTAGCGCACGGTCGCTTCGCCGCCGGCCGCGATTTTCACCGGGAACTGAATAGTGCGCGCGTCCTGCTTCTCGAAGCCGTGCGTTTTCGACGTGATCTGCCAGTTGACCCAGCGGTAGAGGTTCTCCTTCACGATCACGGTGACCGGCTCTTTTTTCTGGTTGCGCAGCTTGATCTCGATATCTTCCGACATCGTCTTGCGCGACGTGTCGATGCGAAAATCGGTCTGGCGGCGCTCGCCGACGACGTCGAACGCAGAACCCAGCTTGATCAGGACTTTCTCGTTTTTCGGCGTGTGATCGATCACGTCCTCGCCGATGAACTCGAGCGTTTTGTCCGCGCTGTCCATTTTGCTGACGCGGATGCGGCCGGACGGCAGCGGCATGCCCATGTTGTGGTCCTGCGAGTTCTTGAAGCCGAGATAGACGTCGACTTTCTTGTTGCTTTGCACGCCGTAGTTGCGATCGGTCACGGGACTTCCGCCGTAGCCGTAATAGCCGGGCGTGAGGCCATAGTAAACCAGCGTTTTTTCGCAAGGCACGCTGCGCGCGGCGGGGAAGAGCTCGATCTGCTTGGTCGAGTTGTCGGACAGGGTGGTCGGGCGGCCCAGCGTGTAGAGGTGATATTCGAAGAATTCCTTTTCTTCGAAGCCGGCGGCCTTTGCTTCCATCGCCATACTGCCGCGCGCGGCGGGGGCGGCAGATAACCGCCCGGCGGGACGCGCGCGCTGCACATCGCCGGCGATCAGTTTCAGTTTCGCTTCGGGATAGCTTGCGCCGGATTGGTTGATGATGCTGACCCATGCACCGACGTCGAGTTTGCATGCATTGGCGTTGCTGCCCTCGGCGTAGGTGAGGTTGTAATCCGCCCACCAAGTGATGCCGGTGGTTTGATAAGAGACGCGCGTGCGGTGACTGCCGGACTGCTTCGCGTCGATGTCCCACACCAGCGTCGGCCGCGTGATCAAGCCGCCGGGCAGGCTCGGCAGCGTGACGCCGGCGTTATACGGCAGCAGCTGCACGGCCCCGTCGTCGCGCTTCAATATCATGCCGCCGGAAGTCGACAGCAGCGTGCCGCTGAAAGATTCGACGCTGTTGCCGCGCACCTGGTCGACCTTGACGGTCTGGTCGATATATTTCTGCAGCAGCTTCTCGTGATTGACGAGATCGAACTGGAAATTCTGTTCGACCACGCTGGTACCGGCGGGATCGGACAGCGATTCGAACATGACCGTGGTCGGGTCGATGTATGCCGCGACGTCGGAAAAGCGCACGCTGTTGCGGCCGCGGTTCAGCGCGATGTCGCGCTGCTGGCGCACCACCGCATAACCGGGTATTGCCTGGCCGCGGCCGCCGTTGCGATAGAGTTCGGGCGCAATCGCCCCGGGCTGCGCGGTGCTGTAAATGGTGAGTGCGTTGCCGCCCGGTTCGTTCTGCCCGGCGACCTGGCTGCTGCCGAGTATCAATGCGGGAATCAGCGCGCTTGCGGCTACTTTATTGATATTGCTCAAGATAGGCCTCCTGTCAGTGTGAAAAAATGAACATCGATATGCTTCCTGCTGCTATAAACGGCGGGTTACTGCAAATGGGGTTAACGACATGGCGGCAATGAGTTCGAACCACGGTGATGCTGTGATGGAACCGGCGGGCGCGGAGAATTATCGCGGGCTTTCCCAGCACGAGGCCGACTTGCGGCTGGCGGCGGAAGGCGCCAACGAGCTGCCTTCAGCGCAGTCCCGTAATGTCGCGGCGATCGCGCTGGGAGTCGTGCGGGATCCTGCGTTTGTGCTGCTGTTTACTGCAGGGGCGATTTATTTTTTGCTCGGGAATTTGCACGAAGCAATGCTCTTGCTGTCATTCGTTGTGATGATCATGGCGATCACGGTCTACCAGGAATTCAAGACCGAGCGCGCGTTGGATGCGTTGCGTGATCTGACCAGCCCGCGCGCATTGGTGATCCGCGACGGCAGGGAAAACCGCATTGCCGGAAGGGAAGTTGTGCGTGGCGATATTTTGCTCGTTACCGAGGGCGATCGCGTGCCGGCCGACGCGGTATTGATTGCCGCGAATGATTTACTGGCGGACGAATCGTTGCTGACGGGGGAATCCGTTCCCGTTCGTAAAGTAACGTGGAACGGCGCGCAGCAGATAGGCCGTCCGGGAGGCGACGACTTGCCCTTCATATATTCCGGCAGCGTGTTGACGCGCGGACGCGGGATCGCCGAAGTTGTCGCCACTGGCCTCCAGACGGAGATCGGCCGGATAGGCGCAGCGCTTACTGACGACGCAGTCGAAACCACGCCACTCCAGCAGCAGACCGCCCGCATGGTCCGCCATATCGCCGGCGTCGCGCTGGTGCTCGCCACCATTGTTGTGGTGCTCTATGGATTGACCCGTGGCGGGTGGCTGGATGCGATACTCGCAGGCATTACTCTCGCCATGGCGATTCTGCCGCAGGAGTTTCCGGTGGTGCTGACGGTATTTCTGGCGCTCGGCGCGTGGCGTATTTCGCGGCAGCGGGTGCTCACGCGCCGCATCCCGGTTATCGAGACGCTAGGCGCCGCCACGGTACTGTGTGTCGACAAGACCGGCACCCTGACCCTTAATCGAATGACGGTGCGGATGCTTTATGCGGGGGGCGAATTTCAGGAGGTCGCGCTGGAGAAAATCGCATCACTTCCGGAGAAATTCCATGAGTTGCTGGAATTCGGCATCCTGGCAAGCGAAGTCGCCCCGTACGATCCGATGGAACGCGCTTTTCATGACCTGGGAGGCAGGACATTAACCGGAACCGAGCATTTGCATGGCGATTGGTCGCTGGTGCGCGAATATCCGATCTCGGCATCGCTCCTGGCGCATGGGCATGCCTGGAAAGCGCCTGACGGTGATGGCTATGCGGTCGCCGTCAAGGGTGCGCCGGAAACCGTCGCCGATCTGTGCCAAATATCCAGCGAGGAACGCACGGAACTCGTGGGACGAGTCGCCGAGATGGCGGCTCAAGGCCTGAGGGTGCTTGCCGTTGCGCGCGCCAAGCATCGCGGCATAACGTGGCCGGATTCCTTGCGCGACTTTGACTTTGATTTTCTCGGTTTGCTGGGCCTTGCCGATCCGATACGGCCCACGGTCACCGCGGCTCTTGCGGAATGCTATAGCGCCGGGATGCGCGTGGTGATGATCACGGGCGATTATCCCGGGACGGCGCAGGCGATAGCGGACCAGATCGGGCTCGCCGGCGCAGCGAGCGTTGTCACCGGCGCCGATATAGACAGGATGACCGATGATGAGCTCGGGCGTTGCGTTCGCGAGGCGACCATTTTTGCGAGAGTGGTTCCGGAGCAGAAGCTGCGGTTGGTGAATGCGTTCAAGATCAACGGTGAAATCGTGGCGATGACCGGTGACGGCGTCAACGACGCGCCGGCGCTGAAAGCCGCGCACATCGGGATTGCGATGGGCGGCCGTGGCACTGACGTCGCGCGCGAGGCGGCCTCGCTGGTGCTGCTCGATGACGATTTTGCGTCCATCGTTGACGCCGCGCGCCTGGGGCGGCGCATTTACGACAACATCCGCAACGCGATGTGCTACCTGATCGCGGTGCATGTTCCGATCGCGGGGATGTCGATATTGCCGTTGTTGTTCGGATGGCCGCTGGTATTCTATCCGGCCCATATCGTGTTTCTCGAATTTGTGATCGATCCTGCGTGTTCCATCGTATTTGAGGCCGATGAGGCCGATCCCGATATCATGAAGCGTCCGCCGCACGCTCAGAATGAATCGCTGTTTGGCGGCTGGACGCTGATCTTGAGCCTGTTGCAGGGCTTGAGCGTGCTGGTAGCGGTGGCGGTGGTCTTCGGCTTGAGCCTGCGTGCCGGTAGCGGTGAGGCGGAAGCGCGTGCGATCGCTTTTGCCGCCGTCGTGATTTCCAGCGTTGCGCTGATTTTCGCCAACCGCTCCCGTACGCGTTCTATTTTTGTCACGCTACGCTTCCCCAACCGCGCGCTATGGTGGGTGGTAGCTGCAACCGGCGCTGGCATGCTGCTTACCCTGTATGTACCGTATTTGCGGGGATTGTTCCGCCTGGCACCATTGCACGGAGCTGATTTATTGCTCTGTCTTGGCGCGGCGGTGATTGCTCTGCTTTGGTTTGAACTGTACAAGCTTGGGATCGGCCGCAAGGCCGGCAAGCGCACGCGGGACTGCGCATGACGCGCTGCGAAAATGCTTGATTTAAACGGATAAAATCGGTATTGTAATCTGCTCCATGCCGGCTTCCGCCGGCTTTTTCCACTCAACGATACAGAGGGTTCAATGAGCATCGAAGCTAGCGCTACCAAGGACAAGTTGGTTCAGGATTTCAGGATCGTCGTCGCTGACGCCGAAGAACTGCTCAAAGCGACCGCGAGCCAGGCCGGCGAGAAAGTCGCCGTGGCACGCGAGCGCATTCAGGACAGCCTGCATAACGCCAAGGTCAAGCTGGCCGAAGCCGAGGACGTGATCGTCCAGAAAGGCAAGCTGGCGGCGCGTGCCACTGATGAGTACGTGCAGGAAAATCCATGGCGCGCGGTCGGGATTGGAGCCGGCGTCGGACTCATCATCGGATTGCTGATCGGCCGTCGCTAGTGCCGTTCCAACTATTTGCGGCAAACCTGACTGTCCTCGGCGGCCAGATCACGGCCGGCAAGCGACGCGCCCGCGTTGGGAGAAACAAGTTGGAACGGCACTAGGCCCATGGCCGGCGAAGACACCGCGGCCGGCGCGTCGCGCTCGAGCGGGTTGCTGGGCTCGCTCAAGAGTCTGGTGGCCACGCTGGTTGCGATTGCCCAGACGCGGCTGGAACTCCTCGCCAACGAAATCCATGAAGAAGGCTTGCGCGTCAGCCGGATGCTGGTGCTGGCGCTCATCGCCGTTTTATTTTTAGGGTTTGGCGTCCTGCTGCTGACGCTGCTGGTGATCGTCGTATTCTGGGACAGCAACCGGTTGCTCGCTATCGGCGGTGCCGCCGCCGTGTATCTGGTGATCGGAATTTCGCTTGCAATCGAGGTGCGCAGGCGCTCAGCCGCAAGCTCGCGGCTATTCGAAGCAAGCCTCGGCGAGCTCAAGAAAGACCGCGAGAGGTTGTCCGCTTGAAATACCATGACCAGGTGATCGAGATCGCGCGCAAGCGCGAGCGTCTGCTTGCGCGCTGCGACGCGCAACGCGCCGAACTCTCCTCACTGGCGCAGCAATGGGAAGGCCCGCTTAAAATTGCCGACCGTGCGGTCGCCGGCATCAACTATCTGCGCCATCATCCCGTGATCCTCGGCGCCGCGGTAGCCCTGCTGGTGGTCATCCAGCGCCGCGGCTGGTGGGGCTGGGTGCAGCGCGGGTTCGTGTTGTGGCGAGCCTATCGCGCCCTCGGCAAATCGAAGTTCAAGTTTTCCATCTGATCGTCCCGCTGCATTTTTATCGAGTGAATGGCGATGGATCGTTCCCGCGTCACCAAACTGCGCGCTGCCAGTGTCATTGTCTATCGGTCGATACGCGATTTGACCGAGCGCGAAAAAAAGCACTTGTTAAGCGAGATAATCCAGGTCAAAGGGCTGATGCCGCTGCTCATGAAGCCGCGCAACAAGCAGCGCTGGACGGCGGAAGACCGCGCTGAGCTCAGGGTTCACCTGCGACGCCTGTCCAGCATCAGCCCGTATTTGATCGTGCTTGCCTTGCCCGGGTCCTTTCTGATGCTGCCGGCGCTCGCGTGGTGGCTCGACCGGCGCCGCAACCGGAAGCAGCATCCGCCGGAATTGGGAGCGCCGGGCTGAAATAGCGGTGACGGGTCTCATACCGAACGAGTGGGAGCTGGGACGAATGGATCCGTCCGGACGCAAGCCGGAAGCGCCAACGCTCGAGTTGCTCGGCAGCGGCGCCGTTTTCCTTCCCCGTTTGTGCGCGATGCTGAAAGGCAGCAAGTTCTTCGGCGACCTTTCGGCCCGGGAAATCGAGACACTCGCCGAATACGTTCAAGCCTACCGCGCGGAACCGGAGACCGTAGTCTTCCGCGAGGGCGAAAGCGGCGCCTTCATGTGCCTGGTGGTCGAGGGCGGCGCGGAAATCTTCAAGCAGGACCACAAATACGGCAGCAAGCGCATTGGCCGGGTCGAGGTCGGCAAGACCATTGGCGAGATGGCATTGATCGACGGCGAGCCGCGTTCCGCAACTTGCATATGCCCGCAGCAATCGATGCTGATCATGCTGACGCGCGAGCAGTTCGTTCGCATCATCCGCGAACATCCCGGTCTCAGTGTTAATATTCTGCTCAAGATCGTGACGCTCATGAGCCGGCGGCTGCGGCAGACCAGCGGCCAGCTGGTGGATTATCTCCAGGACTGAAAATCATCCAAAGGACGGACATGAAAGATAAATCGCTGGGGGCTTACAACATTTTCGATCTGCGCGAGATAGCGCAGCGCAGATTGCCGAAGGGAATTTTCGAGTTCGTCGACCGCGGAAGCGAGGACGAGGTCGCGCTGCGCAACAACCGTGCGGCATTCGAACGCATCAAGCTAAAACCGCACACGCTGGTGGACGTTTCGGGGCGCAGCCAGGAAATCACGCTGTTCGGGCATAAGCACAAGATGCCGATCGCGATCGCGCCGACCGGCACCGCCGGTTTGATGTGGTATCACGGCGAGATTGAGCTGGCGCGTGCGGCCGCGGCGGCCGGTATCCCGTTCACGCTCGCCACCGGCTCGATGACGGCGATGGAGACGGTCGCCGAGCAGGCGGGCGGCAGGCTGTGGTTCCAACTTTATATGTGGCCCGACCGCTCGCTGTCGCACAAGCTGGTCGAGCGCGCCAAGGCCGCGGGTTACGAGGCGCTTGTGGTGACCGTGGACGGCGCGGTCTCCGGCAATCGCGAGTACAACCTGCGCAATGGCTTCACCATCCCTTTCTCGTTCAGCCCGCGCAACGTGACCGACGTGCTGATGCATCCGCGCTGGCTGCTCGGGGTGCTTACGCGCTACCTGCTCACCACCGGCATGCCGCGCTATGAGAACTATCCGAGCGAGCTGAGGAACAGGATCACCGCGCAGCCGATGGGCCGATCGATGATGAAGAATGATTCGCTGAACTGGGAGGATCTGCGCGCGTTGCGTAAAATGTGGCCGCATACGCTGATCGTGAAAGGGATACTGCATCCGCAGGACGCGGTACTGGCCGCCGACTGCGGTGCGGACGGAGTCATCGTGTCCAATCATGGTGGCCGCAATCTCGACAGCTCGATGGCGCCGATCGAGGTTCTGCCGGAAATCGTCGATGCTGCCGGTAAACGCATCTCCGTGATCGTCGACAGCGGCTTCCGGCGCGGCAGCGACGTGGTCAAGGCACTCGCGCTCGGCGCCAAAACCGTGCTGATCGGTCGCTCGACATTATATGGCACTGCGGCGGGCGGGAAGGCGGGCGCCGCGCGTGCGATCGGGATATTCCGCGAGGAAATCGACCGCGTGCTTGCATTGCTGGGGTGCCGCGGCATCGCGGAACTCAACCGCGACTACCTGGTACTGCCAGAGTCGATGATGGGGCACGCCGCCAGCAGTCCGAAGGCCGGGCTCAAGTTGCTTGATAGCGCCAAAGTCGCTGCGGAAAGCTGACGCCGACACGCGGCGTCCGTTGTTTTTACCGGGACTCGCCGTATGTGGTATGTCATCGGCCTGATCTGGGTTGCGCTGCTGGCGGGCGTCATCTGGACATACAACAGGAAGCAGCGGGAGCGCGGAGCCGAGCGCGCCAAACAGCTCGCCGTGTTGCTCTCGGACCTCAAAGCGAATCCCAATCCAGTTGCGGTCATAGCGGGCGGTGCGGCAGCGCCCGCCGCCCCCGTGCTGGCCGCTCCGGCACCGGTTACCGGGTTAAGTAAAAAGCAGCGCCTGCTGCCGCCAGCCGGGGCGTTGCTCTACTACGTCTTCAGGACCGGCTTGCCCGACCACGAAATATTCGCCGGCCTCACGCTGGCCGATGTGATTGATATCGCGCCGGTGACGCGGGGCTATGAGCGCGAGCAAATGGCGCGGAAACTTGCGCAACAGCGGCTGGACCTGGTGGTCTGCACGAAACAGCTTGATGTGATCGCCGCAGTAATCATCAACAATGCAGCGGATGCAACGCAAGCCGGGAACTCGCGCTTTGCCGAGGATTGCCTGCGGACGGCGGGCATCCGGCTGGTGCGCATCGATCCGGCAGCGCCGCCGCGGCATCAGCATGTGCGCGAACTGGTTTACGGCGCGGCTGATCCGGGCGCCGCACAATCTCGCGAATGATGCCGCGACTGCCATTCGGACGACCGATCTAGAGCGCGTCCCGCTGCCGACATTCGACGAGCACTATCTCCATGCCACGCACCTGGGACATTTTTTGCTCGGTCGTCGATAATTTCGGCGACATCGGCGTGTGCTGGCGCCTTGCGCGTCAACTCTCGTCTGAGCTGGGCCAGTCCGTGCGGTTGTGGGTGGATGACCTGGCGAGTTTCCATCGTATCTGCCATGCCGTGGATCCCGTGCGCACATCACAGCAGGTCGGCGGGGTCGAGATCAGATACTGGAACACACCGTTTCCGCAGGTTGCGCCGGCGGACATCGTCATCGAGGGGTTCGGCGCGCATCTTCCCGATGTCTGCATCGAAGCGATGGCGTCGCGATCGCCGCACCCGGTATGGATAAATCTCGAGTATCTGAGCGCCGAGAATTGGGTTGAGGGATGCCATAAACTACCGTCGCCGCACCCGAGTCTTCCGCTGGTCAAATATTTTTTCTTTCCCGGCTTTACGTCCGTGACCGGTGGATTGCTCATGGAGAGCGGTTTGGTGCGGACGCGCGATGCATTCCAGAGCGATCCCGCGGCGATCGCAGCATTCTGGCGTTCGCTCGGCATCGCACCTCCGGACGGTGAAGCGTTGCGCGTATCGCTTTTTTGCTATGACAATGCCGCGCTTCCCTCGCTGGTCGAGGCGTGGCGCACCGATTCGCTGCCTGTCGTCTGTGTCGTGCCTGAAGGCGCGGCGCTCGCACAGCTTTCGCGCATCACAGGCCGATCAGTCGTGCCGGGCCTGGGCGTCAGGCTGGGCCGTCTCGTGATCCAGGCGATTCCGTTCATCGAACTGGACCAATATGACCGGTTGCTATGGGCGTGCGATATGAATTTCGTGCGCGGCGAGGACTCGTTCGTGCGTGCGCAGTTTGCAGCGCGCCCGTTGATCTGGCAGGCATATCCCCAAAAAGAGAATGCGCATTTGAGGAAAATATCGGCCTTCCTCGAGCGTTATTCGAGCGCGCTGGTACCCGATATTCGTTCGGCCTATTGTGTTATGACCGAGGCGTGGAACCGCGAATCTACGGATGTCGGCCGGGACTGGGCCGTGCTGTGCTTCCATCGAAAGGCACTCGCGGCCCAGGCCCGGGATTGGGCGGAACGCCTCGCATCCGGCGGGAACCTCGCGATCGAACTGGCAAAATTCTGTGAAGATCGGCTAGAATAGCCGACTTTTCAGCCTATACAGCAGGACGAATCATATGAAAATCGCACAGGAAGTCAGGGCCGGTAACGTCATCATGCTCGGCAAGGACCCGATGGTGGTGCAAAAAGCCGAGTTTTCGAAGTCCGGTCGCAACGCGTCGGTCGTCAGGATGAAAATGCGCAACCTTCTCACGGGAGCCCCGAGCGAGAACGTGTATCGCGCCGACGACAAATTCGACCTGGTCGTGCTCGAGCGCAAGGAAGTGACCTATTCGTACTATGCAGCTCCCATGTATGTGTTCATGGATGCCGAATTCAACCAGTATGAAATCGAAAAAGGCAATCTGGGCGAAGCGCTCAACTATCTCGAAGAAGGCATGCCGGGCGAGCTCGTGCTGTATCAGGAGCGTGCGATTGCGGTCGAGATTCCGCAATCGGTTGAACGCGAAATCGCGACCGAACCCGCAGTGCGCGGCGACACTTCCGGCAAGGTGTTGAAGCCCGCGAAGCTCAAGACGGGATTCATCGTGCAGGTCCCGTTATTTTGCGCCACCGGTGACAAGATCGAAATCGATACACGGACTGGCGAGTATCGGCGTCGCGTTTGACGGCTGGCGTGCCTTTTAAACAGAATGGCCACCGCAGGGGTGGCCATTCTGTTTGGTGGAGGCGGCGGGAATCGAACCCGCGTCCGCAAGTCCTACACAGCCAGTTCTACATACTTAGCCTGGTTATTTGATTTGGCCGCGGGCACGCCAACCGGCAGGCTGGCACGCGGCGAGTCGCCTTGGATTTGATGCCGTGCAAAGCGACCCTGCACGGCACGATCTCATGTGTATGACTCTGCTCTGGCTTGCGCCAGCCGGTCCATGAGAAAACCGGGGCAGAGTCCGGCCGGTATTAAGCGGCTAGAGCGTAACTATCGTCGTTCGCGTTTATAGCGATCCAGTTGTATTTACGAGGTAGCTGGGCCTCGGTATGCCCTGAACTGCTTCGCAACCCACGTCGAAGCCAAGTCGCCCCCGGAATTCAGGATCGAGTAGCGGAGATTGAAGATTGAAACAACCCCGAAACCAGAGAAATCCGGTGACGTGTTCATTATCTCATATGTGGGCGCGGCGGAGAAATTCAATGATTTTCTCGATCTTCATTCCTCGATCCTGCTCAGAGATATCTGAGCAAATCCAGCGGCTGATCGATCATGGCATCAGCGCCCCATGTTTCGGGATCGTTGCCGTTGAGATAGCCGAACCCGGCGACCACCGCTTTCATGCCGGCGGCGCGGCCGGCCTCGACGTCGCGCCGGTCGTCGCCGAGATAAAGGCAATATTGGGGCGCGATGCCGATGCGCTCGGCTGCGGCAAGCAGCGGGGCGGGGTCGGGCTTGATCTTGCCGGTGGTGTCGCCGCCGACGATGCATGCCGTGCGGTGATGCACGCCGAGCAGTTCAAGCAGCGGATGAGTGTAGCGCTCGGCTTTGTTGGTCACCACGCCCCACAGCACGTTGCGGCGTTCGAGCTCGTCGAGCAGCTCCGCCATGCCGGCGAACAGCTTTGTCTCACGGCACAGGTTCTTTGCGTAAATGTCGAGAAACTCCTCGCGCAGCGCATGGTAATCGGGGTGCCCGGGCATCACGTCTAGGCCGACGCCGAGCATGCCGCGCGCCCCCAGCGAGGTGACGGGGCGGGTTGCTGCAAGCGGCAACGCGGGCAGACCTCGCGCCTCGCGCATGCAGTTGATCGTGTAGCCGAGATCGGGCGCCGTGTCAGCGAGCGTGCCGTCGAGATCGAAGAGAACTGCCTTGATCATTCTGTGAGCTATCAGCATTCAGCTTTCAGCTTGAAGCGCAGAGCCCCGGTTTTGCTGACAGCTGACAGCTGATCGCTGAGTGCTATTGTGCACGACAGTGGACGATGTAGTTAACATCGGTGTCCTGCCCCAGCGCGTAGACCCGGGTCAGCGGGTTATACGTCATGCCGATCACCTGGCTCACGTCGAGGCCGGCCTGGCGGCAATACGCTGCGAGTTCGGACGGCTTGATGAACTTGGCATAACTGTGCGTGCCGCGCGGCAGCAGCCGCAGCACATATTCGGCGCCGATGACCGCGAACAGATACGACTTCGGATTGCGGTTGATGGTCGAAAAAATAACATGGCCGCCGGGTTTCGCGAGCACGGCGCAGGCATCAACGGTGCTCGCAGGATCGGGCACATGCTCGAGCAGCTCCATGCAGGTGACGACGTCGAAGTGGTGCGGCAGCTCGCGCGCAAGATTTTCGGCCGCAACGTTGCGGTATTCGACCTGGTTGCCGCTTTCCAGCAGGTGCAGTTGCGCGACCTTGAGCGGCTTGTCGGCAAGATCGATGCCGGTAACCCGCGCGCCGCGCTGGGCCATGCTTTCGGCAAGAATGCCGCCGCCGCAGCCGACGTCGAGTACCGTTTTGCCACGCAGTCGGACGAAGCCGTCGATGTAGTCGAGCCGCAGCGGGTTGATATCGTGCAGCGGCTTGAATTCGGCTCCGGGGTCCCACCAGCGGTGCGCGAGCTCGCTGAATTTGGCGATTTCGGCGGGATCTACGTTGATCGTCATGATGGTTCGATACGGTCATGCCAGAATGCAGCTCTGGCTTCGACTTCGCGCGCATCGATAGTGGTCAGATTGCCGTTGTCGACTACGAGTTCCCCGTTGACCCAGACGTGGCTGACGTGCTCGCGCCCGGCGGCGTAGACCAAATGCGACAGCGGGTCATAGCATGGCGCGAGTTCGACTCCAGCCAGCCGCACCGCAGTGATGTCGGCGCATTTCCCGGGCTGCAATGTGCCGATCCTGTCATCGAGGCCGAGTGCGCGCGCCGGGCGCTGCGTCGCCAGTTCGAGCGTCTGCCATGCCGGAAGCGCGGTGGCGTCATTGCTCACGCCTTTGGCAAGCAACGCCGCGAGACGCATTTCAGAAAACATGTCGAGCCGATTATTGCTGGCTGCACCGTCGGTGCCAAGCCCGACGTTGACGCCTTTGGCGAGCAGCGTGCAGACTTGCGCAAGGCCGCTCGCGAGCTTGAGATTCGACGACGGGCAATGTGCGACGTGGCAGCCGTGCTGCGCGAGCAGGTCGATCTCGCTGCGCTCGAGATGAATGGCGTGGACCGCAATCAGGCCCGGGCCGAGCAGCCCGAGCTCACCCAATCGCGCGAGCGGACGCATGCCGTGGCTTTTCAGGCTTTGCTCGATTTCATCGCGGGTTTCGTGGATGTGCATGTGTACCGGCAGGTCGAGCTCGCCGGCGTAGGTCGCGACCTGGCGCAGGCTTTTGTCGCTGACAGTGTAGGGCGCATGCGGCGCGAAGCAATAGCTGAGCAGCGGCTCGTTACGCAGTTCGTCACGCAGCGCCAGCCCTTTGTTCAGATAATCCTGTGCGTCGGCTGCGTACGGTGACGGGAACTCGATGACGATCAGGCCCACCGCTGCGCGCATGCGCGCTGCGAGCGCGGCACGCGCCGTCGCGCGCGGGAAAAAATACATGTCGTTGAAGCACGTCACGCCGCCGCGCAGCATCTCGGCGCAGGCGAGCCGCGTGCCGTCGTATACGAACTCTTCCGATACGTGGCGCATCTCGGCCGGCCAGATGTGATGGTTGAGCCAGTCCATCAGGGTGAGATCGTCCGCCAGGCCGCGCATCAGCGTCATCGCGGCGTGGGTATGCAGGTTGACGAGTCCCGGGATCAGCGCGTGCTCGGTTAATTCGACTTGCCGGCGCGGGCTGTACTTGGCGCGGGCCTCGGCCGCCGGCAGCACAGCGACGATACGACCGCCATCGACGACAACGGAGTGCCCGGGCAGCACGCTGCGCGCGGGTTCGACCGGTATCACCCAGCGCGCCTCGATTACCGTGTCGACGGCTTGGAGGGGGGAGTCCATGGGTGCAGCATACAAAAAAAAGCCCTGCCGGAGCAGGGCTTTTTATCAGGAGAGGCGGACTTACGGCTTGGGCTTGGGCTTGGGCGCAGGCTTCGGCTTGGTACCGACGACTTCCACCGTGACGCGGCGGTTCGGGGCCAGGCACTCGATCAGCTGCTTGCGCTTCATCTTGTTCTCGCAGAACTTGGTCACCGGGATCGGCTGTTTCTCGCCTTTGCCTTCCCAGAAGATCAGTTTCTGGTCGATGCCTTTGCCGACTACATAGTCCTTGGCATAGAGCGCGCGCTTCTCGGACAGCTTCTTGTTGTATTTGGCGCTGCCGATACGGTCAGTGTGGCCGGTGATAATTACGGCGCCGATAGTAGTCAGCGGTTTGACCTGCTTGGTGATGAAGGCGTCAAGTTCTTTCTTGTTGTCGTCAGTCAGCTCGGTCTTGTTGAATGCGATGCCTTGCAGCTCGATCTTGAGCTCGACATTCATCATCTCCGGCTTGGCCGGCTTCGGCGCCGCAGCTGCAGCCTTCGCGGCGGCCGCAGCAGCCGCCGCTTTCGAGCACAAGTCAGGAGTGCATTGTACACAGGCAGCGGCGGCGGCAGCGCGCGCCGGGGTCCAGTCGCTGGTGCGCACGCAAACCGTGCCGCCCACCGCAGTAACTACGTCACTATCGGCACCCCAGATCAGATAACCCTGGTTCTTGCTGTTGACTTGTGCCATGGCGGCCGGCATGCATACCGCTACGACAGCGAAGCCGGCGAGGATGTTGCGCAATGCTGAAATCATGATTTTTGCTCCTCCTGATCTGCAAAACAAAACGAACCGCGGATTACCTGATTACTGGTGGAACTTAACCCGCTGAATCAACACCCGCAACTAATATCACAGGCAGTCGAATAACGCAAATTATGCCTCAATCATAACAGATTTGCACTAGCCGCGTTGCGCCGATACAACACACAAAAACGCCTTGCGCTGGCAGGGCGGCTGTCCCCTGGTTGTGCGGGTTTACTTGGTGCCTGAAACCTCGACGTCGACGCGGCGGTCAGGCTGCAGGCAGGCGATCAGCGCTTTGCCTTTCTTGCCCCTGCAGTCCGCAGGCTTGGTCAGCGGCTGGGTCTCGCCCTTGCCTTCCACGTAAATGCGGTTGGGCTCGATGCCTTTACCGACCAGATACTTCTTCACGGCTTCGGCGCGGCGCACGGACAGTTTCTGGTTATAGGCCGCGGAGCCGATGCGGTCGGTGTGGCCGATCGCCAGGATCACTTCGTACTTGGCGCCCTGCAGCACGCGCGTAAGGTCGTCAAGCATCGCCTTGCCTTCCGGCTTGACGTCGGACTTGTCGAAGTCGAATAGTGCGTCAGCCGAGAAGTTGATCTTCTGCGGCAGCAGTTTAGCCGGGGCCGGGGCCGGAGCCGGGGCGGGTTTCGGCGCGGGCTTGGCGACCGGAGCCGGGGCCGGGGCGGATTTCGGCGCGAGATCCGGATCGCAAAGTCTCACGGCTTCAGCGGCAGCGGCGCGCGCCGGGGTCCAGTCGCTGGTGCGCCAGCACAGGCCGGTGCCGCTGGTCACGACATTGAAGTTCTGGTCAACCAGATAACCCTGATTCTTGCCGTTGACTTGCGCCATCGTCACAGCGGGAAGCAGCGCGGCCAAGCCGACGGCTATTGCAAGCGCTGATCTGAATGCCGAGTTCATGTGTGGTTGCTCCTTAATTTTAGCCTGCCGGCATGCATTTTTCTGATTGCCAGCCGATCTTTCCGCAGTGCTGTTTGCGGGCCTTGAAAATTCCTCGCTGGTAGCGGCGGCGGGCCATGCCTGACACGCCACAAAATACTTGCAAATCATAACATAATCGCGCTCCCATTTCAAAAGAGCGGGCGTCTCTGTTCGGGGGGGCATTATTCCTGATTTTTAGGCACTTTAGCGGTGACTGGGACTGCTCGCGCATGTTAAAATTCGTCGTTTTATGCAGCAGCTTCTCAAATCGTTTTTTTGCAGCCATCTCACCTGAGATTTCATGGACCAATTCGCCAAAGAAACCATCCCGGTAAGCCTCGAAGAAGAAATGCGGCGCTCCTATCTCGATTACGCGATGAGCGTGATCGTCGGGCGCGCCCTGCCTGATGTCAGGGACGGTTTGAAGCCGGTACATCGCCGCGTGCTGTTTGCGATGCACGAGCTATCCAACGACTGGAACCGTGCTTACAAGAAGTCGGCGCGTATCGTCGGCGACGTGATCGGCAAGTACCACCCGCATGGGGACACTGCGGTCTACGACACCATCGTGCGCATGGCGCAGGATTTCTCGCTGCGTTACCCGCTCATCGACGGCCAGGGCAATTTCGGCTCGGTCGACGGCGACAACGCGGCGGCGATGCGCTACACCGAAATCCGCATGGCGCGCATCGCGCACGAGTTGCTCGAAGACATCGACAAGGAAACGGTCAACTTCGGCCCCAACTACGACGGCTCCGAGCACGAGCCGCTGATCCTGCCGTCGAAGATACCGAACCTGCTGATCAACGGCTCCTCGGGCATCGCGGTCGGCATGGCGACCAACATCCCGCCGCACAACCTGAGCGAAGTGGCTGAGGCGTGCCAGGCGCTGCTCAAGGATTCCGACATCGGCATCGAGGAACTGATCAAGATCGTGCCGGCGCCGGACTTTCCGACGCGCGGCTTCATCTACGGCACGGTCGGCGTCAAGGAAGCGCTGCGCACCGGCCGCGGCCGCGTCGTGATGCGCGCGCGCACTCACATCGAGGACATGGAGAAGGGGAACCGCCAGGCCATCATCATTGACGAGCTCCCGTACCAGGTCAACAAGGCGAACCTGCTGATCAAGATCGGCGAGCTGGTGCGTGAAAAGCGACTCGAGGGCATCGCCGAGATCCGCGACGAGTCGGACAAATCCGGCATGCGCGCGGTGATCGAATTGAAGCGCGGCGAAGTGGCGGAGATCATCCTCAACAATCTCTACACGCTCACGCCGATGCAGGACACTTTCGGCGTCAACATGGTGGCGCTGGTCGACGGCCAGCCGCGCCTGTTGAACCTGAAGCAGATGCTGGAGTCATTCCTGCGCCACCGCCGCGAGGTGGTCACGCGGCGCACCGTATTCGAGTTGAAGAAGGCGCGGGAACGCGGCCACATTCTCGAAGGTCTGGCCGTCGCGTTGTCGAACATCGACGACGTGATCGCGCTGATCAAGGCGGCCGGCACGCCGGCCGAGGCCAAGGAGCAGTTGATGGGACGGCTGTGGCGTTCCAGCCTGGTCGAAGAGATGCTCGCCAAGGTCAATCCCGATGCGGCGCGTCCGGAGGGGCTCGCGCCCGAGTTCGGATTGCAAAAGAAGGGCGGCTACCGGCTGTCGGAAGCGCAGGCTCAGCGCATTCTGGAGATGCAGCTGCAGCGCCTGACCGGGCTCGAGCAGGACAAGATCGTTGCCGAATACAGGGAAGTGATGGAGAAAATCGTCGACCTGCTCGACATCCTCGCCAAGCCGGCGCGCATCACCAAAATCATCAGCGGCGAGCTCACCGACATGAAAAAACAGTACGGCGACGAGCGCCGCAGCGAAATCGTCGAGCATACGCAGGACCTGTCGATGGAGGATCTGATCGCCTCCGAGGACGTGGTGGTGACGCTGTCACACGGCGGTTACATGAAGTGCCAGCCGGTCGCCGATTACCGCGCGCAGAAACGCGGTGGGCGCGGCAAGCAGGCTACGACCACCAAGGAAGACGACTTCGTCGAGAAGCTGTTCATCGCCAACACCCACGACTACATCCTGTGCTTCTCCAACCGGGGTCGCATCTACTGGCTGAAGGTTTACGCGGTACCGCAAGGCAGCCGCGCGAGCCGCGGCAAGCCGATCGTCAATCTGGTGCCGTTGCTCGAGCACGAGAAAATCACGGCCGTGCTGCCGGTCAAGGAGTTCGCCGACGACCACTTCATATTCATGGCGACTGCCAACGGCACGGTCAAGAAGACTGCGCTGTCGGCGTTTTCGCGGCCGCGCCCGAGCGGCATCATCGCCGTCAGCCTCGACGACGGCGACTACCTGATCGGCGTTGCCCTGACCGACGGCAAACAGGACGTCATGCTGTTCTCCGACGCCGGCAAAGCGTTGCGTTTCGCGGAGGACGAAGTACGTGCGATGGGCAGGAATGCCGGCGGCGTGCGCGGCATGAGGCTCGCCAAAGGCGGGCACGTGATCTCGCTGCTCACCGCCGACAACGAAGAGGTGTCGGTGTTGACCGCGACCGAGAACGGTTACGGCAAGCGCACGCCCATCGGCGATTACACCAAGCACGGCCGCGGCACGCAGGGCATGATCGCGATCCAGACTTCGGAGCGCAACGGCAAGCTGGTCGCGGCCCAGATCGTCGGCGACGACGACGAGATCATGCTGATAACCACCGGCGGCGTGCTGATCCGCACACGTATCGCGGAAATTCGCGACATGGGACGCGCGACCCAAGGGGTGCGGCTGATCAATCTCGGTGAGGGCGAAAAACTCGCCGGTCTCGAGAAAATCGTCGAGCGCGACGATGAAGAGAACGGTGAGGAGATCAAGCAGGATTGAGTTGGTCGGGATTGGGAATTAGGTAGAATCGCTCCTTACGGCCATCCGTCGGTCTTGCCCGATCCTAATTCAAGGTTACCTATGTCACGAGTCTATAACTTTGCCGCCGGTCCGGCGGTGCTGCCGGAACCGGTGCTCGAGCAGGCAAGCCGCGAGATGCTCGATTGGCATGGCAGCGGCACGTCGGTGATGGAGATGAGCCATCGCGGCAAGGAGTTCATCGGCATTGCGGAGCAGGCCGAAACCGATCTGCGCGAGTTGCTCGCGGTGCCCGCTAATTACAAGGTGTTGTTCCTGCAGGGCGGCGCTACGATTCAATTCGCCGCGGTGCCGATGAATCTGCTGCGCGGGAAACAATCCGCCGATTACGTGAACACCGGCGAGTGGTCGAAGAAAGCGATCAAGGAAGCCAAACGCTATTGCGCGGTCAATATCGCCGCTTCGTCCGAAGACCAGAATTTCAGCTATGCGCCGGTGCAATCGGCGTGGAAGCTCGACCCGAATGCCGCCTATGTACATTACACGTCGAACGAGACTATCGGTGGCGTCGAATTCCATTGGGTCCCGGATACCGGCGGTGTGCCGCTGGTCGCCGACATGTCGTCGCATATCCTGTCGCAGCCGATCGACGTCGGCCGTTATGGATTGATCTACGCCGGCGCGCAAAAAAACATCGGCCCGGCCGGACTTACCATCGTCATCGTGCGCGATGACCTGCCGGGCAATCCGCTGCCGGCCACGCCGTCGATGCTCGATTACAAGGTGCAGGCCGACAATGGCTGGATGTACAACACGCCGCCGACGTACGCGGTGTATATCGCCGGGCTGGTATTCCAGTGGCTGAAAAAGCTTGGCGGATTGAAGAAGATGGAGAGCATCAACCGCGCCAAGGCAAAGGTGCTGTATGACTTTCTCGATCAGACCGAGTTCTATTACTCGCCGGTCGCCAAAGCCGACCGCTCGCTGATGAACGTGCCTTTCCGGCTGCGCAACGAGGCGCTCGACGAGGACTTCCTCAAGCAGGCCAAGCAGCGCGGACTGGTGCAGCTCAAGGGTCACCGCTCGGTCGGCGGTATGCGCGCGTCGATTTACAATGCGATGCCGATCGAAGGCGTCAAGGCGCTGGCCGGATTCATGCGCGAGTTCCAATCCAAGCATGGCTGAACTTTTCCGGATCCTGACGCTCAACAACATCGCGCAGGTCGGCCTAAAGCGTTTTCCTGCCGGCAGGTATGAGGTCGGCGCGCAGGTCGGGCATCCCGATGCGATCCTGGTGCGCTCGCAGGACATGCATGCGATGGACATCGCGCCGCAAGTCAGGGCGATTGCGCGCGCCGGCGCCGGCACCAACAACATTCCGGTCAAGCAGATGAGCGCGCGCGGTGTGCCGGTATTCAACGCGCCGGGCGCCAACGCCAATGCGGTCAAGGAGCTGGTGATCGCAGGCATGCTGATCGCGGCGCGCAATCTGCTGCCGGCAACGCGCTTCGTGGGCGGGCTCGCCGGTGATGACGAGGTCATACACAAACAGGTCGAGGACGGCAAGCAGCAGTTTGCGGGCGTCGAGCTGCCTAAACATACACTCGGCGTGATCGGGCTCGGCAAGGTCGGCAGCCTGGTCGCGGACGCCGCGATCAAGCTCGGCATGAGCGTGGTCGGATACGACCCGCATATCACGGTCGATGCGGCGTGGAGCCTGCCATCGCAGGTCAAGAAAGCGAATTCCGTCGAGGATGTGCTGAAAAACTGCGAATTCGTGACATTGCACGTGCCGCTTGCCGCTGCGACTCGCAACCTGATTTCGCGCGCGAGCATAAAGCTCATGAAATCCGGCGCGATCCTGCTCAATTTTTCGCGCGACGGCATCGTCGACAACGATGCGGTTCTGGAAGGGCTCGATTCAAAGCGGTTGAAATACTATGTGTGCGATTTCCCGGCGCAGAAACTCGCGGGGCATCCGGGCGTGATCGCATTGCCGCACCTCGGCGCCTCGACGCGCGAAGCCGAGGATAACTGCGCGATCATGGTCGTCGATGAGCTGCGCGACTATCTCGAGCATGGCAACATCCAGAACGCGGTCAACTTTCCCGACGTTGCGATGTCGCGCGAATCGCCGTTTCGCGTCGGCATCGCCAACGCGAACGTGCCCAACATGCTGGGCCAGATCTCGACCGCGATGGCGGATGCCGGGCTCAACATTCACAACATGCTCAACAAATCGAAAGGCGAGATGGCATATACGCTGGTCGATGTCGACAGCGCGGTGCCGCCCAAGGTGGTCGAACGCATCGCCGCGATCAAAGGCGTGCTTACCGTGCGCTACCTGCCGGCTGAGAAAATCTGAAAAGCCACCGCCAATGAATGCCGATAAGCGCAGATACCCCGATCGGCCCAATTGATTTAATATCGGCATCTGTCTGCGTTTATCTGCGGTTCCGATAAAGGCCATGTCGTGAGCGATCAGCTGAAGAAAATCCGCGCCCGCATCGATGCGCTCGACGATCGCATTGTCGAGCTGCTCAACGAGCGCGCCGTGCTGGCGCAGGACATCGGCCATGCCAAAAACGGCGTCAAATACCGGCCCGAGCGCGAAGCGCAGGTGTTACGGCGTCTGGCTGACCGCAACCGCGGACCATTCCCGCAGCCGGCGCTGGCGCGCCTGTATACCGAGGTCATGTCGGCGTGCCGGGCGCTCGAGGACGGCGTCGCCGTCGCCTATCTTGGACCTCAAGGCACTTTCAGCGAAGAGGCGGCGATCAAGCAGTTCGGCGGCAATGCCGTGTTGCAGCCGTGCGTATCGATTGACGATGTCTTCCGCCGGGTCGAAGCGGGGCAGGTCGGCTATGGCGTGGTGCCGGTAGAAAATTCGACCGAGGGCAGCATCGGCCGCACGCACGATCTGCTGCTGGCGACGCCGCTCAAGATCTGCGGCGAAGTATTGCTGCCCGTGCACCAATGCCTGATGAGCAAAAGCGGCAAGGCGGCGAGCGTCAAAAAAATCCTGTCGCACAGCCAGAGCCTCGCGCAATGCCACGAATGGCTCAATCAGCGCTTCGCAGAGGCCAAGCGCACGCCGGTGGTCAGCAACGCCGAGGCGGCGCGCATGGCATCCAGGGATGCGGCGGCAGCGGCGATTGCGAGCAAAACCGCGGCTGCCGTTTACAAACTGAAGATCATCGCCAGCAACATCGAGGACGAACCGCAGAATACGACGCGCTTCGTGGTGATTGCGGCGCACGACGCCGGGCCGTCGGGCAAGGACAAAACCTCGTTGGTGATGTCGACGCGCAACGTGCCCGGTGCAGTGCACGCGCTGCTTACGCCGCTCGCGCAACACGGCGTGAGCATGACGCGGCTCGAGTCGCGGCCGGCGCGCACCGGTCGCTGGGAGTACATGTTTTACGTCGATGTCGAGGGCCATCGGCGGGATGCCAACGTCGCGCAGGCGCTCGACGAACTGGAGCAAAAAGCGGCTTTCCTCAAAAATCTCGGCTCGTACCCCGCGGGCACGGTTTAACTTTTTACGCCCAGCATGCCTGCGTTAACCGCCGTCAACCGCGTGTCCGACGTTTGCGACCTCGCGCCCGGCTATATCCGCGCGATCGCGCCTTACCAGCCGGGCAAGCCGATTTCCGAGCTAGCGCGCGAGCTCGGACTCGATCCCGACGGCATCATCAAGCTCGCCTCGAACGAGAACCCGCTCGGCGTGAGCCCGCTCGCGATGCAGGCGATGCGCGAGGCGCTTGCCGACATTGCGCGCTATCCCGATGGCAACGGATTCGAGTTGAAACACGCATTGGCGCAGCGTTACGGCGTCGACATGGCGCAGATCGTGCTCGGCAACGGTTCGAACGATGTACTCGAGCTTGCCGCGCGCGCATTCCTCACACCGGGACTCGAGGCGATTTATTCGCAGCACGCGTTCGCAGTGTATCCGCTTGCCACTCAGGCGGTCGGCGCGACCGGCGTCGAAGTGCCGGCGCGCGATTTCGCGCATGACCTCGATGCGATGCTGAAGACGGTGTCGCCGCGCACGCGTTTGGTGTTTCTCGCCAATCCGAACAATCCGACCGGTACGTTGATCCGCAGTGCGGCGCTGCTTGCATTTCTCAGGACATTGCCGTCGACAGTGATCGTCGTGCTCGACGAAGCCTACAACGAGTATCTACCCGATGATCTCAAAGCCGACAGCATCGGCTGGCTCGGGCAGTTCCCGAATCTGATTATTACGCGCACGTTTTCCAAGGCCTATGGATTAGCGGGCTTGCGCGTTGGCTACGCGTTCGCGCATGCCGGAATCGCGGACCTGATGAACCGGGTACGCCAGCCGTTCAACGTCAACAGCATTTCGCTGGCCGCCGCGACCGCGGGATTGGGCGACCGCGAATTCGTGCGCCGCAGTTACGAACTCAACCAGTCCGGGATGCAGCGCATCACACAAGGGCTCACCCGGCTCGGCCTGACCTATATCCCGTCGTTCGGCAATTTTGTGAGTTTCAGGGTCAAGGATGCTGCCGGCGTCTTCCAGCGCCTGCTTCAGCGCGGCGTGATCGTGCGCCCGATCGCGAGTTATGGCATGCCCGATCACCTGCGCGTGACGATCGGCCTTGAATCGGAAAACGAGCGTTTTCTCGAGGCGCTGCAGAAGTCTCTCGCGGCATGAAAAAAAACGTAACGAAACGAAGCACTGCGGGCGGCCGCCACCGCATGATAGGCAAACTGGCTGTATTCGGCGTCGGGCTGATCGGCGGTTCGTTCGCGCTCGCGCTGAAAAAGCGTAAAGCGGTGGCGCGCGTCGTCGGCATCGGCCGCAGCCGCGCCAATCTACTCGCTGCACGACGGCTCGGCATCATCGACGAAATCGCGGTCAACCCTGCTGTAGCGGTGCAGGACGCCGATCTGGTGTTGTTGGCGGTGCCGCTCGGACAGTCCGCCTCAGTGCTCGCGCAGATCGCACCGCACCTTGCGCCGCACACGATAGTTACCGACGCCGGCAGCGCCAAGCGCGAAGTGATTACGAGCGCTCGCCGGCATCTCGGCGCCGCGTTTCCGCGGTTTGTGCCGGCACACCCGATCGCCGGCACCGAAAAAAGCGGCGCGCAGGCAGCGTTTGCTGATTTGTTCCACGGGCGTGACGTGATCGTGACGCCCGAGCCCGAAACTGATGCACACGCGCTCAGGCTGGTGACCGCGGTGTGGAAACTTTGCGGCATGCGTGCGATTACGATGGGCGCCGCCGACCACGACCGCGTATTCTCGCTGGTAAGCCACCTGCCGCACCTGCTGTCGTTCGCGCTGGTCGACAACATCGCACGCTACGCCGACGCAGCGACGTTATTCAAGCATACCGGTGGCGGTTTTCGCGATCTGACGCGCACCGCCGGCAGCTCGCCTGAAATGTGGCGCGATATCTGCCTCGCCAACCGCGACGCGATTCTCGCCGCGCTCGACGGTTATCTCGGCGAACTCGAGGTGCTGCGTGGCATGCTCGAGGCGAGCGACGGGCAGGGGCTGGGGGCAAAATTCGCCGCGGCGCGCGCCGCGCGCGCGAAATGGCTGCTGAAAAATAGAAGCTGAGCCGCCAAGGACGCAAAGGAAAACCAAATACGACCCAATTAAGAGGAGCATTTAAATAGTGGTGCTAATCTGCGTTTATCTATGTTCCTCCGCGGTTATATTGGTTTCGATTTCCTTGGCGTCCTTGGCGGCAAAGCTTTTATTAATGGTCGATAAATGACGGTAACGTATAAATTGGAGGCCGGCGGCGCGCTCAAGGGACGTCTGCGCGCGCCGGGCGACAAGTCGATTTCCCACCGCAGCATCATGCTCGGCTCGATCGCCGAAGGCGTGACACACATCAGCGGTTTCCTCGAAGGCGAAGATGCGATCGCGACGATGAACGTATTTCGCGCTCTCGGCGTGCGTATTGATGGCCCGCATCACGGCAACGTCACGGTGCATGGCGTCGGCATGCGCGGTCTCAAAGCGCCGGGGAAAGTTCTCGACTGCGGCAATTCCGGCACCTCGATGCGTCTGCTGTGCGGGCTGCTGGCGGGGCAGAACTTTGATTGCGAACTGACCGGAGACGCGAGCCTGCGCAAGCGGCCTATGCAACGCATCGCCGAGCCGCTCGGCAAGATGCGCGCCGAAATCATCACCGCCGATGGCGGTCGGCCGCCGCTCAAGATCATGGGCATTGCTAATTTGCGCGGCATCGATTACCCGCTGCCGATTGCGAGCGCGCAAGTCAAGTCGGCGCTGCTGCTGGCGGGACTTTACGCGCGCGGCAAGACCTGCGTGACCGAGCCGGCGCCGACGCGTGACCACACCGAGCGCATGCTTGCCGCGTTCGGTCACCCGGTCGAACGCAACGGTAGTACGGCATGCGTGACCGGTGGCGGCAAGCTCACTGCGACCGACATCGAAGTGCCGGCGGATATTTCATCGGCGGCGTTTTTCATCGTAGGCGCGAGCATTGCCCCGGGATCGGACCTGACGCTCGAGCGCGTCGGGGTCAATCCGACACGCACCGGTGTCATCGACATCCTGCGTTTGATGGGCGCGAGTATCGAGCTACTCAGCCAGCGCCAGGCTGGCGGCGAGCCGGTCGCCGATATCCGCGTGCGCCACGCCGAGTTGAAAGGTATCGAGATTCCAGTCGAGCTGGTGCCGCTTGCGATCGACGAATTTCCGGTATTGTTCGTTGCCGCCGCGAATGCGCGCGGCGTAACTACGTTGCGTGGAGCCGGGGAGTTGCGCGTCAAGGAATCCGACCGCATCGCGGTGATGGCCGACGGATTGCAGGCGCTCGGCGTAGTTGCCGAGCCGACGGCCGACGGCATGCGCGTCACCGGCGGCAAATACGGCGGTGGCGCTGTCGCCAGCCACGCGGACCACCGTATTGCAATGGCGTTCGCAATCGCGGCCCTGCGCGCAAGTGCGCCGATCACGATCACCGACTGCGCCAACGTCGCGACTTCTTTCCCGGGTTTCGTCGAACTCGCCCGCTCCGCGGGGTTGAAGATCACAACCCGGTAACCGCAGATGCACGCCGATAAACGCCGATCAAAAATATTTTTTGTTGCTATCTGCGTCTGTCTGCGTTCATCGGCGGTTCCATGGTTTGGAAATGAGTGTTAGCAAACAACCACCGGTGATCGCGATCGACGGCCCGTCGGCCTCCGGCAAGGGCACGGTCGCGAAGCTTGTCGCGCAGCGCCTCGGTTTCCACTATCTCGATAGCGGTGCACTCTACCGGCTGGTTGCGCTGGCTGCGCTCAAGGCCGCGATGGACAGTTCCGACGAGCCGGCCATGGCGCGCTTGACCCGGTCTTTAGATGTGTGTTTCGATGGAGATAATATTTATTTAAATCATGAACTTGTAACAGATACTCTCCGCTCGGAGCAAGCCAGTGCCGTCGCCTCCAGCGTGGCCGCGTTACCCGCCGTGCGGCAGGTGCTGCTGACGCGCCAGCGGGCGTTCCGCCAGCCGCCAGGGCTGGTAGCCGACGGACGCGATATGGGCTCGGTCGTATTTCCCGACGCGGTCGTTAAAATCTACCTGACGGCGGACGCCGGGGAGCGTGCCCGCCGGCGTTATAAACAGTTGATAGAAAAAGGAATGGATGCTAATATGGCGACCCTTTTGCAGGATATCCGGCAACGTGATGCGCGCGACAGCGCGCGCTCGGTAGCCCCGCTGCAGAAGAGTGACGACGCCAGCCTGCTTGATACCACCAAGCTCTCGATCGACAAGGCTGTGGAACACGTGCTGGCGCGTTATGCTGCAGCGAAACGGGTGCCATGAGCTGCCAGGCTCGCGGCGTTGATTAACCAGACCCCGTTGAAATAACGGGTTTTTCAGGTTCTTAATGTGCAGATAATGAATACTGTTTCCCCCGCCGGTACGAGTGAAACTTTTGCCGCGCTGTTCGAGGAAAGCCTCGCGCGCAAGGAAATGCGGATCGGCGAAGTCATCACCGCTGAAGTGATACGCGTCGATGCCAACCATGTCGTAGTGAATGCCGGTTTAAAATCAGAAAGTTACATCCCAGCTGAAGAATTCCGCAGCGACCGCGGCGAAATCGACGTCAAACCCGGTGATTTCGTGCAGGTCGCGATCGATGCGCTCGAAGACGGCTTCGGTGAAACGCGCCTGTCACGCGACAAAGCCAAGCGGCTCGCGGCGTGGATGGATCTCGAGCAGGCGCTCGAAAAGGGCACGCTGGTGCAGGGGCTCATCAACGGCAAGGTCAAAGGCGGCCTCACCGTGATGGTGAACGGCATCCGCGCCTTTCTGCCCGGCTCGCTGGTCGACATCCGGCCGGTCAAAGACACCGCGCCGTATGAAAACAAGGTGATGGAGTTCAAGGTCATCAAGCTCGACCGCAAGCGCAACAACGTCGTGGTATCGCGCCGCGCCGTGCTCGAAGCGTCGCAGGGCGCCGAACGCCAGGCGCTGCTCTCCAGCCTCTCGGAAGGCGCGGTGGTCAAAGGCATCGTCAAAAACATCACCGACTACGGCGCGTTCGTCGAACTGGGCGGCATAGACGGCCTGCTGCACATGACCGTGGTGGGGTGGCGGCGAGTCAAGCATGCGTATGAGGTGCTGTAGTTCGGCGTTGAAGT